>JBBTRT010000001.1:0-32998 GCA_038065055.1 Patescibacteria group bacterium
GCCATGCAAAATTTGTACCCCAAGCTTAAAAAAGCCATGGGTCCGGCAACTAAAGACGGTTTTTACTTTGATTTTGACCTGGATCAAAAAATCAGCGAGGCGGATTTTCCCAAAATCGAAGCGGAAATGCAACAGCTAATCGGCCAAAATTTGGCCATGAAACCGGAAATTATCACCGTCACCAAAGCTAATAAATTATTTGATTCTAATCCTTACAAACTCGACTGGATCAAACAAATTGAGGCCAAAAAAGAACCCGTTTCAATCTACCGGATGGGTAATATTGATGTTGACCTCTGCTCCGGCCCACACGCCCAAACCACCGGGAAAATTAAGGCTTTTAAGCTTTTGTCGGTTGCCGGCGCCTATTGGCACGGCGACGAAAAAAATAAAATGCTCACCCGCATCTACGGTACCGCATTTGAAACAACCAAAGAATTAACTGAATATTTAGCCAAGTTAGAACTGGCCAAGAAAAACGACCACCGGAAACTCGGCAAAGAGCTGGAATTATTTACCATCAGCGACCAAGTTGGCCAAGGTTTGATTCTCTGGCTCCCCAAAGGCAACATTATCAAGGAAGAAATTGAAGCTTGGGCCAAACAAACCGAAAGCCAGTGGGGCTACCAGCGCGTTACTACTCCCAACATCGCTAAAACCGAGCTTTACAAAACTTCCGGCCACTTGCCTTACTATAAAAATGACATGTATCCAATAATGAAAGGGGATAAGGGCGAAGAATATATCTTAAAACCCATGAACTGCCCCCATCATCACCAAATTTATGCTGCCAGTCCGAAAAGTTATAAAGATCTGCCCCTCCGCCTGGCAGAATACGGCACTTGTTACCGCTATGAAGCCTCCGGTGAACTTTTTGGCATGATGCGGGTCCGCGGTTTTTCCCAAAACGACTCCCATATTTATTGCACCGAAGACCAAGCCGTCAAAGAATTTGTCGATGTCATGAAACTACACCAGTATTACTATAAAACTTTAGGCATTACCAAGTATCACTTAGAACTGGCCCTTCGCGACCCTAAAAATAAAGCCAAATACCACGGCAATGAAGCCATGTGGCAAAAAGCCGAAGCTTTAATGCGCGAGGCGGCCAAGCAAGTCGACATTCCTATGGTCACTGAAATTGGCTCAGCCGCTTTTTACGGCCCGAAAATCGATTTTATTATTGAAAGTTCCATTGGCCGGGAATTTGCCATTTCCACGAATCAAGTCGATCTTTTCATGGGGGAACGATTTAAACTCAAATATACCGATAAAGATGGATCTGACAAGACTCCTGTAATCATTCATCGCGCTCCACTTGGTTCTCATGAACGCTTTATTGGTTTCTTAATCGAACACTTTGGCGCTAACTTTCCCACTTGGCTGACTCCGGTTCAGGTAAAAATCTTACCCATTACCGACAAACAAAATGATTATGCCGCTAAAATCCTCAAAGAACTCAGGGCCAATAAAGTCCGGGCTGAACTGGATGACCGCCCGGAATCTTTAGGCAATAAAATCCGCGAGGCGCAGAAAGCCAAAGTCAGCTATATGTTAATTATTGGCCAAAAAGAAGTTGATTCAACCACCGTTTCTATTCGAAATCGTAGTGGTAAAGATTTTGGCCAGATGACAATTAAGCAGTTTACTGATAAAATCACCCAAGAAATCTATGCAAAAGTTTTATAAAATCAATCAATACATTACTGCTCCCGAGCTTCGGATCATCGGCCCGGATGAAAAGCAGATCGGCGTCATGACCCGGGACGAAGCGATCTTCAAAGCCCGCCAGATGGGCATGGACGTCATTTTAGTCGCTGACCAGGCCAAACCCCCGGTCGCCAAAATTATTGATTTCAATAAATTTAAGTACCAGCAGGTCCAAAAAGAAAAAGAAGGCAAGAAAAAAACCAAGGTTACCGGCCAAAAAGAAGTCCGTTTTACTCCGTTTATCGCTCAAAATGACTTTAGTACCCGCATGGAAAAAATTAAGGCTTTTCTTCTGGAAGGACATAAGGTAAAATTAACCGTTAAGTTCACCGGCCGCCAAATCACTAAAAAAGATTTCGGCCAGGATATCTTGAAAAAAGCCGTCGATCAATTAATTGAGTTTGGGACCCAATCCGTTGAACCCAAACTGCAAGGCAAGCTTTTGTGGACGATTATCGCCCCCAAAAAAATAGCTAAAAAACATGAAGAAACAAAGTAAAGCCCTTAAAGTCAGAAAATCGTTAGCCAAACGCTTCCGGGTCACCAAAACCGGCAAGGTTATGCGCCGCGGCGCCCAAAACCGCCACTTAAAATCCAATCGCAGTAACCGCAACCGCCGCCGCAGCAATGTCCCTCATACTATTAAAAATAAAATGGCCAAGAAAATTAAAGCCATGTTGGCAAAATAACTTATGCGCGTTAAAACCGGTACAGTCCGTCACCAAAAACACCATCAGTTAATTAAATCTAACCGGGGTTACCGGATGACCAAAAACCGGCTTTACAAAGTCGCCAAAGAAGCCAGCTTGCATGCCGGCCAATACGCTTTTCACGGCCGCAAGTTAAGAAAGAGAAACTTCCGCACTTTATGGATTCAGCGCATCAAAGCCGCTTTATTTGCCACTGACTTAAAATACTCCCGTTTTATTGCCGCCTTAGGCTCCAAAAAAATTGTCCTTAACCGGAAAATCCTTGCTGAACTGGCCGTCCGCCATCAAGAAGTTTTTCTTCAGCTGGTCAACCGCGTTAAGTAAGCATGCCTGCCAACCTCTTAAACTTAAAAAACCAAGCGCTTGCCTCGATTAATCAAACCGAAACTCCTGCCGATTTGGAACATTTGCGCGTGGCTTACTTAGGCCGCAAAGGCGAAATTAATCAAATCCTAAAAACTCTAGCCTCTCTGGACCCAACCGCCAAAGTCGCCATGGGCCGCTTAATTAACGACGTTAAATCCACTCTGGAAACCAGTCTTAATCAACGCCTAAAAGAATTAAATCAGCCAACTACGGCTTGGCTGGATACAACTGCTCCCGGCACGCCGGTTCCTCACGGCCACCTCCACCCAATCACCCAAGCCATCGAGGAAATCACCCGCATCTTTGAACACATTGGTTTTACCCGCGTCCGCTACCCGGAAGTCGACTGGGACCATTATGTTTTTGAGGCCTTAAATATGCCGGAAGACCATCCGGCCCGGGATGAATGGGAAACAATTTTTATCGACACTCCCGCTCACCCGACCAAGGGCAAAATGGTCCTCACCACCCATACCAGTAATGGCCAAGTTCGGGAAATGGAACGGGTTAAAAACCCGCCAATCAGAATGCTTAACCTGGGCAAATGCTACCGCCGCCAACAAGACGCCACCCACACGATTATGTTCCACCAATTCGAAGGCCTGGTCGTCGATAAAGGCATCTCTATTCCTCATTTAAAAGGCACCCTCGACTATTTTGGCCAACAATTTTTTGGTCCGAAAATCAAATCCCGCATCCGGCCTTTCCACTTTCAATTTACCGAACCGTCGTTTGAAGTCGACTTTACTTGCACCAGCTGTCAGGGAAAAGGCTGCCGTTTTTGCAAATCCGGCTGGGTCGAAGTCGGCGGCGCCGGCATGGTCCACCCCAACGTCTTAACCGCCGGCGGCATCCATTCCAAAATTTATTCCGGCTTTGCTTTCGGTTGGGGAGTCGAACGGGTTTTAAGGCTAAAACCCGGCTTAAATATTGATGATATCCGCTTACTTTATTCCACTAATCAGGAATTTTTAAACCAATTCTAATATGAATATATCAATCCCATATTCCTGGCTCAAAGAATATTTAATCACCAGCGCCTCACCGGAAAAAATTGCCGAGTGTCTATCTCTTTGCGGCCCCTCTGTCGAAAAATTAACCAAAGTTAAAAATGACTCTATTTACGAATTTGAAGTCACCACCAACCGCGTCGACATGATGAGCATTTTAGGTATTGCTCGCGAAGCCGCTGCCATCCTACCCCAATTCGGCTTCCAAGCAAAATTCCGCACTTCAGGTACTCTACCTGAAGTGCATCAAAATACATCATTTCCTCTGCAAATCACTGTTGACCCAAAACTATGTCCCAGATTTACTGCCGTAGTGATTAAAAATGTAACTGTCAAATCATCACCCGTAAAAATAAAAAACCAACTTGAAAAATCCGGTATCCGGTCACTCAATAATATTATTGATATTTCTAATTATTTAATGCGGCTTTATGGTCAACCGGTCCACACTTTTGACTTTGACAAAATTAAAGCCAAAATGATTCTCCGCCTATCACGTCCAAAGGAAACTATCACCACTCTGGACAACAAAACTTTTACCTTACCCGGCGGCGATATTGTTATCGAAGGTGGCAGTAAAAAACTTATCGACCTTTGCGGCATCATGGGCGGCTTAAACTCGGCCATCGACGATCACACCAAAAACGTTTTACTCTTTGTTCAAACTTACGATCCGGTCCGGATCCGCCAAACATCCATGAAGCTTGCCCAACGGACCGAAGCGGCCGTTTTATTTGAAAAATCGCCTGATCCGGAACAAGTCATGCCGGTTTTACTCCAAGGAATTCAATTATTTAAACTATTAGCCAATGGCCAACAGGGGAGTAAAATTATTGATCTTTATCCTCAGCCTTACCAGCCAAAAACAGTTACTGCTCCGCTTCAATTAATTAAACAACAGCTTGGTGTCGAAATTACCCAGCCTGAAGTTGACAAAATTCTTAATTCTCTTGGTTTTACCAACGGCCGGGTACCATCATGGCGCGCCAAAGATATTAATATTCCTGAAGATATTGTCGAAGAAGTCGCCCGGATTTACGGCTACCATCGTTTGCCTAGTTGCCTTATGGCCACCTCAATTCCCACCAACTACCCTGACACCCATTTTGATTTGGAATATATGATTAAAACCTGGCTCGCTGGCATGGGCTTAACTGAAATCTATACCAACTCGCTGATCAGTCAAAATTTTCCCAACCAGCTAAAAATCAAAAATGCTTTAAGTACTGATTGGCAATATTTAAGAAATTCACTCATTCCTTCCCATACCCAATCTTTCCCTGCTTTTGAAATTGCCAATGTTTATTTACCCCGCCCGGGAAAATTACCTGAAGAACGTCTCCAGCTTATTATCAGTGGTGTTCCCGAATTCCCCAAACTCAAAGGCATTATCGACGCCCTGTCCCTGAAGCTCCACACCATTATTCCTGCCGATTATCAGGGTAGTGCCGCCGTCATCGATTTATTACCGGTGCTTCTTCGCACCCGTCGCTATCCCCGCTATCAACCCATCTCGCTCTACCCGCCAATTATCGAAGAATTAACTTTTACCTTACCTAAACATACTTATCTTGGCCCAGTAATCCAAACAATTAAAACCATAGATCATTTAATTACCTCTGTTCATCTTTACAGTATGTTTGAAAATAATTTTACGTTTAGGATTACCTACCAAAGCCACACTGAACAGCTGTCATCAACAACAATTGCTCCTATCAGAAAGAAAATCGCCGCTAATCTTAAAACCAAGTTTAAGTCGGACTTGGTAGGGGACTTGCGCTAGGGATTGGAGAAACTGCCGGGCTTGGGCTAGCCGACCAATCCCAAGCTTGATTGACTCCGATTTTAATCTCGCTTTCTCCAACATTGCCTTTTTCATCTTCAGCTTTCACTTTTAAAGTATATGTTCCGTTATCCAAATGCTGGCTATATTCATACGGCCGACTGCTTAAACTTTTTTTCTCGGCTCCGTCAACATAAAATTTTACCCTGACTATCTCGTTATTCCCGGTCGCTTTGGCACTGAAAGTAAAGTCATTACTTACTTGATCATGATTTTTCGGGCTGGTTATTTCTACCACCACTTCATTCGACTCGCCGCAAAACTCTCTTGGAAATTTATACCTACCGTCTGCTTGGCCGTTAATCCAAGCGTCAATCCCTTCCTGCCAGCGATTCTTGCCACCGCCCGCCGGATCATTTTCCTTTAGCACAATATATTCTTTTTCTTCTGCTTGGCCCTTGGCAATCATTGTTTCCGTTGCTAACTTATCCTGCCCCTGACAAATTTTCAGTTTGGTATGAATCGGGTCAGCCGTCACCGGCTCGGTTCCCTTGATAAAATATTCTTTTCTTGCTTGCCAACCATCATGGCTCGGATAACCGGAAATTGCATCCACCTCCAAACTTGTCACACCACTTGGCACGGCCCAATCCTGCTGCGGCTTGCCTGCCAAAGCCTCCATCATTATCCGGCGCCAAATTGGCGTTGCCCCGGAAACACCGGAAGCCACCGCCTTCATCTTGCTATTATCGTTGTTTCCCACCCACACCTCAACAATAATACTTGGCGTCCAACCTACTGCCCAATTATCTCTTTGGTCATCGGTTGTTCCGGTTTTTACCGCCACCTGACGATTGGCAATTTTTAGCAAACTATTGGCCCCAAACGTAATTAACCGGGCATTATTATCCGCCAGAATATCCGAAATAATAAACGCTTCTTCTTCGCTCATCACTCTTTTGCGCTCGTTATCTTTAAATTCTTCCAGCACCCGGCCGCTGTTATCTTCCACTTTTAAAATACTCACCGGCTCCACCCTAAATCCGCCGTTAGAAAAAGCGCTGTAGGCCGAAATCATGTCAATCAATCTGATTTCCCCTCCGCCTAAAGTCACTGACAAGCCAAACCGATTGACGTTCGCATTGGTCGGTTCCAAACTGGAAAAACCCATTTCGTACGCTGTTTCCAACATGCTTTTCACCCCCACTAACTGCAATAGTTTTACCGCCGGAATATTTAACGAACTCCCCAAAGCTGTCCGCAGCTGTACCGGTCCATGCGGCTTGCCGTCATAATTTTTTGGTTTATACACCGGTAAATCTGCTCCGCCGGGAAACTCGGTTTCCACATCCACCAGCATATAAGCCGGCGAGTAACCCTGCTTTAGGGCCGTTAGATAAGTCAACGGTTTAATCGCTGATCCCGGCTGCCGCAAAGATAAATTTACGTTTACTTTGCCGTCATAATTTTCATCATTGTAATTTTTGGACCCCACCATCGCTAAAATTTCTCCGGTTTTTGTATCCATTACCATTCCCGCCCCATTGGTAATCTGCAAATTTTCCACCTTGGCAATTTCCTCGCTGACAATTTCCTGCGCCTTTTTCTGCAACTCCCAATCTAAAGTCGTGGTTACCTTTAACCCGCCTTGCTCCACCAATTTTTCCCCGTATCTTTCCACTAACTGCTGTTTCACATACATCACAAAATGCGGCGCTTTAAAACTCGCTCCCGGCAATAAAAACTCCATTTTATCCAAATCCGCCAATGACTGCTTTTCCTGATCTTTAGTAATATAACTATCCTCCCGCATCCGCCGTAAAACATCTTTAGTCCGGGTTTTATAAGCCCCGCCGCCGGTATAGGGCGAATAAGTACTCGGCGCCTGCGGCAAACCCGCCAAAAACGCCGACTCAATTAAATTCAGGTCCTGAACATTCTTGCCAAAATAAGTTTCCGCGGCTGCCTGCACTCCCCAGGCTGTCCCACCGTAAGGCGACTCGTTTAAATACATCCGTAAAATTTCATCCTTGGTATATTTCTTTTCAATCTGCACCGCCAACACAAACTCCTTAATTTTGCGGGACAAAGCTCTTTCTGAAGTCAACAATACATTCTTTACCAATTGTTGTGTTAAAGTCGATCCGCCTGCCAGCCGCCTGAAGCGAAACATGGTGTTAAACATCGCCCTTAGCCAGCCCAAAGGATCAAAGCCCTGATGATAATAAAAATTCTTGTCTTCAATCGCCACTGTGGCTTTTTTCAAATCTTCCGGCATCTGCTCAAACGCCACCGGCGTCCGGCGCTGATCCACAAACACGTCGTATAACAGCTCGCCGTTTCTATCCATAATTTTCGTGGAAAAACCGTCTCTTCTGGCCACCTTATCCGGTTGTGGTAAATCCCGCGAGTACCAGGCAAATAAAACCGTTCCCATCAAAAACGCTCCGATAATGCCAAAAAATCCCAAGACTGCCAAAAACCGGATCAAATCCGCCTTAGTCTTTATCCGGTTCAACCGGGTAAACTCTCTGGCTTTATATAATCGGTGCCGCCAAACTCTTTGCCAATTTGCCATATTTGTATTTTATGCTATTTTTAATTCCTATGCATCATGATTTACTTTCATTAGTCGGCCGACCCTATAGATATGAAAATTCTCCCGGTGTCGATCCTCATTCTGAGGCTAGCAACTGCCAACAATCAATCCATCTTGCTTATCTGCATCGCCTGGGAATTACTATCCCCTCCGGAATGTGGTCAAAAGAAATTCATGATGACGAAACATTTATTTTCCAAACCGTCACCCAATTAAAATATGAAGGCGATATTGCCATTTTTGGCCCTACAAACCAATCCAATGCCCGTCTTTTTCATTTGACATATTATCTTGGTGAAGGAAATTTACTTCATGCTAATATTGTCGATAAGCAAGTTTCCGTATGGCCTTTAGCTAAATTTCTCCAAACCCCCAGATATGCCGAATTAAAACGTGTTAAGCGGCTTCAACCTCACCTCTTTAACACTCAAGTCTTGCCAATTATATCTAAGTCGTGCTAATTTAAAGCATGCTCACTAAACAGGATTTAACCCAAATCAAAAAAATTGTCCGGGACGAAGTTGTCTCCGAAGCTAAAAATACCGAAAGAAATTTGCGATCAGAGATAAAACTTAGCCGCATAGAAATTCAAAACGACTTAAGTGGTGTTACCGATAGATTGATAAACTTAGAACAACAAACCAATAAAAATTTTAAAACCGTCAATAAAAAACTTGATCGTGCCATCGATTTCTTCGACCACGAACATCTCGACCTGCAAAAACGAGTCAAACGCATTGAAACCAATCTCCATCTTCCCATTCTTGCCGATTATTAAAACCCGTGTTATAATACCTTTAGTTTTGACAATTTAATAAAGCGTTCACAGGAGAATTTTTACACTCCTTCAGCAGCCCTGACAAAATCAGGGACGGGAATTCCCGTTACAGAATTAGCGTGTGTCAGTCCGACGTTACGTCGGACATACGGAGCACGTCACAAATAAAGATCCTTTTGGGATCTATTTTGACTTGACTCCCGCACTTGGCGGGATTTTTTTTGCTCTGTTGTGCCTGCTGTGGTGCCGGAGTCCGGTCAATCGGGAGTGTCCGTAAAACACTTGCTATACTAGCTACAAAGGTTCAAATCCTTTCCACAGCACTTATGCTTAATTTATCTCAAAATTCTATTTTTTGGCCTAACCAGGCAAATTTTGTTGTGGACCAATCACATTCGAATATTTTTATCGGCATTGGAATTGCCACTAAAACTCAAATTAGCCAAACTGTACCGTTTGATATTATCGGTTTTCTTTTATCAGCTGAATTTATCAAACGCCAAATACCTCATGGCAAAATCTTTCTGTTAATTGCCGACCAACACGCTTGGCTTGCCAATAATTTTGATCGAAACAAATGTCAAAAATCGGCCAATAATTTACTCAAAACTATTCAAAAAATAATTAAGAATTTAAAACTGAAGAACTGGCAAATATCTTTAGCCTCGCAAATTTTCCCCGATGCTTTACCCCAATCTTACGAAGATTTAGAAAAAAGAGATGTCACTCATTTCTTTAATCATCATCTCTGCGGTATTAAAATCGGCTGGAGTTTTTCTTTAACCGAAACTAATCATAAAACCGACGAATCTCATTTTGACAAAAATATTCCCATGCTATCTATTTTTACCAAACCAGGAGTCACCAATAATCCTATTAAACCCCAGGAAAGTCCATATATCTGCACCGACCCCACCACCAGAATTACTCTTGATCAACTTTCCACCTCTAAGGTGGAAAGTAAAACGGCAGTGAAAAATCACTTAAACCGTATTACAATGTTATTTGAACAACTAATTAAAACATTTCCTAATAAAACGCCTTTAGAAAATAAAATTAAAATAATAATAAATCAAATATGCAACTAACCACTGATTTTGTTTTAACTAGGGGAGTAGCACAAATATTACCGACTAAACAGGGTTTGGCCGATTTAATGGCTAAAAGAAAAATTACTTTATACCAAGGTTTTGACCCCACCAGCCCGTCACTGCATATTGGCCATTTAATCGGTATTAGAAAACTAGCCCAGTTTCAAGAACTAGGCCATCAGGTAATCTTTTTAATCGGCGATTTTACCGGCATGATCGGCGACCCATCTGATAAATCCGCCACCCGCCAACAATTAACCCACGAACAAATGCTTAATAATCTTAAAGGCTATAAAGAACAGGTTAAAAATATTATTGATTTTGAGGGTAAAAATCCGGTCAAGATAGTTTTTAACTACGATTGGTTATCCAAATTAACTTTCGAAGACGTTGTTAAACTTGCCTCACATTTTACTGTTCAACAAATGATCGAACGTGATTTTTTTCAAGAACGTCTTAAAACTAATCAACCAATTCATTTACATGAATTTCTTTATCCATTAATGCAGGGTTACGACAGCGTTCCTTTGGAAGTAGATCTGGAAATTGGCGGCAATGATCAAACTTTTAATTTACTTGCCGGAAGAACCCTCCTTAAGGCTTACAAAAACAAAGAGAAATTTTGCTTAACCACCAAATTATTAACCGATCCGACCGGCGCCAAAATGGGCAAAACCACCGGCAACACCGTTAATCTAACTGATACTCCTGAAGATATTTTTGGCAAAATTATGGCTTTACCGGACACTCTTTTACCCCTTGGCTTTGAACTGCTGACCGATTTAGATCTTCCCCAAACCGATCCTATGGCCGCCAAAAAAACCTTAGCATTTGATTTAGTGAAACAACTCCATGGCTCTACCCAAGCCCAAGCCAGCCAAAAGCATTTTGAGCAAACCTTCCAGCACCAAGCGCCGGAGTATAAACAAACTCTAAAATTAAAAACCAATTTAATTCAAACCCTGGCTCAAATTAGCGGCAGTAATTCCGAAGCTAAACGCTTAATTCAACAAAAAGCCGTTGATTTAAATAATCAAACTGTCACCAATTTCGACCAACCGCTCAAAATAGGGGATAAGCTCAAAATCGGCCAAAAAACTTTTGTTAAAATAATATGAGGCTCACCAAACGCCAGCGCCGATTCTTTACTGTTTTAGTCATTCTTTCTAGTTTAAGCCTGCTAATCGGTTCTTTTTTGCCTTATTTTTATGCTTTCTAAAAAAGCCTTGGAAAAATTAAACATTTTTTCTAATACTGACCTGCTTCATCATTATCCCTTCCGCTACGAAGACTTAACCCACTCTACCATTGGCGCCATTATTTCCAGCCGGAATCTTTATCTCCGCACTGGCAAAACCATTCAAAAAATTATTCTGCAAACCAATTCCGGCAATCAGGAGCTGACTTTTTTTAACCAGCCTTATTTAGTTAAAACCTTAAAACCCGGACTTCAATTAAGTTTTTGCGGCCAGAATTATGAAATTGTTACCGGACAGGAATTAATCCATACTGGCCGCCTTATTTCCATTTACCCGGAAACTAAAGGTGTTTCTTCCAAATGGCTCCGCCGCCGGATCTACACCGCGCTCAAAAAACCAATCGAAGACTGGCTGCCGGAAATCATCAAAGCCAAATATCATTTAATTGACCTAAATCCCGCCCTGCAGCAAATTCACTTTCCCAAAAACCAAACCGAGATTAACGCCGCTACCGCCCGTTTGGCTTTTGACGAAATGTTTTTACTCCAACTTCAGGCGGCCAGGCGCAAAAAATCCTGGCAGGAAAATAAATTAGCCCATCAATTTAAAATTGACCAGGAAAAAATCTTGAGCTTAATCAGCTCTCTACCTTTTAACCTGACTGCCGGCCAAAACCTCTGCCTCAAAGAAATAATCGCTGACTTAGGTAAAAACCAACCCATGAACCGCTTGCTTCAAGGCGAAGTCGGCTCCGGTAAAACCGTTGTTGCCGCCTTAGCCATGTATTTAAGTTACTTAAACGGCTATCAGTCAATTCTGATGGCCCCGACCGTTATCTTAGCCCAACAGCATTACCAAACCCTAAAAACTATCTTCCACGGCACGTCTATCAAAATAGAATTAATTATTAAAAATTGTAAATTGAAAATTGAAAATTGTGACATTATTATTGGCACTCAAGCCTTATTATTTAAAAAAATCAGTTCCAAGCTTGGCCTATTGGTCATCGACGAACAGCACCGTTTCGGGGTCGCCCAGCGCTCTAAGTTGCTCGCCGCCCAAAAAACTACCCCCCACCTGCTCACCATGACTGCCACCCCTATCCCTAGGACCATCGCCTTAACCGCCTACAGCGATCTGGACCTCTCCATCCTGGACGAGATGCCTATTGGCCGCCAGCCGGTTAAAACCTGGATTGTACCCGCCTTAAAACGCTTAGACGCCTATCATTGGCTGGCTAAACAAATTTCCGCTCACCGCACCCAGGCTTTTATTGTTTGCCCCCTGATTAACCCGTCCGAGCACGAATCTATGGCTGATATTAAAAATGTGACCGAAGAATTTGTTAAACTGCAGCAAATTTTCCCTAAGTTTAAACTCGGACTCTTACATGGCCGCTTAAAAAGCGCTGACAAACAAGCTCTTTTACAGCAATTTCGGGATCAAAAACTCCAAATTCTGGTCAGCACCCCAGTCATTGAAGTCGGTATCGATTTTCCCAATGCCGCCATGATTATTATTGAAGCCGCCGAGCGCTTTGGCCTCGCTCAACTCCATCAGCTTCGCGGCCGCGTCGGTAGAGGAAACCAGCCTAGTTACTGCCTTCTTTTTACCACTCAGGAAAAAACTGAAGTTAAGCGCCTAAAATACCTGGAAACCATCCATTCCGGCCTAAAGTTAGCTGAAAAAGATTTACAGCTGCGCGGCCCGGGCAATCTTTATGGCCTAACCCAGCACGGCTGGCTGAACTTAAAATTAGCCTCCTTCACAGATGTTAAATTAATTAACTTGACCAGAAAAGCCGTCGCCGTTATAATGGCCTCATGCCGCCACAACCAAAAAGGAAAATTTCTACCAGAAGAAAAGGCAAACGCCGCGCAGTCATTAAACTAACTCAACCAAACTTAAGTAAATGTCCTCACTGCAGCCAATTTAAATTGCCGCACCAGCTTTGCCCCAATTGCCATCAGTATTAATGATTAATGAAAACCGCTGCTGACCCTCGCCACCAAAAACGCATTCAACGTTTTAAACGTCTTTTTGCCATCAGTTTTAAAAAACCTGGTTTTAAACCGGAAATTGACGCTTTAATTGTAAAAAACGCCCCGGAATGGCCCATTCCTAAACTCAACAAAGTCGATCTGGCAATTTTGCGCTTAGCCGTCAAAGAATTAATTCAGACTAAAACCGTTCCGCCTAAAGTCATTGTCGATGAAGCCATCGAGCTCGCCAAAACTTTCGGCACGGAAGCCACTCCGAAATTCATTAACGGCGTCCTTGGCGCCATCATCAAACATGATTAAAACCAAGCTTCTCCTGACCGCCTTGACCCACCGTTCCGCTGTGAATGAAACCAAAGGCAACACTGTTTCCAATGAACGTTTGGAATTTTTAGGCGATGCTGTTCTGGAACTGATTGTTTCCGATTATCTTTATCAGCATTATCCTGATAAACCCGAGGGGGAATTAACCAAACTGCGGGCCGAGCTGGTTCAAACCAAAACTCTGGGCGCTGCTGCCCAAAACCTGAAATTAGGGGAAATGATGCTTTTATCCGCCGGCGAAAAACATTCCGGCGGCCAAAATAATCCTTCCATATTAGCTGATTGCTTTGAAGCGGTTGTCGGCTCAATTTACCTGGACCATGGCTTAGCCGCCACCATTAGTTTTATTAATAACCATTTAATTGCTCTTAAAAAGACTCTGCTAAAACAAGCCCAGATTGTCGACTACAAATCAAAATTGCAAATGCTCTGGCAAAAAAAATATCAAGTTGCCCCAAGCTACAAAATTGTCGGCGCCAAAGGCCCGGAACACAAAAAAACTTTTACGGTTAATGTTTATTTAAAACAAAAAGCTATGGGGCAGGGGATTGGGCTTACCAAACAAGCCGCTCAACAGCAAGCCGCCAAATCTGCTATAATCAAGTAAATCTATGCTCAAATTAAAACTATCCCGTACCGGAAAAAAAGGTTACGCCAATTACAAACTGATCGTCGCTGAAGCTAAAAGCAAGCGCGACGGCCGTTATTTGGAAGAACTTGGCACCTATAACCCCAATTTAAGTCCGTCCGGTTTATCCGTCAACCGCCAACGGGTCGACTATTGGCTTTCCCAGGGCGCTCAACCGACTATCACTATTAGGCGTCTCCTTAAACTGGCATGATCGACTTGCTCCGCTTTATTCTCATTAACATCACTGATCATCCTGACGATATTCATATCGATACGGTTATTGATGAAACCACCAATACCCAAATTTTAAACGTAACTGTTCACCCGGAAGACATGGGCAAGGTTATTGGCAAAGGGGGCAAAATTATTACCTCTATTCGTGAATTAGTCAGAATCAAAGGCATTAAACTAAACCAAAGAGTTAAAGTTGTCCTGCTTGACCAAATAGATCCGCTTGGCCAACCGGAGCCGTCGGCACCACCGCCTCAAACGTCTGAAAATTAAATAATCTCTCCAAAACCGTTTCCTGTTTTTTACTCAGCAATCCAATTGGCTGCCCCACTGATCCCAAGGTCTTAGGCGGAGATTGAAAATACGCCGCCACGTCAATCATCGCCGCCACTGACGTTGATAACCGGTCCAAAATCGGGTCGCCTTTTATTTTCAACGACACTTTTTCAATCCTCATTAAGGGCGCGGTATTCTCTAAAGCTTTTAAAAAATCAGAAATCTTATTCAGGTCGCCTGCCACCTCAAATCCGAAACGCAAATCCTGCAAATCCGGATTCAAGGCGGTTTTTTTTGTTTTTATGGCTGACGGCTTATTTTCCGTCCCTAATTCACCCGGATTTAAGGTTATCCCGCCAAATGACAAACCATGCAAAAAGGCTAATTTTGACAAGCTGGACATTAATTCCACCACTGGTTTTTTTGAGGGAAAAACCGTTTCCATTTTTTTCACCCTTTCATCTATTTGAGTGGTATCAATCCCGCTTAAAATTTCTTTTTTCAATTCTAACGCCGCTAACTGGGTTGTTAATTTTTTTTGCGTGGCAATTCTTGATTTCAAGCCGGTTAAAATCGGCCCGAAAACAACGAGTAAAACCATCGCGCTTATCACCGCCAAGCTTACAATATTTTTGTCTCTGATGACCAATTTTTTCATTCTTTTACCGCCATCGTTAAATCTATTTCAAAACTCACCTCATTGCTTTTTTCTGTCTTAGTGGAATTCACTCGGCTGGCAATCGCTTTCACAATCGGCAACCGGTAATCTTTAGTTTTTCTGATTCTTTCCAATAACTCATTAAAAGTCGCATAATCCGCCACGCTCCCGGCTAACTGAATCTCCCCCGTCTCTGCCACTTGAAAACCTTTTATATTAGTTCCCGGCGGTAAAATAGCAAACACTGTTTCGGTAATCGCCTGATGTTTTGCCTGAGACTTAATCAAATCTTCAAATGTCTTTAATTTGCTCAATAAATACACCTGCTTGCCTTCAACCTCGCTCAATTCCATTATTTTTTTCGTCGTTGCTTGTATTTTGCTGTCAATTATTTGGTTCTGTTTGGCTTTTAGCAGGCTATAGCTCGATAGCCCGATCATCGATCCAATCGCCGCGATTAATAACCCGACTAAGCCTTTAACCGCCGCCAGCTTAAATTTTTGCCTTTGGTTAATAATTTTAATTTTTTTAGTATACAAATTAAGTTCAGCCATCATACTAAGCCCTTAATTGCCAACCCGGTTACCACCGCCAATTGAGTATTATTAATTCCGTTCATCATCCCCGTAAAATTTTCATCTTTAATAAAATTCTCAAATGGATCGCCCAGCAATACTTCCAAATTTAATTTTTGCACCAAATACCCGCTTAGGCCCGGCAGCATTGCCCCGCCTCCGGTTAAAATCAACTGGTCCGGCACATGCCAGCCTTGCTGTTGTAAAAAAACAAATGACTTATTTATTTCTTTCACCATCTCATCAATTAAAGGCGTTAATAATTTAGCCACTTTTCCCTCCAACTGGTCAGGCAACAAACCGTAGGTGCGCTTATATTGTTCTGCCTGATCTTCAGGTAATTGAAGTTCGGCAGTTAAAACCCGCGTCAAAGCCAGGCCGCCGGTCGGCATTGAATATAAAAATTGCGGCACGCCGTTATTTAAAATAATCATATCCGTCGTCTTGTAGCCAAAAAGCATCAATAGTTGCAATTTTTTCGGTTGGCCGAATAATCTTTTTAAACTCAACAGTTCTGTTTCTACGCTCATTGGGATCAAGCCGGCTTCATCGATCAGATTAGTCAAACTGGTTAATTTTTCCTTTGGCGTAGCAATCAGCAAAACCTTCATCGTTTTTTTATCCGCTAAAGCGTCTTCCAAGCCGCCAATAATCTGATAAGATAAATCGATCTCGCTTAAATCAGTCGGAATATATTGTTCCGCTTCAAATTGGATCGACGAGGCCAGCTCTGTCTCGGATAATTTAGGCGTTTCAATAATCCGGCTATAAACATCGCTTTCTTTTAAGGCAATATTGGCTTCAGCGCTATTTTTTATCCCGGCTAGCTTGATCGCTTGTTTGACGGCTTCAACTAATTGGTTTGGCCCGTACTTTACCGCCGCGAAATGCAATAGTTTAAATTTACCTGATTCTTTGGCCGCTTGCATTACTTTGACTTGTGACAATCCTATATCTAATCCAAAAAATATTCCCATGGGCAGTTTAAATTAATTTTTATTTTCATTTAATTATACTCGTCCCGCTAAACAAAACATAGTCAAAAATACTGGGAGTAGCCGGTTCAGCCCGGCTCACCTCAATCGCCTTGCTTTCCAACGTGTCTGCTTGAGCCGAAGAATTAATCACGTATGTTTGCGCTGGCAATTCATTGGCCCCGGTTACCCTTATGGTCGCTTGGTTATAAAGCGGCCTGATTCTCAGCAACACATCGTCAGCCTGAACCGGGAAAGAATATTTTCTTGCAAAATCATCATCTCCCGTCGTAGTCACCAATAAAGCAATATTATTGTAACCAATTAAACCAGCACACGGATTTACCCCGATTCTTCTCAGTTGATAATTGCTCTTTATGATGGTAATCAGTAATGCCGCCCTGGTTTGCCCACTTGCCCCCACGCAAGTTCCCAGGTTCTCTACCGGGTTACCCGACTTAACCCAATTAATGGTTAAAGTGTTTACCCCGCCTAAAATTACCTGAGCCGATTCATTTTCCGCCACCGTTGTTTCCAGGAAATTTTCCCCATTCACCTCAAAAGAAACATCTTGGTCCAACCCATCAATCTGCAAAGTTTGCGGTACGCCAATCGCAATCGTACTGATATTTTTCAATGCCTCTTCTATCCCGGCCTCGGCGGCATTAAACGCCCGGGCCGATTCTTGTTCGTGCTCGGAAATTTTCACATCGGTTGTCGATTGAGCAATAATGGAAATTCCTAACCCCAAACTTACCGCCACCACTAATAAAATAATCAATACTGCTTGGCCCTGCCTCATAAGAAAATTCTATACTATATTAATCGTTACGTAAAGATACTGAAGTCGCAAAATCCTGGGTAAATTTTTCCTGCACTTGCACTCCGGACATTGCCGCCAAAGTAAACCCCAAAGTGACTGTTGTTTGGCCAGTTTCATTCACATAACACGTAAACGCTAAATTGGACACTGTTCCTCTTGTACCGGTTAAAAATTGGCTGCTGTTTGAAGCAATTTTATATACTGATTCATTTAAAACGCGGCTAAAAATAATTGTCCCGCCGTCATTATTTTCCACGGTTATTTGGCCGGAGCCGCACGCCGCGCTTTTTCCCTGCCTGATCGTTCGGGCCATATTCATCAAGGCATAATCACCTTCCTGATGCAGCACCTGAGTTAGTTGGGCCTTATTACTGCCCCGCAGGGTTGCCAGCAACAGTCCCATCAAAGTCACTGAAAATAAAGCAAAAATTACCACCACTACCATTAATTCAATCAAGGTAAAACCCTTCATATTTCCCATAAAGATAAGTTGGTTGACTGGACTACCTGTTTCAATTGGCTGCCTTCCTGCCAATACACCGTCACCTCCACGCTCACATTCCCGGCCTCAATTGTGCTTAATTTAACACAGCGGCTGAAAAAATTACTGGCATCAAAATAACTGGTTTGACTGCAGCCTGTTTGGGTCAAGCCAGTTTCTACTGTCCAATTATCCAATAAAACGTAACTTTGCCCATTCGCCTTGGCATAAAAACCATTCCAATTAAAATCCCGGTAAGCTCTCATTAACTCAACCCCTTCCTGAACCAATCCCACCGCCTGGGTCCGGCTCTGCGCCAGCCGGGTATTTTTTATCGATAAACTGGTCACCGATAATAACGCCACCATCAATAAACTCATCATCCCCACCGCCACTACCATCTCCACTAAAGATTGTCCGCTGTTAAGTTTTTTCATTATTGTAAACCGCCTTTAATTACCCCATTGGCTTCAATTATAACTTCATAAATATTCACCGAACCAGTGGCGGTAATCTCCACTGTTTGCGCTCCTGTTACCGCGCTGTTTAAAGTCGCAAAAAATAAATCAAAATTAGCGGTATTAAATATCGTCCCTTCAGGCAAAGCGATTATCTGCTCATCTCCGTCAACTGTACCGCACTGCGCCTGAAACGCATAATTGCTCGCATCGATTCTTCTCACTCTTATTCCCTCAAACCCACCCAAACATTCCGTCGGTTTCTCTCCAGACATTGCCTTTCTTTGAAACAGCTTTAAATTAGTTTGAAACTCTGATCCTGCCTGTTTAATCTGATATTTATCCGCAAACCCCCTGTAAGCCGCAATCCCGCCGCTCATAACTACCGCGCTGATTGCTACCACCACCATTAACTCAATTAAAGTAAACCCCCGCCTCATAGGGGATTAGAAATCTTATAGTTACACGCCGTGCCGCAACCGCTACACCCAGCGGGGACTCCGGCACTACTTAATTCCAAGCTAGCGCACAAAATATATGATGCCCCAGTCGTACTGAGATACTTATAATCTCTTCCTGTTACCGGATCATCCGGAATATCCCCCATATACGTTGGCTCAATTTCACTTACAAAATTACCAGTCGTTGGATATATCCTTTCATCCGCCCGGTAAATTTCTAACGCCGCTCTTATCTGCTCTAAATCACCCTGCCGTTTGCCGTCCCTGGCTTTTTTATTCGCCACCATAAAATTAGTCACTCCCATCACCGTTAATAACGCAATAATGGATACCGCCACTAAAATTTCAATTAAGGTAAAACCCTGCTTATTTCTTTTCATTTTTCCTCCTATTGTTGGCTGTTAACACACTGATAATTGCTCGTTGCTCCGTTTAAATAAGTACAGCTGCCACCGCTTCCCAGCACCGCCGCATTACCCGAACCGGTTTTCTCCAGTAAAAAACACAAACAATAGCTCAACCGGTTGGCCGCCACTGAATATTTTCCGGTATAAGTATAAGTCCCGGAGTTCTTCGGGTCATAAGGCACTAAATTAATTACCGTCTGGCTGGTCCCGCACGTTAGTGCGCTTCCCGGCGTCACCGCGGCCGGATATTGTCCATCAAGCGTATAACACTGTTCTAACGCTTGTTGGATCGAACGCGCGTCTCCCTTTCGCTTCACATCCCGCCCCCGCTTTTGCGCGGTCATATAACCGGCTACCGAAACCACCGTTAAAATAGCAATAATCGATATTGCCACTAATAGTTCGATTAAAGTAAAGCCTTTTTTTAAATTAACCATTGAATATACCATTGCCACATAGTCCATCCCCACAGTTTTGCTATTAACATGCCTAATAACAAAAATGGCCCAAAAGCAATTTTATCTTTTAACTTTTTTTTACTTAACATTATTAGTATCACACCCGCGCTTGCCCCTGTCAAGAAAGCCAAAAAAAAGGCCACCAATATCTGCGGCCAGCCTAAAACTAAACCCATCACGACCCCTAAATAAATATCCCCGTCGCCCATTTTCCCCTTGGAAATAGTTTTCAGGCTCCATAAAAACAAACCTGACAATAAACCGATTAATAAATACTCCCATTGGTGGGTAATTAATAATCTGCCGCCGGCCGCCAACGCCATCACCCCCAGCACCTTATCCGGAATTAGCATGTATTTAAAATCAAACACCGCGATGACTAGCGAACCGGCAAATAAAATCAGCCAATAAATCAGCAAACCAAAACTATAAAATCCCTCCAATTGGCCGAAAAAATTAAAATTAACTTTTAACAGCCAATAAACCCAAACAAATTGTAACCCCGTTAACAATTCTACTAGGGGATAGTCGATTAATATTTTTTTATGGCAGCACCGGCTTTTCCCTCCCAAGAATAAATAGGAGAGTAGGGGAATGTTGTCATACCAACCAATCGTTTTTTTACAATGGTCGCAATAAGACCGCCCCCGCATGGCCGAATCATTATTTATCAACCTATAAATTACCACGTTTAAAAAACTCCCCGCGCAAATTCCCAATAAAAATAACACCCAAAAATCCATATTCCTCATAATATCACAATCACTTTAGTACCGTTCCGGAACGGTACTATCACTCAATATCTATTAACTGTTGCTTAATTATTTGCAACTCTCGCTGATAATCAGCATTATCTAAAACAAAATCTAAATATTTCTGTTTATTTTTAAATTGATTCAAAATAATTTCCGGAAAGACAACTTCTCCCCCTCCTTCATTAATAAATTCTCCTAATGATGAAAATAGGTAATTCACTATTTCTTTTTTGTAATCATCCCGGCAGAATATGGATTTAAATGAATATATCTGGATAAATGTAATAATTGTTCATTTGAATTAACCGCAACTGTTTTAAATCTGCCTTCAAATACCGGCCCAATCCCTCTATATTTTAAGTTAAAAAAATGAGCATAAGCATTCGTCAATTTTGTCATCATTTGAATAATCCCATTATCAGTTAATTGCTGTAATAACAAGTGAAAATGATTTGGCATAACACAATAAGCAATTACCTTAACTATAAAACCAGAATTTTCTTTTACTGATTCAATAATTTCTAACTGCCTCTTGCTCGTTTGTCTACTCCAATACGAATATTTACATCCTACTTTTAATTGACAAAACTTAATCAGTTGAATAAATCTTATTTTATCTCTTTCTCGGCTAAATATAATTTTTTTATTAAAACTTCTATTATATGTATGGTAATACTCTTCGTTATTAAAAATTTCCCTTCTAATTGGCATTACTTATCATAATATCTTAGTACCGTTCCGGAACGGAATGTATCTCAAATACATAACTTTCCTCAAAAAAAAGGCCCCGGTTAAGGGGCCTTTAGGTTATCGCTTTTAAATTTTATTTTATTCTTCCGGAATACAGACAAAACAAGCGTCAGTTATATCAGACCAATCAATTGTCGCCGGATCTCCTGTGCACGCCGTTATTGATACCGGTACTCCACCAGCAGCTGCAATACTTAAATCTTTCAACGGCGTATTTGGATCATCAGCTTTATCTCTGGTTGCCTTGGAAGCCGGAATAAAACAAATGCTCACTGATGGTTCGTTGACCGCTTTATATACATAAAGCTTATCCCCATCTAAAGCTGTTGACTTAAAATACGGCCGTTTGCCAAACTGAGTTTTAAGCTCTTGCGTATTAACCAAATACCCGCTTCCGGTACAACCACCGGTATCTGAATTAGTCGCCTCTGCGTCAGCCACCACCCCGGCCTCGCCGCACACGCCCACTCCCACCATATCTGCTGTTCCGGCAAAAGCCACATCCACACTATCATCGTGGGTCAGATAATTATTCCAGGGAAATTTCTCATTAGACGCAAAATAACGGTCCAGGGCCGATAATAATTGCGATGCGTCCGCCCGTTTGCTGGCATCCCGGCCTTTATTGATCTGCTCGATCGGGTTTAACGCCGATAAAACCGATACTGCCAAAATCCCGATTAAAGTTATCACTACTAACAGCTCGATTAATGTAAACCCTTTTTTCATGACTGCCTCCTTAAAATTGGCTGGTTAGGTTGTAAATGGGCAGGATAATGGCAATAACTAAAAAGGCCACTCCTACACCTAATAAAATCATCATAAGAGGCTCGATTGCCGTTGTCAAGCCTTTGATTGCCTGCTCTGATTCGGTTTCAAAATACTTCGACACGTTAAACATAACTTCGTCCACTTTACCGGTTTCTTCGCCCACCGCCAGCATCTGCCCCACCAGGGGAGGGAAGTGTTCATACTTGCCGATTGCCGCCGCTAAAGGAATCCCTCTTTCCACGTCTTTGGCCGCGGTTTTTATCGACTGGGAAAAAAGGTCATTGTCTGCCGCTCCGGCCACAATCTCTAACGCCTCAATAATCGGAATCCCTGATTCCACCAATAAAGCCAAAGTCCGGGTGATTTCCGTCAAAATCACTTTAGTTTTTAATGGTCCAATAATCGGCAGTTTTAAAATATAGGTATCATAAATAGTTTTACCTTTGGCCGTCTTTCTCCATTTACTAAAAGAATAACCGCCAAACACCGCCACCACAATCAGTAAATACCAGGACTTCACCATAAAATTAGATATTCCGATTAAAATCTTGGTCATCGCCGGCAATTGAGCGCCAAACTCATCATAAAGGGTAGTTAGCTTAGGAATCACAAAAATCATCATCACCGCCGCCACCGCGATCATCGCTAAGGTAATAATTACCGGGTAAATTAACGCGCTCTTCGTTTTGGCTCGAAACTCCGCCTGTTTTTCTAAATTATCCGACAGCCTCATCAGTACCTTTTCTAAAACCCCGGCAGCTTCCCCAGTCTGAATTAATGCCAAATAAACTTGATTAAATACTCCTTTAAACTCATTTAGCGCTTTAAATAACGACCCGCCGCCCTCAACTTGGCGCAAAACTTCCTCTATCATTTTAGCCATCGCCAAATTTGACTGATAGCGTAAAAGCGATAAAGCTGTCGTTAACGGCAGCCCGGCATTGATCATCGTCGCTAATTGCCGGGTAAAATGGACCACATCATCGCTTTTCACCCTTTGCCAACTTTTCAGCCACTTCACCCAATTAGGCGCCACGTCAATTTTTTCCAAGCCAATAATAAACAACCCTTTGCTTCTTAAAATGCTTTGCGCCTGAATTTGGCTATTTGCTTCCACCTCGCCTCTCATTTTGCGGTTTTTCTTGTCTACGGCAATGTAATGAAATCTTTCCATAACTTTTATTTTCTTTTAATCAATCTGGATAATTCTTGCGGATTTAAGGCTTGTGCTTTGGCAATTTGGGCTTCAATCCGGCCGCTATTAACCAACCGCGCCAAATCCATTTCCAATGACTGCATTCCCAGCTCAAATGACGTCTGAATCACATTATTGATTAAATGGGATTTACCTTCCCGAATACTGGTTTTTATGGCCGCCGAACCCAACATAATTTCCAGCGCCGGCACCCGGCCACCGCCGATCGCCGGCATCAATCTTTGCGCCAAAACCGCTGTAATTACATCGGCCAACTGGGTCCTGATTTGACCTTGCTGATGTTCCGGAAATACATCCACAATCCGGTCAATTGTCTGCGCCGCGCTATTGGTATGCAAAGTCGCCAGCACTAAGTGGCCTGTTTCCGCCACTGTTAACGCCGCCGCCATCGTTTCATAGTCCCGCATTTCTCCCACCAGCACCACATTCGGATCTTCTCTTAGCACCGACCTCAAGGCCACCGTCCAGGAATGCGTGTCGCCGTGCATTTCCCGCTGGGACACAATTGATAGTTTAGGCTTATAAACGTACTCGATTGGATCTTCGATCGTCACAATGTGCTCTGCCCTGGTTTCATTAATTTGGTTAATCATGGCCGCCAAGGATGACGATTTACCGCTGCCGGTCGGACCGGTCACTAAAATCAAGCCTTGTTTTACTTCAGTCAACTGATAGCAAATTTTAGGCAAACCCAATTCTTCCAAAGTCATAATATTTTCTCCAATCAATCTGAGCGCCGCCGCCATCGACCCTTTTTGAAAATATGTGTTTACCCGAAACCGCCCCATGTTGCCAAACTCCACCGAAAAATCCAACTCCTTATTCACCAAATATTGATCCTTTTGCTCCGGGTTCAGCATGGGGAAAACTAAACCTTTAGCTGTTTCCGGCGTTAAGGCCGCCTCGCCTTCAGCCGCTTTTAAATAACCATCGATTCTTAACGTCGGCGGCATCCCAACAATCAGATGCAAATCAGATGCTTTTTTATCCACCACTAACTTTAACAAGGATTTTATATCCATCATATTTATACTTCTGCCACTCTCAAGACTTCCTCAAGAGTAGTTACTCCTTCAATAACTTTTAAATAACCGTCTTCTTTCATGCTGATCATGCCATCCTCTTTGGCTTGAGCTTCAATTTTAGATGCCGGCGCCCGCTCTAAAATAAACCGGCCGATTTTCTCCGTCACCGGCAGGACTTCAAATACTCCGATTCTGCCGGAATAACCGGTATTGTTGCATTGAACGCACTGCTCGCCTTTATATAAAACTAATTCTTTAATCCCTTTTGTCTGCAGCCAGCTATCATATAACTTGCCCAAAACCTGTTTGATATCCGCCACGACTGCCGCCGACGGCTTATAGGACTGCTTGCAATGCTCGCAAATCTTTCTCGCCACCCTTTGCCCCGCCACGCAAGTCATTGACGACGCCAATAAAAACGGCTCCATTTCCATATCCAGCAACCTGGGTAAAGCTCCGGCCGCGCTATTGGTATGCAGGGTCGAAAACACCAAATGGCCGGTCAGCGATGCCTGGACCGCCAACTCCGCCGTTTCCTTATCCCGGATTTCTCCCACCATAATAATGTTCGGGTCCTGCCGTAAAAATGACCTCAGCCCCGAAGCAAACGTCAAACCTGCCTGGGGATGAACTTGCACTTGGGTAATCCCGCTTATCTGATACTCAACCGGATCTTCTAAAGTCATAATGTTAACCTGAGGCGTATTTATCTTGGATAACACTGAATATAAAGTCGTTGTCTTGCCTGAACCGGTCGGCCCGGTGATCAAAATAATGCCGTGCGGCACCCGAATCGAAGTCTCAATATTGGTCAACGCTTTTCCTCTTAGGCCCAATTCCGGCAAATCCGGGACTTTCATCGCTTTTTTTAACAGCCGCATCACTATCTTTTCGCCTAAAACCGAAGGCAGGCTCGACACCCGCAAGTCAACATTTTCTTCCGCTGTCCGGAAATTAAACCGCCCATCCTGAGGCATCCGCTTTTCGTCAATTTTCATATTCGACAAAATTTTAATCCGGGAAACTACGCCCTCATGCACATTTTTCGGCAGCACCAGCTTTTCATACATAATGCCGTCAATCCGGTATCTCACTCTGGTTTTTGTCTCCAATGGCTCAATGTGAATATCTGACGCCCGGGCTTTTATGGCAAACTCCAAAATTGTCGACACAATCCGGGAAATCGGCGCCTCCCTTATCACTCCGCCGCTTAATTCCGAGCCGGCTAATTTATCCTCGGGCTTGTTGACCGCCGATTCTTTTAGGGCCGCTGTCACTTCGCTGGAAAGGCTTTGCGCATAACGGCTGGCAATTTCTTTTTCCAAAACGCTTTTTTCGCCTAAAAACGGTTTAATCTTCATTCCGGATTTCTTCTCCATAAACTCAATTGCCTGCAGGTCGACCGGGTCAGCCATAGCAATCGATAAAGTTTTTGTTTCTTTATCCAGAACAAACGGCAGCACTAAATATTTTAACGCCACGCTTTCCGGTAAAACATTCAATGCTTCCGGAGCAATGCTGGCAGTTAAAACATCGATGTAAGGGACTTGCAATAACTCCGATTTAACCTTGACCAAATCAGTTTCGCTCACCAAATTATGCTTCATGCATATCTCTTCCACGCCCAAATCGCTCACCGCTAATTCCGCTTTAACCAAAGCTAATTGCTCTGGTTTGATTAAATTCTTCTTTTGCAATAAATCTAACAAATTAACATTTAGGACAGGCATAAACAATTTATTATATACTATAAATTATGTTTCCGGCTATTCTCATTACCGGCAGTGATCAGTCCCATCGGCTTCAGGCCGCCGTTGACTATTGCCGGGACCCGCTTCTGGCTAATCCCGACCTGCTTATCCTCGAACCCCACCCTTCCGTCACCATTAAAGATATTCATCAATTAACTCACTTTTTATCCCGAAGGCCTTACCAAAAACCTATTAAAATCGGGCTGATTAAGTCAGCTGACGCCATTACTCTACCGGCCCAGCATGCTTTATTAAAAATTTTAGAAGAGCCGCCGCCGCATTCCCAAATTATTCTCCTGGCCGCCTCCCGCCACCAGCTGTTGGATACTATCGTTTCCCGCTGTCAAATTATTAACTTGGCTTCCCCGGTTAATCCGGTTAAGAATATTTATCCCCAAATTGTCGTTGCTTCTTTGGCTGAAAGAATTAATTTAGCTTCCATCTTAGCCAAAGATAAAGATACTGCCTTGACATTTTGCCTCAATCAAGTAAAATTTTTTCCTTCCCGCTGTTTGGCCGACACTTTCACTTATATTCAGGCAAATGCCAACCTAAAATTAGTCATGGAAAACTTGCTTTTCTCTTATCCTTTTGCTAAGGTAAAAGCTTCAATATGAGTTATTCCGCTAAAGACATTACCGTCCTGGAAGGCTTGGAACCGGTCCGTAAACGGCCGGGGATGTACATCGGTTCCACCGATGAACACGGCCTCCATCACATCTTAACTGAAATTATTGATAATTCTGTTGACGAAGCCATTCCCGGTTTTGCCCGCAACATTTGGATTACCTTAAACCAAAACAATTCCGCCACGGTTATGGATGACGGCCGGGGAATCCCGATCGATATCCATAAGTCCGGTTTATCCGCCCTGGAAGTGGCTATGACCAAACTTCATGCCGGCGGTAAATTCGGTTCCACTGCCTACCAAGCCTCAGCCGGTTTGCATGGCGTTGGCGCTTCCGCTGTCAATGCCCTGTCTTCTTTTATGCGGGTCATCGTTAAGCGCGATCGGAAAATTGTTTATCAGGATTATGAAAGGGGCCAAGCCAAAACTAAAGTTACGGAAATTAATTCAGTTCAATTAATTAAACTGCTATCAAATGATCACTTTAAATACCCAAACTCAAATTCTTTCACCATCTCCACTTTTATACCCGATAGTCAAATTTTTAAAAAACATGAAGGTTTTAATTTTAGCACGGTTAAAAATCTCTGCCGGGAACGGGCTTTTTTAATTAACCAATTAACTTTTCATCTTTACGATGCCCGGACCAATGACGAATGCCATTTTTTCTTTGATGGCGGCATCCGCTCTTTAGTTAAGCACTTAAACCGCAATAAAAAACCCTTGCACCCGATCATCTATCTTTCCGGACAAATCGATAATCTGGAGATCCCGGTCGGCGTGGAAATCGCCTTGCAATACTGCGATTCTTTTACCGAAAATATCCAGTCTTTTGCCAACGTCATCAACACCCATGACGGCGGCACTCATCTAACCGGTTTCCGCCTGGCTTTAAATAAAGTCATCAAAGACTATATTGAAAAAAACAGTATTAAAAACGACGGCTTTGTCGCCGACGATCTAAAAGAAGGCTTAACCGCCGTGGTTTTTGTCAAAATGCCCAGCAACAACATTCAATTTGAATCGCAAACCAAAACTAAATTAAACAACAGCGAAGCCCAGTCGGCTGTTTTCAGCCTTGCCAAAGACAAGCTCGCCACTTATTTTGAAGAACATCCCAACGATGCCCGCAAAATTTTGGATAAAGTCTTGCTCGCCGCCCGCGCCCGCTTGGCCGCCCGCGCCGCCAAAGACGCCGTGATCCGGAAAGGCGCGCTGGAAGGTTCCACCTTGCCCGGCAAATTGGCCGATTGCCAGGAATCCAACCCGGAAAACTGTGAACTGTTTATTGTTGAAGGCGATTCTGCCGGCGGCAGCGCCAAACAGGGGAGAGAGCGGAAATTTCAGGCCATTCTGCCTTTAGGCGGCAAAATCTTAAACACCGAGCGCGCCCGTTTGGACAAAATTATCCAGTTTGAAGAGCTTAAAAATTTAATCATTGCCATCGGCATGGGCATCGGCGAAACCCTGAATCCGGCCAAATTGCGCTATCACCGGATTATTATTATGTGCGATGCCGACGTCGACGGCGAACACATTGCCACTCTGCTCCTCACTTTCTTTTACCGCCATTTGCGGCCGATTATCGACGGCGGCTATCTTTATATTGCCTGTCCGCCGCTTTATAAAATCACTCACGAAAAAACCACTCATTATACTTATACTGAAGAAGAAAAAGACGTTTATCTTAAAACCCTTAATAAAGCCAACTATGGCATGCAGCGCTATAAGGGTTTAGGCGAAATGAACCCGACCCAGCTGTGGGAAACTACCATGAATCCCGAGAGCCGGATTTTAAAACATATTTCCATTGCCGAAGCTTTAAAAGCCGACGAAGTTTTTACCATGCTCATGGGTGAAGAAGTTCCTCCCCGGAAGAAATTTATTCAAACCCATGCTAAACTAGCCAACTTAGATATATAAAAGGAGATTTATGAACATTCAAGTCTTAGCCCTTTTTCTGGCACCGGCCACTGCCTTAACTGCCTTAATTTACGGTTTTATTCTGTCCCGCCGGATCATGAAAGAGGAAGTTACCAATCAAAAACTTCTGGATATTGCCAAAGCCGTTAAAGACGGCGCCATGGCTTACTTGGCCCGCCAGTTTAAATTGGTCATCCCGATCATGCTTGTTTTAGCCGTCTTAATTTACTTCACTTTAGGCAAAGGTATGGCCGCCACCTTTTTACTTGGTGCCACTTTTAGCGCACTTATTGGCTACCTGGGTATGTACGTTGCGGTTCACGCCAACGTCCGCACCGCCAATAATGCCTTAAAAGGCTTAAGCCCGGCTTTAAAAACCGCTTTTAACGCCGGCACCGTCAATGGCATGTTAGTCGTTGGCCTTGGCTTGTTAGGCGTATCTTTAATTTACATGTGGTCTTACTTCAACAATACTAATGCTACTGATGTTTTAGTCGGCTATGGTTTTGGCGCCGCTCTCCTGGCTTTATTTATGCGGGTCGGTGGGGGAATATTTACCAAAGCCGCTGATGTTGGCGCTGATTTGGTCGGCAAGGTTGAAGCCGGCATTCCCGAAGATGATCCCCGCAATCCGGCCGTTATTGCTGACAATGTCGGTGATAATGTTGGCGACTGCGCCGGCATGGCCGCCGATGTCTTCGAATCCTATGCTTTAACTATTGTTGCCGCTATGATTTTAGGCGGATCCATGTTTGGCTTAAAAGGGGTTGTTTTCCCGCTACTTGCCCGTTCCGGAGCGGTATTAACCTCTATTCTCGGCACCTTTTTCGTAAAAGCCCGCTCTGACCGGGAAGACCCGATCAAACCCTTAATCCGCGGCTTTATTGTTTCCGCCGTGGCTTCAGTCATAATTTTTATGGCCCTCGCTGTCTTTTTATTACAAGAACCCCGGGCCGGGTATGCCGCTGTCGTGGGTATTATTGCCATGATGGCCTTGCTTTACTTAACTAAGTACTACACCGGACCAGGAGAAAAACCGGTCGTGGCTGTTGCCAAAGCCTCCCAAACCGGCGCCGGCACCAACCTGATTTCCGGCTTAAGCCTGGGTCTGGAATCGACTTTCTTTTCGGTTTTGATTGTCGCCGCCACCATTATGGCCGGCTACACTTTACTCGGCTTTTACGGCATTGCCTTAGCCGGCATGGGCATGTTGGCCACTACCGGTATTATTATGTCCTTGGATACTTTCGGCCCGATTGCTGATAATGCCCAGGGTTTTGTCGAAATGGCCCACCTGCAGGGCAAAGCCCCCAAGGTCACCAGTAGCCTGGATGCTGTTGGTAATACCACCAAAGCCTTAACCAAAGGTTTTGCGGTTGGCTCGGCCGCCGTGGCCGCTTCTTCCTTGTTTGCCACTTATTTCGAAGCCACCGGCTTAACCGCTATTGACATTGCCAGCCCCAAAGTCTTTGTTGGTTTACTCTTAGGCGCGGCCCTGCCTTATCTCTTTAGTTCCCGTTTAATCCGCTCGGTCGGCATTGCCGCTTTCGCGGTCGTTAAAGAGGTTCGCCGCCAATTTAAAACCATCAAAGGCATTATGGCCGGTACCGCTCTCCCTGATTACTCTAAAGCGGTAGATATTGTCACCACTGCCGCTCAAAAAGAACTGGTTATTCCGGCCGCGATTGTCGTTATCATGCCGATTTTAGCCGGTTTATTAGGCGCGGAAGCTCTCGGCGGTTTCTTAGGCGGCGTGGTCGCTTCCGGCTTAATGCTCGCTTTCTTTATGTGTAATGGCGGCGGCGCCTGGGATAATGCCAAAAAATACGTTGAAGACGGCAATTTTGGCGGCAAAGGGTCCGATACCCATAAAGCCGCGGTGGTCGGTGACACAGTCGGCGATCCCTTAAAGGACACGGCCGGACCGGCCTTAAACCCGATGATGAAAATCGTTCAAATCGTGGCCTTAATCATCGCGCCCTTTGTTATTCAATTTATAGGCAAATAAGATGAACATCGGTAAACTCCAGCCCACCGAAATCACCGAGGAGATGAAAAGAAGCTACCTCGATTACGCCATGAGCGTGATCGTCGCCCGCGCCTTGCCCGACGTCCGCGACGGCTTAAAGCCGGTCCACCGCCGCATTCTTTACGCCATGAAAGAGCAGGGGATTACCCACTCTTCCCCTTACAAAAAATCCGCCCGCGTGGTCGGAGAAGTTTTAGGTAAGTATCATCCGCACGGCGATATGGCCGTTTACGACGCTATGGTCCGTATGGCCCAGGATTTTTCCCTTCGTTACCCGTTAGTCGATGGCCACGGCAACTTCGGCTCGGTTGATGGCGACTCTCCCGCCGCCATGCGTTACACCGAGGTCCGCTTAGCCAAAATTTCCAGCCAATTGCTCGATGAACTCAACGAAACAACCGTGGATTTTATCGATAATTTCGACGGTTCCCTTCAGGAACCCACCGTCTTACCCGCCAAACTACCCAACTTATTGTTAATGGGCGCCGACGGTATTGCTGTCGGTATGGCCACCAAAATCCCGCCACATAACTTAGGCGAAGTCATCGACACGATTAAAGTTCTTTTATCCAACACCAAAGTTACTACCCACGCCCAATTTGATCCCAAAATTACTGACCCGGAAAATTTAGCCCCGGAAATCTTAGCCGGCAATTTAATTTGCGAAACCCCATTGGAACAATTAATGGAAACCTTGCCCGGCCCGGATTTTCCCACCGGCGGCATTATCTATGACGCCAAAACCATCAGCTCAGTTTATGCTACCGGCAAAGGCTCCATTGTTACCCGCGCCAAAACCAACATTGTTGAATCAAGCGGCGGCCGTTTTAAAATCCTCGTCACCGAACTCCCTTACCAGGTCAACAAAGCCCGGTTAATCGGCCGGATTGCCGACCTGGTCCACGAGAAAAAACTAATCGGCATCAAAGACATCCGCGACGAATCCGACCGCAAAGGCATGACTATCAACATCGAGCTTAAAAAAGAAGCCAAGCCCAAAGCTTTATTAAATAACTTATTCAAACACACTGAACTGCAAACCAATTTTCCTGCCAACTTGGTGGCTCTGGTCGACGGCACCCCTCAGCTCTTAAACTTAAAACAAATTCTGTCTGCTTTTGTTAAACACCGCCAATTAGTGGTCATTCGCCGCAGCCAACACCGCCTTAAAGCCGCCAAACTCCGCGCCCACATCTTAGAAGGCCTGAAAATCGCTCTGGATAATTTAGATGCCGTGATCGAAACCATTAAAAAATCCGCTGATGCCGACGTGGCCAAACTAAACTTAATGAAAAAGTTTAAACTCTCGGATATTCAAGCCCAGGCGATTTTAGACATGCAGCTCCGGCGCCTCGCCGCTCTTGAGCGCCAGAAAATTGAAGCCGAATACCAGGCCATTAAAAAAACTATCGACGAACTGATCGCTTTACTCCTGCACCCAGATCAAATTCTGATTGTCATAGCCGACGAATTAGCTGAACTCAAAAAAAATTACAACGATGAACGCCGCACCAAAATTATCCACTCGTCTTTAAAAGAATTTTCCGATGAAGATCTGGAACCGGACGAAACTTGCCTGGTTACCATGACCAAAACCGGCTACATCAAACGCATTCCGGTTAACACCTACCGCGAACAGCGCCGCGGCGGCAAAGGCATTACCGGCATGGGTACCAAAGAAGAAGACGAAGTTTCCCGGATTTTCTCGGCCTCAACTCATGACAACCTCTTAATTTTCACGGACCGCGGCCGGGTGTTTAAAATCCGGGTTTTTGAACTGCCTCAAGGTTCCCGCCAAGCCAAAGGCCAAGCCATTATTAATCTTATCAATATTGAATCCGGCGAAAATATTCAATCCGTCCTCAGTATCCCGAAGGACCAAATGACTTCCGGTTTTCTCCTCATGGTCACCCGGCAGGGGACTATCAAAAAAACCGCTTTGGCAGAATTTGCCAATATTAGAAGTAACGGCATTATTGCCTTGAAGCTTGACCCGGGCGATCAACTGGTTTGGGTCAAACAAACCACCGGCAAAGATCATATTTTGCTCGTTTCCCACGACGGCCAAGCCATTCAGTTTAAAGAATCCGACGCCCGCCCGATGGGCCGATCAGCCAAAGGCATCCGCGGCATCCGCCTCCACCCCC
>JBBTRT010000001.1:33098-42055 GCA_038065055.1 Patescibacteria group bacterium
GCCCGCCCGATGGGCCGATCAGCCAAAGGCATCCGCGGCATCCGCCTCCACCCCCAGGACTATGTCATCGGCATGGCGGTCGATGACCCCCAGCGCCTTAAACTTAAAGGCAAGCGCCAATTTTTCAAAGACTTGCTTATTGTCACTGAAAAAGGTTTAGGCAAACGCACTCCGACTGAAGATTTTCCTCTGCAAAAACGCGGCGGCAAAGGCGTCAAGGTCGCCAAAATAAATCCCAAAACCGGCAAAGTTGTCAGCGCCCAAGTTGTCACCGAACTGGTTGAAACCGTTGTTTTAACCTCAGTTAAAGCCCAGGTCATCAAACTGCCATTAAGGAACATCAAACGCCTCGGCCGCGCCACTCAGGGCGTAATTTTAATGCGTTTTGCCAAATCCGGCGACTCGGTTGTCGCTACCGCCCTCCTCGAAAAACAGCTTGACGAATAATAATAAGTGGTATAATGCCGTCACTTATGTCAAAAGATGGCTTACCCAATTATGATCAATTATTAGCTCTAGATTTAAAAACTGACTTTCCGGGAATAAAAACTGTAAATGGTGTCCGCACTCCAAAAATGGGCGAGGTTCGACTAATTCACGCTGTTATTTCAGGAGAAATTATTTCTGGTGAAATAGCTGATTATTGTAAAAATCTAGTCCCGAATGACTCACGTCTAGCTATGGAAATTGACCTATGGAACAATGGCCTAGAAGAACTTAGAAAAAATTCCCAATGTTCCTCCATAGTAGCCAACTCCTTTGCCGCTGGTTTAGCGGTAAATCTGCATAAATTTCGACAAACAGCTCTTTTATATAAAAACACTCTCTTTCTGGCTACCCAAAACATGCTAATGGCTAACCTACGAGGTCCGTCCTTGTAGGTCTAAGACAAAGAAAAATCTGTTTTCTATCCTACAAGGTCCGTCCTCGTAGGTTCAAAAATCATAATCCAGCATTAAATCTTTAATCATCAATAAATCTCTTTCATCAATCTCCTCAACAAATTTCTTGTAAGACTCTTTTGATTTCCAGTTAGAAAAGTAACTCAGTATTTCACTTTTATCCACCCAAACTTGATTAATTAACCCTAAATAATTCTTATAACTAGAGTATTTATAGCCTACGAGGTCCGTCCTTGTAGGTAAAGGATTCCGGTGAATATATTTAGATAGATAGATAAATTGGCTTTCTCTTGTAACCAATACCGCCTTATATCTCCCCTGGAAAACCGGACCAACCCGCTGATATTTTTTATTAAAATACCGGGAGTATTTTGTCGCTATCGATCGCATAAAATTTGTCATTGTTCTTTGATCTTTTTGCCACACTAACAGATGAAAATGATTCGGCATTAAACAATAGGCAAGTAGTAGTAATTCTTCGAAAAAATTCTTCAGTTGACGCGTCGGCGCAATTTTTTCCGTTTCTTCTTTCTTAGTTAAATAAAATTTAAGGTAAGACAAAAACGTTTTATAATCCTGTTCATCAAGAAAAATTGTCTGTTTGGCCACCCCTCTGTTATAAACATGATAATAGGCCTCTTCAACATACTCCTTAATAATATTTCTCGATGGCATTAAATCAATTCTACACCTACGAGGTCCGTCCTTGTAGGCCTTTACTCATTCCCTGAATGGTGCTTTTGATAAATTTCCCTTAGCTGTTGGTTAGTCACATGGGTATAAATCTGCGTCGTGGCAATATTTTTATGCCCCAGCATTTCCTGAACCGCCCTAATATCCGCCCCGCCCATCAATAAATCCGTAGCGTAGCTGTGGCGTAACCCGTGCGGCGTAATCTGCACCGGCAACCTGGCTTTCCTAACATACTTCGCCACAATCCGCTGCACCGATCTAGCCGTCAGCCGCATCTTTTCTCCCTGCCTCACCTCATCAACTCTCCCTTTATAATGTATAAACAGCGGCCGCCAGCCATCCTCCCGCTTATTCAAATAAGTCTCCAGCCACCGCGCCGCCCGTTTCGACAAAAATACCACCCTTGGCCTCTGGCCTTTGCCGATCACCCCGAACTCCCTGCGCTTTAAATCAATTTCCTCCCGGTTTAACTTCACCAATTCTGACACCCTTAGCCCCGTCGCAAACAAAACTTCCATCAAGGCCTTATCCCTTAAATTATTAATCTTGGAAATTCCCGGGCTATCCAATAATCGTTTTACCTGCTCATTATTTAAAAATTTCAGCGAGTGGGTATCGGTCTTCGGCAGCTCAATCTTCTCTGGTGCCATCACTTTTACATCTCTTTTGATTAAAAACTTTAACCACGACCGCAAACAAATAATATGGTACGCCTGGGTTACTCGGGAAAGCGGCATTCCTGCCTTAGAAATCATTCTGGCCAAGTAAACCCTATACTTGGTCACCAAATTCAACGTCAGATCTTCTATCCTAAAATTTTTATTATCGGCCCTTAGCCAATTGGTCAATCTGGTGAGGTAATGCCGGTAATTCCGCCTTGTCAGCGGTGAGCAATTCCGCTCGATTTCCAAATATTCCAAAAAGTCTTCCACATACCGGATAAGTAAACTTTCGCTTTTTGTTTGTGGAATTTGCTTATCACTCATATTACCTAACTGCCAATATGTGGATAAATAGGGGATAGGTTGATAAATCAATCCTTTTTGATACCTTAGAAGCAAACACTATAGGCAAACTCTGTGGATAAATTAAATTAGACAGTTTGATCATAAAAAATATTTATTCTAAAATTAGTATAGTATCAACAGAGAAGTAAGTCAACATTGTGCGACATTAACTTTATACAAATTATTTTATTAGCAAAGTATCCTATAATGACAGATAAAAACCAACCTCTTATCATATCAATTAGCTGATTTCATCGCTTTCTACCTCAAGAAAACGCGCTAGAATCGATTTTAAGGCCCTTTGTTATTACCTACCTAGTTAGTTTAAGCTGAAAATATTAACCGCAACGGTTTTTATCACTTTAGACCAGTATAGGGGAGTCCGATACTTTCGTTATTCTTTCGGTTTTGGCATTTTCAGGCTCAGCGCCCAAATGGGGAAGATTTAGCAGAATTTATCACCAGATAATATATTTTGAAAATTGAAAATTCGAAAATTGAAAATTTGACGCATAAACCGCCTCTCCTCCGGTACTCTTATTATTAGTCGCAAAAGATACATTGTGCGACCTAATAGAAACACGAAGATAACCCTTACCTATCAACTAAGCCTCTCTTTCCTGCTAGGGAGCCGCTTCTCACACCCTCTCTTCTTTTAATTACCTGTATTTGTTTTTGTTTTTATTAGATATTAGAAATTAGATATTAGAAATTGAGAAGCGAGCCCTCTCGCTTCTCCAAACTTATCCACATTCATAACTATATCAAACCCCTACACCAGAATTAGCTTGATACAATAATCTATTTTACTAATTAACTGACTAACTGTGAAAAGATTATAGGATTTCGTGAAAAACAGCCATTTTTATTATAGGACATTTGTCTTTCCGCTTACCACTCCTCTACTTCAACTGCCAGGGCCTAATTTATCCCCACTGCGCTAACCAAAAAGTTATCAGTAGTACCGCCGCGCCAACCCATAAATACTCGTTAATGGTTTTTTGAAACAGCCTGCCTGACAAACGATGCTGGATTAACCCCAGTCCCACGTACAAACCGCTGACCAAAAATAACGACCCTACTGTTATCGTCACCGGCCACAAACTGATCACCAAAGCTAAGATTGCCAAACACCAGCTTAACCCAACACTATTAATCTTGACTTCTCTGGAAATCGTTGGCTCAAGGTTCACACTCCAAATTGCCTGCAATGCCAATGGCAGGCTGGAAATAAACACTAAAATACTATTCCACCACGGCATCAGCCGGAAAGAAAAAATTGTGTCCCAAAGGAAAAAAGCCACCAATAACGTTAATAAAAACCCCACCGCATGGGCCGCCCGCAACAATTGAATCGTTCTCATCGCCGCCACATTAAAAATATTTTCCGTCAACAACAAGGCATACATTCCGATTCCGAACAAGGCCATAATCATCAACCTGGTCAAAATTCTTTCCGGCAATAAAAAGTAAAACAAAGCCACGCTGACGGGGTAAAACACCGGCAAAATCAACACCGTCAACCACTCAATTCCCTTAAGGTCTTCCCACATCGCCCAAACCGACAAACCATAAGCCACTCCCGCCAATAAACCAATCGCCTGATACCGGGCATCAATATCCACAAATTGGACCCCCAAAATTCCGATCGATGATAATAAAGCCGTTACGGCTAATTTTTTCCGCTTCGACATAAAATTTAGTTAAAACTTCAAATTAGTGTAAATTTCCTGGACATCGTCCAAATCATCCAAAGACTCTAAAAACGCTCCGACTTTCTCTTGATCCAGACTATCCAAAGTTAAATAGTTTAAAGCTTTATAACTTAGCTCCGCCTCAGTCACCTTTAACCCGGCCGTCTCAATTTTTTGTTTTTCCTGCATCAACTGGGTCAGGTTGACTATCACTTCTATTCCCCCGTCTGCTTCGCTCACATCCTCCGCCCCCAAATCAATCAACTTTAACATTAGCTCATCACTATTTCCGCTGCTGGCCACTAAAATCCTCCCGATCTTTTTAAACAAAAATCTCACTGACCCGGGTTGTCCCATCCGTCCCCCTGCTTTTTCAAAAACGTTTTTAATTTCTGAAGCCGTCCGGTTTTTGTTATCTGTTACCACCTCCAGGATTACCGCTGCCTCATGCGGCCCAAAACCTTCATAAACCGCCTCTGATAAACCTTCCCCTCCCGCCTTGCCCAATCCCCGCTCGATTGCCCGGTCAATATTTGCTTTCGGCATATTTAACTGCTTCGCTTTTTCGACAGCCAATCTCAACTTAAAATTACTCGCTACGTCTCCGCTACCCCCCTCTTTAGCCGCAATACTGATTGCTCTACCGAACTTAGTAAAAATCTTTCCGCGCTTACTGTCTTCAATCGCTTTTTTGTGTTTAATTGTCGACCACTTCGAATGTCCGGACATGAGCAAATTTTACCACTCTAATAGACTTGCGTATAGTCTTTGGAAATAATTATCGCGATTGCCGCCCGGCCGTCAGTCACCTGCCCCACTTTTATCTGTTTAATTTTTAACGCCTGGCTGATTTTTTTCACAGTCTCGCTCTCCAACCATTTATCTTCTGCCACTACAATTTCCGATTCTTGCTGCTCTTCCCGATTAGTCATCATCCTCACCTCGCCTCCCATATTGGCCACGATCCGGCTAATGGTCTTGGCTTCCCCATCAGCTCCGCTGGCGTTTAAAATCGCCAAGCTTAAACCCTCTTTAATTATTTTTGGGTCAAAAATTAATTCATTGCCCGTTGCCGGGCTTTTTTTATACGACCAGGTTAAAATCTGTAATCTTAATTTATCCCACCAGGTTAAATTACTGGCCCGATTCGCTTGCCAACCCCTTACCGGAATCCCTAAATTATTTTGGACTGTTCTCATTAATAATTCCCCGCCATGCTGGTCCAACTGGCCCAAACGGTAGACATTTTTCAGCTGATATTTGCCAAAACTCCTCGGCACTTCCACTGTTTCTTCACCGGACAATTCCCATTCATAAATCTGTTTATATACCGGCAGCCAGGCAATCAGTTTAACCTCACTGTTTTTTTGATAAACCACTCCTATAAACGACCGCCCGTCCCAAATACTTCCCCGGGCTTTACTGATTAAAACGCTAACCAAGGCCAATCCGCCGATTAACAATAAAAACATTATCCCTGCCAGGCTTTTAAATAATTTTTGGGTCTTTTTTTGGGTTAGTTGTTTTTGGCGCCATTGAGACATTCCAGGCTCTCTTTCAAATCAGCGGCAATTTCTGTCTGCCACTGCATTTTTTGTTTTGTTTGCGGGTGAGTTAAGCTTAAACCGACTGCCTGCAACCACAACCGCGGGCACCAGCGCCGGTCTTTTCTGGCTGTTTTCCTACCCCCATACTGTTCATCCGCCACTAACGGATAATTCAAATATTTAAAATGCACCCTAATCTGGTGCGTCCGGCCGGTTTTAGGCCACACCCGTACCAAAGTATAATCATTCCCCCAGTTTTTTTCTGTCTTATAACTGGTCACCGATTCCCTGCCGCCGACAAACACCCCGAACCGTTTCCTATTAAACGGATTTCGGGTAATCGGCGCATTAATTTCCCCTTCGCTCGGCGACACTTTTCCGTGCACCAACGCCAAATATTCTTTTTGCACCCGCCTTTCCTTAAACGCCGCCTGTAACTGATCCATCATTGCCTGATCTTTGGCTACCACCAGCAAGCCGCTGGTCTCTTTATCCAACCTATGCACAATTCCATTTCTCTCCACCCCTATCCCGATCTTATTTTCTTCCAACCAATCTTCCAAAGTCCCCCCTCCCTTCTGTGTCTCACATTTATTCACCACCATGCCGCTGGGTTTATCCACCACTAATAACCATTCATCTTCAAAAATTATTTTCGGTTCCATAAATGTTTCAAAAGTAAACTTCCGACCCCAATCATAATTAAAACATCCGCCAGATTAAACCACAACCCTCCCGCTAGCCGCCAATAATCCGCTATCCCGCCCTTCTGCCATCGGTTCATTAAATTACTCAAACCGCCGATCATAATTAAAATTGTTTCCCAGCTGATTCCGAAAATCACGATTATACTCACTAAAATTACCCCGCTGATACCTAACCAATTTACGTTTGGCCACCACCCCCAGGCAATCCCCTCATTAATGACTTCCATTCGCACACTTAATGCACAAATTGGCAGTCGGATCAATCGCCAACCGATCCGTATCAATTAATTGGCCGCATTTCTCGCACAAACCGAATTTGCCGATCTTAATCCGCGTTAAAGTTTTTCTGATTCTGATTAAAGTTTTTTCTACTTCCTGTTTTAAGGCAAACACCCTGTCATGGCCGGATTCTTCTGCCGCTTCAGTATCTATGGCCGCGTTATCATTCACCCGATCGCTGTTTTTAAACGGATCTTCTTTATCCAAAGCTTTTTTCCTTTTACTTAGTTTAACCTCTTCGGTTTTTAACTGTTTCGCTAAGGGCTCTAATATTTTAATGGGAAATTTAATTCTGGACATATTTAGCCCGCCTCCGGCGGCTTATTTAAAGTCAAAGCCTCTTTTTTTCCGTAGCAGTTTAGGTTTTAAACTAACGGTTTTTAATACTGGTTTTGTTTTGACAAGTTGTTTGAGTTTACCCGACCTAATTAATAAAATCAAGCCGCCGCTGACAATCAACGCAATCCCAAACCACTGGCTAAATTTACTATCTTCAGTAATAAAACCCAAACCTAGTTTCAAAATCCCTAATCCCATCAGATAAATGGCGTTGATAAAACCTAATTCTGCCTCGTTATTTTCCTGCTTATACCACTCGAACGTCCGGTATTCTTTTTCCCATTTTTTCACCAGCAAAAATAACAAAATTAAACCAACCGCCCACATTAGCTGGACCGGCCAACGGCCGTTAATCGCCCACCAACCGGCTACTTGAGTCCCCTGGCTGCTGCCGGCCAAAAAAGCGCCCAGCCAGCCGAAAATTTCTACCATTAACCAGCTACTCACGCTCATTTCTAAAATTTGCCAAATCTTCCAACCCTGTTTTCGGCTAAACCAAACTAATCCTATTAAGGCTGCCAGCCAGCCAAATTCATAGTTTAACCCTGGATACTTGGTTAAAAAAATCATTTTATACCAACTGCCGCTAAACCAGTTCCAATTCAATAAAATATGACCCAATCTGCCGCCCAAAAGTCCCGCCACTCCCATAATTAACCACGCATCAATTAAAACTTCTTCTTCCAAACCTTCTTCTTTACCCTTGCGCCACCACCAAAACCCGCCGAAAAACACTCCCAAAAACATCATCGCTCCAAAACTGTAAATTACAATTGGTCCGGCGCTGATCAAGGTTGGCCACATAATAATTATTTAGTATACTATACTTCTATGCTCGCTGCCTCTCATGCTCTGCTCGGCGCTTCAGTCGCCAAATTAATCCCCAATCCTTATCTTGGGCTACCGCTTATGGTCGGACTGCATTTTTTAGGCGATCTTCTGCCCCACTGGGATTTTAATACCCGCAAAACTTCCCGTTCCAAATTCAAAACCATTATTATTTCTTTATCAGATGCCTTTTTAGGTTATTTTTTAGGATATTGGCTTTTTAGTCCTACTGTTCCCTTAGGTTATCTTTTTCTAGCCATGTTTATCAGTCAACTGCCTGACTGGATTGAAGCTCCTTATCATATTTTTGACTGGAACTTCCCTCCCTTTTCGTCGATTAAACACCTTCAAAGCCGGCTCCACTCCAAACTCGATCTTCCCTGGGGACTAATTTGGCAAATTCTCGTGGTAATTAGTTTTGTTTTTATCGCTAAGCTCTAGAAACATACTCTCCATTTCGGGTGTCCACAACCACTGCTTCGTTGGTTTTAATAAACAGCGGCACTTTCATCTCCAGCCCATTGCTCATCACCGCCGTCTTATACATATTCGACACGCTGTTGCCTTTTTCTCCCGGACCGGTTTCTTTGACTGTTAATATTAGTTTTGGCGGCAACTCTACCGCTAACGGTTTATCTACCCAAAATAAAACCTGTACTTCCATGCCGTCGGCTAAATAAGGCTTTTGGTCGGCCACCACTTCCTTATCAATCACGGCTTGTTCAAAACTCACCGGGTCCATAAACCAACTCCCCTCTTGGTCATTATATAAAAATTGCATTTTCTTCCGCTTGAGGCTAATATCCTGGATCACATTGCCGCTGGAAAAAGATTTAATCGTTACTGCTTGCGTTTGTAAATTCCGCACCTTCACTTTAATCGTCGCGTTTCCCCGCCCCATTTTGGTAAATTCGTATTTCATCACTATAAACGGCTGGCCGTCCAGCTCAAAGGCCGTCCC
>JBBTRT010000001.1:42155-114495 GCA_038065055.1 Patescibacteria group bacterium
TAAATTCGTATTTCATCACTATAAACGGCTGGCCGTCCAGCTCAAAGGCCGTCCCGTTTCTTAAGTGATTTACATCAATCATATTTGTCCCGGCTCCTTCCGGTTAACCCCGATTCTATCAAAATCTTTGTCAAAAGACACTATCGTCCACTTTTTCTCTTGAATCAGCTTAATTGAAGCAATTAACGCATCAATAAATTTAATTGACTTATTCTGGTATAACTCAATCGCAGTCATTGCGTTGTAATTATCAACCACTTTCAACCCTCTTAATTGAATAATTCCTTTTACTCTTCTGGCAATTTCATCTTTATCTGCTCCATAAAATGATTTCAAAGTCCAAATTAGCTCAGCTAAAACTACATTTCCCGTCACCGCTTTAATTTTGTTCGATTTTATTTTCTTAAAAAGTTGACTGCATTCACTAAACCTTTTCTCGTCCCTTTTTACGGCAATATCAATGAAAATATTGGTGTCGATAAAATATGTTTTCATTAAACTCTCAAGTAATGTGCTTCCATGTACTCCCTGGCTTTAAGAGCACTTTTAGTCTTATTTTTCTTTATTTTTAAAGTTCCGGCATAATCTAAAATGTCTTTTGTGGGATAAATTTTGGCGTGATCTTTAGCCGTTTTTACTAATACCACATCAAAAGCTTCAATCTTTAAAAAATCTCTGACCACTTTAGGTAGCAGAATTTGGCCTTTTTGAGTAACTGTCGCAGATATTACATTCATAAAAGTATTACTTTATAATTAATATTACTATTTATTCTAGTTAATGTTTTCTTTTTTGTCAATATCAGTTAAAATATGCTTTGAGCCAGGATGTTGAAACTGGTAGACAAGCACGACTCAAAATCGTGTGGAAGGAATTCCATGAGGGTTCGATTCCCTCTCCTGGCACTTAACATTAAAGTTTTGAGTTCCTTAATTTATCTAATAGTACGAAATCCCGCTCTGCGGGACGATTCTCTCCCGCGCCACAAAACTACTCTCCTCCTCCAATCTGTCCCGAAGCTCTTTCTCTAGAAAAATAAACTTTCTCACAAAGATCTACTTGTTGTCCAACTGGCAACATAACATTTAATTGTAATAACGCCATAAATTCAGCCTCTTGCCTTAATTCATTGGCAAATATTCTTCCTTCACGAGTATCTGGTTCTAGGCTTTTTTCAGCCTCTTTTACCCGAACTTCAAAATCGGATATATTAATTCCCCTTCCCCCTATTTCCTCAAGTACCTTTTCTGTAGGCCGCCGCCGCCATTCATAAAATCCATGTTCGTCTTGATCAAGAACTCTTTCTTCTTGAGGAATAGACATTTTTATTCTCCCCGATGTTTTTCCACCCCGTAAAACCTGATCCTGTCACCCCTGAACCGCAAATCAATAGTGGCCAATGGCCCGTTCCGGTGCTTGGCCAGCATTAACTTCATATTCTCCAAATCCTCATCGTTTTCCCTATACATAAACATCACCACGTCCGCGTCCTGTTCAATGCCGCCTGATTCCCGTAAATCAGCCAGCTGCGGCTTCTTGGTCCCGCCCCGGTGTTCCACTGCCCGGGATAACTGGGACAAAGCGATCACCGGCACCCGCAGTTCCCTAGCCAAATTCTTGAGCCCCATGGACACTTCGGAAATTTCCTGCACCCGGTTTTCCAGATTCCGCGAATGCGCCAGCTGTAAATAATCCACAATTATGAGCTGCACCCCTTGCTCCGCCTGCAACCGCCGCGCTTTAGTCCGCATTTCCATGATGGACATTCCCGGCGTATCATCCACAAACAGCGGCGCTTCGGCCAATTCCCCCATGGCGTCGGAAAGCGACGCAAAATCTTTTTCATTCAGTTTCCCTGTTTTTAACTTCCAGGCGTCAATATCCGCCTGAGCCACCAACAACCGGTCCACTAATTCTTCCTGGCTCATTTCCAACGAGAAAAAACCCACCGGCAATTTTTGCTGTACCGCCACATATTGGGCAATATTCAAGGCCAAACTGGTTTTTCCCACGCCAGGCCTGGCCGCCAAAATAATTAAATTGCTTTTTTGCAAACCGGCCAGCACGTTGTCCAAATCTTTAAATCCGGTTGGCACGCCCCTAATTCCGCTGGCGTTTTTATGCAGCTCGTCCAACCGGTCAAACGACTCGGCTAAAGCGTCTTTGATGGCGATAAAATTCCGGGCCAGATGCTGCTGAGATAAAGAAAAAATCGCTTTTTCCGCCTCATCTAAAATATCTTCCAAGGCCTTACCCTCGTCAAAAGCGTCCTCCACCATCTGTGACCCTTGGGAAATTAAGGTTCTTTTGGTCGCTAAATTTTTGACGATTTTAGCGTAATACTCCACATGGGCGCTGGTCGGCACCTGGTTCACCAGCTCAGTTAAATAAGTGGCCCCACCCACTCTTTTTAAACTTTTTTTATTTTTCAATTTCTCCGATACCGTCACCACATCCACCGGCTCCCGCAAATCATAAAGCTCAATAATTGCCTCGAAAATCGCCCGGTGTTTTTCCTGATAAAAATGCTCGCCTCGCAAAAAAGGCATCACCGCCACTGCCGAATCTTTATCGATTAATAACGCCCCTAAAACTGACTGTTCCGCTTCCAGGCTCGACGGCGGAATTCTAACCTTGCCGCTCATATTTTATCCAGGACAAATACGGCCGTTTCTTCCGGCAGCTCCGCTTTCTTTAACACCAATTTCTTTTCCCGCCGCGCTGTTGATTCATCCATTGCTTTCATTACTACCGCCACTGACGGATCAATTTTCTTTACCAGCGAACCGTCATCCTCAAACCCCACCAGTAATACATCCATTCCTTCCAAATGATCCCAGTTCTTCTCGGTTAATTTGGCCCCGTTATTCACAAAATAACCAATGACTAATTCATCCATTTCAATTAAATAAATCACCTCTTTCTCCCCTGCCTGCCAACCGGTCACGCTCACGCCTTTAATCTCGTATTCCCCCGGACCGCTAATTACATAAGGTTCCCCTGTTTCCGGGCTCACTTTAATTTCTTGCCCCACTTCGACTTTTATTTGCTTCAGCTTCAATAAAAACTTGCCTTCGCCCTGATAATATATTTCCATAGTTTCTTATCCTAACACATCAATCTTTTCTTGACAATTTTTACCCTAAAATGCTATATTGGCCACTGCTTCGTTAAAAATTATGAAAAAAGAAGTTTTCATTGCCATTCTCGCCGGTCTGGTCATCGGTTTAATTATTACCGTCGGAATTTTTACTGCCAATCGATCTCTGGAACAGCAAAAAAATAAAACCTTAGCTACCCCCACTCCTATTTCCAAATTAACCCCCAATCCTGAGGAAAAATCGCTTCACCTCACCTCTCATGAAAATTTTGATTTGGTCGATAAAGCCGAGATTACCCTCTCCGGCATTGCCTGGCCCAACGCTGTTATTGCCTTAATGGCTGAAAATAATAATTTATTCACCCTTGCCGACGAAGACGGCATTTTTACTTTTACCTTCAATTTAATCAAAGGCTATAACGAAATTACCCTAATTGCCTCTGACCCCACTAGCATCACTACCGCTCAAAACCTAGTCTTAACTTATTCAACTACTAAAATTGAACCATGATTAAAAAAACTCTTTTAGCTATTTTTACCTTTATGTTCCTGGCCATCCTGCCGGTCAAAGCCCAAACTGCCAGCGACTCTTCTGTGACTCAAAAAATTAAAGACCGACTTAAAGAAACCGCCATTGAAGCTTTGGATACCGCCAAAGAAGAACTCACCGCCAAAGCCAAATCCCCCCGCAAAAAAGCCTACATCGGCACCATTAAAACTATTGATTCTCAACACATCACTTTAGAATACAAATCCACCAATTACTCAATTGATTTAACCGATAAAACCGAAATCGTGAAAGCTCAAAACTTAAAACCCAATGATTTTATTATCGCCATGGGTTTTATCTTTCCAGACAATCCCAACCTTCAAGCCGCCAGAGTGCTTTTAGTCGATGAGCCGGATACTACCAGTCCCCGGCAGCTGATTAGTGGCCCGATCCAGGAAATTGACGCCGGTAAAATCTCCGTTGGCGGTAAAATCCTAACCCTTACCTCTAAAACAAATCTGCAAATTCCGGATGTTAAAAACCCAACCGCCGAAGACCTGGAGCTGGCGGACAATCTCTTTGCCATTGTTACGCTGGATAAAAACGGCGATATTAATAAAGTCAATTCCGTATTTGTTCTGCCCGGCAAAAATAATCCCGCTGCTTTAACCCCCACTAACGCTTCACAACCGCCAACCCCCACTACCACCGATTCTGCTAAAATAGATGAATGAGTGATCTTTATCAGGCCATTCTTAAACTTAAAAACCCCGTCGAAGTTGCCGCCTTCTGGCGCGATCTTTTAACCCTCAAAGAAATTAAAACTATTGATAAACGTTTCGAGATGGCTAAACTTCTCTATCAGGGCCTGCCTTACGCCGCCATTGCCAAAAAATTAAAGGTCTCCACTACGACTGTCACCCGTACCGCCTTTTGGCTTCATCACGGTAAAGGCGGCTACCAACTAGTCCTCTCAAGATTAAAGGTCCGACCTTAACAGGAGACATGGCCAAAGGCCAAGTCGGGACAGCAAAGCTGGAAGGTCGGACCTTATTGGATATTTTCTTTTCCCCTCCCCTTCTTGACAGTGATTATTCTTTATGTTATATTAGCGTATTAACACGTTAATATATGAATATTAATCAGTCTTTACCAACTAATCATCATTTCCCTGCTTAAAAGCGAGGGAAATTTTTGTGCCTTATCCCCCGCTCTAGCCAGCGGGGTTTTTATTTATGAAACTAACCTATTCTATTTACTATCCCGGTGGTAACACTACCGCCTTAGTTAATCAATTAATCCTTGATCCTGCTTTGAAAAAAAAGATTAATGATCAAATCATGTCTTTAAATCCCCTTGTGGAACAAGTGGGTTTTGTAAGCCAAAGGTCGAATCGCCTGGAAATGGCCGGCGGTGAATTTTGCGGTAATGCTACCCGTTGCGCCGCTTTTTACTACCTTAAAGGCCGGCCTGGAAAAATAAAAATAAATGTCTCTGGCGTGAGACAAAAATTATCCGCTGGAATCGATCAAAAAAATAATTGTTGGGCACAAATACCGGTTAAAAAACTGGTTAAAAAACAAAAATATTCTGTCGTTATCTTAGAAGGTATAACTCAGGTTATTACTAATGGAAAAGCAACTCAAAATAAAGCCAAAGCAATTCTGAAAAAACTCAATTTACTCAACGCTGTTCCCGCGGCCGGAGTGATGTTTATCCAAAAATCAACCGGTCAAATTAAGCTTAATCCGTTTGTTTGGGTTCGGGACATTAAAACCTTTTTCAATGAAACTGCCTGTGCCAGCGGCACCGCCGCTGTTGGAGTATTTTTGGCCAATAAATCAAATCAATCTGTTAATTTACCCATCTTACAACCCTCAGGAGAAAAACTGCAAGTGTTAGTTAAATATATTTCTCGGTCACTCTTTCAGGTAACTATCTCCAACCCAATAAAACTCGTTAAGGAAAACCTCTATGACAGCATCTGAATTTTTGCCTCAACTCCAACGCACCCTAACCAAAGATTTAAAACCTTGGTTAAAAAATGATGTCGAATTACCAACTTTAACTGTGGAATATCTAGCTAGATTAAGTAATTTAAGTATTACTGAAGTGATCAAATTAATCGAATCCCAAAAAATTAGCTTAACTGACTCCCAGGGTGTTTCCTGGCAACCTCAACTAATTTGTGATCTTCCACCAGAACAAGAAAAAACCGTTATTAACGGTACTAGGAGAAACGAAGTTGGAAGACTAGTTCCCTTCAGGCTAATTAAAAATGAACGCATCTCTCGCGACTTGAATGATGTTAGAGAATTAAATCAATCTGGATTGAAACTAAATCCTAAAAGATTGATTCGTCAAAGCCGCTATGAATCTCGCGCGCCGGGCGGTGGACCAGTGGTTAAATCAGGTTTCCAGGAAAAAAGACTAACCGGTCAAATCGTAACCGCCACTAAAGAAAAAATGAAGATTATTTTTATCAGCCAAGACAATTTAGAAAAACTATGAAAACTCCAGAACAATTTACTTTCTTACCAACAATTAAGCAATTTATCGATTGGAATAAAAAGATCGGTTACGGTGACAACTGGATTTTAGGCGATAAAGAAAATCTCCTTGCCAAAAATTTAACTGCTTTATCCCAAGGCGAATCCGTTGATTTTCTTATTTGGAACTGCATTGGTTTCGACTGGTTGCCTAATCAAAATGGTAAATACCCGCCTTGCCGTTTAAACGATAATCTGGAAGCCGCTATTACTTTATACTACCAACAAAAATTATTAGAACTGACTGGCTTTCTTTCTAAAATCGGCTCGCCAAATTTATTTGTTTTAGTCCCCAGCAATGAAGCCCTATATGAAGAGATGTGGACCTATACCCAATCCTTAGATGAAAGGCAGGCGCTGTTAAATAGAACCGTGACCGGCCTGAATCAAGCTTTGCTAAATATACCTTGGCCAAATAATACTTATATTGAATCATTGCGTTGGGACGAATATTTAAAACAAAAAGGTATTTTAACCGACCCGAAACAATACTCGTTTGCCGGAAGAAATAAAATTATTGCCTCTCCGGACTTTTCTCAAATTGAACAAAATGCCATCAGTGCCGGCCAAAGTTATTTTCAACAATATGGCCTATATGTTAAAAAGGACATTCTCGCTGATAAACGCATTCAATACGAAGGTATGTATACCGGCGAAGGCATTGCTTTGAAAGAAGTAATGAATCAGGGTAAAAAAATAATCATCATTAACCTGGAAGAATTTAGAGTGGCTAAAAGGACCTTTTTTGGCGCCGACGAGACCTTACCAATCATTACTCCAATAAAACGAAAAGAAATGGAAGCTTATTATCAATGGGAAAATCAAGTTCAACTAACTCGTCTGAAACAATATGCTAAAAATTAATCCCGGTTCAGCTATTTTAATCAGAAAAGGGTCGAAAATAATCTACCGACAATGTACCGGTATGGCTGATTTGGCTAAAAAAATCCCGATTAGTCCAAAGACAAATTTTCGCCTTGCCTCCCTATCCAAGCCATTTACTGCTATGGCAATTACCTATTTAAACGAAAAGAAACAACTAAAATACACAGATAACATAAATAGATTTTTCCCAGATTTTCCTGATTGGGGAAAATTAACTACTATTAGGCAGCTCTTAACCCATACGGCGGGATTTCCTGATCATGAACAAATCTTATATCAAACCATTAAACCAGGATACCTGCCAAACATTTATGACGCCGTAGAAGTTTTTAAACTAAGCCAGCCACTGTTTAAATCCGGCAGTCGCTACCAATACAGCGACGCCGGCTATGTCATGCTGGCTTTAATTATTGAAAAAGTTTCCGGACAAAAATATTCCAAATTTCTAAAAAGATATATTTTTAAACCCTTACTGTTGAACTCCACCCTGGTTGTGGATAATCCTGATATCAAAATCCCCAACCAGGCTTTAGGCTATTTAAAAGACGAAAATTCCTGGACACTGTATGATTTTGACCCGTTAAATTACATCATTGGCGATGAAGGAATTTATTCAAATCTGGAGGATTTATCTCGACTGCGACCAACTCAAACTTTAGGCTGGCTAACGCCAAAAATTAACGGCGAAACAGTAATCTATCACGATGGTTTTTGGGTCGGGTTTAGAAATTTTATGCTTTATTTGCCTGAAAAAAAAATTAGTCTTATTTATTTATCCAATAATACTTTATTAAATAGTGATCAGAAACGCTGGCTCTTGGCAAAAAAACTACTAACAATGATAAAATAATCTATGCTTAAACTCACTCCTCAAGAACTCACCGCCGCCCGGAACGTAATGAAACAATGTATGGGTATTAAACCCGGCGAGTCGGTTTTAATCGTCACCGACCCTGCAAGGTCCAACCTTGCAGGCATTTTTGCCGCCGCTGCTAAAGCCATAACTAAAAAAGTTGAGCTTGTTTCATTTAATACTATGACCGGCAACGCCCAAGAACCGCCGCCTCTAGCCGCTCAGAAAATGAAAACTGCTGACGTGGCTCTTTTAGTTACTACCTATTCCCTCTCCCACACTAAAGCCCGCAAAAACGCCAGTCAAAATGGCTGCCGGATCGCTTCCATGCCGGGCATTACTTTGGCCATGGCCAAAAGAACCCTAACGGCTGATTTTACTCAAATGGCAGCCTTATCTACTAAATTAGCTGAAATATTATCTCAGGCTAACTCTGCCCGGCTGACTTCTGCCGCCGGCACTGATTTAACTTTTACCTTAACCGGACGCCTAGGCGACGCCGACACTGGCCTTTACACCACCCCAGGACTTTGGGGCAATCTCCCGGCCGGCGAAGCTTGCATCGGCCCCTTAGAAAATAAAACACAAGGCACTTTAATCATTGATGGCGCTATGGCCGAAATTAATTTAGATCAGCCGATAAAAATTATAATAAAAGACGGTCTGGCAATTGATATTTCCGGCGGCCAAGCTGCCAAACGCTTAACCGCAACTCTCAGGCAAGCCGGACCTCAAGCATTTCAGGTAGCCGAGCTGGGTATCGGCACTAATCCGCTGGCCCAACTCTCACCCAATATCTTGGAGGCCGAAAAAGTCTATGCCACCTGCCATGTTGCTTTTGGCAATAATCTTTCCTATGGCGGGATTATTGACGTCCCAGTCCATGAAGATGGCGTAATCCTTCAGCCAACGCTCCAAATTGATGGTAAAATAATCCTTAAAGCCGGAAAATTTTTACTATGACTCAAAAATTAATCAAACCCCAAACCCTTAAAGGCTTTCGCGACTTTTTACCCGCTGACTCCTTAAAACGCCAATACGCAATTGATATTATCCGGAGAACTTTCGAGCTTTACGGCTTTCAGCCCCTGGAAACTCCGGCCCTGGAATATTTGGAAACCTTTGCCGGCCAAATCGGCGAAGACGAAAAACTCTTTTTTAAATTTACCGATGCCGGCGGCCGGAAAGTGGCTTTACGCTACGACCAAACCGTCCCTACCTGCCGCGTCATCGCCCAATACCCGGATAAAATTACTTTGCCCTTTAAACGCTACCAGATCCAAACCGTCTGGCGCTCGGAAAAACCGCAAAAAGGCCGCTACCGGGAATTTTTGCAATGCGACGCCGATATTTTTGGAGTTGATAACCGCACGGCTGATGCCGAAACAATCGCCTTAACTATCGAAATTTATAAAAACCTGGGTTTTAAAAACCCAATTGCCATTATCAACGACCGCGATCTTTATAAAGATATTCCTTACCCGGCCATAGTGGCTATCGATAAACTCGATAAAATCGGGACAGAAGGCGTCATCGCTGAATTGAAACAAAAAGGTTTTAAGCCGGAGATTCTTGAACAAGTCAAAAATAATCAACCCAACGCCAATTTAAAAACAATTTTTAAATACTTGGATAATTACGGTTTTAAAAATAACTATCAATTTAAACCCACTCTGGCCCGCTCTTTCTCTTATTCTAACGCTACGATTTGGGAAATCATTGATAAAAACTTTCCCACCGGTTCTTTAGCCGGCTGCGAACGGTTTGACAGTTTAGTCGGTAAATTTTCCAACCGCCAGGTTCCCGCCGTTGGTTTTGCCATTGGTTTTGACCGCACTATTTTAGCCATGGAGGAACTCAATCTTTTCCCCAAATTAGGCACCAAAACCAAAGCGCTGGTCACGATTTTTTCACCTGAACTGCTCAATAAATCTCTTGCCTTAACCAAAAAATTAAGACAGCAAAAAATCAATACTGATCTCTACCCTGACCCAGGGGATAAAATTTCCAAACAATTAAAATACGCTGATAACAACCAAATTCCTTTTGCCATCCTGCTCGGCCCCGACGAAGCCGCTAAAAACATGGTCACCCTTAAAAACATGGCCTCCACCAAACAACAAACCATTACCTTAAACCAAGCCATCGATGTCCTCGCGCGCTAAGGCCTATTTAGCTCTTTTAGTTGTGTCTTTAATTTGGGGTATTGCTCTTCCTTTAGTCAAACCTGCGCTTAGCTTTGTTTCTCCATACCAATTTTTATACTTTCGCTATCTTATTGCCGCCCCCCTGCTCCTGCCGGTATTATTTTTTTATGCTTTTAAACTCAAGCTTTCTTTTAAAACTTATTTAAAAATAATTGCCCTGGAAATTCTCGGTACTCCAATCGCCTTGCCAATCCTTTACCAAGGCTTAAAACTGACTTCCGGCCTGGAAGCTTCGCTTTTAGGAGCTACCGGCCCGCTTTTCACTATTTTAGGCGGCATCATATTTTTAAAAGAACACGAATCAAAACGCGAATGGCGCGGCCTGGTTTTAAGTTTCTTTGGCACTTTAATTCTGGTTTTTGAACCTCTATTAACCGGTAAAAATCACCTGCTCGGATTTTCTCTTTTGGGAAATTTATTAATATTGGGCCACAATTTATTAAATACAGTCTATTTACTTTTAGCCAAAAAACTTTACCGGAAACTGCCAAAATTATTAGTCTGCAGTATTAGTTACCCCATCGCCCTTTCCAGTCTTTGGCTAGTGTTGATTTTTTCCAATCAATCAACCGCTCTAACCCTGCTCTCAATTCCCTCAGTTGCCCTAGCCAGCGGCTACATGGCTATTTTCGGTTCCATCATTGCTTTATTTTTATTGCTTTACGGTCAAAATTTAATCGAAGTTTCCGAAGCATCATTATTTACTTATTTAAACGGTATTATTGCCATTCCCGCCGCCTGGTTTTTTTTAAAAGAAATTCCCACTTGGCCCATGGGCTTGGCCATAATTTTTATCGCCTACGGTGTATTTTTAGCTGAAAAACGTGTATAATATTCTAATCTATGAAAGCCAAAATTCACCCTCAATACTACGCCGATTGCCAAGTTTCCTGCGCTTGCGGCAATACTTTTACCACCGGATCAACCCTACCGGCCATTAAAATCGATATTTGTTCGCAGTGCCACCCCTTCTTTACCGGCAAAATGAAATTCATCGATGCCATGGGCCGCGTTGAAAAATTCTCCCAGCAGTTTAAAGCCGCCCAAGCCAAAAAATTTGTGAAAAAATCCGACCGCAAAAAGAAAAAAGACCAGAACGATAATAAAACCCCGCTGACTCTTAAAGAAATGTTTGATCAGGAAAAAAAGAAATCAAAATGACCGATTACCTCCAGCAGGAAATCGACCGGTTAAACCAAAAAATAAATGAGGCCCAAGAAGCCTTAACCGACCCACAATTAAAATCCTTAGCCGAAGAAGAAATTGCCAGCCTAAAACAAGCGCTCCAAGCTTTAGTTGAATCTCAAAATTCTTCCCCTGCGTTACCACTCCGGAGTGGTAACGAACCTCAGGGAAATGTTATTTTGGAAATCCGGCCTGGCACCGGCGGCGAAGAAGCTAAGCTCTGGGCCGAAGATTTGGAAAATATGTACGTCCGCTTTGCCAACTTGCAAAAACTAACTGTCGTTAAAATTGATTCCGGCGTGATAAAAATCAAAAGCAAAACCGCTTATGCTTTATTTAAACATGAAGCCGGCGTCCATCGCGTCCAACGCGTGCCCACCACCGAAGCCCAGGGCCGGATTCACACTTCCACTGCCACGGTTGCCGTTCTACCGGATGTCAAAGAAACCGATATTAACGTTAACCCTAAAGATCTGGAAATTGCTTTCTTCCATGCTTCCTCTCATGGCGGTCAAAATGTCCAAAAAGTCTCCACCGCCGTCCGCATCACTCATAAACCTACCGGCCTTATCACCAGCTGCCAAACCCAGCGCTTTCAGGACCAAAACCGCAAAATCGCCATCGACATGCTCCGGTCAAAGCTCTTTCAAATTGAACAGGAAAAAAACTTAGCCGAAACCGGCGCCGCCCGCCAATTAGCCGGCCATGGTTCCCGGGCCGAAAAAATCCGCACTTATAATTTTCCGCAAAACCGCGTTACCGACCACCGTTTAGGAAAATCCTGGAAAAGCCTGGACCGGATTATGGCCGGCGATCTTTTACCACTGCTTACGGCTCTCCAAGTTCTGCCAAAGTTACCGTTAAATTAATTGTTTCCCCGGCCCGGTAAATTTCCAAGCTTACTTGATCCCCTACTTGTTTTTTAGAAATCAACTCAGTTAATCCCTGCTCATCAATGATAATAATATCATTTTCTTTAATTCCCGCTTTCTCTGCCGGCGAGCCTTTCACCACTTCCACTACATAAGCTCCCTGGGGTACGCTGTTTAAAATCGCTGTTTTTTTATCCAAAATCTGATACCTCACCCCTAAATACGGCCGGTTAAATTTACCGGTGTTGCTGAAATTATCAATCGAATCGGCAATGACATTAATCGGGATCGCAAACCCGATATTCTGCCCGGATTGAGATACGGCCACATTTACCCCGATTACTTCTCCGCGATAATTCAACAACGGTCCGCCGGAATTGCCCGGATTAATTGCCGCGTCCGTCTGAATCACATTGGTTAATCCGGCGCTGATTCCCCTGTCTAGACCGGAAATCACACCCGTCGTCACTGTCGACCGGAATTCACCTAAAGCTGTTCCTATCGCAATTACCATCTGCCCCACCTTTAACCCATCCGAATCCCCCAAAGTCACTGCCTGAAAATTTCCATCCAAGTTAACTTGAATAATTGCCAAATCAGTCACCGGATCGCGGTAGATTTTTTCCGCCTTCAGCTCAGTGTTATCCGTGGTAATAATTTTATATTCTGCCTGTAAATCATTGACCACGTGTTTATTCGTCACAATTAACCCTTCAGTCGCGTCAATAATAAATCCCGACCCAATATCCTGCTCTTTTAACCAGAATCCTTTCGCGCTTATCGTCACTACTGAAGCCGAAACTCTATCAACTACTTCCACCACCAAGTTTTCTTCTTTAACCACCTCTGGCTTGGATCGCATTCTTTCCCCTAATGCTCCCCCCACCAATCCCACGCTTAAAACAAAAATAAAAGCGAGCGCAATTGCAATTTTTTTACTTTTTGGCATCCTTGGCTTCAACCAACTTTAATTTAACTTTGGCTTTCGCTTGATTAAAATTTAAAGTTATCTCATAATCGCCCAATTTTTTAATCGGCTTCGGGAGCTCCACTTGGGTTTTTAACACTTTAAACGCTTTCGCAATCTCTTTTTTCGTCACGCTGCCGTGAATTTTACCTTCAGAACCGGCCTTAACTGCCAATTCCACCACTTTACCATCCACTCTTTCCGCTGCTTGGCGGTCATCTTTTTGGCTGGATTCTTTTTTAACTACATCGGTTTTTTTCGCTTGTTCCATCTCCTGAATCTTTTTATCGGTTGCCAGCACCGCCAATTTTTTTGGCAACAAATAATTCACCGCGTAACCCAAAGCCACTTCTTTAACCTCTTTTGTCTTAATAAAAATTACTTTCATGGCCTATTGTAATACTATTTCCAGGGCTTTTTCCAGTTGCAAATCTTCCTCCGGCTTTTCCGGATCGTTTTTCACTTCTTCGTCCGGCGCAATCCCTTTGGTCTCATTTACCCATTGGCCTAAGGGTAAAAGCCATTTTGCCGTCGTGACATGTAAACCCGCTCCTTCGCCCAGATCCAGTGCCTCCTGAATCGTCCCTTTGCCAAAGGTCTTTTCCCCCACTAATTTGGCCCGCTTATAATCTCTTAACACCCCGGCTAAAATCTCTGAAGAAGACGCGCTTCCCTGGTTCACCAGCACCACCAACGGCTCTTTAAGCAGCTTACCGTTAAAATCCACGCTATAACTTTCCACTTTGTCCTGGCTATTTTTCTGCTGGACCACGACTTTGCCCCGGGGCAAAAACTCGCCTGCGTACCGCACCGCCCCTTGCAAATATCCGCCCGGATTATTCCTCAAATCCAAAATAACTCCTTTGGCTTTTTGGCTGTTTATCTCTTTCACCGCTTCTTCCCATTCAGTTTCCGTCCGGCCGCCGAACCGGGTTAATTTAAGTAATGCTACTTTTTTATCTTCCCCCACCCAGGATAACTCCACGCTTTTTACTACAATCGTATCTCTGGCCATCATGACCTCTTTTGTTTCACTATCGCCACTGCGTAAAATCGTTAACGTCACTTCAGTCCCTTTGGGGCCGCGGATCAGCTCGACTGCTTCCGGCAAAGTTATCTCGCCGGTATCTCTGTCAACCCCTTTTTTCTCATCTTTAATCTTCAAGATAAAATCCCCGGCTTTTACCCCGGCCGCTTCTGCCGGTGTCCCGACCAAAGGCGCTATTACCGCCAGCTGGTTATCCTTAAAACCGAGTTGAATTCCGACTCCTTCAAACGCTCCGTTTAGCTCTTCCTGGGTCGCCTTATTCTGCACCGGCGGCAAAAACACCGTGTAAGGGTCGCCCAAAGCCGCCGTCATGCCTTTAATTGCCCCCCAAGTCATCTCCTGAGTTTTTAAATTATCTTTAATTAAATAAGCTTCGTGCAATTTATCCCAAACCTGCCAATACAAACCCATATCCACAGAATTTTTATTGCTCGGAACGTATACCTTAAAACTGTTTCTCCTGCCTAAGTTCCAGCCTATTCCGCCGGAAATTATCATCAAGGCCACCACAATAATCCCGAATCTGACTTGTTTTAAGGACAATTTTACCATTTTCCACTTAGGCCACAAAGGGCAGTAAGGCTAAATGCCGGGCTTGTTTAATTGATTTTGCCAATAGCCGCTGATGCTTGGCGCAGACTCCGGTCCGGCTTCTGGATAAAATTTTTCCGTGCTCGCTAGTAAATTTTTTCAACGTTTCAAACTCCTGATATTCCGGAAGTTTTTTATTTTGGCAAAAATAGCACTTTAATTTATTCAACCGGTTAGGTTTATTTTGTTTATACATATAGCTTAAAAAGGAATATCGTCCGGATTAACGGTTGGTTTTTGTTCTTCTTTCGGTTCCTCTTTGGCTTTGGCCGCTGTTTTTCTCGCCGGCGCTTTTTCTTCCGCTGCCGGGGGAGGCGCTACTTCAACTGGAATGGCTTCAACTGCCACCGCTTCCGGCTGGTATTCTTCCTGCTGTTGCTGTTCATAACTGGCGCCGCCTTCCATGCCGTCTTTGCGCTTGGAATCCAGCACAATCATGTTATCGATCACCACTTCCACGGTCGTTCTTTCCTGGCCATCGGCTGTGGTCCAATTTCTGGTTTGCAACCGGCCCTCCACAAACACTTTTCTGCCTTTAAATAAAAGTTCCGAACATAATTCGGCTAATTTATTCCAGGATACAATCCGGTGAAATTCAGTTTCTTCCTGTCTTTCCCCTCCGGCTGACGGCTGCCAGGAGCGGTTAGTCGCTAAACCAAAAGTGCAAACCGGCGTTCCCTGCGGCGTATATCTTAACTCCGGATCGCGGGTTAAATTCCCAATTAATAAAACTTTATTTAACGATCGGCTCGACATGATCCCTCCCCTGTCCGCCTTTGGCGGATATTAATAAATATCTTAATATTATTTCACCCTGCTTGGCCAATTTATCCAATTCATTTACTTCTTCTTCAGGCAGTTCAATCACGCAAAAACAATAGACTCCCTTGGTCTGCTTTTTAATCGCGTAAGCCAGCTCGCGCTTGCCTAAAATATTAATTTTGGTTAACTTAGCCTTGACTTTTGTGAGCAATGTTTCGACTAAGGTTTTAATCTTTTTGTCGTCTTTGCCGGCCTCTTCAGTCAAGATCAAGGCAAATTCGTATGATCGCATTGCCATAGTATATCAGCTGCCGATTTTAAACTCAACCACGTCTCCGTCCTGCATCGCGTAATCCCGGCCTTCCAGCCTCATTTTGCCTAATTCCCTGGCCTTCTTCCAACCCCCAACACTGATAAAATCTTCAAACTTCACCACTTCGGCTTTAATAAATTTCGCCATAAAATCAGTATGAATTACGCCCGCCGCCTCAACCGCAGTTGCTCCTTTTTTTATAGTCCACGCCCTTACCTCTTTCTCCCCGGCCGTTAAAAAAGTTTGCAAGCCCAAAATATCAAATGCGGTTTGAATCACTTTTTCTAACCCGGTTTTAGCGCTTCCCAATTGTTGCAAATATTCTTTTTGGTCTTCCGCTGACAAATTCGCCAATTCCTCTTCCATTTTGGCGCAAATCCGCAGCCCATCCCCCGCCAACTTATCCTCATCCGTGTTGTAAACCACTATCCCTGGTTTTTTGGCCAGTAAATTTACTTTTTCTTTCGCGTCCAAATCAGCCAGCTCCAGTTCCATCTGCAGCGTTTCCAAATCTTCTTTTGGATTGGTCGACCCGGCCCGAATCACATTTTCGTCCTTAAAATCCCGCAGTAAATATAAAATCGCGTCAGTTTCCCGGATGTGGCTTAAAAACTTATTCCCCAACCCCTCGCCCTTGGACGCGCCTTTAATCAACCCGGCAATATCCACAAATTTCACCGTTGCCTGCACAATCGGCGCGTTATAAATAGCCGCCAGCTTTTCTAATCTTTCATCCGGCACCGGCACTACTCCCACATTCGGTTCAATCGTCGCAAACGGAAAATTCGCCACGTAAGCCGCCTGTTTTTTCAGCAAAGCATTAAATAGCGTAGACTTTCCCACATTCGGCAACCCCACAATCGCGACGCTCAAGCCCATATCCCAACTTTTCGGTGATTTGTACTGGTAATGGTAAATGTGCCCATACTTCTGCTCCGCTCCTTTCTGAAACGATAACTTTGTCTATTATATCCCGAACCACCTTAAATTTATCAGCAAAATCTATTTTTTTAACCACTTCCGTTGCTTCTTCTGCTAATTCATCAGCTTGAATTGGCAAGTTAATTTTCTCCGATTTACAGGCTAAATCAGCCGTTTGTTTTTGATAAGCCAATTTTCTTTTCTTTGCATCATTTATTAAAGTTTGAAACTGCTCAAATTCTAAAGTATCAGCCCCATAAGCTCTAGAATATCGGTTTTCTTCATCCTCAACCTTCTTTATCATTTCTAATAATCTTTGACGCTCTAACAGGTCTTCACTGCTTGTCATTGAGAACGATTGGAGCCATTTATCAGCATATTTCTTCATTATTGAATAATCAAAAAGGTGTTTTTTCAGCTCATGCCACACCATTGAATCCAAAACTGCCGCATTTACACCCTGTGAATTACATCTGTTAGGATAAATGTGACTTCTTAATCTCTCGATACAGCGATAATAATAACTTCCGGTGCTACTACTGCCATCGCCAACCCTCCTATTCCCACAACCGCAATAAGTTAAACCAGAAAGCAAATAATCGTATTTCCTTTGTTTACTGGCATATTTTTGATTAAAATCTAAACTCTTTTGAATCTTTTCATAAAGACTGTAATCTTTAATCAACTGTGGAACCTTAAAAGCAATCCAATCTTCCCTACTTCTTAATCGCCTGCTAGTTTTCTTTATTTTCTTATATTTTGTATCTTTAATCGGATGTTTTGCCACAACAGATTCGGATTTGTTGTAATAAGCCTTACCCGTAACATAAGTATCACACTTCAGTATTCTGACAATCGGACCCTTTGTCCAAAAATCACTTTTTCTCTTTTTAGGTTTTATACCTAAATCATAAAGATTCTTTTGTATCTGATTGATTGAAAACTTATCCACTCCAAACCAATTCCAAATCAATCTAACTGCCTTGGCTTCATCATCATCAATAACACAGCTAAGCGGTTCTTTCGGACCGCTTCTAACAAATTTAAAACCATATAGAGGAAAACCGTTGATAATCACTCCATTCCTAGCCTTGTATAGTTTCCCTCGCCTCATTCTTTCGGCTATCTTAACCCTTTCGTATTCATGAAAGACCCCCTGCATGCTCTGTAACACCCTTGTTTCTGGACTATCTGCCTGAACGTCATGCAAAGATATAAACTTAATATCCCTATCGGCTAACTCCTCAATGATTATTTCCTGATGGGCGAAAGTCCTAGACAACCTGCCCCGATCATAGACATAAATCGCATTAAATTTTCCCTCTTTGGCCGCATCCCTCATTAAATCAAGAGATGGCCTAGCAATCATCTCACCGCTCCACCCATCGTCAATAAAAATATTATTAGGTAAAAGCACATTGCCATCAGTAGTTATTCTTTTTTTAACCTCATCCAACTGTGATTCAATTGTTTGTTCGTTCTCTTGCCTACCAGTACTCACTCTGGCATAAAGAGCGGCATTTAGAGGTTCGTGGATCTTGTCTGTAATATCATTCATTTTTCGCACCCGCCTCAAATAACTTTTCTAGTTTATCAGCTTCAATTCTCCAAGATTTCCCAAACTTAAAAGCCGGAATCTTCCCTTTAACAGCCAAGCGGTAAACCGTCCTCTGATTAACTCGTAGCTTCATAGCCACTTCCTCTATTGTCAGATACTTGTTTTCCATATTGTACTTCATTGTACTTATGCGTCATTCCCTTTGTCAAGCGTCTCTTCATTAAAATATTATCTCTGGCAATCTCAAAAATTCTGGCATAAGCAATCTTAATTCTGCTTTCATCAGCAATAATATTTTTAAAGGTTACCTTTGGGACCAAAATTCTGTTCATATGGCTTTCCCTCCAAAGATTTCCTCTAATACCCCCCCGTTCAACTCACTATTGTTTTGGGTTTTAGATATAGTGAGTGGGGTGGTGGGGTAAATCAGTGTTTTTCTCTTATCAGACTGATCCTGCTCCTGAAAAATCAAACCTGAAGCCTCTAGAATGGGTATAATCTGCTGTCTTAACTGCCAATCAGGTAAATGCCGCCCATAAACCTGAAAATGCTTCTGTAGGATGTCCTGACGGGTTAATCCGAGCTTTACCACCCCATCTAACTCACTATTTCTCTCTTTGTAGGCCGCTAAAATTATGTCTTTGTAGAGATTAAAAACATATGGCGGCAGGTTTAACTCTTGGCTTTCAGATATTTCATCCCAGATATGGAATGCTTCCCTAATATCGTCATCATTTGCCACCAATGTTTCCCCGTCCCTCTCCCTAAACCATAGGTTTAACAAGGCTAGAACCTTAATCAGGCCAATAATCCTACCAATATCTCTCTGGTGGCGTGGTTTAAGCATCTTGGCCTTCTTAAAAAACAGCTCTTGTAGCAACGCCGGGGACCCAATCTTAATTTCCTTGATTGATTCTGCCCGAATCACTAAAATTCTTTCCATCAATAGCTTTCTCTCTGGGTCCGAATCTAAAAAGCTATCATAAGACAAACTGTCTGCTTCCTTTCTAATCTTCTGGTAAATCGCCTCTCTAATTTTCTCTTGGTTAATCTCCGGCGACAACAATAGAAACCTAGTCGCCTCCTGCTCATCTAGCATCAGCCCAGCCGTGCAGAAAATCACTGTCGGGTAACCAATAAGATAAATATTTTTGGTCCGTAACCCCGCCTTTTGTGATTTATCGGTTATCTTGAGACGAATCTCCTTTTTATCATGAGAAAGCATAGGCCGGAGGTGTTGAAGCAGTAAAGTATGCGGCTGGTCAAGGAAAATAAGGATTTTTCGGGAAAGATCAACAATATATCCCTTTTTTGCCTTATTAAGCACGCCATAATCATGGAAAAAGGCCGTCGGACTACAATACCCCACTTCTATCACATCTTGCTCTGGGAACAGCTTCCCTATTTCCGTTGGTATAAATGACTTACCTGTAGAAGAAGGGGCATTAAAACTGATATTTATCTGGGAATCTTTAGTATAGGCAGACAATAACGCCAAGAAAGCAATCAATTTATTAATTTCATCTCTTTTAATTGTCAATCCTAGAATTTTTAACAAGTCATCCGCAGTTATTGGCTTAAACTTAGAAACATCAATCTCAACAGGCTTCTCATCGGACCTACTATCTTCTGGCTTTGGAGCTTCAAACCCAAACTGTTCTTTAACCAATTCTGATACCGGCTGAGAAATATCATTCGTATTGGTCATAGAATTTCTTCGCTAATTTGCTAACCGCTTCCTGCTTTGATAGATAAACCGATTCGTAAAGTTTTTTCCTGTTTTGGTCCTTCTCTTCGGTATAAGCCAAAAACCAATCCGTCTCTTTATTTATGGCTATTTTTAGCTGGTTAATATCTGATAAAAGTTGAAGTGTTTCTTCTTCAAAACTATTCATAATCAATTTTCAAATAATCTAGACTTAATAATTCTCATTTGTGAACTAAATTGCTTTGGTTCAATCCTTAAGTCGCCACGCCAGTAAGATTCCACCAATTCATCCAATCCGGATTCTCTTTTAAATTGAAATTGAGCTTTTTTGGGGTTGGACTTATCGATTAGATCTAACGGATACCAAAGAGAAATTACAGAAGTTAATACTAAATCAGAGGTTAAAAAAACGTCTTTTGTACTTTTAATAATCATATTTTTTATACAAAAAAGGCCACGACATAATTGTCGTAGCCTCTCTTGAAATTTTACAAGTATTGGCTAGGGACTCTCGAAGTTCCCTTAATTTATAATTTTTTTGTGCCGGCTACTATCAAATCCGGTTTAACTTCACTTGCTGTTATTGTGCAATTTAAATCGGCTTTTCGTATCCTGTTAGTTTTTCCAAACCTGCAGGCGGGAATAATCCCAACATTAATATATCTTAAGACTGTTTGACGGCTCACTCCCAATTTTTTTGCAGCTTCACCTGTAGTTAAAAAATCTTTCATAATACGATTGTAACATATTTAACGATCTTGTCAATATGGTGATTTTTGTTATAATTTTTTTACTTATTATTACAAATTGCATTGTTTTTGATAATAAGAACTATTTTTAACCATATTGGTAATTTGGTTATTCATCTGTTTGCTATAACAATCAGGATTCGATACTCCACAGATACTCATTGCCCTTCCAGAAAAATCAAGAAATCCTTTTACAGTCATTAATGGATCATTATTAGAATAATTTGTTGTAGCAATTCTTCCCACTAAAGAATCTTGCTCTTCTTGATTAAATGCTCCTAGCATCATTAACTGATCCTGAAATGCTTTAATCTCATTTTCATAACAAGACATTACAAGACCATTGTTTAATGTTGACAAATATATTCCCGCATGAGACATTTCATGAGATAACAAAAAAGCAGTTAATACATCATCTTTTATCTTATAAGAATTATCTACAAAAATTGTAAGCCTATCCATGGAAGATTTATTTTCATCAAATGTAAATAATCCTTCAACATTATCCAAATTTGCATATTGAATATCTAAGCAATTATTCATACTAAAATCGCCCACTTTGTCTCCCATTTTACTTATAGTTCTCTGTTTTATTAAACTTAATGCTCTCTTAAATTCTTCAGGCATTTCATATGGCGCTTCTCTAATACAAAGAGGGTCGGGCGGTGAATAATACCAGTTTCCATCTTCAAATACCCATTTTTTATAACCTCTTAATTCTTTTCTAGTAGTACAATTATCGTCTTCACAGACGGTGTTATTTCTATCAATATATCCGACACTGTCTTTTATAACGATATTATTTATAGTCACCTTTTGTTTTCCAATATTTGGGGATTCTTTTGCACCTTTTATATAATCTTCCAATGAACTTTTCTTTTTTATAGAGGAACTATAAAAGTTGTAGGCTTCTGAATAATTTTTATCATCTAATAAAGAAACAAATTTGTTAAATCTTTGTTTTAATAAATCCTCTTTACTCGTAAATAAATGTAAATTTTTTAAATTAAGGAAGCCAACAATAAAAAGTAAAATTATCCCCGCTAAAATTATTTCTAATTTTGTGAATCCTTTTTTCATGTTTTATTGGTTACAGGCCTGTAACGCTACATTTTTTTGATTACCATAAATAATTTGACATTCTCTTTCAACTGACGTAGCGCCATACAAAACACTGCAACCACGCATTAAATCATCATATTTAACTGTCACTTCGCTTTTACATTTTGCAATATCTTCAGCAGATTTTTGTGGGGTTTGTGGTGAAACAATAATCGGCTGGTAGGATGGAATAACTACTTTTTTACTTGCCCAATATTCATCTGTTTTAACTTTACATTCATCATAAGTAAGTTTCCCAAAATCAAAGTTAAAATTACTATCTTTGTAATTACAATCAATTTTTACAGACCCGAAATCTATGGGGGCAATATCGTTTGTTGAACCAGTATTCTGATTATTAATCTGGGCTTGATCTCTATCGCACTGATTTCTATCTTTATAAAAAATCCACTTATCGCCTATCTGACAACAGGTACTTTTATCACACTCGCTTTTTTTAATATATATCGTTCCGCCGCCACACTCAGCAGTCGTCCTACAATTCACCATATAATCCGAATTACTATTAATATTAGAATTTATAGGTTTTGTCTCCGGCTCACTAGATGGTAATAAAGATGGACTTACAATAGGACTTGGTAAAACAATTTTTTGCCGTTCACGACCAGCTCTTTGCTCTTTAATAATTGGCCCAGCTAAAACAACAATTGGCACTATTAAAACTAATACTATTGCAAAAAACAACCCTTTCCCAACCTTTTTAATATCTTGTTTCGCTTCGACAGATTTAGATTTTTTTGCTCTCTTATGTTTTATTAGAACTGCACCTGTAGATCTTTTTGCAGATTTGTTATTCATTTGAATAGAATTATAACATTTTTACCAATTCAGAGATTAAAAGAGTAAATCGTGAATTAAAATATAGAATTATCTGAAAAGTCTATTGAGACTTCGAAATCTTTTATTATCATTCTGCTGATCATAAGTAAGCCTATGGCATTTTCTGCAAGCTGAAACCTGCGAGTTAGGAGGAATATATAAATACCGCACCTTTCTTCCACACACCACACATACAAACCAAAAAATAAATCCTTTCCCTAAGTTGGACCTTGTGTAAGTCATTTTTACGCTATTAGGTTCAGTAAACTCTGTTTTCCCAAAATTTTCCTGTTTTAAATTAAAGGTAACATAACACTCTATTTGTTGAATAAGGTTTTTTACACCCTCTTCTGTTTTTAGATCAAATTCGATAAAGCCCTTATTCTTAAAAAGAAAGTTTCTTACGCATACACTGGCACTAATTTTTTGCGAATCTTCAACTACTGGACGTTTACCATAGGCAAGTTTAAACATAATTTTGACCGAAATTAATAATAATCATTAAGGATTTTTAACTTGAACCACCTGATTTTGCCCAACAACGGCAGTATTGGTTCTTATATTAAGCTGCAGAAGGGGTAATTTAAGCATTCTAAGGGCCTGTAGCGAGGTTAAATAGTGTCTTTCAGCCCTATCCAACTCCCTACTCATTACATTTAAATAACCAACGCCAATGTCTGTTACAGAACACTTGTCTAAATAGTCATTAATTTTAAATTGAGACACTAGAACCCTAATAAAATTAAGAGCGGCAATTTCTGCCAGAGATTTTTCACTAGAAGTTTTACAGTCATATTCCTTCTTTAAATTCTTTAAATGCTCTAGGGCAAACACTCTGAATCTATCAGGTATTGCAGAAAGCATTAAAAGCCCTTGATCAAACTCAAACAGGGTCATAGCTTTGTAGGCATTTGTTTCCGGACCCATTTCTTTAGGCCCATTGAATCCCTCCAACTCTTTATCTGCTAATTTCAAAATGTTCTCAGAGTTAAATCCAGTCCCTGCACTTTGAATAGATTTTCTTATGTCTTCAATTGTTCTTGGTTTAGTAATTTTGTTATCAGGCATGTGGAATCTGCAGATATGGCACCCTTGAGGCAACAATCCTACCTAAATAATCTCTTTGGATAATTTCTCTTTCTTTTCTGGCTCCGGGTAAAACTACTTTGAAGTAAAAATCAAAAGTGGGGACGGTGAAAAGTGAATCCCAACCGATAAACTACTCATAGTTTTACTTGACAAACCCCCTTAATAAACTATATAATAACCTCAAATTGGCATTAGCCACGACCTCCCTGCTTCGGTGGGGAGGGCAAAACAAAAAATTTCGAAATCTCTTCTAAAACTTTATTAAAATCACCTGTATCTAATTCAGCAAGTTTATTCCACATTCTCTTTGTACTAAAAACTCGAATTTGAGAAATCATTACCGAAACAGATTTACTTCTAACAGACACGGGAATATAATATTTGTTATCTTTTAGCTTCGTACTCATGGGAATACCCAGGAAAAGTTCCCTGTTAAACTTTTTAACAACTAGGACTGGTCGGACAAAATTTAAATTTTTACCATCTTCTTCAAAACCAACATTAACACCAACAGCAATCCACCAAATATCTCTTTCTTTGAAAAAGGGTGCCTCTTTTTCTTGATAATGACAAGTCTTTTTCTTTTTTATCCAACCGTCGAAATCTTTAGAAAAATCAGAAGTTTGACTCATGAAAGTATTTTAACACGCTAAGGAGATTTTACAGGAAAGCACTTAATAGAAAAGATTTCATTTGTACTTAATGTTGTCTGAACAACACAATCCTTAGCTCCATTAAGTTGAGCATAGCCGATTGAAGTATCGTTTAATGAAGGACTTAGATAACCTTTTTGCTTTAGTTCCTGAATACCAGTTGCACATCTACCTTCTGCCAAACAAAACCTGTTTCCTTGCTGAGAAATCTCCTGTACATTTGCCTTTTTAATCGCGTCATTCGCTGTATTTATTTGTTTTTTAGGCGAAAGAGTTACTAAAAAGAATGCAATAATTATTCCTAATAGTGGCAAACCTATTCCAACTCCAGTAACCCACCATTTCGCCTTTTTACCCCAAGGTGCTGCCGCCCACATTACAATTATTCCGATTAGAAAAGTGGGGACAAAAAAAAGAAGAACTATTGTCACCCAACTTCGCCAATCCTGATACCACTTTTTCATCATAATTTTAGTATACACGAAAACTCCCAATTCAGGCATTTTTGAATGAACGATCTGCCCCAAGTTATTTCTTTATTGTAGGGTGATGAAAAATAAACCCCACAATCGCTACCGATAAACTCATATCCCGCCAAATCTCTTAAAATTTTCTTTAAACAAACTCGCTAACTTTTTTGCCTCCGCCTCATAAGCGCTTTTATCTAACCAGGTATTTTTCGGGTTTAAAATCTCTGCCTCCACCCCTTTAACCTGTTTCGGAATCATTAACTCAAATAACGACATTTTTATATAATCCGCCTTACCCAATCTAGCCTCCAAAATCTCGGTCACAATTTTCCGGGTAATCCCCAAATTCATTCTCTGTCCCACTCCGTAGCCGCCGCCGCTCCAACCAGTATTCACTAAATACACCTGACAATGATGCTGCTTAATTTTCTTTTCTAAAATTTGGGCGTATTTCGTCGGGTGCAAAGTCAAAAACGGTTGGCCGAAACAAGGGGAAAATGCCGCTTTCGGTTCATTAACCCCTCTCTCTGTCCCGGCAATCTTAGCGGTGTAACCGGACAAAAACCAATATTTTGCCTGTTCTGGGGTTAACTTGGCTACCGGCGGCAAAATTCCAAAACTGTCACAGGTTAAAAAAATCACGGTTTTCGGGTGTCTTCCGGTTAAACTCTTTACCCGTCGCTCAATATGTTCAATCGGGTAGCTCATCCGAGTATTTTCAGTTTTTGACGCATCCGTAAAATCGACTTTTCCCTTATCATCCACTACCACATTCTCAAGCAGCGCATTTCTTCTAATCGCCTTATAAATATCCGGCTCGCCTTCTTTGGAAATATTAATCATCTTGGCATAACAGCCTCCCTCCAAATTAAAAATTCCTTCCTCATCCCATCCATGCTCATCGTCGCCGATCAATTTTCTTTTTGGATCATGGGACAAAGTCGTCTTCCCTGTCCCGGACAAACCGAAAAATAAGGCCGTGTTTCCGTCTTTCCCCTCATTCGCGCTGCAGTGGAAAGATCCAATTCCCTTAAGCGGCAACCAATAATTCGCCAGCGAAAACATGCTTTTTTTGATTTCCCCGCCGTACCAGGTGCCGCCAATCACTGTCTCTTGTTTTTCCAAATTAATTGCAATAAACACCTCGGAATTTAAACCGTATTTTTCCCAATCTTTGGCAACTGCCTTTGGCGCTGAATATATCGTCCAATCAATAATAGAAGGGTCCGACCCTTCCGTTTTCCTTAAAAACATATTCTTAAAAAAATGCGCCTGCCAGGCAATTTCCGTTATCAGCCTCACCTTCATCTGCGCCTCTTTTCTTGCCCCCAAATAACCATCCATCACATATACTTTTTTATCTTTCAATTGCTCTTTAACCAAACTGGAAACATAATCCCAAGTTTCAATCGCCATTGGTTTATTCGGGCTCGTCGGATTTTTTTCGTCCCGCCACCACACCTGTTCTGACCCCGGCCCGCCCGCTACGATAAACTTATCTTCCGGCGATCGGCCGGTAAATTTTCCCGTGTCCACGCTCACTGCTCCAAATTCCGTCACCACTCCCTCATTTTTTTCGGCCTTAAATAACTCTTCGTAACTTAAATTATATTTATCCATAATTTTTCTCCGTAAATTTCTTAATCAACTCTACTCCCGCTTCAATCTGTTCCATTGACGTCGCAAAACTCAAGCGAATAAATCCCGGCCCGCCAAAAGGTGTTCCCGGAATCACCGCCACCCCACCCTCTTCTAATAATTTCTCGCAAAAACTTTGGTCGTCTTTGGTTACTTGGCTGATGTCCGCCCAAACATAAAACGCCCCATCCGGCAACACTGCTTTTATTCCCTGAATTTGGTTTAATTTTTCCACCATTAGTTTCCGCCTTTTGGTAAATTCCCGCCGCATTGTTGCCGGAAACCCCCCGGCTTTTTCCCAAGCTACCAACGCCCCTTTTTGGGAAAAACTGCTGGGGTTGGACGAAATCTGGTCCTGTAACGCGCTCATGGCTTTAATCAGTTCCAGCGGCCCGGCGCCGTAACCCAACCGCCACCCAGTCATAGCAAAAGTCTTTGAAAAAGCATTAATCGTTAAAGTTTTTTGATAGACCTCTTGGCTTAAACTGGCAAAACTGACCGGCTTTTGCCCACCATAATAAAAACAGTCATAGCACTCGTCAGATAACACCCGCAAATCAGGGTAATTTTTTATTATCTGAGCGATTTTTTCCAACCCGGACCGATCAATAATCTCTCCGGTCGGGTTGCTGGGCGAATTAATTATCAGCACCTTGGTTTTTGCGCTTAAACTTTTATCCAAATCATCCCAATCATTAATAAACACCGACTTCCCTCCGGCCACCTTCACCATATCCGGGTAACTCACCCAATACGGCGCTTTAATTATTACTTCATCGCCCTTATCCGCCAAACACATAATCGCCTCAAATAAAATTTGCTTTGCCCCATTGGAAACAATTATCTGTTCCGCCTCATAAATTAATTTATTTTTTTGTTTCAATTTATCTACCAAGACTTTTTTTAATTCCGGTATGCCTGAAGATTCCGTATACTTCGTAAAGCCCTCATCCAACGCCTTCTTCGTGGCTTCTTTAATGGCGAGCGGGGTGTCAAAATCCGGCTGCCCCGCCGCAAAACTGACTATTTTTTTTCCAAGAGAACTTAACTGTTTGGCTTTAGCCGTAATCGCTAAGGTCGCCGAAGGGGTTAAGCGGTACTTATCCAGCATACGCCTTTAATCCCAACCCAATCAATTCCACTGCCCGTTTAATCGCCATGGTATTTAAGACATAAGCAATCCGGACTTGATTAACCCCCATGCCGGAAGTTAAGTAAAAACCCTCGGCCGGAGCCAGCATTACTGTTTCCTTATTATCTTCAAATTTATCCAGCATAAACCTGCAAAAATCTTCGGCATCCACTACCGGCAGTTGGGCAATCAAATAAAAAGCGCCATCAGGAAAATTGGCTTTAACCTCCGGAATTTTTTTCAGCTCCGCCATCAAAGTATCACGCCTTGCCTCATACTCCACCCTAACATCATTAAAATAGCTCTCCGGCACTTCGCCTAAAAATGAAGCGGCGTACTGTTCGATTGACGGACTGGCCAAACGCGCTTGAGCAATCTTATTGGCCATTTCCATCACCAGTTTATTTTTAGACACAAGACAACCTAAGCGGGCGCCGCAAAGCGAGTAGCGTTTGGACAAACTATCGGTTAAAACCACATTTTGGTCCGCTTTCTTAAACGATAATAACGACCGGGTCTTTATTTCTCCATAAATAAACTCCCGGTAAGTTTCATCGGCAATAATAAATAAATCGTGTTTGAGGCAAAACTCCACCAAATCTTTTAACATCGACTCCGGATAAACCGCTCCGGTCGGATTGGAAGGATTGGTAATAATCACTCCCTTGGTTTTATTAGTCAACACCTGTTCCAATGCCGCTACCGGCGGCAAAGCAAAATTATCATCTAAGTATGTCGGGACACCTTTAAGTTTGACGCCTGATAGTTCGGCAAAAGTCTGATAATTAGTGTAAGTCGGTTCAAAAGTCAAACATTCATCGCCCGGATTAAATAGAATGGCAAAAACCATCCACAACGCTTCACTGCCACCGGTCGTCGCCACAATATCCGCTAAATCAACATTTAAATTAAGACGCCGATAATAATGCAGCAAACTTTGTTTAAACGCCTCAGTACCGTCAGACCGTTCATAAAAAACCACTGGCTCATTAAATTCCTTAATTTTTTTTAAAAAAATCTCCGGCGAAGCAATATCCGGCTGGCCGATATTCAAATGATAAATCTTTATTCCCCGCTTCTTGGCCGCCTCGGCGTAAGGCGTCAACTTCCTAATCGGCGAAAAAGCTAAATTCTGGCTTTTATACGGAATTTTTGGCATGTTTTATCTTTGTCCCTTCATCAGTATCCTCGATTATATAACCTTTAGCCATTAAAGTCTGTTTGATTTTATCCGCCTCCGCCCATTTTTTCTGTTTTCGTAACTCTTCTCTTTGTTTAATTAGATTTTGAACTTGAATTGACATTTGAAATTTGTCATTTGAAATTTTTAACCCTAAAACTTGGTTCCAATCCTGCCACAACTCATTCTTATCTTGTTCCGGAATATTGCTTTTCACCATTTCCCACACTACTGCTAAGGCTTGCGGCATTCCCAAATCAACCTCCACCGCGGCTTTAAATCTAGCTGAGAATTCCTGAATCTTAACTAATTTTTCCTCGGATAACACTGTCCGCTGTTTTTTCCCTTGCCACCCACTGACAATCGACTGCAGCTTTTTCCACGCCTCGCTGGCTCCGGCTAACGCCTGATCGGTAAAATTCATAGTTGACCGGTAATGGCTGGTTAAAAATAAATATCTTACCGCCATTGGCTCCACTCCCTTAGCCACTAAATCTTGCAACCGGACATAATTCTGCAAACTCTTGCTCATTTTCTCGCCGTTAACCTGCAAAAAGCCCGAGTGAAACCAATACTTCACAAACTGCTTGCCCGTCGCCGCTTCCGATTGGCAAATTTCGTTGGTGTGGTGCACCGGAATGTGGTCAATCCCGCCGGTGTGGATATCAATACTTTCTCCCAATTCCTTCATCGCCATCGCACTGCACTCAATGTGCCAGCCAGGAAACCCGATTCCCCACGGGCTCTCCCACTCCATTTGACGTTTCTCGCTTTCAGGCGAGAACTTCCACAACGCAAAATCCGTTGGATTTTTCTTTTCCCCTTTGTCCACCCGCCAACCCTCTCTTAACCCCTCAATATCCAGCCTAGCCATCTCTCCGTAAGTTTTAAATATACTGGTGTCAAAATAAATCCCGTCTTTGGTTTTATAAGTAAAATCTTTTTTCTCCAGTCTTTCGATCAATTCAATCATCTCCTGAATATATTCTGTTGCCGGCGTGATTTTATCCGGCTTGATAATATTTAAACTCTCGCTCATCTGCCAAAAATCCTCGGTGTAAAACTTGGCAATCTCCCGGATATCCTTGCTTTCTTTTTTGGCTTTTTTCTCCATCTTATCTTCCCCGCTGTCCGCGTTCGAAGTCAAATGCCCCACATCAGTAATATTCATCACGGTTTTGGTTTCGAAACCCTGCCATTTTAACGCTCGGCGTAATATGTCCGAGTTAATGTAAGTTCGCGAATGCCCCAAATGGGCATAGTCATACACCGTCGGCCCGCAAATATAAATACTCACCCGCTTTGGATCAAGCGGTTTAAATTCCTCAATTTGCCTTGATAAAGTATTGTATAAGCGCATATTACCCCACTGCCCCTCTATTGGCTTCCCCTGTCCCCATGCTGGCTTTAGTGGCCGCTGACAAATCATCATCTTTTTTCTTCTGCTGCTCCAAAAATTTCTTTTGCCGCACCTCCGGATCAGCTTCAAACCCTGTTGTGCCGCTGATATATTTTCTCGGTTGGCTATCGCGTTTTTTTCTAATCATTTCAATCTCCTGCTGGATCGCCTCGTACATTTCCCTGGATCTTTTTTTATCAATTTCCTTTAATCTTTCCAATTGCTGTTTTTGTTTTTGCTCATCATCATCCGGCTTTTGCGGTTGTTTTTTCACTTGCGGCGCCATTTTTTCCAACCAATCCAAACCAGCTGGCTGGCTTACCTGTTGCCCACTTTCTAAAATCTCCCCTAAATCTCCCCCTGGTGCAGTTGGTTGAGTCATCTTACCCCTTGCTATACTCTTTATTCTTATCCATATCCTGCTCAATCATTTTCCGTAAATATACCGCCCGCGGCAGTTTTTTCTTTTTAGAAATCCAATCCAAATAATTCCCTATTCCCGGCGAAATAAAAAAATTAAATCTGGTATCAATCTTCTCCGCCGCGTATTCCAGCGCGTCTTTCAAAACCCTCTCAATTATCTCACTGGTATATTCAACTATCTGGATCTTTTCATCCACAATCGCGGAAAAAAATAGCGGTTCCCGATTTTTAATATGCATTATTACCACTGATTTGGAATAATCTTGGGCCTTATCAATAATATAACCCATCGCCATGCTCGCCACCGAAGCATCCACCACCACAATATCCGCTTTCTTAATCGACTCAATCGTATCTTGGTAGTGTTTTACCATCTCTTCGTGAGTACACTTATAATGCCGGACCGGGTCAACTTTTATAATAAAATCGCTTACCTGTTCATACCCCAGCTTCTGAATTAACTGATAGATTTTTTTAATATTATCGCCATAGTCTTTAAAAACTCTTGGCGAGGCGGTAAAATAGACTTTCATAATAATTTTACCTTATCACATCTCCCGCCGGCCTTCAAAGGCGCGGTTTAAAGTTTGCTCGTCAGCATACTCCAAATCCGACCCGATTGGTAGACCCCGGCCCAGCCGGGTAATCGTTATTTTTTGGCTTAATTTTTTGTCGTTCATTAATTTTTTGAGATACATAGCCGTCGCCTCGCCCTCCATATTCGGATTGGTGGCCATAATTACCTCTGTTATTATACCATTCTGCAATCTCTTGAGTAAGTCATGGATATGCAGCTCTTCCGGCCCAATATTATTTAAGGGCGAAATCGCCCCGCCTAAAACATGGTACAACCCTTTATAAAACCCGCCTTTCTCAATCGCCAGAATATCCAGCGCCTGTTCCACCACGCAAATTTTCGACTGATCCCTCTCCTGGTCCAAACAAATACTGCACGGCGAACTTTCCCCCACATTAAAACAAAACTCGCACTCTTTGGTGTCTTTTTTTAACCTGGTTAACGCTTCGGCAAATTTATCCAGCTCGGTTTGCGGGTTATGCAGCAAATAAAAAGTCAACCGCTGGGCCGATTTCGGCCCGATTCCCGGCAGTTTTTCCAAGGCTTCAATTAAACGGTTAACCGCTCTGGCAATTTTCATAAAAAAAGTATAACATATGCGTATGTCTAAGCCTTTGCCTCTTATACATTTAATCGCCGATTACGGCATTAATGATCTCTCTTTTGCCGAAGTTATCCAAAGATTTAAATATTTACTGCCTGATTCTCAAATTTTTCCTCTGTCCACCCCACCTTTTTCGACTTTAAATACCGGTTTTTTAATTGCCCAGCTCAGCCTTTACAATCCCGGTCATCACGTCTTTATCTTTTCCAACACTGCTCCCCGGACCGACGACAAAAAGAAACGCTATGAAAACGAAGGCGAAAAATTAAAATACGCCCAACTGGACAACGGCGCCGAAATTGTCGCCGTGGATGCCGGCTTTTGCTTCAGCTTTATTAAAAAACACATTGTCAAATTTAATTTAATCGACGTCCAAAATCAAGGTTCGCAGTTCCGCTCCCGCGACTTTTACCCCCCTGCCGCCGTCGGCATTTTCCTAGGCAAATATAAACAGTTTTTATCCCAACCGCTTTCGGTTAACGCCATTCCCAATATCCCTGTTAACCGGATTATGCACATCGATGGCTACGGCAACATCAAAACCACTATTCGCAAAAACAGCGTTAAATTAAAACCCGGCACCCGCATCCGCGTCGCCATTAACCACATTTATCAAACCGGTTACTACGCCAACGGCAACTTTTCCGTCAAATCCGGCGATTTGGCTTTTGCTCCCGGCTCATCCGGTGGCGCTAACGCTTTTATGGAAGTCTTCTTACGCGCCGGCAATGCCTGGCGCGCCTTTTCCAATCCCCCGGTCGAAACCAAAATCAAAATCGAAAGTTTTTAGTACCCAAAAATTCGACAATTAAAAAATTTGACAAAGTCATTTAAAGTGCTATCCTACGCTTACCTTTATTAAAAAATAAGAAATTTATGAGTAAGGAGTTCGCTCCCATAGCTCAAGGTTTACCTGTCATACAACATTCTCCGGAACTTCTTTCATCTACACATATAGAAAATACTCAACCTAAAGACTTGTATAAAACACTATCTGCTCCTCTTGACGTTCAAGTGGAAATAACAACCCTTTGTAATGAAGCGTGCATGCATTGTTATAATTTTTGGCGAGGAGCAAAGTTCAGAGAGGTTACCAATAATCTTCCCGATGCCACACTAGAAAAAGATAAAGTCTTAGTAATAGTGCATCAATTAGTCGAAAGCCAAGTTTTTGGGGTAACCTTTACCGGAGGAGAGCCTTTTCTTTTCAGGCAAGCAGTTATTGAAGGAGTAATATCCGCAAAAAAATCAGGGCTTGACTGTTCTCTGAATAGCAATCTTACCACAATTACTAGAAAGGATGCAGAATCTCTTAAAGACGCGGGGCTTGATTCCGTATTAACCTCGCTCCATTCTTTTGATGAAAATACCCATAATAAAATAACCCAAAGAGAAGGATCTTTTAAACGCACTCTGCAGGGGATAAAAATTTGTCAAGATGTAGGATTAGATGTTGGAGTAAATATGGTAGTAATGAAAATTAATCAACAACAGGTTTTCAAAACAGGAAAATTTATTAAAGATTTAGGAATAAAGGCATTTTCTGCAACAAAAGCTGTCCCTTGTCTAGGAGGAAATAATTTTTCAGAAATTGGTATCGATAAAAAAGCATTCAAGAAAATGATTACAGATTTAATTCTTTTGGAAAAAACGTTTGGAATAAATGTTGATACTTTAATGGCTTATCCTCTTTGTGCCCTAAGCGATTTAGCAAGTTTTTGGAAGCTTGCTCAACACAGCTGTGGAGCAGGAACTACAACCTGTACCATAGGATCAAGTGGCGATGTCAGACCGTGCTCTTTTGCAGACGAAACTTACGGAAATATATTTATTGACTCGCTTCCTAAAACATGGAAAGAAATGAAAGACTGGCGGGATGGAAGCCGTTTGCCAGAAGAGTGCGTTGACAACTGTAACTATTTTTCCCAATGCGGCGGAGGATGTAGGATGGAAGCGAAGTTTGACGGAAATAAGAAAGGAATGGATCCGTTAGCTACTGAACCTTTAGATGTTGTTTCCTTGCCGGTTTCTGACTTCAATCCTCCCCCATCCGATTTTTGGGAAAAACAACTTGTTGTTACTCCTAATCTTAGATTAAGGAAAGAAAATTTTGGAGGAATTATAGCACCCCAAAGACGCCAGCCAGTTTTTATTAATAGTACCGCCTACGAAATTATTAATAGATTAAAAAATGCATCGTCATCATTTTCTTTTAAGGAAATTGGACATGATTTTAATTTATCGCCAGCTTCATCTGATTTCTTTTTTGCGCTTTTTACACAAGGGGTTTTTGGAGAAACTCAATGAGTAAGGATATAAATTCAAGGAAGAATTTAACAAATATAGCATTAGGATCTCAAGTAAAAGGTTTTGTTTCATTTCTTGCGAAAGACCCAAGTCTAAATATGACTATAAAGGATTTTAGACTTGGCTATATTCGAGCTTCAAAATTTTTTAAAATAAAAATTCCCGAGATAAAACTTACCCTTGTTTATAGCAGAAAAGAATTAGATAATCTATTTGGCCGTCAAACACCAGATTGGCTTGTTAGTTATGCAAACTCTTCAAATGAAATTTTTATATTAAGTCCATCAGTTTGGGAGGAAGAGAGTTCTCATCCAAGAGATGAATTCAATAAGACCCTCTGTCATGAAATTACCCATTTATTTATTCGGCAAATTCATAACTCTTATGAACCCGTATGGCTTGAAGAAGGACTCGCTTATTATGTAGCGGGTCAAAAAAGCAGGTTAAAAAATAGCAACCCTATTTTTAATAATCCTGAAGCAATATTTCTTATAGATACAAGGAGTCAATGGAATAAAACTATTGATAGTCAGCCGAATGTGCCATATGCATTAGCGTTTTTATTGGTAAACTTTTTGATTAGGTGTTATGGTAAAGACAGGATTATAAATCTTTTAATGTCTCTAAAGGGGAGCTATAGCAAAAAGAGGTTTTGTCAAAAATTTAGAAAAATTTATGGAAAAGATATAAAGTTAATCTTAAAGAAATTCTTTTTTCGACAGAATATTAAATGGAAAGGGGGTGAGAAATATGTTCCTAGAATTAGAGAGAACACTTAGTCTTGTCGCCAACAGCAGTAGGGATGTAGACGAGATGCCTCAATTTGTATCAATATTAAATGGTAATGGATTGGAACCGTTAACAGAAGCAAGCAAAAACTGCATTAGTCCTCTTCCACCTTTACCCACCCCCCCTTGTGTTGGTAAGCCACCACCCCCTTGTGTTGGTAAGCCACCACCCCCTTGCTATGGTGCACCGCCTTGCGTTGGTGTACCGCCTTGCTTTAATACTTGCTATGGTGGGTAAATGGGAAAGTATGTCATAGGCGGTCGCGTCAGCGATAGAGCTCCACGGCTTTAGCTGTGAATATTTGTAAGGTAAAGTCTTCTTACGCGCCGGCAATGCCTGGCGCGCCTTTTCCAATCCCCCGGTCGAAACCAAAATCAAAATCGAAAGTTTCTAAGTTCCCTCTTTCCAAGAATTTAAATACCGCTTCTGTTCCGGGGTTAATGTCTCCAAACCCATACCCATTGCTTTTAATTTTAACTTCGCCACCATTTGGTCCAGCGATTTCGGCAACACATAAACTTTATTTTCCAGCTTGCCTTTATTTTTCACTAAAAACTCCGCCGCTAAACATTGATTGCTAAACGATAAATCCATCACATCTGCCGGATGACCTTCTGCCGCCGCTAAATTAATCAGCCTGCCTTCGCCCAATAAATAAACTTTTTTGCCTGATTTTAAAGTATATTCTTCCAAAAATTTCCTGATTGTCCGTTTGGATTTTTTAATTTTTTCCAAACCCGCCACATTTATTTCCACGTCAAAATGCCCGCTGTTAGCCATAATCGCCCCTGATTTCATTAAATGAATATGCTGCAAATCAATCACATTTTTATCGCCGGTAACCGTCACAAAAATATCGCCCAACTTAGCCGCCTGCATCATCGTCATCACCCTAAATCCTTCCATCCCTGCCTCCAGCGCTTTCACAGCATCCACCTCCACTACCGCCACTTGCGCTCCATGGCCTTTGGCCCGCATAGCCAAACCCCGCCCACACCAGCCATAACCCACTACCACCATAATTTTCCCGGCCATTAAAATATTAGTCGCCCGCAAAATTCCGTCCAAGGTCGATTGCCCAGTCCCGTAACGGTTATCAAACAAATGTTTAGTATCAGAATCATTGGTCGCGATTACCGGCACTTTTAGAGCTTTATCTTTGGCCATGGCCCGCAAGCGGATCACGCCGGTCGTTGTTTCTTCCGATGACCCCAAAACTCCCTTTAACTGCTCGGTTCTTTTAGAGTGTAACAAAGACACCAAATCAGCGCCGTCATCCATGGTAATTTGCGGTTTAAAATCTAAAACCGCGTTTAAATGCCGGTAATAAATCTGATTATTCTCCCCTTTAACCGCGAACGTCGGAATTCTATAGTCTTTCACTAAACTGGCCGCCACTTCATCCTGGGTCGATAACGGATTCGAAGCACACAAAACCAAATTGGCTCCTCCGGCTTTTAAGGCCAGCATTAAATTAGCTGTCTCGGCCGTGACGTGCAAACAAACGCTTAAATTAATTCCCTTCAATGGTTTTTCCTTGGCAAACCGCGCTTTAATTAATTGAAGTACCGGCATTTGCTGGCCGGCCCACTCAATTTTCAATTTTCCGGATGCCGCTAGTTCAATATCTTTAATATCGTAATTCATCTTTAAAATTACTTTTATATCTTTTTTTAAACTCCGTCAAGCTGAATTTATGGGTTTGCGTCCCCTCTTTTTCCACCGTGTACGCTGCCGCCAACGCTCCCATTCGGCCGCAAACCGGTAACGGTAATTTCTTCAAATAACCGGCTAAGAATCCGGCCCGGTAAGCGTCGCCGGCCCCGGTCGGATCTTTACAGTTTTTGGCTTTAGCGATCGGTATTTTCCACTGCGCTTTACCCATTTGAAGTATTGAACCTTTTCTTCCCAAAGTCGTAATTATTAATTTATTATTTTTTAGACTAACTCTTTTTTGCAGTAACGCGATTTCATAATCATTACCGATTAAAATTTCCGCCCCTATTACCCCCTCTTTTAAGGTTGACTGGCTAAACCTGGCAATCTGAAACGCCGGGTCGAACAAAAACCGGTATTGGTTTTGCCGGCATTCTTGAATAAATTTTGCCATCGCCAGCGGTTCTGTCGGCGTTATCGCCGCCAAATCACCTACCCGCAACTTGCCTTTTAAACTTAAATTTTTATCTCCGGCCATCGCCCCACTGTAAAATCCCCAGATTTGATTGTCATCTCTATCCGTCATGCACCAGCCGCTGGCCGTAAATTTTCTCTTGTCAATTTTAATCCCGCTGGTATCTGCACCCACCAACTTTAATCTGGCTTTATATTTGCCGAAATCTTTCCCCGCTGTTCCGACTACCATTGGTTTGACCCCCAATAAACCCAATGTATATGCCTGATTCCCGGCCGTTCCCCCAAAATGCCGGCTGAATGTTTCCATCAAAAAACTCACATTGATCATGTGTAATTTATCCGGCATTAAATAGTCTTTAAACCTGCCCGGCATGGACATTACCTGGTCAAAAGACAAACTGCCCGTCACCACTACTTTCATTTTATTCTCCCATTGGGCCTTGGCCTTTTAATAATCCTGTTAAACCGCCGCTCATTTCCGCTAACTTGCGCGCCGCGGTTTCCTGGGATTTTTTAATCGCTTTATTAATTAATTCCAATACCCGCTCGTTGGTGAGTCCGTCAATCTCCAGTGATTTTAATTTCTGGTCACCGGTTATCACGATCCTAATATTATCTTCCGCGATCTCAATTTCCTCTTGGGCCAACTGTTTTTGAATCGCCATCGCCTGATCGCGCATTTTTTTAAGTTGGGCTAATTGTTTTATTTTATCAAACATTTATTCACTCACCTCCGCTCCAAATTACCTAAATAATACTTAATTTTTATCGGTCCTGCCAGTACCAACGATGCCACTTCTTCAATTAACTTGCGGTACCTCTCCTCTTCCAATCTTTCCTTATGAAACTTATAAAACACTTCTACCATTAAATATTGGTCTTCAAACCCCGCCGGCCTCGTCGCTTTTAAGAGCGCTTCCAAGCTATGGTTGTGCGGCCGCAAAGCCGTTAAAATCTCCGGCCATTTTTCCATCACTTGCGGCAAATCCACCTTCCCGCCGCTCCGGGAGCGCTCGTCTTTTGCTGGTTCTTTATTATTTATTCCCAATTCACTAATTGCCAGTTCCAATGGCAAACTCTCCACCACTGCGCCTTTAACTTCCCTACCTGCCTGCATTAACTTTCCCAGCACCAGTTTCAATCTTATCTGATCCGGAAATTTTACTGTTTCTTCGCCTGCCTCCCCTATGCCCAACTGCTGTAAAAATATCTGCCTTAATTTTTCCACTGCCTTTAAAATTAACCCCATTACTTCCGCGCCTTCATTTAAGCTCAGGTTCAGCCACAAAAGCGCCTTTTCTACTTCCCCGTTATAAATTAACTCCAGCCACTTACTCAAATCATCACTACTTGTACCTCTATCTAATACTTCGCTCACCCGTTCGCTACTGATATTTTCATTCTTGCCCGCCAGCTGTTCCAATATTTTCACCGCGTCCCTAAAACTGCCGCCGCCGGCTTGCGCGATTTTCTTCAAATCTTCCTCGCTTAATTTCAGTTTTTCCCCGTCTACCACCCGCTGCAGCGACCGCACCACCTCTGCCTGATTCGCCTTAGTAAACTTCACCTGAAAACACCGGGAAATAATCGTTCCCGGCAACTTTTGCGGCTCAGTCGTACATAACACCAGCTTGACGTGCTTCGGCGGCTCCTCCAGAGTTTTTAACAGCGCGTTAAAAGCTTCGTTTGTCAGCATGTGGACTTCGTCAATAATGTAAACTTTAAACTTTAAACTGGCTGCCGCTAATTTAATCTTGTCCCGTAAATCCCGGATATCATCGATTCCCCGGTTAGACGCCGCATCGATCTCAATAATATCCATACTTCTAGCACTCGTAATCAATTTACAATTAACGCACTCATTGCACGGCTCGCCTTTTTTTGGTTTCAAACAGTTAACCGCTTTAGCTAAAATTCTGGCGCTGGAAGTTTTCCCTGTCCCTTTCGGCCCGGTAAATAAAAACGCGTGCGGAATTTCTTTAGCCGTCAAAATCTCCCCCAGCGACTGTCTGGCACTAGCTAAATCCAATTCCTCAATAGTTTGCGGCCGATATTTTAAATAAAAAGTCATATAAATAATTTTCAATTTTCAAAACTCAATTTTCAATCAATTTACAATTCTTTAATTTATAAATTATTTGCCCTAGATGATTTTAATATTTTGGAAAAAATTAGCAACAACTCTTGAGTCTCTCGATATAAAACTCTTAATTGCTCTTTAATTTCAGGGTTAGCTACCGCTAATAATCTCAACCAATGCTTTGTTTCTTTAGTTTCTTTTTTGCAAATACCGATTTTATGTTTAAAATCCTGTTTACTTTCCGCTTCATTCGCCTCACAGTAATTTGCCCCCAAAGAACCTCCGGAACCAACCAATTGATCTACAATCCTTTTATTTACAGCGGTTAATTTCAGCGTTTTAACCAATCTAATAATTTCTTCCGCTAACCTTGCAGTTCTTTCTTCCAAATCATATTTCCCGTTTGAAAATTTTATCATTTTATCATTGGTTATTCATTGAAAATTCGAAAATTGTAAATTGGTCATTTTACTTATGATGCACTCCTAATAAATGTAACATCGCGTGGCGAGTTAAGAAAGCTACAGAATGCCCCTTGAGCTTCGCTTGTTCTTTACAAATCACAATATCTCCCAATCTGACCACACCATCCGGCCCGGGTTCATAGTCTTCTGTGGGAAACGATAATACATCAGTCGACTTATCCAACTTGCGGTATTTTTTATTCAATGCCTGAATTTCTGCTTCACTGGCAAAAGACAGCTCCGCCACAACCTTCATAACGCTTCTTGCACCAGCTTGGCCACCATTTTTCCGTCTGCTTTGCCTTGGGTTTTCGCCATCACCGCTTTCATTACCATCCCAAAGTTCCGTTCCGGAACGGTACTAAGTACTTCCTCAACAATTGCTTTAATTTCAACTTCGCTCATTGCTTCCGGCAAATAACCCTTGATCAAATTTAATTCAGTAGTTTCTTTATCCACCAACTCCTGCCGGTTGCCTTGTTGATACAGCTCAATCGCTTCCTGTCTTTTTTTGGCTTCTTTACCAAGTACCGCCTCGGCTTCCTGATCAGTTAAAACCCCACCCTTGGCTATCTGGCTATTTTTCAAAGCCGCCACCAACATCCTCAAAGTCGATACCTTAAGGCCATCTTTAGCTTTCATCGCCTGAACTAAATCTAGCGAGATTACATCTGTTTTTGCCATTTAAGCTTTTTCCTTCGCTTTTTTAACCGTTTAAACTCTGACAGCTTTTCTTTCTTTTTAATCGAGGGTTTTTTGTAATACTCCCGCTCTTTTAATTCGGTTAATAGCTGATCCTGTAAAATTTTCTTTTTAAATTTTCTGATCACCTGATCAGCTGAATCTCCTGGCTGTGCCTTAACAACAATCGACACCCTAAAAACACCTCCCTTTTAAAGTTAAATACTTTTTATAATTTCTATCAGCTCCTCAAGGCTTAACCGCGATGGTTTTACCATCGGATTATGCCTTGAACCATTTAGAATTATATGCTTACTTTGGTGAAAATACCAGTTGGCCGCCGGGTCAGCCTTCTTCAATGCCTCATATAATTTAGTTAAATCCAGTTCTGGTTTTGGCTGGCATTTAATCGCCACTAAGTTCGTCCGCGGTTCTTTTTTTACCACCAAAGCATAACCCATTTTTTGAGCTAATTTCACCGGCCAGCTCTGTTGGCTCAGCAACCCTAAGCACCGGCCATAAACCGACTCAAACTGGATTCCGGCTTTAATATCCGCCTCAGCCCGCGCTTTTTCCGTTAAACCAAACAACACCGCGTCCAAAAGTAAAATTCCCTGGGACACCAATTCTTTATCATTTAATTTGCTCGACAATTTTAAATAATCAAACAACTGCGGTAAACCCAGGTCATACCGGTCATTGGTCGCCTCCGGCCAATAACAATCTTCAAAATTATCCACCTGAGTTACCACTTCAATTAACCGCCTTAGGCTTTCCCTATATTTCTCCGGGATCTTTTTCTCCTCCAACAGCCATTCCAGCACCAGTTTGGCCGCGCAGGTCCGACCCGTCAGCTGATGATGGTCAAACCGGCCTAAACCGGTATCCACGTGAACCGCGTCCGGATCGCTATCCACTGCCTCGCCCTGCCAAGTTTGCCCCGCCGCCACAAACTCTGTTCCCGCGTCTTCCCACGCGCTGTCAAACCGCTGCAACAGCCACACGCTGGTAATCGCGTCCAAATCCGGAAATATATGGGTAACAATCAATTTTTTACCCGGCACAGTAATTCATCCAAACTTAATAATTCCACCTTGTCCTTATCTCTTTCTTTGTATTCTATTTTATCTCCGGTCTTCTCCGACACCACCAACCTTACCGGAATGCCGATCAAATCCGCATCGCTAAACTTCACTCCGGCTGACACGTCCTCCCTATCATCCCACAAAACTTCCACTCCCGCCTTAATTAACTGGTTATAAATCTCTGCCGCTTTTTTGAAAATTGAAAATTGATCATTGGAAATTTGTATCAGGTGTACCTGATAAGGTGCCACTATTTTAGGCCAGATAATGCCTTTTTTATCATGAAACACTTCAACTAGCGTTCCCATCACTCTGGTCGGACCAATCCCATAACTGCCAAACCACGCCGGTTTTTTCTTGCCATCTTTATCGGTAAAACACATCCCCATTTGCTCCGCATACCACGTCCCTAATGGAAAAATATTTCCCACTTCAATTGATTTTCCTTCCACTACTTTCCCTTTCTTGCACTTCGGGCATTTATCTCCTGCTTTTCCCTCAAAAATCTCTTTATTTTCGCCCCAATCGCAATGATCGCAGTAATAAATTGTGTCTTCTCCCACCGGCGATAACACCTGAAATTCATGGGTGTGATTTTTAGTAAACACCCCTCCATCTGCTTCAGTCACTTTCACTTCAAATCCTAATCTTGTAAACACTTTCACGTAAGCCTGTTTCATTTTCTCGTAATATTTCATCAAATCCGCTTCGCTCGCGTGCGCCGAATACGCGTCTTTCATCAAAAATTCCCGGCCGCGCAAAATCCCGGATTTCGCCCGCAGTTCATTCCGGAATTTAGTCGAAAAATGGTAAACGCTTACCGGCAAATCTTTGTAGCTGGTAATATTTTTCCGGAGCAAATCCATCACGATTTCCTCGTGGGTAAACGACAACGCAAACTCTTTTCCGTGCATATCTTTAAATTGGTACATTACTTCTTTTGCTCCTAACGGCGACTCTTTGGCACTGCCCCACCTGCCGGTTTCCCCCCAAATTGCCCGCGGGTGAAGTAACGGCATCAGCATTTCCTGGCTGTCAATCGCATTCATTTCCTCCCTGATCACCTGGTTAATTTTCGTGATTACCCGCCAACCCAGCGGCAACAATGACCAGCTTCCGGCCATCAGTTGATCCATAAACCCCGCCCGTACCAGCAACTGATGATTAATACTATCCGCCTTGACCTCTTTTTTGGTTTTCGGAAAACACGCTGAATATTTCATGCCTTATCTTACCATAATTTAACCATATAACTGACTATGAGTCCCCAAAGCTACAAATACAATATCCTGACCGAATTGCCCCTCAGTCACATACAATGCCCTCCAATCACCGGTAACATTAATACTTCTTGTCCCGCTATATTTTCCTTTAAGAATATGATTGTTCAACAAGGGGCTAAAATTATCTGCTTTAAAAAGTTTTAATTTTACCATGATAATTTGCCTTATCTTACTTGGTGCTCTATTGTATTGCTTCTTAAACTGGCGATCAAACCTGATTAGCATATTTTGCGTTTTTATCATCCAGCCAAGCCATCGCTTCTTCAATACTATCAAAAGCCGGAGAAACTCTACCGGCTTTATAATCCACCTCAGATTGTTTTAATGATTGAATTAAATATTCCGAAGGTTCCTCATTATTAATGTCAAATTCTATCTTTTTAGTTCTAATTAAAGTTTTTAAAAATCCATTAATAACCGCGCTTAAACTTAAACCCAGTTTTTCAACCACATCTCTTGCCTGATTTTTTACATCTTGATCAACCCTGATATTAATTATTGCTGTATCCATATATACACAGTGTACCAATTATATATACAACTGTCAACTTCCCTACGGGTTCACTTCTTGCCACGTCATATCCTGCTTTAACAAATACCGGTAAGCATTTACTTGCAGATCAGGCCGGTAAATAAATTTTTCCGCCGGTTGGGTCTCATCGGCCGGATCAGCCAAATCCCTTCCCAAGCTAAATCCGCCCCAGCCGGTAAAAATCCCCTCGCCGGTTAGTTGGCTCGTGCCCGAGGTCCTGATCACCCCGTCGCTCACAAAAACGCCCTCAATATTGGTTACTGCTGAATTGCTGATGATAATATCCCCTGACGCAATAATCGCCAAAAATCCGCCTGGGGCCGTGCTGGAAACATCAATATTATTATTAATCGTCACGTTGCCGTCTGCCAGCAAAATTACCATCCTGCCGGAACCAACGGTCCAATTGCCGCCGCTGGTCGTCATTGCCCCCGCGGTTTCATACACCCCGTCGCTAGCCGGCAAACTGCCATCCCAATCGCCAATTCCATCCGGATCATTACTAAGTCTCTGCCTAAAATAAGCAAAATCCGTAGTTAACCCTTTATACTCCGTCTTGGCTTCCCAATTATTTCCGTCTTGGCTAAGACTGCCTTCAGCTACATCCACTGTCCCGGTAAAACTCGCTAAACCGGTCGCCCCATTGCCGGTAGTAATCAAATAAGGCAAGCAGCTGCCGCTGCAACTGTCGGGAATAATCGAACTGATATTGCCGTTATCCGCGTGAATATTCCCGCCCTGCGTCTGCCACCAGGGTTCACTCAGTATGTTTGCCCCACATGACGCATTTGTTCCACCATAGACGCCAATACAGCTCCATGTCCATGGTCCTGAACCTGAAACTACTGTGGGCGTGCCGGCATTACAAAGGTTGGTTGATGGCGCCGAATAGAAATAACCTCCATTAGCTGAACCGCAGGAACCGTTAATTGGCGCATTATTAACTGTATAAGGGCAAGTACCTAGAGCGCTGAATTGCCCTAAGGAATTCATGCAAATGACTTCTCCTTCATGATATCCAGGTATTGTCTGAGCCCCAACAGGAAAATAACCGGAAGTAAACATTCCCATCTCGACAAAACCGTAGTCATGAAAGACTCCGCAACCAATTGCATTGGTAGAAGTTAAATGTATAGTTGGGCTACCTCCATATGGCAATGGATTTGATAATGAATATGGCAAGACATCACAGGAAGCGGTTGCGCTAGAAGCAGTTTTGTTTTCTGAACAATATGCATCATAGCCTCCATTAGAACCAGGGCAAGTCCACGTCCAAGTATAATCACGACTAATATTGTAAGTGCTTGCTGCTGGCGAATAACAATTGTAATGGTCTGTTGAACAAGAACCATTAATTGCCGCCGCCAGGCAGGTAAAATTCGCTCCCCTTACCCACTCGCTCGTCAACCCGGCGCTGGTTTTCCCCCGCACCTCCCAAGCATAAGTATGTCCCTGAGTTGTTGACGGCGACCAAGAAAGTTCACCGGCAATATCAATACATCGATCCGGCAATCCGCATCCAAAAGTCAATCCATTCACCAAATCATCCAATCTCACCTCAAAAACCTCACCGAAACCATCCCAGGAAAGCGCCGCCGCTGTCCCCTGCGCATTGCAAGACCCGCTCGGCGTAATTGGCGCCGGCACAATACAGCTAGCTGTTCGGCAAGTATTGTACCGTGTTATATAATATCCTTCAGGATCAGCGTTATAGTTCCACCACGGACTTGAGTCTGTAGAACTCAAATAATCATCGTTCGTTGAATTGCAGTGCCAACGGGTTGCAGGATTGCCAGGATCTCCTTGAGGATACGACCATGCGGCAGTATTATACGTTGATCCCGTGGTTCTTACTGTTCCGGCCGGACAGCAACTGCAATTGGCTTGACAATTCTCTCCCACCACCCCGCAAGCCGATCCATAATTCCAGGCATCTCTGTCAAAACAAGTCTGTTTGTAATTAACATTTTGGCAGGTTTCTGCTGATACGCTGCCGCACTGCAGGTATAGCCCGTCAGGGCAATTTCCTGCCCCCGCCCCGCACGACCCGCACTCCCCGCCATTGCAGCACTCTTGGGCTCCGCAGCCAAAATTTACCCCGGCGCACATGCCCTCAATCTCCCCCCCATAATCCCCGCACTCTATACATTCGTCATCGGATGTTGAATCCGTTCCTTGTTTATCACACACATCGCACCAACCCCCAGATCCTGTTCCCGCACACTGCCAGCTACAAGGAATTGCTTCCACCAAAGAAACCTTACCCAAAAAAGCCATTAGCGCCAAAATAAAAATGATCAGCCACTTAAACTTATTTCCCATCAATTCAGTCTAAGCAAACTTATTTCCCTTGTCAATTACTTAATCTTAAATCCCAAAATACCAAAAACCTTTTTCTTTTAACATTTTCGGCAACTTAAACAAATCCCCTTTAAGAACAACTATCAACACCTGATTTTGCTCTGCTAAAAATTCCTGCAACTCTTGACTGACAAGCCCTCTCACCCCATCTTTATCGCTGGAAACAATAAGTAAAGATCTTCCCGTATCAATATTTTCTAGATTCGAATCCTTCAGTAATTTTGGAAAATAGCTGTCATCGATTAAACCAATCATGGAAAAAATCGTTCCGTCAGTATCCCTGATTAACATTGGTATAACCTTCAAATTTAATTTTTGCTTGCCATCAGCATCAATGACCGCTAAGTTGGCATACCCTGCCTTAAGAGCGATATGATTATTAGCGCCAGACTCGCCATCCGAAATTGTTATTACTTTCCTGCCTTCAAATGTATCATTACTTGCTCGCCAAGCAATTGGAATTTCAAGTTCGATTTTTTCCCCATCATAATATACTTCATCAAATTCACCCGCCGCGGTTTCTGCCGTCGCCAAAGCCACATACCTATGAATCGTATCAATCATGGCTTGCTGTACTTCCGGACTTGCCCCTTCGTCCACCACAAAATTAGCCAGGCCCGCTTCCCACTCCGCTATTTGCTCAGGCGTCGAATCCGGGCTCGGCGCCCCAGACCCAAAAATTGTCGCCTCACCATCTATAAATTGCCACCCTCCGGCGGTAAGCACTCCATCCTTATTCGTCACCGCCAGGTTGGAAACCGTAAACACTTCCGCGCCAATGGTCAGTTCCGCCCGCCCGCCCGCAAAAATTTTCAAATTATCAACCCCCGGAATAGTAAAATGGTCTCCATCCTGAATTAATCGATATTCATCCCCCAGTGTTTTCTGCAATTCAGAAATTGGCCCCTCCGGCAACGGGGCGCTAATCTTCTCCATGGCAAAAAATACTTTAAACCCTGCCTCGTCTAAAACAATTTGAAAATCCTGTTCTTCTCCTGTCGTCGGCGATATAAAATGCATACTTTTTCCATCGACATCAAATACCATAACCATTTTTGTTAAAGCAATTCCCTGATCCGGAGCGATCGGCGTTACTCCGCTCGCCTGCAAAGCCCAGACAATTTCATTTCCCATAGGCGCTCCATAAATTACCTGCCATTCACCATTAACTCTTATCCGTGCCTCAGTTAATCCATCAGTTCCCCTATAAAATAAAACTTTTTCTTCACCTAAATCAAACCCAACCGTATCATTCTTATCAACGCCATCACACTCACTGCCGCATTTAGTCCAATAATCTTGGATATCGGTCTCTAAAATCACCGGCGCTTCCGGAAAAATACCTAACGCCAATCTAGCCTCAGCCGCCAATTCCACTCCGCCAGGCAAGTTGGCTAACTGACCCGCATCTACCACGCTAGAGGTACCGTCGCTAAAATGAACCGTTAAAGTCATCGTTCCATCCGCATTTTTTTGCGCCGCCAATTTGGCTGCTTCCGCCACCAAATTTCCATCCAAAACACTAAACTCCTGTATTGATGTCTCCATCAACCCGTTTGATCCAGCCGCTTTCCAGCCATCCAAGCTTATTTGCGCTCCAACCATTTTATACAACTGATAATCCGATTTCCCGTCTTTATCAAGATCAACTGACTCCACCGGAATTGCCAGCATTGGCGTTGCCTTTGCATCTTTAGCCGCCTGCCACTCCAAACCGACCAACTCACCGTTCTTTTCTGTCATCCGTAAATCCGGCATTGCCGCGCCATTAACATCAAAACAGGCCACCGCTGCACCCATTACTACTTGGTCTGCCCCTGACGGCGCCGCCAAATCCACTGAATGAATTAACGCTTCCTTTTGTAATGTCGCACACAAACTTAAAGCATCACTCTGCCCGCCACCATCAGGATCTTTAACAGAATTATAAGCCCCCACACAAGCGGTTATCACTAATGCTAAACCGCTCCAATAAACTATCGACCGGCCATTAAAACCTTGCAAATTAAAATGCCTATCTCCAACTTCATCCTTCGGAAAAGGATCAAAAGCTAAATCTAAGGCTCGTCCGGTCTCCTGCCAAAACTGTTGCGGATTTTCTTTTATGGCCTCTCTAACAATTCTTACCGGCTCAGCTGTATCATGCCACCAGTTTTCCAGATGAGTTCTGGAAATTCGGGCATATTCTGCCGCTGATAAAATCAGGATCTTTCCCAAAGGTTTAGCTTCCTTTCCTTTTTCCGCCTTAAAATCAGCAGAATGAACGTCTAATTCTCCCTCCTTAAAACCGTCTGGTCCACCTGAAAAAGTCATTATTGGTGCAAGTGTCATACTCTAGGACAGAATATACCCTATAGTATAACTAACTCCTGATAATTTCTATGCGTAACTTATACATATTCATTATAGGCCGCGAATTATATTTTATCAATACCTCGTTGCTTATTGCAAGCCTTCCGGGAGACTCCCGGAAGGCTTTAACCCTACTCAAAAAGTGATAATATAAAAGTAATGCCCGCTAAACACAGTATCAAAGAATACGAAGCTGGAGCTTATTACCACCTTTACAATCGAGGTGTTGAAAAAAGGATTGTTTTCCAAGACGATGCCGATTATAAAACTTTCCTCGGCTTTCTCCGCCTCTACCTCACAGCTCCCCACCTTCCGGGAGACTCCCGGAAGGTTGCCCGCCCCATATCAAAACCCTTAAATAATTTCCAAGGTAATATCATTCTCCTTGCCTATTGCTTAATGCCTAACCACTTTCATCTGCTAGTTAAACAAAACCAAGAAGATGGTATTAACCATTTCATGCGTTCGCTCATGGCCCAATATGTTCGTTACTTTAACACTAAATACCAACGCATCGGTAGTTTATTCCAAGGGCCTTATAAAGCTGTAAAAGTCGAAAGCGAAGAACAATTTGTATATCTGTCAAAATATATTCACCGCAACCCACTCAATCTCCCCGCCTTCCGGGAGTCTCCCGGAAGGTTAAATAATCTTGAAAACTACAAATTTTCCTCTTACGGCAACTACCTAAACCTTTTTCAACAATCATGGGTTTCATGCTCTGATATTCTCTCTTATTTTTCCACTAAAAATCCTCAAACAACCTACAAAACTTTCATTAAAGAATCAACTGATAAAGATATATTAACCATCGCTCCGCTGACCATTGATATTGAATTTGATTAACCTTCCGCCTTCCGGGAGACTCCCGGAAGGTACTTACCCTCTTAGCCGGGCAATGTCTTTAATCGTGATCAACACCATTAACCCGATTAACGCCAGCATTCCTGCCAGATGTATCCGCTGTTCCCATTCCGGCTTTAACTTCTTGCCGGTAATTATTTCCCCCAGCACAAAAAATAATCGCCCCCCGTCTAAGGCCGGCAAAGGCAATAAGTTTAAAATCGCCAGATTAATCGACAAAATCGCCATAAACTGCAACACGGCAATAAAACCCTCCTTAGCCACATTTTTGGAAATCTCGTAAATTCCCACCGGCCCGGTCACATCCTTCGGCACTTGACCTTGTCCTAATCCCACTGCCATTTTAACTAAACCGGTCACAATCTCTTTGCCCCACAACCAGGCCTCTTTTACCCCGGTCACCATTCCCCGGAACGGCCGCTGCCACAGCGGATACTGCACCAAATCCACATCAGTTATCCCCACCCCTAGCGCCCCTTGGCCGGCCGGTGTTTCTTCTGCTAATCTTGGCGTCAACTTTACTTCCCGGCCATCCCCCAACTGCAACGCTACTTCCTGTCCCCGATTCTCATTTACCCACTCAATAAACGCCTGCGTCTCCTTGAAATTTAAAATTTTATCATCTGGCTTCAAACCGGCCGTTTGCGCCGGCGAGCCATCCGTTACGCTGGTAACTTTCAAGTAATCGACTTTTTCCGGAATCCCGATCTTGGTATAAATTCCGGCAAACAATAAAATTCCCAGCAAAAAATTCATACTCACCCCTGCCAACAAAACCGCTATTTTTACCGGCTTTTTTTGGCTCGCAAACGAGCCGTGGCCCTCGGGTAAATCCTCTCCCAGCATCCGCACAAACCCACCGAACGGCAACAAATTAAGACTATACTCTGTTTCCTGTTTCTTAAATCCTAATATTTTTGGCGGATAGCCAAACCCAAATTCTTCCACTTTAATCTTAAACCACCGCGCCACCACAAAATGCCCCAGTTCATGGATCAGGATCAAAACCGACAAAATAATGAAAAAAGTTAAAAGTGGCGGCATATTCTAATTTTCAATTTTCAAAACCCAATTTTCAATCAATAACCAATAAACCAATTAATTAATTTTTCAAACATTAAATCATTGAAAATTCATTGTAAATTGATAATTGTAAATTGGTAAATTAAATTGTAATCAATTCTTTCTGTTTTTGCTGTTCAATTTGGTCCATTTTCTGATTATACTCATCAATGAGTTTCTGCAGCTTATCGTGCTGACGGGTAATATCGTCTTCAGATACCCCTGCCTGATCTTTCTGATTATCAATGTCTTTTTTTAGTTCAACCCGCGTTTGCCTCAGCATCGCTTTTCCGGCTTCGATTTTTTGTTTGACGATTTTTACCAGCTCCTCCCGGCGCTCTTGGTTCAAGGACGGAATCGTAATCCTGATCTGGTCATTATCGGCTATTGGATTTACGTGCAAATCCGACTGCTGAATCCCTTTGACAATTTTTTCCAAAATACTCGAGTCCCAAGGTTTAATCAGTAAGGTTGACGGATCCGGCGCCGTAATCCCCGCCACCTCTTTTAAAGTCAACCAGGTCCCTTCATACGCTTCCACTTTAACATCTTCCACCATCGCTGGTTTCGCCCTGCCGGTTTGAATATTCACCATTTCCCCTTTAACCAACTGCATCACCGTGTCCATTTTTTGCCTGCCGCTATTTAGCCAGCTCTCATCAATCATAAATTCAGTCTAACATCAAAGGCTGATTCTGGCAATCTCGCTCACCCTGATTTTTTCCTTAAATTTAGCGGCCGCCTGGACCACTAGGTCTTTAACCGTCCGTTTACTGTCCCTGATATAAGTCTGTTTTAACAGCTCTTTCACGTTTTTCGGTTTCATGCTGGCTACCTGCATGGCCAATTCTTTACACAAAGCCGTAAACTCTTCGCTTCTGCCCATAAAATCGGTTTCGCACAAAACTTTAACCATGGCGCCAACCCGGCCGCCATTATGAATATAAGCGTAAACTTGGCCTTCGCTTAATTTATTTATCATTGGTTAAATCCTTTGGCTGCAACGCCTTGCCATCCTGATAAGCCTGGCAAATTTTACCCACGATAAACTTAATCGAACTAACCGCGTCGTCGTTGGCCGGAATCGAAAAATCCACCAAATCCGGATCGGCATTGGTATCGACAATGCCCACCACCGTTAAACCTTTTGTCCTGGCTTCTCTCACCGCCGCGATTTCTTTTTTCACGTCCACTATAAACACCGCCGCCGGCACTTGGGTTAAATTTCTTAAGCCCCCCAAAAACCGGTCCACTTTGGCAATATCCCGATCAATCAGCAAGTTTTCTTTTTTCGTGTATTTTTTCAATTCCCCTTTGGCTTTTTTTTCTTCCAGGTCCTTAATCCGGTCCAGGCTCTTTTTAATCTGTTCCCAATTGGTAATAATCCCGCCCATCCAGCGAATGCTGATATAGGGTGCGCCGGCTTTTAACGCCTCTTCTTTAATAATCGCCGACGCCTGCCGCTTGGTCCCGACCAAAATAATCTCTTTTTTCTGGGCCACCAAATCGCGGACAAACGTCATCGCCGTGGCTAATTTTTCGGCCGTTATTCCCAGGTCAAAAATATGCACCCCTTCTCTTTTGGTGAAAATATACTTGCCCATCTTGGGGTTCCAACGCCTGGCCTGATGGCCAAAATGGCAACCCGCATCCAATAAATCTTTCAAACTAATCTTATATTCGGTTTTTTTACTCATAAGTTAGCTAGTATACCGGCTGTTGGCTAAATTTTCAAGCAGACAGACAACCGTCACCGGCCCGACGCCTCCGGGAACCGGCGTAATCGCCCCCGCCACATTTTTCACCACTGCAAAATCCACATCGCCTTTCGGCCAACCCACATCAATCACTGTGGCCCCGGGTTTCACCATTTCCGCAGTAATTAATTTTTCTCTACCAGTACAACTTATCAAAATATCTGCTTCTCTGGTTTTATTTTTTAAATCTTTATCTCTTGAACTAAGCTCTAATCCCTTTAATCTAACCGCTAATTTCCTTCCTACCATCCCTCTCCCCACAACCACTATTTTTTCAGTACCGTTCCGGAACGGTACTGTTTTCAAAATTACCTCAACTGCCCGCACTGTTGCCTGAATAAAAGGCGAATTCTCTCTAAGTCCATCAACGTCTTTACTTGGCACAATTGTTTCAACCAGCTGAGCCCACTGCTTTTCAAACTCTTTTCCCCTATACCCAGGCCTCTGAATCATGACTCCCTGGATCAACTCATCTTGATTCCACTCGGTCAATTTCCCCGTATCGCTGCTGGTAATCACCTCTATCCCCAAACGCTTGCCTGCCTCTTGTTTTAACCGGCTGTAAACCTGGCCCGCTTGGTCATCTTTAAACACTAAAATTGCCAATTTTGTCCCCGGTTTTACCTTTGGCTTTAACTGCGCTTCTTTTTCCCTGGCCAATTTCTCCCCGTCAATAATCATAAACCGGGTAACGGAAATTTTTTGGCAAAAGCGCTGATCTTCGCCCTTAACCGGGCTAAAGATTTATCCTTCCCTAACCACTCAATCGTCGCTTTTTCATTGGCTAAATTTTTGTCCTTCAGGTAATTAATGACCTGTAAAATCCAGCCGCTGATCTGTTGCATTTCCTTTTCTTTCATTCCCCGGGTAGTCAACGCCGGCGTGCCGAAACGCAAACCCGAGGGGTAAAACGGCGAGCCGGTATCGTACGGCACCGTATTCCGGTTGGCAATAATGCCGGCTTTTTCCAAAGCCCACGCCACGACCCAGCCGGTTAAACCCACGTTCCTCAAATCCACCAGCACCAAATGCTTATCCGTCCCTCCGGATACAATGTTTAATCCGCCTTTTTGCAGTTCGGCCGCCAACACTTTGGCGTTTTTAACAATTTGAAAAGCGTATTTTTTAAACGCCGGGGTCATCAACTCACTCAAAGCAACGCTGATTCCGGCAATCGTGTGCTCATGAGGCCCGCCCTGCAATCCTGGAAACACGGAAAAATTAATCTTATCCATCAGCTCAATCCTGCCAATAATCATTGCTCCTCTTGGTCCGCGCAAAGTTTTATGAGTAGTCATCGTCGCCACATCACAATAAGGAAAAGGTGATGGGTGCGCCCCGGCCGCAATCAACCCGGCTTCATGGGCAATATCCGCCATGTAATACGCGCCGGCTTTTTTGGCAATTTGGGCCAATCGTTTGTGATTGATTGTTCGCGGGTAAGCCGTTCCCCCGGAAATTATTATCTGTGGCTTAAACTTTAACGCCTGTTTTTCAATTTGGTCATAATCAAACACCAGCGTCTTTTTATCCACATGATAAAACTCGCTTTTGTAAATTTTACTGGTGATAGAAATCGGTTTGTCCGGTAAATGCCAGCCATGAGTTAAATGCCCGCCGTCAGGCAAATACATTCCCATCATTCTATCGCCTGGCTTTAAAAGCGCGTTATACACCGCCAAATTTGCCGGCGAACCCGAATACGGCTGCACATTCACGCCCCACTTTTTATCATCCAAACCAAACGCTTTTAACGCTCGCTCGCGGCATATTTCCTCCACCTGGTCCACATTTTTATTTCCCTGGTAATACCGTTTTCTGGGATATCCCTCAGCATATTTATTCATCAGGCACGACCCGACTGCCTTCATCACGTTGGCTGAGGCGAAATTTTCCGACGGGATCATTTGTAATTGTTCTTTTTGCCGTTTTTTCTCGGCCGCGATGATTGAAAAAATTTTATCCATAATTGCTCCTTAAATTCTAAATCCTAATATCTAAATTCTAAAATTGTGTCTGCCAAATCTTAAACCATAATATTAATCATAACTTAAATCGGTAAATCGTCAACCTCAAAAACATGCAATAAATCATCCGGAAAAGGTGCATGCTGCCGCAACAAAGGTAATCGATTGGCTGTCACAATTTTGTCATATAATTGAGACAAATTTCCTGCAGGTATAACCTTTATCGCTGATTTTTTCTGCATTAACTCTATCGCTGAATGTCTTTGACGCTCTAACCCAAATAATGCTACTAGTAATTTTTCTCCTTTCATTTTAACCACGCTTTCTGAAATCCCAACCGCCTCTCGAAAATACTCATCCCATAATGAGTTAGCATATTCATCAAATTTTCTATTGACTAGGCTAAAATCCCTACTCGCTAATGATTCAGTAATCATTACTGCATATTCCCATTTTCTAGTCATTGATGCTCCCAACCATTCAACCGCAAAACCGCTCATTCCTTCTGCCCGATAATCACGGATAAACTCAAACATAATTCTGTCTAAATCAGTAGTGAAATCTCTTTCATTTGGTTTATATCCTGGGGCTAAAAACTTTTCCAATTTAGCCATATGTAATTTAATATCGCTTTCACAAAAAGGTCTATTCTGATCAGTAAATAAAGTTCGCAATATTGCTAAAAATGGCGGCACCATGGAATCGCGTTTATCAGCACTATAAACATCCCGTAATAACAACCTTGCCATAAATATATCTTGCTTCTCCTTCAAGCTAACATCAATTTTTTCCAAAGACCCCCCGGATTGTTTTAATAACCTTTCAGTCTCTTCCAATAATGGAAAGTGTCTAAAAGCATCTGGATATCTTTCCAACACGCCCTGAATAGACACTTCTCCTTCTTTATTGAGGCCATCCCGGAGTGGATAAGAATGATTATAAATTGCATAAAAAACTAATTTTTCTACCCTTTCATCAATCGCTACTCCCTGTAAACGCATGGCTCTCACCACTCCGGCCGCATTAACTGCTCCTAAATGAGCATGAACTTCTTTAATGTTGTCTAATGAACTCTCTTCTCTTAAAGCATCAATTTCTGCATGATCGTGCAACACTCCCATCTCTCCGGCAATAACAAAATCCCGCAAATCATTAACCGGCAAATTTACTACATCCGTTGTGTATGGTAATAAGGCACGAAAATTATTTCCATAACGATTTAAATGAGATGCTCCATGATCCATATTACCCGGATCATTAATTTTCGCCTGTAAACGAGGAGACGTAAAATTATGCAAAGCCAAATTGCCATCGTACCAAGCCGCCGGGATAATTTCAGTCAACAATCGTATTTTTTTATCAACAATTTCCCGAGCCTTTTGATTGTGCCTTCTATCCCAATCAGAATGATTAACCCCTGCAGGTATGACTAATGTTGTTAATGGCAATAAAAAAGAATTTTCATAAATTTTTGAAATAGTTTGCCTAGGAACTTCACCATTTGTATCCAAACCCATTTCACCTAATTTTACTAACCTACTTTCTGATTCAAACCCTGCCATCACCCGGCATTATAACCGAATTTTCTTGAGTAAATCAACTTCAATCTCCGGCAAACTTAATTCCCCGTTCACTGAGACTACCTTAATCCCTTTGCGTTTTAATTTTTCTTTTAACTTTTCCAAACCCCTGTCTATTCGGCTTAAATAAACCGGATTGTAATACTTTAGTTCAAATCCCCGGCCGCGCTGTTTAATGCGTTTCATCAGCGTTTCCACCGGGCATTCTAAAGCCACCACCACAGAACTCGTAAATAAGCTAATCGCGATTTTATCAAACAACCGGCGGTACAACTGCCACTCTTCTTTAGTCATATTGCCGGATAAATAATGTCCATTAGTGTACGCCCAGCTCATCAATAGCCCCGAATCCACCACCAGCAACCGGTCTTTTTTTTCTTTTAAATATTTTTTCACCAACACCACCCGCTCCAAAGTCAGCCACAGTTCATTTGCCAACGCCCACCGCTTAGTATCATTCAAATATAATTCCCTGAACGGATCCACGGTTTGGAATAAATTATCGGCAAACACGGTCTTGGCTTTTAATTCCTGGGCTAAAATCGGCACCAAGGTGGTTTTCCCGGAACCGATATTGCCGATGACCGTAATCATGGCTGCTTTTTTCATCATTCCCACTCCATTGTTGCCGGCGGCTTGGTGGTAATATCGTAAACCACCCGGTTGATGCCCGGAACTTCGTTAACAATTCTGGTCGAAACTTTAGCTAATAATTCATAAGGCAAACGGGTCCAATCGGCGGTCATGGCATCAACGCTGGTTAAAGACCGGATGGCAATCATCTCATCCCAGCTCCGGCCGTCGCCCTTGATCCCGGTGGTTGGCAAAGGCACATAAATCGCTTGCGTCACCCAAATCCCATCCGGCAATTTAAACTTTCTCGCCTCCTCTTGTAAAATCTCTTCCGCCTGACGCAAACGCGCTAGCCGCTGCCGGGTCACTTCACCGCGGATCCGGACTGCCAAACCCGGACCGGGAAAGGGTTGACGATTAATCAAGGTTGGCGGTAATTTTAATTTTTTGGCTATCAGCCGAACTTCGTCTTTATATAAATCCCTTAGTGGCTCAATTAACTTAAAGTTCATTTTTTCCGGCAGGCCACCGACGTTATGGTGGGATTTAATTGTCTCGGCCGCATCGTGCCGCTTGGCCGACTCGATCACATCTGGATATATTGTTCCTTGAACTAACCACTTTGCTTGCCATTTTTTCGCCTCTTTTTCAAAAATCCGGATAAATAACTCCCCGATTATTTTCCGTTTCTTTTCCGGATCAGTTATTCCCTCTAAGGCATTTAAAAATTGCTCTTCGGCCTTAATGACAATTAATGACTTGCCAAAAGCTTTTTTAATTTGTTCGGTTTCTCCGGAGCGCATTAACCCGGTGTCCACATACACATTTCTTAACTGTTTACCAATTGCCCGATATACAATCGCCGCCGCGGTCGCTGAATCTACCCCGCCGGACAAACCGCAAATCACCCTATCTTTTCCTGCCGCCGCTTTAATTAATTGAAGTTGATTGTTTAAATAATTAAAGTGATTCCAAGACTTCTTTGCCTTGACAATTTTAAACAGCCAATTAGCTAAAATCTTCATTCCATTTCTAGTGTGGACCACTTCCGGATGAAACTGAACGGCAAACAAATTTTCTTTTTCCATCGCGGCATTGACTACATCCCGTGACGAAGCGATATTGACAAATCCGGGCGGCAATTTTAAAACCTGATCGCCGTGGCTCATTAACACCAGTTGCTTACCAAGGCATCCCTGAAATAAAGTTGATTTTTTTAAATTACCGATTACTACCCCGAATTCTTTGGCTTTGCCTTTGCCGACTTTACCACCCAATAGTTTGCCCATTAACTGCATCCCGTAACAAATTCCTAAAACCGGAACGTCTAATTCCAAAATCCTTTTATCTATCTTCGGCGAATCGGGTAAATTCACAAAACTCGGGCCGCCGGACAAAATAATCCCTTCCAAACCTGCGTTTTCGATACGCTCGAGCGTTGCCCAAACATAGGATTTGACTTCGCAGGCCACTCCTAATTCCCTTATCCGCCTGGCAATTAAATGGCAAGTCTGTCCGCCAAAATCAATCACCGCAATCATAATAGTTCCACCTTATCACCAACTCCGAGATTTTTCACCCGGACACAACTAAATACTTTTACTCCCAATTTGGCCACCCGCTCCAACCCTCCCTGCCACACTTTATCAAATAAAACCGCGAACCCCGCCACCTTTACCCCCCGAGCCTGCAAACCGCTGATAATCCTTTCCCCGGTTTCGCCTTTGGCACACACATCATCCAAAATTAGCACCCGGTCGCCTTTTTTCACAAACGATAAATTAATCCCGGAAAAAACATCCATCCCTCCCAGACTGGCGGTAAACGACCGCACTTCCTGGCGATAAACATCTTTCCAGGCCGCCGGAATATTCTGGTCTTTCCTGGAACTGTGCAACCTAACCTTATCACCCAATTTTAAGGCTACCGCCGTCGCTAAATAATTACCCGAATGAGGAATGCCATGGACCGTGTCAATTTTGTCTTTTTGAAAATGCTTGGCAATTAGCTCCGCCGCTACTGCCAATACCCGCGGCTTCATCCGCAAATTAAACGCTGACACGGAAATATACCCCTTGTCTTTATCAATTACCCTGGCTTCCCGAAGAAACTCTTGCTTTAACCAATTCAACTCCATGTTTAATTATAGATTAAACAACAGTTTTAATCAATACTCTTCGCCTGTTTGAGTCTCAGGGGGAATAGGTGGATTAGGTTCAGGAATCTGATCAATCGGCGGAATTGGTAATGGTTCTGGAGTTTGCATTTCAGGTATCATTCTTTTCCTCTCTGCCCTGGCGTTTTGCCAATAAAAAAAGGGCCTTTTCTTAGCCCTAATATCCTTAAAATAACCGATTATTTTTTACCTGTCAAGCAGTACAAGGCTATGCGGCTTAGATTCCGCCAGCCCCGCCGGAGAAATCCTGATAAATTTCGCTTTTTGCCTCAGCTCCTGTAAATTCTTCGCCCCCAAATACGCCATCCCTGACCGCAAACCCCCCATTAGTTGGAAAATCACCTCTTCTAATTTCCCTTTATATTCCACTAATCCTTCCACCCCTTCCGCTACCAATTTCTTGGCGGTTTTCTCCTGGCCGTATCGCTCCGCGCTGCCAAACTTCATTGCCCCAACTGACCCCATCCCCCGGTAAGTTTTATATTTCTTGCCCCTGATCGCCACAATTTTTCCCGGCGCTTCGTCAGTTCCGGCCAAAAGCGACCCCAGCATCACGCAATCTGCCCCGGCCGCCAAGGCTTTAACAATATCCCCGCTGGTTTTAATCCCCCCATCGGCAATAATCATTTTATTTTTAAATTCTTTCCCTGCCCGCACCCCCTCCATGACCGCGGTTAACTGCGGCACGCCCATGCCGGACATAATCCTGGTGGTACAGATCGACCCCGGTCCCATCCCGACTTTCACCGCGCTAGCCCCGGCTTTAAATAACGCCTTCGCCCCCTCGTAAGTGGCCGTATTGCCGGCAATTATCTCTATCACCGGGTAATTTGCCTTAATCCATTTAATCGCTTCAATGACGTGTTTGGTGTGACCGTGGGCGCTATCAAGGCAAATTTCCTCAGCCCCGATTTTAACTAACGCCTTCACCCGCTCGCTAAAATCCGCTCCCACGCCGACTGCCGCTCCGGCTTTAATCCCTTTTTTCAAAACATATTTTAACTGCCCGGCTTGCTTGCCGATGCTTAAGTTCCGGTGAATTATTCCATACCCGCCTAACTTACCCAGCGCTACGGCCATCTCTTTTTCGCACACCGTATCCATCGGCGAGGCCGCCACCGGAAGCTTCAACTTAATCTTCTCTGTTAACTTGCCTACGAGGTCCGTCCTCGTAGGCGTTACCTCAGAATACTGGGGCAATAATAAAACGTCATCGTAAGTTAAATAAGTTTTCATAAAATAAAGCTGGCTTTTTTCGCTGTCTGATTGGCCGCCAGTAACTGTTTTTCCGTTAAAATATGATTAACAAACAGCCGCCTAAACTCCTCTTTTAAATTCACCTGCTGCATCTCCGGTCCATCGGTATTAATGGTAAATTTCACTCCATATTCCAACAAACTGGCAAAAATATTTTTAAACTGCCGGTAATCCTTCACCGCCCGGGTATTTAAATTAGAAGTCGGGCAAATTTCCAGGACCGTCTTACTTTTGGCCAAATACCGCATTAATTTTTTATCCTGGACGCAGGCAATCCCGTGGCCGATCCTATCAGGCTTAAGCTCCCTTACTACCTGCCACATCTCCTGTACGTCCGGCGTTTCCCCAGTATGGATCGTTACTCCCAAGCCCGCCGCTTTTGCTTCGCTCACTAACCCCTTGATCATCTTCGCCTTAATCGCCCCGGTATACGGTCCGGCCAGATCAATCCCGACTACCCCGCGGTTTTTATACTTAATCGCCTTGGCCACGATAATTTTATTTAAATTAACTGACAGACGCCGGTCCAGGCACAAAATCACGCCGGCTCTTACCGGGTATTTTAAACACGCCCGCTCCAATCCCTGCAGCGAAAACACAATCGTGTGGTCCAAATCCCGCTCGCCCCGGCGATTACGGAAAATCGGGTTATAACGCAGTTCCAAAGTCGTAATGTTATTTTTTCTAAAAGCGCCCGACACCGCTGTTTCCATGGCCGTAAACATCGCTTCCGGCGAAGATTGAATTAATTCCGTCAACTCAAATTTTTTTAAATAATCTTCCAAATTCTCTTTGTGCTGCAGCGTAATCAGCTTCTCAAATTCCCAATAATCTTTCGTCGGCAATTTAATTCCCTGATTATGCGCCATTTCCCACAGCATCGTCGGCGAAACGCTGGCCCCCACGTGAGTGTGTAGTTCGGTTAATTCTACCCCGTCCAAAAACTTTATATCTGATCCCATAGACTATTATATCAAATTCCAATTTCCTGGGCAATCATCCTGGCCACACTGATTACTTTCAGCTTTTTAGAATCAGATTTAGGCTCCACCGTATCCGTTACCATAATTTGGTTAATTACGCTTTGATCTAACTTTTCCTGAGCCCCTTTTACATACAAATGATGAGTCGCGCAAACATCGATTTTTCCAACGCCATTTTCCTGTAAAAATTTCACCGCCGCCACTAACGTCCCGCCGGTGGAAATTAAATCATCTTTAATTAAAATATGCTTGCCTTTAACCGGCTCACTAATACTTTTGTAAACCACTTTGCCGGTCACTAAATCCCTGATTTTATTCATATAAATTACCGGTACGCCCCCCAAATCATCGCTGAATCTTTCCGAGGACTTAACCGAACCGGCATCCACCGCCGCGATCACGGTTTTAGTAGTTACTAATTTGGCGCAATATTCCCGGAATACCTGCCGACCGGACAGATTGACCACCGGCACTTCAAAAAATCCCGGAATCGCCAAATTGTGCAAATCAAAAGTAATCACTTTATCCAAGGGCACCACCTGCAGCATTTTGGCAATTACTTTGACTGACAACGGCTCCCCGGGCCGGAAAACTTTATCCTGTTTGGAATAACCCAACCAGGGAATCACCGCTATAATCCGTTTCACCCCCAAACGCCGGAGCGCATCCGCTATCAGGCAAAACTCAACTAAATTCCGGTCGGTTGGCTCGGATAATGATTGGACTAAAACCGCTTTTTTGCCCGGATTTCTTTCATTGACCCACACCCGCACTTCATCATTGCTAAATCGGGACAATTCCATCTTCCCTAATCTCGTTCCCAATTCTTTCGCTAATTTTTTGGCTAAAGTTTGGTTGGACGAACCGGAAAAAACTAACATAAATTATTTTATCACTACTTTATTTTCTACTAGCATTTTCTTAACTGCTTCGCAAATAAATTTACTAATTTCTCCACGTTTTAATTTTCTTTTCAGCTTATTGTATATTTCTTTTGGTAAATCTATTGTTAATTTTTTCATTGTTAAAATTGCAGTGCCGCCCGCCCTTCGGCAAACTGGCGAATCAAGGTATTAAGCAATGTTTGGTAAGGGATATTATTCCTTTTTGCTCTGGCTTTAACCTTAATCAGATCCGCCTGATTAACCCGAATAGTAATTCTTTTAGTCTTATTAAGTTCAAGGTAATTTTTAGCCGCTTCTTCAAACATCTTCTTGGTCGCCTTAAAATTTGGAGCTTTAACAAACTCTCCTTTTCTTATGGCATTTTCTAGGCTCTGTTCGTATTTATCAAGCTTTACTTTTTTCATATTATTTTAAATATTTTTTAGTTAGTTCCCTACTGGGATAAATGGTTTTTAAGAAAATTATCCCTCTTTTTTTATCTATAACATATGGCACGGCGTAAATATAGTTTTTCATTTTTACTATCAAGATTTTTTGTCCGGGATATCTTTTTTTATCCCGATGTTCAATATTGTCTAAAATCTGATGTTTATCAATCGCTTCAATGATTTCCTCAAAGCTAATTTTTCGAGTTTCTTTAAGAAGTAAATTTTTCTCCTCATTAAACTCGATTATTACTTTCTTTATATCAATTTGTACATCCATTGTCAATACCTACATTTTATACCATTTCGGTAAAAAATGCCTCAACATGTGCCCGGCATCGGCCACTGCCCGGTTGCCGGTTAAATAATACATTTCATTCAGTTCATTACACTCACCCACGCTCATAAAACTGGATTTAATCCCCATTTCCCCCAGGGCTTGCCGGGAAAAAATCACTCCCTGCCGAGTACAGCTAATTGAACGGTGATTAATTTTCATGGGACTAATGCCCAAGTTTTTCACTGCCGCCGCAAACGCTAACCCGGACGAACCGGATGCCGGATTTACAAAATCAGACAGCAAAACTTCTTTGTTGTTTAGCTCTTTTAATTTTGCTTCATCCCGCCACTGGACCGTAACCGATAAATTTGTTTCCGGCTCGTCTTTTAAATGTGTCCGTTTGGTCACCACTTTTTGTTCCTCACTGATCACCGCGTCTTTATCTAATCCCAACGCCAATCTGGTTGTCACTAATCCCGCCCGCTCCAAACTCACCGGGCATCCGCCCGGCAAGCCTCCCTTTGGTTTATATTTATCCAGCATTCTGTACCCTGTTTTTGCCAATTCAAAATATTCCCTGCAAAAACCAATATCATCATATTTTTTACTATCAGCAATTACCTGCTGGGCCAAAGCGTTTATTTTATCCATCAGCTTTTTCGCCTCGTCCAAATGATGTTCCAAAATCACCACTCCGTCTCTTGGCAATTCAGCTTCGCTTTTACCGATTAAACTGACAAACGAATCCCCGAATTTAACTAAGTGATGAACTTGGGTCGACCCATGAAAATCTTCCGGAAATTTGAGTAATGGTAAAACCTCTAATTTTTCTCCTGGTTTTGCGCTGACAATTTGGTATTTCATAAATACTTTGGCCGCAAATCAACAATTCTTTTTCTCAAATCAAAATCTATACTGAAAAATTCAAAAAATCCTCGTTGTCCCAAAATACCCAAAGGAAATCTCAAGTCATAAGAAAAACCCACATAACTATTTATTTTCCACCCGCCGATTTCTAAATCAACATAGTGATAATAAACTTTTCCCTCGCCTTTAGTAACGCCAAAAATCGGCGATGTTTTCCCCTTTTTTACAGATAGCCCTAGCGCTTCGGCGATATCCGCGTGGAAAATACAAAAATCTGCGCCTGAATCAACTAACGCTAAATAACCGTATTCTTTTTTTTCATATGAAATCTTTACCGGAATAACCGGCCGCCAAACTTCTTTTAAATCAGGAAAAGCATCCGAGGGTTGGGCCGAAAACCGGCTGTATTTAAATTTCATTAGCTGACTGAATAGGCATAATTATCTGCCGCCAAGGTCAATAATGGTTTAACTTCTCCATTCTTTTTTGCCTTAGATAAGGCAGCTTTAACCGTCTTTCCATTACCCACTACCTTTTTCCCATCAGAAGATAACGCCACCCACTGATTAACAAACGGCTTTAAAATTTTAGTAAAGTTATTATTTTTTAACATATAAAACATTATAGCAAATTTTCGCGCTGACAATTTGGTATTTCATCGGTATTTATTTATCTCGTCTCTTAATTTTTGGGCCTCCAGGCCGGGATTTTCGGCAAAAATTATTCCCCGACTGGAATTAATTATCATTCCCGCTTTTGCCGAATTCAAGCCGGCCTTTACTGTCTTTTCCACATCCCCGCCCTGCGCCCCAATTCCCGGCACCAATAACGTCATCTCCCCGACTATTTCCCTCACCTTTTTCAATTCTTCCGGGTAAGTTGCCCCTACGACTAACAAGCAATTTTTGTTTTTATTCCATTCACTCGCCACGTTTTTAGCCACTTTTTCCCAAACCAAATCCTGAAATTCACCGCTGCCCGGATTCGAAGTTTTGCATAAAATAATAATTCCCTTATCTTTTCGGTCCAAAAACGGCTGAACCGCCTCTTGGCCAAAATATGGGTTAATCGTAATTGCGTCAAACTTTAACTCATCAAAAATAGCCTTCACATAACCATTGTTAGTGTTACCGATATCCGCCCGTTTCGCATCTGCAATGGTCACTATTTCCGGATGCTTTTCCTGAATATAGCTAACTGTTTTTTGCAAATTTTCCCATCCGCGAATCCCCAACGCCTCGTAAAACGCGAAATTGGGTTTATAAGCACAAACCAAATCATGCGTCTGATCAATAATCTTCTGGTTAAACTCAAACTCTCCCTGGTCCAACCCCACGCACAATAGCGAATTATTTTTCGCCACGATCTTGTCCAATTTATCCTGAAAGTTCATTAACCAATTCTATCACGAACAGGTTATTCTTCACCGTATACAGCCACATAAACAAGCCCATCTTCTGCTTGCATAGTACTATTCTGCATGGCGATTAAAAGATCTTGAGGCTGAACCATTCCTGTTAATGGCTCTTGAACCCCATCTTTAATAATATTTACATTCATTGTTTCTTCTTGAGATAGACCAGTAACTTTCCTCACATCTATTGCACTCCCTGCTGAATATTTAATTCCAGCGTCAGTTAATTCTACGGTAAAGAGACAGTCAGAATTTTCTTCTCCAGTAATGTGTAAATTTAAACTAATTTTAGGATGAGAATCATCAATAAATCCTTCATTATCTTGCAGAGAATTCTCACCGCCTCTTTCTCTTGGATTTGAAACTGCTAAGTAAACAGTTGACTGAAATTGCGCCTTTGACATATCCAAGCTTATAGCACAAACAAAACCCAAAATCAAGCCCTCTTAAGTCTTTTCAACTTCAAATATTCCCGGCCATGGCCTAATTTAGTATTGATCGGTATCTTTGCCTGACACATGGGGCATTTCTTTTCATCATAGGCATCGGCGCTAAAAACCCCTAAGGCTTTAAACGGCGCTCCAATTGTTATCGAGGTTACCTCTTTTGGATTACGATTAACCATCACGCAAACGCCTATCACCTCACCATCTAAAACCTTAACACTCTCGACAGTTTTTTTTACCGATCCGCCGGTCGTGGTAAAATCTTCCACCACTAACACTTTTCTATGCTTCACCAACCGGTCGTAACCTCTTTTGAAAACTTGGTTATTGTTTTCGTCTTTTTCGCTGTAGCCGCCCAAAACTTCTTTCTTTTTTAACCTGGTTAAGTGGTAAGCAGTCCATTGCGATAAAATAATCCCACCCATGGCCGGACCAATGACTGCATCGATTTCTTTATCTTTATATTTCCGGGCAATCATCTTACCTACCAGCGAAACCTCTTTAGTGTGGGGATATAACGCATCTTTATTAAGATACTTACTGCTGTGTTTACCTGATGTTAAAACAATATGACTATCGGTAGTAATCGCTTTGGTTCTTTTTAATATTTTTAAGATTTTACTCATATTTTTCCATAAAAAACATCTAAGTAAGCATCTTGATTTGCCGCTACTTCATATATATTCGGCACGCACTCACCGCAATAATATTTTGGGCCAAAATCTCCCTCGACTTCTCCTTTGGGTGACAAAAATAAGACTTTATGAGTCGCCGGTTGAACATGCTGTTGACATTTCCATGGATATCCCGCCTCATCAAAAAATAATTCTATTGGATTTTTCTGCCCGCACGGCGCCACGTAAATTGTTCTATCTTGTAACTGTTCACTCATGCGCCCCTCCCACTAATTCCTGCAAATTATTAATTTTGTTCTCTTTCATATAAATCTCTAAATCAGTCTTAATTTGATTATAAATCCCAAACCCATGCCTGTACCACGCCGAGCCGACCCCCACCAAAGTCGCCCCCGCCAGCATCATTTCCACCACGTCATTCGCCGTTTCCACTCCGCCCATGCCTAAAATCGGCAGCTTCACGCTGTTGTAAATATCCCACACGCACCGCACCGCTACCGGCCTAATTCCCGGGCCCGACACCCCGCCCACAATATTCCCCAGCATCGGTTTTTTCCGTTTAATATCGATCACCATTCCCGGCCCGACCGTATTAATTGCCGAAATCGCATCGGCTCCGGCCGCCTCGGCCGCTTTGGCCACCTCGCCGATATTCCCCACATTTGGCGAAAGTTTCGCCAAGATTTTTGTTTCTGGTTTTAACGCCTTTCTGACTGCTTTCACTGCCGCACCGGTTGATTCCACTCCCATCCCTAACGGCTGGCCTAGTTCATCCACGGTATTCGGACAAGACAAGTTTAATTCAATCATGGCCGGATGGATTTTTTCCACTTCCGTTGCCAAATGCACAAAATCAGCCACTTTGACGGCAAACACCGATGCCAAAACCGGAATTCTCGTGGCTTTGATAAACTTCTCCCATTCGCCGACGCCTTTGGCAATACCCGGATTCCGCAGTCCCACTGAATTTAAAATTCCCGACTCATACTTAATTACCCGCGGCAACGGATTGCCTTCCCGTGGCTCCATGGTCATCGACTTGGTCGTAATTCCGCCCAAACCGTTTTTTTCGGCCAGATAATGCGCCGCCACTTCCTGCAAAATCCCCGACGGCATCACTAACGGATTCTCAAATTCAATTCCCAAAAATTTAACTTTAAGCATAAATAATTTCCTCCACTTTACCATAAAGTTGCCAGCCTGCAAACGACGACCAGGCACACTTGGTTTTCAACTTTGATTCGTCTACAATCCAGGGTTTTTCCGGATCAAATTTGATAATCGCTTTTTGATTCGGAATATTAAAGATTTTTTTGGGATTGTCATAAAGCCAGGCTTTAACTTGTTCCAAAGTACATTTATTTTGCTTCACTCCCAAAAGCATTAAGCCTAACGTCGTTTCCAAACCCGGCACGCCGAATAGCTTTTCTTCTTTTAAGTGTGGAGCATGATCTGATTCAACTAAATCTATTATTCCTGCCTGCAATCCCTGCCATAAAGCCCGCTTGTCCGCGTTCGTATTTAATGGAGGTTTCATAATCACACCGGTCTTTAACCATAAATGGTGCGGGGTGACACCGCCAGTAATTTTTAACCCAGATTTTTTCGCCTGCCCTACCCAAGCCACTTCCTCGGCTAAACTAATATGGCAAACGTGCAACCGGCGGCTAAATTGTTGAGCTAGTTTGATAGCCAATCGTAATTTCTCTCTTTCAGCGTGGATCAAAATCGGCTTGGGGCAATTCCAGGCAGAAAAAATATCGGCCAGTAACTTTTGGTTCTCAACCAGCATCTCCCCAGTCGTATGGTTTAAGTAAATCTTCAAACCAAACACTTCCGTCCGGTCCCACACTTTAGCAAATTCTTCCAGATTTTTCCCATTGGTACCAAAATGAAATCCGATTTTGACAACGGCTTTTTTAGCTAGGTTAATTTTTTCTTCTAATCTTTCAAGGTTAATCGTTGCAGTTGGATTATTCGGCATGTCCAGAATGTAACTAAATCCCCCGGCCCTAGCCGCCTGCGACCCAGTTAAAAAATCCTCTTTATATTCCGCCCCCGGCTCCCGCAAATGCACGTGAATATCAATTAATCCCGGCCAAATTATTTTTGACATAAAATTAATTTCAAAATTGCCATTCGCACGTACAATCCATTCCGCATCTGCTCAAAATATGCCGCCCGCGGATCGGCATCGACCGCTTCGGAAATTTCGCCGACGCGCGGCAGTGGATGCATCACGATCAGGTTCTTTTCGGCTTTTTCCAAAACTTTTGGGGTAATGTCATACTGACCTTTTAAACTAGCATATAACTTTTTTTCCACCGGCGTTTTAAACCATTCCGATTGAATTCTGGTGACGTATAACACGTCCAAACCGCCGATGACTTTATCGAGCGATTCGGTCACAGTTAACTCCGCTCCGCGTAACTGCAAATAATCATAGTCAATTTTAGGCAGCTTAAGGACCTTGGGAGAGATTAAAAAAATCTTTGGATTTTTATCAACCACAGTCAACAACCGGCTCAACGATTTTACCGTCCGGCCGTTTAATAAATCACCCAAAAAACCAACCCTCAACCCTGTCATTTTCCCCAACCTTTTTTTAATCGTGTATAAATCCAACAAAGCCTGTGTCGGGTGTTCTTTTTTACCTGAACCGGCGTTGATTACCGGCACTGAAGCCCATTCGGCCGCGACTTGGGCCGAATCGTCATCCGGGTGCCTTAAAATAATCGCGTCGCAGGCCGTCGTCTGCTCAATCGTCCTAACCGTATCTTTGAGAGTTTCACCTTTGACCGCTGACGAATATTGGCTCATGCCGTGAATGGCAATCACCCGCTCGCAACCGAGCCATTTGCAGGCGGCCAAAAACGAAGAAAAAGTCCGCGTCGACGGCTGGTAGAACAATTCGGCCACAGTTTTATTCCGTAAAAAACTGGCGGTTTTTCTGGATTTAACGATTTTCTCCATGTCTGCCGCAGTTCTAAAAATCCGGGCCACCTCGCTGACTTTGGTAATTTGATTGATCGAAATAAGATCATGCATAATAGCTCCACGGCTCTACCGGTAATGACTTATTTTTAAACTTCACTAACGCCTTAGTCAACAGCCTGGCCTTCCTTACGTCAGTGATTAAATAAACATTATGGTCAATCGCCGCCCGCCTGATCATATAGTCATCATTTATTTCTTTACTTACTCCTTCATCCACTAAATTAATCGCTAAATCCACTTTTCCCCGATTAAAACAATCCAATAAATTAGGCGACTTATTTTCGTGGATTTTAAACAATCGTTTTACCTTTAAACCATTTTTTTTCAGCCATAAAGCGGTTTTTTCCGTCGCAAAAATCGGTAAATTGAGGGCTTTCATTTGCCACACTGCCTCAGTCATCCTCACCTTATTGCCTTCACCGCCAAAAGATAGAAAAATTCCCTTTCTTGGCATTTTTGCCCCCACTGACAACTCCGCTTTCAGAAACGCTTCTTCTTCAGTCTTGCCAAATCCGGCGGCTTCCCCGGTCGATGCCATTTCCACCCGCAGCTGCGGATCAGCTCCGGTTAAGCGCGCAAAAGAAAATTGCGGTACTTTAACCGCCACAAAATCCGGGTACTTTATTTCTACCGGCTTCGCTTGCTTAAAACTCGCCTCTACCAGTAACCGGGCCAAATTTATCTCAGTTGCTTTACTGATAAACGGAAACGTTCTGGAACTCCTTAAATTCATTTCCAACACCATTACTTCATTGTCTTTGGCCAATAACTGTAAGTTAAACGGACCGGTAATCTTTAACCTTCCGGCCAACTTAGCCGCAATTTGCCGGACCTGATTTTCCGTATAAGAATGAATCTTCTGCCCCGGGTAAACAATGCAGGCATCGCCCGAATGCGTTCCCGCCGGCTCCACGTGCTCGGAAATTATCGCCGCCATAATTTCCCCATTTTGAGCCACCGCGTCCAGCTCGATCTCCCGCGCCATAGTAATAAATTTAGACACCGTTACCGGATAATCCCTGTTCACTTTGGCCGCTTTACTGAAAAACCGGTTTAAATCAACATCATTGTGGCAGACTCTCATTGCACTCCCGGACAAAACATAGGAAGGACGGATCAATACCGGATAATCAATTATCTGAGCAAATCTAATCGCCGCTTTGACTGACGAAAACTTATCCCACTTGGGTTGGGCTAAACCCAAATCATCAAGCAGCTGGGAAAATTTGGTCCGGTCTTCGGCCTCATCAATATTCACCGCTTTAGTGCCTAAAATTCTCACTTGCTGTTTAGCTAAAGGTTTGACTAAATTATTCGGTATTTGGCCGCCGGCCGACACGATTACCCCGAACGGCTGCTCCGCTTCATAAATATCCATCACCCGCTCCAATGTCAATTCTTCAAAATAAAGCCGGTCGGAAACGTCATAATCAGTCGATACTGTTTCCGGATTGCAATTAATAATAATTGATTGTTTGTTAAACTTCTTTAACGCCCAAGCCGCATTCACGCTCACCCAGTCAAACTCCACTGACGAACCAATGCAGTACGGCCCGGACCCTAAAACAATCACTCCCTTTCTTTTAAACGGTTTAACGTCGTCATGCCGGCCAAAATAGGTTAAATATAAATAATTAGTCACTGCCGGCACTTCGCCCGCCAAAGTATCAATTTGAAAAATACTGGGTTTTATTCCCAGTTTCTTTCTTAAACTTCTAACCTCTAACTCCGTCTTTTTAACCAATTGGCCGACTCTTTTATCCGCCAACCCCAATTGTTTTAATTTCAATAAAATACCCCGCTTCAATTGACTAAAATGACTGATTTTTGCTTCCTCGTCCACAATCAATTTAATTCGTTCTAAAAACCACGGATCAATCCCGGTTAATCGGTTCAATTCTGCCACCGCTATTCCCCGGCACAAGGCTTCGCTTAAGGCCCACAACCGATTCGGGGTCGGCTTCACTAATTCTTCTTTCAAATCCTTAATCTTTATTTTATCCGTTACCCCCAGATAGCCTAAATTCAGCATCCGGGCTGCTTTTTGTAGTGCCTCCTCAAATGATCGGCCCAACCCCATGACTTCACCGACCGACTTCATACTACTGCCGATTCTTTGACTAATCCGGTCAAATTTATTTAAATCCCACCGGGGGATTTTTACCGCCACGTAATCCAGCGCCGGCTCAAAAAAAGCCTGAGTCACTTGGGTCACCTGATTTTTAATCTCGCTTAAATTCTGCCCCAGGACTAACTTTGCCGCCACGTAAGCCAAAGGATAGCCAGTAGCTTTGGAGGCCAATGCCGAAGACCGGGACAACCTTGAATTAACTTCAATAATATAATATTCCAACTTTTTACCCTGAGGCCGGGGATTAACCGCAAATTGAATATTACATTCACCCACCACTTTTAAACTCCGGACAATTTTTATGGCCGTCTGCCGCAAATAATGGTACTCAAAATTAGTCAAAGTCTGGCTCGGCGCCACCACAATCGATTCGCCGGTATGAATTCCCAGCGGATCCATATTTTCCATATTGCAAATCGTCAGGCAATTATCCTCGCTGTCCCGCACCACTTCATATTCAATTTCTTTAAAATGATGTAAGTACTTTTCCACTAAAACCTGGGGTGAAACCATAAATGCTTCCGCGCAAATTTTATTGAGTTCTTTTTGATTTTGCGCTACTCCCGACGCCTGTCCACCCAAAGCATAGGCCGCCCGCACCATTACCGGAAAACCGATTTTCCTGGCAATCTTAAGCGCTTCGGTTTGATTAATTGCCGCCCCGCTAGCCGGAATCGACTCATTAATCGATTGTAAATGACCGGCAAATTTAGCCCTGTCTTCAGTCATAATAATCGTCTCAACTGAAGTTCCCAAAACCGTCACCGACTGCTGTTTCAAAATCCCTTTTTTATGCAACTCAATCCCGCAATTTAACGCCGTCTGACCGCCAAAAGACAGCATAATCCCATCCGGTTTTTCTTTAATAATCACCTGTTCCACAAATTCTCTCGTTACCGGCAAAAAATAAACCTGATCCGCCAACCGATCCGATGTTTGAATCGTAGCAATATTCGGATTCACCAAAACAGTTTTAATCCCCGCTTCTTTTAATGCCTTAATCGCCTGCGATCCGGAATAATCGAACTCGCCCGCCTCGCCGATTTTTAGCGCCCCTGAACCTAAAATTAAGACTTTTTTATATTTCATAAAAAGTTAACAAATTTATCAAAAATCCAGTCCGTGTCGGTTGGTCCCGGACTGGCTTCCGGATGGAACTGAACTGACAACCACGGCTGGCTTTGGTGAATCATCCCTTCATTGGTTTGGTCATTAATATTAATAAACCAGGGTTTAAACCCCGCTGGCATTTTCCCCACCGCAAAACCGTGATTTTGCGTGGTCAAAAAACATTTTTCTGTCCCCGCCAAACTGCACGGCTGGTTCTGCCCCCGATGGCCGAATTTCAATTTATAAGTCTCTCCACCCGCCGCTAACGCTAAAATCTGATTGCCTAAACAGATTCCCAAAATTGGCTTATCTTGCATCAACACCTGCTTTACATTGGCAATTGTTTTAACCACCTTTTTGGGATCGCCCGGACCATTGGAAATTAAAATTCCGTCATATTTTAATTGTAAATCCGTATCCCATGGCAACACCGCCACCTTAACCCCGCGCTTAACCAAACTTCGAATAATATTTTGCTTTACCCCGCAATCAATCAGGGCTACGGTTTTTTTCCCCTGGCCCACTGTATAAGCTTTTTTGGTACTCACTTTAGCCACCAAATTTTCCTCATCCGGGTTATACCAATCGATTGGCTTATCAAACTCAATCTTACCTAACATTGTTCCTGTTTCCCGGATTGATTGCGTCAACAGCCGGGTGTCGCTGATTTCTAAGGCCGCCACTTTTTCTTGTTTTAACCACTTGCTTAAACTTTGCCGGCTCTGCCAATGCGAGGGCGTATCGATATATTGATTTACAATTAATCCGCTGGCTTGGATTCTCCCTGACTCCCAGTATTTTTTCTCCGGCACACCGTAATTACCGATTAACGGATAAGTTAAGACTAATATTTGGCCGTAATATGAGGTGTCTGTCAAACTTTCCGGATAACCAACCATGCCGGTATTAAACACCACTTCGCCGGCCGCCCCGGCTTCCCAGCCAAAACTTTTTCCCGTTATTTTTGTCCCGTCTTTTAA
>JBBTRT010000002.1:0-147855 GCA_038065055.1 Patescibacteria group bacterium
CAAGGGTTATGCTTTAAAACAAGGAGTCTTGGTTGCTACGCAGCCGTTAATTTTAATAAGCGATATTGATTGGTCGACCCCAATAACGGAATTACCTAAATTGTGGGCAAAAATTAATCAGGCTAACTTAGTCATCGGCTCCAGAAAAATGATCGGCAGTCGAGTAATGAAACACCAGCCTTGGTGGCGGGAGTGGCTGGGGCGTCAGTTTACCAATTTAAGCCGGGCCTGGCTGGGATTAACTGTTTCCGATGTTACCTGCGGCTTCAAGTTATTCCAAGCGCCGGCAGCTAAGAAGTTATTTAATTTGGCAAAAATTAACCGCTGGAGTTATGACGCGGAAATTTTATATTTGGCCAAAAAAATTAATTATAAAATTAAAGAAGTAGCGGTGAGATGGAAAAATGACGAGAAAACAAAAGTAAATCTTATCAGAGACATTTTGGAATCCTTTAATGACTTATGGCAAATACCATGGCATCACTAAATCAAAAGTGTTAAATTCAAACATGATTCAAAAAACAAAACTATTTTTATTAATGATAGGCGCAAGTTCTAACCCATTAGCGCAAATAATAACTCAATTTCTTCGCTTCCCAATTAAAGTCATGCAGATGCAGCTATTAAACATTAGAAAGGATAATAATCTAATCGGCCTTATTCACAAAGTCCAAAAAGATAAAGGTTTCATGATGTGGCCCGACGAGCTTGTTTTCATCTACCATTGTGCTTTATCGATGACTAAATTATCCGGAGACTTTGCGGAAGTTGGTGTTTGCAAAGGAGCTTCAGCTAAAGTTATCTGTGAAGCTAAGGGGGGGAAATTCCTACATTTATTTGATACTTTTGAAGGTTTACCTAAACCCGGAGCATTTGACGGTATGTTGCAAAAAAAGCAATACTTAGCTCCATTAAAAATTGCTAAAGCTTACTTAAAAAAATACAAAAATGTAGTTTTTTATAAAGGCTTTTTCCCGGGTACCAGCAGAGCAATCCTGGGGGGAAAATTCGCTTTTGTACATTTGGATGTTGATTTATATCAAAGCACTTTAGATTGTTTAAAGATTTTTTATCCAAGAATGGAAAAGGGGGGAATAATTTTATCTCATGATTACTCAACTTTAAATGGGGTCAGAAAAGCCTTTGAAGAATACTTTGCCGATAAACAGGAATTGGTGTTAGAATTACCCACCAGTCAGTGCATGATAATTAAATTATAGATAGATATGAAATTTAAACTGACGATTTTACTGCTAACACTAATCGGTCTTTTAATAGTTCAACCGCTAAAGGCGGCGGAGAATACTTTAAGAATTGAGCAGGAAGGGAAATTGTTGGTCCCCCAGGAAAAAGCCAATGAGGTTTGGCAGTGGCTCAGGAAAAACTATATTGATAATCATGAGGTTTTAAACCGCCTAGACCCAACTTTAACTGTTTATGCCAATGAAGAAAACTTCAGGGATAATTATTTTGATACACCAACATTACAACTACTAAATAAACAAAACAGCGTCCGCCACCGGCAAAGAGAAAATTTAACCAACCCGGAAGACAGAAAAAGCGGCCGCGAGCTGGTACAAATCAAATTAAGCAATATTTCCGATAACCAACTAAACCGGGGCGAATATAAATTTGAGGTAGATTTAGCCAAAGGTCCGGCGCCGGACAAAAATCTTTTAGTCGGCATTATTAAAAAAGGCAATCAAAGGGATGATTTTATCAGCCGTTTAATGGAACTTAACATTAAACCTGATTCTTTAAGGCCGATTTTAATTGTTAATGATTTCCGGCAAAGAATTTATTTTGAAAAAGATTCCAAACCTTATATTTCCATTTCTTTCGACCAAGTAACAGTCAAGCGCTGGTGGGCAAAAGTTCAATTTACCGAAATTGAGCCGGAATTAAATGAAATTACTTATACGGACAACGATGAAGCAGGCAGGAAAGAGATGGAAAGAATTAACCGTGAAATTATCGCCTCGATTAAGCAGCAATTTCCGGAAATTGTCACTGATTTAGCCCCTAAATACAACAAAGCATTTAACGGGCTGGAAAAGAAAATACCGGGTTTGAGATGGTTAATCCGCTGGGGATTACTCTGAGGCAATCGCAGTGAAAATCTTGTCGATGGGAAAGCCGGTGATCTGATTTTTGGCTTTTAATTTTAAAGATGTAACCGGCTGTTTGACCGGAAAAGAAAACGTAAAAGTTGTGGGAATTACGGCAAGCTGCTGATTGATGGTAGCCATGATTATTTTTTGATTAATAATTTTCGCAACATCTTCTGCCTGGCCCTGGCCAAATTCCAATTCAAAAAGATCAAATTGAACCGGCATTAAAGAATCAGGGATAATTTCGATGGTGGCGATATTTTTTTGGTTAACTACATTAATCGCCACTTGGGCAAAAGTTAACTCTTGCTTGATAAGATTAAGATTGGCAGAAATAGTCTGCAAATAGCCATTAAACCGCCGCTGTTTCTCCCAGACTGAGGCTTCATCGCTGGTATCGTATAAAAACACTGATTCATATTGTTCATAGACTGATTGAAAAGCTTGATTAAGTTCAGCTGATTTGTTAACCAGCTGGTTAAGATAATGATATTTCAGGATCCGAAATTGAGGGGCCAAATTGAGCAATAAAAATATCCGCGGATAATCAAATTGTTCGGCTAAGTGAGGGTCGTAATTATTAAATGAAGCCAAGGTATTACCATTACTGACAGCTAAAGGGTTTAAATCCCCTTCGCTTCTGGCCACAGGATAAAATTTCTGATCCTGAGACAAGTAAAACATGATAAAGTTGGCTCCTGAAGTATCGTGATCGATAGCCAAAAGTTCCCTAAAGGCATCATAGCGGGCCCAATAATCCAGGTCGATAAACTGGCTAATTTGCTTAAAATCCCGGGCCTGAATGGCTTTGTAAAACTGGTCCAAACGGTAAAGAATAGTAGGATTATCTTGGTTAAAAGGATCAGTATTGGCAATCTCAAAATCCCAGCCAGACAAAATATGAGCATTCAGGGCAAGCGTATTAATCCGATGGGGCAGACGGGTTTCATCTCTTTGTTTAATTACCTGAGCTGAATTTAAACCGCGTTTGGCGAAAAAATCATCATTGATTTTTTCTTCGAGCAAATAAACCCCGGAAGTTTTATTATTCATCTTGACCAAAACCGGAAATTGGTCATTATAATAAAGTTGAAGCTTTGAGGCCACTTGATTAGCTAAAAGCGGGACTAACCAATTATGAACTGAGGGGTTAAATAAGTTGAAGGCCTCATAGCCGGCAACAGACTGTTTATCGTTAATTTTAATGTTGTAATCATTTTTATTAAAAACATAGTCGGCAGCACCACCGCCATGGAAACTGATAGAGGCGGAGTACGGCTTATCAGCATACAGCAAAGAAATCTGCTGGGTGCTGGCGGATTGCTTGGCATTGTAACCTAAGGCAACTGATTGCTGGGCATCTTCTTTCAGCTTGGTAATATCGGCCGGAGACATAATTAAATTAAAGGCGGTTAATTTACGGGCCGAATACTTATGCCAATAAGTGGGTAAATAAAAAGCATCAACTAGATTTGCGACCGCTGTCTGAAGTTTAAAATGGGCTAAACCAAACCATTGGCGGTACGGTTGAGGGAGGTATTGAGCATAACCTAATGAGGTTTTATAACCAAACCAAAATAAACAAATTATTAACAGAGAGACAATGAGCTTGACTAATTTTGATTTCATTTTAAGTTTAATAATAAATAGGCCTTAAGCGCGCCAAAACTTTGCTGAGCAATAACCGGCTCAAGAGCAGTCAAAGGTTTATCGGTGACTAAAAGGATTTTATCAGGTTCAATCAAGGTTGGGGATTGAGAATAAAGCCAGGCGAAGTTTCCATCCATAAAGCTTTTTACCGGCGGATTGCCGGAGAGCTCAAAGAGATACCGCAAACCGTTCTCCCGATGGCACTTACTGGTTGATTCCAAAGCCCAGTCAGAACCGACCAAATACTGATTGGCCCAGTTAATTAAAGCTTTTTTCTGGCTTAAACCGTAAGGATTAGTAACCCGGCTGAATTGATAAAGATTTATTACCAAAAAAATAAGCACAATGGTAAAACTTAATAATTGGGGTAAACGACGCAAAATAAAGGCAGTAATCAGGGCCCAAATCGGCATTAAGCCGGTTAAATAGTGATCAAATAAGGGAAAGCCTAAAAGCCCAAAAGCGCTAAGGCCGATAAAATAAGCTAAAAGCAACAGCCTGATTTCCCGATGCTGTTTTATAACCAGAATAATCACGATTATTGCCGCTAGTAAGAGCCAGGGGCTGATATCAGCTAACCTAGCCTGGGCATAAGGAATACAGTAGCTGTAAACTTCGATTAAATTAGTTTGGGCGGAATACCAAAAGCGGGTTAAGCTCTGGGGTAAAAGTAAAAGCGAACCCCAATTTATTTCTTTGTTAGAAATATTAGTTAATAACCGGCCGAGGCCGGCAAAATTTTGCCAATTATGGCGCAAATCAAAAGCCAAAAGCGGCACCAGGAATAAACCGGCGCCTAACCACCAATGCTTTAAAGCCCGGTAATTATAAAGCAGCACAAACAAGCCTAAAGCCAAATTCGACGGATCAGCCGTAACGGCTAAAACCAAAATCAGCATTAAAACCAAATAACGTTTGGATTTTAAGGACCATAAAACCAATAGCACAAACAAAGAATTAAAAAATAACGGCCAATAATGCCGGTCAAACATAACCGCGGTTAAAGAAACGCTGTAAAGCAAGGGGGCAATTAAACCGCGGCTAATTTTATATAAAAACCAAATGGTTAACAGAGAAAATAAACCGGCCCACCAGCCCCAGCCAATCGGGTCAAATTTAAACGGCCAAAGCAACAAAGCCGAAAAATAGTAAAAATAAGGCGGTAGATGAACCTGGAGAGGACTGATGCCACCGATTAAAAATGGCCGATGCAGATTAAACAGCCCCCAAGCCCGCCAGGCAATTAACTCTTCATCCATAGTGAAATGAAACCAATCCTCCAAATGCCACCAGCGCAAAAAAAGGCCCACGCCTAAAATACCTATCAGCCACCATTGCCTAATTTTCATGTTAATTTTTTCTTCACTTGGGCCGGAACACCGGCAACCATCACATTATTGGGAACATTATGATTAACCAGGCTGGCAGCAGCCACAAGAGAATTTTTACCAACGACTATTCCCGGCAAGATTATGCTGCTCACGCCAATAACACTCCCGGATCTGATAACAGTGTGGAGAATTTTTTTGGGATAGAATTTGACTAAAGGATGATCGGAAAAACCAACCGAATGATGAGATAAAATTATGCTTCTGGCAGCCACGGTTACCTGATTTTCCAAGGTTAATTGGCCGGCAAGGTCTAAAAGAACCCCATGACCGATAAAACAGTCTTTACCTAAATTTAACCCTTTTAAACCCGTCCGGTCTAAATTGATAAACTCGGCAGTGCTGAAAACACAATTGGGGCCAATTTTGGCCCCGCCTACTTTTAACCACCAAATTCTTAAGGGGGAATAAGGCAGAAGCTTAAAAACAATCTCCCATAAACCAAAGAAAAAATATTTAGTTAAACGGTTAAAGCCTATTTCGGTCACAATTTTAGACATGCTTAAATTTCCAGGAAAAAATAATCAAATTTTTCAAAAAACCTAAGGAATCGGGAATAAGCCTAACCGTGGAGGTTTTATCTTCCCGACGGACAAAAGCGACCGGAATTTCTTTAATTTTTAAATGTTTTTTTGCAGCCAAAGCTAATATTTCCGTGTCGAAAAACCAGCCCTGATAATGACATTGATTAATCAAAGGCATAATTTTGGCCCGGTTAAAAAATTTGTAACCGGCTTCGGTATCATGAAACGGCAAATTAATTAATTGTTTTTGCAGCCAAACATAACCCTTACTGCTCAACCAACGAATTAATGACCGTAAGTTAAAGTCATAAATCCGCCAGGCGTTGGCTACATCATAGCCTGATTCAACAACCCGGATAAATTTTGGTAAATACCACTCCCCGACTTCCAGATCAAAATCAATAAAGCCGATAATTTTCCCCTGGCTTTGTTTAAAGCCGTCGATAACACTTTGGCCACGACCAATATTTTGCGGATGGAAAATGGCAGATAAATTATGATCGCTATATTTTGTTAAAGCCGCTTCCACTAAACCTTTAGTTTTATCAGTCGAATAATCTTCGACAAGAATAATTTCGTAAGTATAGTCGGTTTGATCCAAAGAGGAAATAATTTTCTTCAACGATTGGGTAAAATGCTCGGCTTCGTTGAAACAAGGTAAAATTAAACTAAAATCATATTTGTTCATAGAAATATTTTAACATATAATATCCTTGATGAATGCAAAAATTCCGGCCATTGCCGGCGGCAAACCGATCAGAAGCAAGTTTTTAATTTTCGGCGCGCCCAGATTTTTTCAAGCCGAATTAAAAGAAGTGCTGGATACGCTGCGTTCCGGCTGGTGGGGCACCGGGCCAAAAACATTACGATTTGAAGAGGATTTTAAAAAATATGTTCAAGTTAAAGAGTCTGTGGCAGTAAATTCAGCGACGGCGGCGATGCACTTAGGTTTAAATACTTTAGGAATTGGCCCGGGAGATGAAGTAATTACTACGCCGTTAACATTCGTCTCAACCGCTAATGTAATCATCCATGTTGGAGCCAAACCGGTTTTCGCCGACGTTGACCGTTTAACCGGCAATATTAACCCCCAAGAAATTGAGAAGAAAATTACCAAAAAAACTAAAGTCATTATTCCCGTGCATTTACATGGCCGACCGTGTGATATGGATGAAATTGCTCTCATCGCGAAAAAACATAAATTGTTCATCATGGAAGACGCGGCCCACGCGACTGAAAGCTGGTACCATGGCCGGAAAATCGGCTCAATTTCGGATATGACCGCTTTTTCATTCTATGTCACTAAAAATGTGGCCACCGGCGAAGGCGGCATGTTAACTACTAATAATCAGAAGTGGGCCGACGAAGTGCGAATCCGGCGTTTGCACGGCATTTCCAAAGACGCCTGGAAAAGATATTCAGCGGCCGGCTTCCAGCCTTATGAATCAGTCTACCCGGGATTTAAATATAATATGACCGATTTAGCTGCCTCTCTGGGAATTCATCAATTAAAAAGAGTGGAGAAAAATTTACTGATCCGGAATAAATACTGGAAGCTAATGACAAAGGAATTTAGAAAAATTGACGGAATTATTCCTCCGGCTCCAGATGAACCAAATATAGTCCACGCCAGGCATTTATACGCGATTAATCTTGAATTGGAAAAGTTAAAAATTAACCGTAATCAGTTCATTGACGCTTTGCAAAAAGAAAATATCGGCACCGGAGTGCATTTTACGGCTTTGCACACCCATAAATATTACCGGGAGACTTATGGCTTTAAACCGAATGATTTTCCTAATGCTTATTGGATCGGAGAACGGACCATATCTTTGCCTTTTTACCCGCATATGAGCTTAAAAGACGTCAATGATGTAATTGCCGCTGTTTCCAGAATCGTCCATTTTTACCATATTTGAAACCGATCCAGATCTCTTTTAATAAGCATTTGATAAATAATAACCCCGTCTGTATGGCTTTAGAGCCAGATTCTCCACCTAAGCGATCACCCTCGATGGTGGGAATCTCCGCTATCCGCAGGCCTAACTTAAGCGCCCGGATGGACATTTGAAATTCAATCGCGTAACCGAAAGCATCCAAATTTAATTTTTTAAAAGCTGATTTAGTAATTGCCCGATAGCCATTGATACTGTCAGACAAGGTACCGCGCCAAAACCGGTTAACCAACCAGGTAAACCCCTGATTGGCCCAAGCCCGGAATTTTAACAGCTGGTCGTCTTCTTCATTGCGCGACTCCGGCAAAAACCGGCTGGCAATGGCCAAATCATTACCCTGCCTAAGCAGATTCAAAAGCCGGGGAATATCCCGGGGATCTTCATTGCCGTCGGGACTGAAAAAAGCTAAATAGTCACCGCTTGATTTGGTTGCCGCTAAACGAAAGGCCTCTCCCCGCCCCGGAATAGTTTGGTTAATTAAACGAATATGGTGTTGGGTAATAAACTCTTTCGTGCCATCGGTGGATTGATAGTCAACCACGAAAACTTCATCAACCTGATCAAAGGGGATTTTCTTAATCAAAGCGGTCATGCCGGTAATTTCGTTTCTGGTTAAAATTACCAAGGTAGACTTAAGCTTTTTTTTGGACATAATCGCGGTAATAATTGATCGCTAGCGGCAACCCCTGGGCTAATTTAGTCCCGGCCATAAATCCCAAAATTTTCCCGGCTTTAGCGACATCGCAATTACGCCGCGGCTGACCATTGGGTTTTCCGGCATCAAACTTGATTTTCGTTTTAACCCCGGAAAATTTAATAATCATCTCTGACAAACATTTAATGCTGACCTCTTCGGTTGTTCCCAGGTTGATCGGGTCGGGCACAGGATATTTTTCTAGGGCCAGCATCATGCCGGCAACTAAGTCATCAACATAAATAAAGGACCGGGTCGCCGAACCGTCACCCCAAACCGTCAAAGGCCTTTCACCGTCAAGCACCCGCTTGATCAAACTGGGAATGACGTGAGATGTTTCCGGGTTAAAATTGTCTCCAGGACCATAAGCGTTGTACGGCCGGACAATGCCGATCGGCAGGCCAAACTCCTGATAATAGGTTTTGGCTAAAATTTCCGCGGTTCTTTTGGCCCAGCCATAACCGTAGTTGGTAGGTTCAGGCTCGTCTTTAAAACCCTCTGATTCCGGCGTGGGAATAGTACAAAATCGCGGATAAACGCAAGCTGAAGACACGATTAAAATTCGGCTGACTTTGGCTTTTCGGGCCGCCTCTAACACATTCAGCGTCGGTAACAAATTTTGATACATTAAACTGGCCGGGTGGACTTGATTATAATGAATCCCGCCGACCGAAGCCGCTAAATGAAAAACAAAATCATGCCCGGATATTTTTCGCTGAACCGCAGTCTTATCAATTAGGTCTAGCTCTTTACGGGAAAAAGCAGTTACTTTAGCTCCGGCCGCCCGAAGTTTCAAAACCAGATGGGAACCGATAAAACCGGTGCCACCGGTAACAAAAACCCGTTTATTTTTGTAAAAATTCATAAAGTTTAGCCGCAATAAAACGTATATCTGCCACGGACATATACGGGTGACAGCCAAAATAAAATCCCTGACGATTAATCATTTTGGCGACCGGGTACTTGTCTTCCAGATCACCAAAAGTTTTTTTATAAGCCGGCTGGTTAAGTAAAGGCAACAATTCTCTGGTGGCAATGCCGCAGGATTCTAAAAAGTAAATCAGCTCCCATTTATCAATCCGCTTGTCTTTAATCACCAAAGGAAACATCATATAAGCGTGTTCAAAACCTGCCGGCGCTTCGGGTAATTGAAGTTGATTGGCTAAAGGTTTTAAAAGCCGGATCAATAACTTGGCCAAGCGTTGGCGCCGGCTAAGTTGTTTTTTATAATCCCCGGATGCCAATTGGCTTAAACCAATGGCTGCTTCCAATTCACACAAGCGAAAATGCCAACCGATCCGATCAAATTTAAACCGGGAACGAATGACAGTTTTGTTTTTTTGATTCTCATCATTAACCGAAAGATAACGGTCGCTGCGGCCGTGGAAAAGATAACTTCTGGCCATTGATTCAATTTTCTTATCGTCGCCCAATAAGAAACCGCCGACCCCGGTAGGCAATAAATGAGCAACGTAAGTAGAAAATGCGGCTAAATCGCCCCAGCTGCCGACCGACCGCTTCTTAACCCCAACAAACATCGCATCGCATGAATCTTCCAAAATTTTCAATTTGTATTTTTTAGCCAACTTAACAATTGCCGGCATATTGGCAGGCAGGCCCAAAACATGGACCGGAATGATCGCCCTGGTTTTCTTGGTTATATGCCGGGCAATTTCTTGAGGGTTAAGATTGTAGGTGGCAAGTTCCACATCAACAAAAACCGGCTTTAAACGCAAATGGTAAACCACGTTAGCCGTTGCCACAAACGAGATTGCCGGCACCAAAACTTCGTCGCCATCCCGCCAGCCGTAACGTTCTTTGAGGGAGGCTAAACCGCACAATAGCGCACCGGTGCCGGACGAGGTAAAAATAGACCAACGGCGACGATGAATTCGGGCAAACATTTTTTCCAGTTTTTGGGTAAACGGACCGTAAGTCAACCGATTAGTGGCCAAAATTTGCTGAATATATTTTTTAGCCAAAGAATTTAACTTAACTTCTCCTATCGGCACCGGGCGTTTTTTCATAACGTGATTTTAACATACAAGGTTATAATACTCATACTGACATGAAAGCGCTTTTGATCAATTACGAATACCCGCCCTTAGGCGGCGGCACGGCAATGGCAAATTATTATTTGCTAAAAGAGTTTTCCAAATATAAAGATTTAAAGCTTGATTTATTAACCTCAGCCCCTGATCGCTACTGCGAGCAAAAACTTAATTCGAATATCCGAATTATTAGATTTAATATCGGCAAAAATAAGCAAAATTTACACCACCAAAGCTACGCGGATTTATTGAGATTTTTTTGGCAGAGCACGAGATGGACTTGGAAACACCGGCAGGATTATGATTTAATTCACGCTTTTTCCGGTTTGCCCGGAAGCATTACCGCTTGGTTATCAGGCAAACCATATTTGGTTTCTTTCCGCGGCGCCGATGAACCGGGTTACGAACCCCGGCACGAATTTTTCTGGACAATAATTAAACCATTAATGTATTTTATCTACCGACGCGCCCGGGCGTTGGACGCAAACAGCCGGTATCTTAAAAAATTGGTGTTAAAATCATTCCCTGATTTAAAAATCAAAATCATCAATAACGGGATTGATACCCGCAGATTTTTTCCGGCAAAAAAGCCGGTGGCTAAACCAATTATCCTCTGCACCAGCCGTTTGGCCGCCAGAAAGGGAGTTGAATATCTAATCCAAGCTATGGTTTTGGTCCCCCGAGCCAAACTTCAATTAGCCGGAACCGGCAGACTTGAACCAAAACTAAAACATTTAGTCAAGCAACTGCGTCTCTCCCAAAGAGTTAAGTTTCTGGGGATGATTCCGCACGACCGGCTACCGGTGATTTACCGCCGGGCTAAAATATTTGTTTTACCCAGCTTGTCCGAAAGCCAGTCTAACTCACTTTTAGAAGCAATGGCGTCGGGTCTGCCGGTAGTTGCCACCAATATTGGCGGCAACCCAGAATTAATTGACGCAACCAATGGATTACTGGTACCCCCGGCTGACAGCCTGGCCCTGGCTCAAGCGATCATTAAATTGTTAACCTTCAAATTAAAACCTAAACTTAATCAAGTTTATTCGTGGGAAAAAGCGGCTAAAGAATATTATCAATTATATTCGCGGCTGTTTGTTTGATGTCGTGATTTTTTTTGGCATAACGGTAAGCATTTGCCGCCAATTGGTTATATAGCTTTGGATTACTTAATAAATTTTTCAATAAAACCGGCAGTTTTTTTTCATCCCCTTCAGCGCAAAAACCAATTTGGTACTTATCGATGATCTTGTCCGGGTTGACTTTATAAGAAATTATTGGCGTCATATTTTTAGCCGCTTGAATAAAAGTATTCGGAAAACCCTCGCTTAAAGAAGTGGAAATAAAAATTTTGGCGGAAGCAAAATAGGCATCAATCGCCTTAAAAGGAACGAACTGAATAAATTTAAGATTGGAAATTTTTCCAGCCCGGCGCGCAATAATCTTAAAATAATCAGGCCTGTTTTCCGCGGGCGGACAGATCATAGTAAATTTTTCCTGAGGGAATTTTTTAGCCAGTTGAATAAATAAATCCGGCCGTTTCCAAATCTCGGCTCTGGCAACCCACAAAATCCCCTGTTTATTTATTTTTTTTGGAGGATTAATCGGGTAGCCGGAAGCAACAACTACGCTTTTTTTACTTAACGACCGGCTCAGATTTGCTTGCTGGTTTTGAGTTTGGCAGATTATTTTATCGGCTAATTTTAACCCCAAAAGAAATAGTTGTCCCCGCCAACCATTTTTTTTCACAAAATCACCATTAACATCCTGTTCGTGGGCCACCATGTAAATAAATCTCCGGCCCAGTATTTTACAAATTATGGCAATCAAGCCTGTTTCGGCGCCGGCGGCCCGTTGAAAATAAACTTGGGCGTTAATTTTTCTTAGTTGAATCAATAATCTAATCAAAAAATGCCAATTACCGACTGTTAATCTGCCTAATATCCCTTCAGTTTTTGGTGACTGAACAAACTGACAAACTTTTATCCCGTTAAAATTATCCTGCCGATTGATTAATTGATTATCAGTTAGAAAACTGACTGCGAATTTTTTGTTTTTAGCCAATTCCTGAGCCAAAAGATAGAGTTGGATCTGGGCGCCGCCGAAAACTATTTTCGACCGGGGATTAAAAAGACCGTAGGCAAACCAATCGATAAAACAAGCTTTCATTTTTTAATTCTGACAATCATTGAATAACCGATGGGGCAAGACATTAAAGCCGTAGCAACATATCCTCTAGCAAAAAAATTACTTATTTTCTCAGCGGTTATTGCTAAAAGATTATTTACTATATATATGGGAGCCAATATACGGGAGCTACCGCCCATGATTCGAAAAAACATATTTATAAAAATAAACACTGAGGCGGCAATATTATTGCTTGGCTGCAGCAGTAAAACTTCATCCTTTTTAAACAGACTTTTTAATTTATATTGGGTTAATCTTTGAAAATCATCTGGTTGGCCATGTTCCGGGAAAATAAATGGTAAAGAAATAAACACCAATGCTTGATTTTTACAAACCCTTCTTAATTCGCTAATAAATTTATATTCATTCAGTGAATGTTCCAAAACCTCTGAAGCAATTATGGCATCGACAGCATTGCTTTTAATCGGCAGCTTTTGATTATCGGCAATAATATCAGCCAAAGAATTTTTATCTGTGTCTACTCCAATATAACGACACTTTTTAGGAAACAATGAACGAAATGGTTTATAACCGCAACCTAAATCTAATACCACCGGCAATTTTTTATGTCTGATTACTAATTTTCTAAATTTTTCCATTGTTTGCCGATAACTTCTAGTCATCAAATAAGTAAAGTCAATCAGTTGGGGACGAAGCCTTTCTCTGATTATTTTCGGGTTTATGAACGGAGTTTTTGCCATAATCTGTCAATTATATATCCGATTACCAAACCGATAAACGGCAATGATTGGGTCATTGACCTAAATTCGACCAAATTTTTTGAAACCAGAAAAAAATGCGGCACTTCCAATAAGAAAATTAAAATCAAAATATACCTCAACCGTTTATCTTTAATCATTTGCCAGCCGCCGGCAATAAACAAAATTAATACTAAGAAATTATCTTTAAAGTAAAGATCTTCAAAAGTTTTCCTTATTCCGGTCAAAGTGGAAATAATCAAATCGGAAATGCTATGCAGTTTAAAAAAATAGGTAAAGGAAGAGATTGGCGGGCCCTGAAACGGATTCACCGTCATTGATTCTTTGGATGGAAATCCCGGTTTGCCGGCAAACTCAACATTAGTATTCCATTTCCAATGCATCTCCTCTGAGTAATTCCAGGTGTGGTAAAGTTTCCAGTTATTATTAATTAATGGCCAAGCAATTAAAAATAACATTAGGGTCACAATCAATCCCTGTTTAATATTTCTTTTAGCCGCCACAAAAATTATAAGTAGTCCGATTAATTGGAACAGTGAATGAAGCCGGACATAAATTGAACCCACCCCAATCAGAAAAATTGCCAGCCAATTTCGCGCTCTTTTTAATCCGGTTTCGAACAGTAAGTAGGCAAACACCATAATAATCAAAGTAAAAACCGTATCGCGCAATCCTCTGGCAGATAATTGCACTAAATATGGATGGGTACCCACGAATAAAGCGGCAATTAATCCCGTCGTAAACGACTTTATTTTTTTACCGTACCAAAATACAAACATAATCGTCAAAATATGAAAAAATATACTGGTAAATCTAATTCCCATTTCCGATCCGTACCCGAATAATTTCCATCCGGCAATAATTATTAGCGGGTTCAGGCTTTCTTTATTACCGCAATAATTTCCCAGCACCGCCGGCTTAAAGTCAAGAGAAATTAATCTCGGAACTTCCTGAGTTAAACAAATAACGTCTCCGTCAAATGAATGGTAACGGTAAGAATATAAATTTTGCCATGCTAAATACAACCCCCAGCTGAAAATCAGAAACAACAGACAAGCTTTGATCATTTTTTTCTTTGTTGGCCCGACTATTATTAAGATGGGTATAAATACAGAAACTAAAATAGGTACTAGGCTGGGAAAAATAAATTCATGATTGTAAAACATTAAATAAAAGTCGTAAAGAACGACCGTGGGCGGGCCAGCGACGGCTTCGTTGCTGGCCTCAATTTTAACCCAGAATTTGCTTTGCCTGCCGATTAGACCAGTGATATCCAGCGGAACCAAATGGTAATATTTGTTCTCGCCGGCTGTTTGCCAATTATTTTGATCCGTTGAGACACTGATTTTATTGCTCCCCGGAGAAGGTTTGGCCAAAGCTATCTGCAAAATTGTTTTTCGAGCTTCTTCCGGCCTGGTAAATTCATAAATTGCCACCCCTTTGGTTTGGGGATCGAGAGATAAATCAATATTGTCTTTGCCCGACCAGCCGGAAAATTCAACCGCGTCAGTCCGCAGCTGATCAAAATTACCCCATAATTTCCCCATCTTAACTTCACTGACTAGATTTTTGCCTTCCCAAGAGGCAATGGCAGTCATAATTGCGGTTCTAAAAATTAACCAGTTTAAAGTCAAAATTAAAACCAAGAGGAAGATTTTTTTCATTTCATTAACCGGATCATTTGTTTTTTAAAACTCATCAGGTTGGATTTAGGATTATAAACTTGTTCCGCAAATTCAAAGGCGTTGTCGGCGAAAGTCTGCCAAATATTTTGATTGGCCAAAATCGCTTTTATATTCCTAATTAGTCTATCAAAACTACCGTTTGCGGATATGCCCCAGTGATATTGCCTGAATGAATCATTGGGGTCTTTAAATAAAGTTAATCCGGGAATTTTAAAAGCGGCCGCCTGAACCTGCGTCATATTCAGGTTTTTATAACCGGAAGTGTCAATAAACGCCAAGGCTGTTTGGTAATACCGGTCTAGATCGGTGAACATCGCGTCTTGTTTTAGTTGGAGATTGGATATTTTAGCCGCCGTTTTAATAATAGTTTTATATAAATCAGGCTCATTTGGAGCGGCCGCCACAATCATTAGAAATTTTAAGTTAGGCAGGCTTTTGGCTAATTTAATAAACGCTTCGGGGTGTTTGCGCGGCTCGATCCGTCCTACCCACAGTAAATAATTTCTTTTTTTAAAAGGCAAGGTAGTTTTAGGCCGAGGAAACCAACAAGGTAAATTAATGGCCTCTAAATGATATTTTTCTTTTATAATTTTCCGGTGGCGGCCGGATAGGCACCAAATAACGCCGGCGCTTTTTATTCCCCAATAATAAATTTCATCATTTGCCACCATATAGAAAGATTTTTTCCCTACCAGCCTAACGGTTAAATTTATTAAGCCGCTTTCATAATTCGGACTGGCATGAATATAAATGTCGGCCTGAATTTGTTTTAATTTCTCCCATAGCCGGAAAAAATCCAAATGAGGCCATTGCCATAACCGGTCGAATTTTCCCGCCCAATAAATAAACCAGCGGTGATATTTTTCGATTTGTTTATCCTGGTAAATTTTTGGTTGAATTTGGCGAGAGGTTTTATATAAAGTAATGCCGTCTATTTTTTCGGTTACCTGGTTTTTGCGGACATCGTCTTCCAGTAAAAAACTAACCTCAAACCTCTCATCAGGCGTTAAGTCCTTAGCAATTATATAAAAAATGGTTTCAATTCCTCCAGCCACAATTCGGCTTTTTGGATTAAATAAACTATAAGCATAATTAGTGATAAAACAAACTTTTACTGCCATAGTTTATAATTATAACCGTGAAACCAATAAAAGTATGTTTCATTTCCCTAAGAAGTTATCCACTTTTTGCCAAAAAATCGCCGGATTATTTTGGCGGGGCTGAGGTGCAAATCAATCTTCTGGCCAGTGAGCTGGCTAAAGACAAGCATTTTAGCATCAGTGTGATTACCGGTGATTACGGCCAGCCGGCAATAATCAAACAGGGACGGTTATCATTATTGAAAACAAAATTATTTGATTTTTTCAGGATTCTAAAATTAGCCGATGCCGATATTTATATCGAGCGGACGATTAATCCCAAAATACTTTTAGTTTATTTATTTTGCCGCTTATTTCATAAAAAATTTATTTACATGGTTGCCCACGATTGGGACCTAAATCACTCAGCAATTAAATTAGCGGATTTAATTATTACTCAGCACCAGCAACAAAATAAGATGTTGAAATTTAACAATTTGGTGGTGCCGTCGCTGATAAAATTTGGTCCTAATAAAAAGATTTTTAAACGAAAATATATTTTGTGGGTGGGGCGGGCTGATTCATGGAAAAATTATCAAGCTTTTATTGAATTGGCCAAAAATTATCCTCAGGAAAAGTTTCTTATGATCTGCCGTTCCGGCCAACAAAAAACTCCAGCAACAGATTTGCCTAATTTAAAAATTATCTCTTTTGTTCCGGCGACAAAAATTTTGGATTTTTTCCGCCAGGCAAAAATCTTGGTCAATACCTCTGAAGCGGAAGGTTTTCCGAATACTTTTCTTCAGGCAGGCGTTACGAAAACGCCGGTTTTATCTTACCGGGTTAATCCGGATAATTACATCAATAAATATCATTGCGGTTTAATAGGCAGGAACCGACTAAAACAAATGTTACATAATCCGGCAAGATTAAAAAGTCTGGGAATAAATCATTATCAATATGTTAAAAAATATCACAGTTTAAAAAATATTGAGATTTTTAAACAAACTTTGTGTAAGCTTTGATAACTGTTTCCGGTTGGCCCGATAAGATAACCCGGCCGTGATCCAGCCAAATCGCCCGATCGCAATATTCCTTAATTTGGTCTAATTCGTGACTGACAATAATCACAGTTTTACCCTGCTGTTTCATGAGTTGAAAAACTTTTTTGGCTTTCTGCCTGAATTCATAATCGCCGACCGCCAAGACCTCGTCAAGCAAGAAAATATCGCCGGACGATTGGATGGCAATGGAAAACGCCAGTCTCACCTGCATTCCCGAAGAAAAATTTTTTAATTTTTGATTGATAAACGGTTTGATGCCGGCAAAGCTAATAATCGTTTCCAACTTTTCCTGAATTTTTTTCCGAGCCATGCCTAAAATTACCCCGTTTAACCAGATATTATCCAGGGCCGATAAATCAGGGTTAAAACCGACGCCCAGTTCTAAAAACGGCACTAATTGTCCGGTTACCTCCACTTGGCCCTGATCCGGTCCATAAATTCCGGCAATAACTTTTAGCAGAGTTGATTTGCCAGAGCCGTTGGGACCGATTACTCCCAGCCATTCACCAGAGTTAACCGCGAGATTGATCCGGCTTAAAGCGGTAAATGATCGTTTCTGACTTCTTAATTTAAAATTTAATAACCGTTCGCGCAGTGAATCCATTTTTTCCGTCGGTATCTGAAAAGTTTTGGTGACGTTATGGAGTTGAATTGCCGCAGTCATAATATTTAAAAATTATCATTAATTTTTTTAATTTGGTTTTGAAAAAATATCCAGCCGAAAATTAATACCAAAATTGCCGATATTAAAGCATAGCTTACCAGCCGCCAGTCAAACACCTGCCCAGTGATTAAAACTGCCTGGGATTGGGTGATAATTACCGCTATTGGATTTAATAAAAATATCGTTTGATATTTATCCGGCACAAAACTAAGCGGATAAATGATCGGGCTTAAATACAAAAGTAATTGCAATAAAACTTCCCAAATAGACAGCAAATCTTTCAGTTTGGTGTAGACAATGCTCAGGAAAAAATTCAAGCCAATAATTAAAATTGTCAAAATCAGCACTAATAATAAAAAATAAGGCAGGTTAAGCAATTGTCCATCCGGGCGAACCCAAAACCAAAAACCTAAAAAGGCTAAAAAGCCAAAAAAGAAACTGATAAACGAATTAACTACCGAAGTCAGGATGGCGATTGATTTGGGAAAGTTTACTTTAAGAATAATGTTCGACTTTTCCGCCAAACAGGTAATGCCCCGTAGCGTCGCTTCGCTAAAATAAGAATAAAGCAGTAATCCCAAGAGTAAATTTAAAGGGTACAGCCTATCTTGAATTTTAAAAGCTAAAGAAAAAACCGCTACTAAAATAGAAAAGATTAAAAATGGCTTTAATAATACCCAAATAAACCCCAGGATAGAATTATGATAACGCAGGATAAAATCGGTCCGCACCAATTCATAAAACAAATCCCAATTATTCCCTCTGAATTTTGGCTTACTCATTAATGGTATTATACTAGAACAATGAAGCAGGCAGTTAAAGTGCGCCAATACTGGGAAAATTTGCAAAATCTTTCCATGCCGGATAAAAATATATTAGGGCTGGAAATTCAGGCAATTAAAAAATTGCTGGGACCAGGACTGCTGCTGGATGTTGGCTGCGGCGACGGCGAAGCCACAAAAGCATACAGCCAAGTGAAAAATTTAAAGACAACGGGCATTGATTATTCGGCTGAGCGGCTAAAACTTGCCAGAAAAAATTACCCGGGAATAAAATTTATCATTGCCGATCTGACCAAAAAATTGCCGCCGCAAAAATATGATTATATTGTTTCGCAAAGATTTTTAATCAACCTGGAAAGTTGGGCGCAGCAAAAACAAATGATTGCTAAGCTGTTAAGCTGTTTGAAACCCAAAGGCAAATTAATTTTGTGCGAGGGCAGTCAACAGGGAGCCAGGAAGTTAGACGATTTCAGGGCAAAATTTAAATTAGCCCCTATTTCTGTCCGCTGGCATAATGTTTTTCTGGATGATCAAAAATTGACCAGGCTCGGATTTAAATTAATTGGCGGCTTTGGCGGATATTTTTTATTAACCCGGGGAGTCCGGCCTTATTTTGACCAGGATTTAAACTGGAATTGCCGATTTAACCGTTTAGCGGCCAAGATTAATTTACCGCATGATTTTTCAAGATTAAAAATTTGGCAATATGAAGCCAAGAATTAACCCGTTACCGAAAAATAAGCTGGGCTTGGGCATTCCCTATATTACCAGCGATGAATTAACGGCCGCCGGCAGGATAATAAAAAGCGGTTGGCTAAGCTTGGGGCAGGAAACAGAAAAATTTGAACAGGCGATGGCGAAATACGCGGGGGCTAAATACGCGGTGGCCACTAACAGCGGTACGGCGGCATTACATCTGTCCGTAATTGCTTCCGGGATTAAGGCGGGCGATGAAGTCATTACGACCCCGTTTACTTTTGTGGCCTCAACCAACTGTATTTTATATGAAAAAGCCAAACCGATATTCGCGGATATTGACCCGGCAACTTTAAATCTGGATGTTAAACAAATAGAGGCAAAAATTACCGCTAAAACTAAGGCAATTTTAGCGGTCGATGTTTTCGGTTATCCGGCAGAATGGCAGACAATCATAAAAATTTGCCAAAAACATAATTTGGCCATTATTGAGGACGCGGCCGAAGCGTTGGGGGCTAAATACCAGAAGAAAAAATTAGGCAGTTTAAACCATTTAGCCGTCTTTGGGTTTTTCCCCAACAAACAGATGACTACCGGCGAAGGCGGAATCGTGACCACCAATAATAAAAAACAATATGAGCTGATGAAGCGCTTGGCAAACCAAGGCCATCGGGCCGGCCAAGACCAACAGGATTATCATTACTTGGGCTATAACTACCGGATCACGGAAATCTCCGCGGCTTTAGGGAATGAGCAGTTAAAAAAAATTGACTGGTTTCTGGCCAGCCGCCGCCAAATAGCCGGCTGGTATGACGAACAACTGGCTAATATTCCCGGCATTAATTTATTAAAACCAAACGACCCTGACCATCAGCGAAGCTGGTTTGTGTACGTGATTCTTTTAGATAAAACAATTAACCGGCGTAAAATAGCGGCTAAATTATCCCGCTTCGGGGTACCGGTAAAAACTTATTTTCCCTCCCTGCATCTGCAGCCGTATCTTAAATCACTTAATTACCAGCGAGGCGATTTTCCGGTCAGCGAAGCGGTTTCTCAAGCAACTTTGGCGTTACCATTTTATACTAGCATGAGCCAAAAAACAGTTATTTCCGCGTGCAATCAATTAAAAGAAGCCTTAAAGTAATATGTGCGGCATTTGCGGCAGATTAAACTTTAACGACCGGCCTGTCCAACCGGATGAGCTGGAGCAAATGTGTAAAGAGATTAAGCATCGCGGCCCGGACGACCAGGGTATTTGGCTAAAAGGCCCGGTTGGTTTAGGCAGCCGCAGACTGTCGATTATTGATTTAAGCCCAGCCGGGCACCAACCGATCAGTAATGAAACCAAAACCGTGTGGATAGTCTTTAACGGCGAGATTTACAATTTTCAGGCGTTAAGATCCAGATTAATTAAAAACGGGCATAAATTTAGTTCTAAAACAGACACGGAAATTGTTGTGCACTTATGGGAAGAGTATGGCGTAAACTGTGTTAAATATTTGCGGGGCATGTTTGCCTTGGCGCTTTGGGACGAGAGGGAAAAAAGCTTATTTTTAGCCCGGGACCGGGTGGGGAAAAAACCGTTAAAGTATTATTTGGATAAGCAGAAAATAATTTTTGCTTCGGAATTAAAAGCCATTTTAACAGATAAAACGATTAAACGAACCCCTGATTTGCAGGCAATCGACCATTTTTTCAGCTTGGAGGCGGTACCGGCGCCGTTAACCGGATTTCAAGGGATTAAAAAATTACCGGCGGCGTCTTACTTATTGATAAAAAATAACCAGGTAATTATAAAAAAATATTGGCAAGTAGAATTTTTACCTAAGACTAAACTGGCCGAGCCGGAATTGAAAACCAGTATTTTAAATCAATTAACCGAATCGGTCAGGTTACGGTTAATTTCTGATGTGCCGGTGGGAGCATTTTTGTCCGGGGGAGTCGATTCTTCGGCGGTGGTGGCATTAATGAGTCGCCTGGGCCAAAAGCAGATCAAGACTTTTTCCGTTGGTTTTGAAGACAAAAAATACAGCGAATTGCCTTATGCCAGGATGGTGGCGAAAAAGTTTAAAACCAATCATCAGGAAATTATTTTAACCCCTAAGCATTGGAGTTTATTACCCAAATTGGCTGAAGCTTATGAAGAACCTTACGGCGATCCGTCAGCTTTGCCGACTTTTTTAGTCAGCCAACTGGCTGCCAAAACAGTCAAGGTGGTGTTAAACGGCGACGGCGGCGATGAAAACTTTGCCGGTTACCAGCGCTACCTGAAATTCGTCTGGCTAAACCCGCTGGGACGCTTGTTTCCGTGGTTAAATTCCGGCCCGACAATTTATCCGACTGCCTACCTGAGCCTAACCGCTCCCCAAAACTTTAAAAAATCCTTGTATCAACCGCAATTTTGGAACAATATTAACCCGTTGGCAACAAAAACTTTATTTCAAAAACAACAGTTGAAAAATCTACAACCGCTCGATAATGTGTTGAAAACAGATATTAACCTATATTTAAGCCAAGTGCTTTTACCCAAAGTAGACATTGCCTCGATGGCCAACAGTTTAGAGGTCCGCTCGCCGTTTTTAGACCAGGAATTAATGCAGTTTTGCGCCAAAATCCCGGGAAAATATAAGTTAAAACACGGCGAAGGAAAGTATATTTTAAAAAAGGCCCTGGAGGGAATTTTACCCCGGGAAATTATTTACCGGCCTAAAATGGGTTTTGGTTTTCCCTTGGGAATTTGGCTGAGAAACCAATGGCAAAAACCGGTTAAAAACCTACTTCTTGATCCTAAAGCCAAATATAGAAAATTTTTAAGACCGGCAACGGTTGAGCCAATGATTAATCAGCCTTTAAGCGGAGAGCACCTTGACCGCAGGCTGTGGCGGGTGATAATGCTGGAATACTGGCTGCAACATTATTTTCCAAAACTGTAAATTTCCACCCCGAAGTTATCCAAACCGCTGCCGGCCAAATGATTAAAATTGGTTTGAATATAGTTAAGCACCGGTGCTTGGAGGTAGCCAATTTTTTCCTGCTCCCAAACCACAAAACCAGAGCCGGAAAATTGAGGATAAGGAGTTTTTTTAAGATCAATCACTTCCGTGCCTTGCGGTAAAGATTGCAAATAATAATCCCGTAACTGGATGGCATATAATTTATCACCGGGCTGATATCGATTAATGATGGATTGATAGGCGGATCGAATTTGCGCCCGGCCGTCACGGCCAAAATATAAATAGTTAATCCCCAACCCAAATTGAATTATAACAATCAAAGACACAGCGAAAGTGAGCCAGCGGCGCCAATGAAGCAGAGGCCATAAAAGCAAAGGCCACAAAGCAATTACGTAGGCTGCCCCCGGCGCCGGCAGGGTGAAAAAAATTAAAACAGTTAGATAAACAGTGATAATCGCCAGTAAATAAGTTTGCCGCCTGATTAACATTGCAATTATAGCGGCCGCGGGCCACCAGCTTAAATATTGCCAATGAGGCGGTAAAGCCAAACCCAAAAAATAACGGTGAAAAAAATCAGCGCCGGAATATTTACCGACGATTATGACTAATCCCAACCCAACCGAAAGCCACCAAAACCAACTACGGGACTTAAATAAAGAATAAGCATAAATACCGATCAGCACTACTAAAGTTAAAGATTGAAGCCAAAAGGCTAAAACAGTCACAATAGCGGTGGCTAAAAGCAGCCAAGAAAAAGCCGGTTTGGCGGCCAGCAAACGGCGCCATAAATAAATTGCCAGCAAAATTACTACCATGAATAAGGAATACATCCGGGCATTGCGGCTAAGATCAATTAAAGGAAAAGCTATTGTTAGTAGAAAACTGAAAAGCAGGCTTTGGCTAAACAAAAAACCCACCGGCACTAACAAGGCGCCGGCAATCGCCCCGGGCAAGCGGGTTGTAAATTCGGATAAGCCAAAAATTTGGTAAAAACCGGCTACTGTCAGCAAGTGCGGCCAGGCCCGGTTAAAATTAACCGCCGTGGGCCGGTCGGAGATAAAATCCCAAAGATAAATTTGAGTAATTAAATTGGGAACAGTTTCGTTATTTTGCAACAAGGGAAAAATAAAATTAGCTATTTTTTTGGCTTGACAATTATCCGGAGATTGCCGGCAAAAATTCTGGTAGGCGGCGGCTTTAACCGTCAGAAATTCGTCTTCTTTAAAATCTGCTGTTCCTAACCGATAAACTCTTAGACCAAAGGCCAAAAGAGTTAAAAACCCAAGAATAATTACTTTTTTTTGAGTTGCCATATTAATACCAAAACACTGAATAAAGAAATCAAACCAGCCAAATAACGCCACCAGGTGGGTAAAAATTTAGCTGCAATTTGGTGATCGCCAGGGGGCACGGCAAAAGTAATCAAGCCATTAACACCGGGTTTAATGGCAACTTTTTGGCCATCAACGGTTACCTGCCAGCCAGGGTAATAAAGCGTATTAAGCTGATCTTTAGACTTAACATAATCAACTTCTTTAACCCAAATCGGGAGATATTCATTCCAACCGGCAGCGACGCCGGTGTAATTGTCAAAAAATGCCTGATCGTAAAACCTGACTTCATTAATCCGCAGGTGATTGCGGTTACCGTATAAAGCTAAACCAATTAATAAGGCTGCTGCCAGGTAGCGCAAGAATTTTGACTGAATCATTTTGACAGCCAGCGCGCCGCTTATGGCCGCGGTAAAGACCGCTAAAGACAAAAACCGCCAGGGAGTTGAAACCTGCTGCAGAAGCGTCGGTAAGTCCCAAATAAATTTTGATTGGGGCAACATTAAAAATATGCTTAAGCTAAAAACTAATAAATAAGGCCACAACTTGCGCCAAAAAAACAGGCTTAAAACGATAGCCAGCCATTGGGCAATACCTACCTGCTGAGACAAAGAATTATCACCCCAACCAGGGGCGTTAGTCCCCCACTGGGAATACAATAGGCGGGAAAAAGGAACAAAGTCATTGACATAACCATGGCTGACAAAGTCTTTAAAATGAGTGTAGGGCAGTTCCAAGTTGGCCGGCAAAAAATACCAAGCGGATAAGCCCAAGGCAAGCAAGATGCTAAATAAGAACCGGCGGTAAGCGGTTCGATTTTGCAGAAAAACCAACAACAAAAGCGGTCCGAAAATAACTAGCTTTCCCGGATGAGATAAGATCCACAGGCTTAAAAAAATTGACGCTCCCAACCATTTTTTTTGTTTGACGGCCCAAAAAAACCAAGGAATAAAAGCATAGGCAACTACTACTCCAAGAGAGCCGGTAATAAAAATTTTAACAAACATATAAGGAGCAAAACCCCATAAAATCGCGCCGACCAAACCGGACAAAAAATACATCCCGACCACGCTGGAAAAATAAGCCAAAACCAAAGTCAGCTTAAGACTGACGGCAAAATCAGCGCCAAGCAAATGAAAACTTTCCGCGATGAAATAAGGCAGAGGGTAAGCAAAGATAAAAAGCGGGTAGCCGCGGCCGGCATATAAATCCGGCGCCCAGGCAGGGGGAAATTGGCCCGACCGCAAAACTTTATCAAACTGCCAGAGCCGGACAATATGGGCCTGGGAATCGTGGCCGTCATAAAATCCCGGCCCCCAAAAAGTCCGCATGGCCACTAAGCTTAAAAACAGCAATAAAAGCAATTGCCAAAGATGTTTTTTTATTGCCATACATTGCCGAAGTATTGAAAGACCGTCAATAAACCGATCAAGTTTAATAATAAACTCAAGCCTATTAAGACCGGGGCTAAAAATCTCTCACTCAACCATTGCTTTAAGCCAAAAACCAAAATAATCATTTGGGCCAGAATGGCCGGGAAAAGATACCGGCCCTGAATGCCGTAAATATCACCGCTGGAAATAAAAACTTTAAAATCATTAGCTACAATTACTCCTGCTTGCAGCAGCAGAAAACCCCATAACCAGCCATAATTGCCACTCCTGTCTTTAAACCACCATTTTACCCAACCCAATAAACTGAATAGCAATAATAGCTTCAAAAGAATAAAAACCCAGGCAGGCAAACTGATTTCCAGCCAACCGAATGTGCCCCAATACCAGGGGAAAACCTGGGCCCAATGAATGGCGGCGGTTACCTGAAAGTAATGAATCAACTGGGCCAGTAATTGGCCGCTGAAAATACCGGTAACCACAAATTTGGCCATGGAAGTGTATTCGTTTAAGTTAGTGATATAGAGCAAGCGATCGAAATAGCCAACCGTCATAGCGGCAATGGCAGCGCTTAACGGCCCGGCTAACCAAGCCAATAATAGTAATAAACCAAAAGCGATTAAAACAAACAGCCAACGCTGCTTCCCGGTAAATTTTAACCATAACCAAAAAACCAACAAGAAAATCAAATCCGGTTTGACTAAAATACCGGCAAGAGCGGCAAATAAACTTAACCACCATCGCTTAGCGATAATCCAGTAAATAAAAACCGTGGCGAGTAAAATGGCTAAAGGATCGTAGTGGACGCCAACCGATAAAAAGCTCAGCATTGGCTGGAAGGCCACTAAGCCGGAAACGGTTAAACCGAGCCAAAAAGACTTAAAAATTTTCTTGGCAGCAAGGTAAGCCAGCCAAACGGTTAATAAATGTAAAACAACACTCAATAATCTGACTGCAAAAAACCGAGCCAAAAAGGTATGGCCACCCAGCCAATAAACTGGCGCGGCCAAATAGTAATACAGCGGCGGCCGCTTGAGTGAAGTTTGCCAGATGTTTTCCGTGAATTGCTGCCTTGAATCGGAAGTTAAAGTTTTGAGCTGACTTAACCAGCCGGTATCGTAGCCGTGCCACATCGGATGATTGATCTGCCAATTAAAATTAACAATTTTCGCCGCTTCAATCACTTCCGAAGGTGTAACCTGTTCCCGGCGGGGATGGGGCCGACGGCCGTGCTCAGCCACAAATTCAACAATGGAAAAATGAGACGGTTCATCGGGAATTTGAAAAATCGGCACCAGCAACAGCCAAACCAGGCTTTTGAGTAAAACTAGACTAAAGAAAATGACGATTAATTTAGCGCGCATCTTTTAATTTAATTAACAAAATTAACTGGGAAATCAAAGCCGAAATTAACACTCCGCTCAAAATCCAGCCCTTGGCAAACCAGGGTTTATACTGGCTGGCCTGAACAATAAACGACTGCCAGCCGGTAACATCATAGTAACTCGAAGCAACCACGTATAAAGCCTGCCATTGCAAGAAAATAAACCAACAAATCAACAAAAGCATTATGCTTCTTACCCAGTGCTGATTAATCAAACTGACCAATTGCTCAATACCCAAAGTCAGTAAAATCAGGTGACTACTGATAACCGGAAAATAATACCGGCCCTGAAAGCCAAAAGGAAAACCGTTCTGCCGGGTAAAACCCCAATCCCAAATTAAAAGCAGAATAAAATAAATTAAAGCCGACCAAGCAATAAAAATAATTTTAAAATCGGCAAGCTTACGCTTAATAAAATAAATAATTAAGCCTAAACCTGCGGCAACCAAGAGGCGCATCAAAACGCGGTTAACCCAGCGGGGTAAAGTGACGCCCAGCCAGTTAAAGACACCCCAATACCAAGGCAAGACTTCGGCCACAGTATGTTTTAAAGTCCAAATAATATGGGCAGATAAGGGGTAATCGGGTAGAACCAGTTTATCTCCGGAAGTTACAGTCAGATAAGGCAAACTGCCGCTAAAAAATATCGCCAGCAAATGCTTGGTCCGATCGGGAGCAAGTATTAAGGCGACTAGTAAACTAAGAGGTAAAACCAATAGAAACTTCAAGGTTTGTTTAGGCCGTTGGAATAGACTGTAAATGATCGCCGGCAAAATAACGGCAAAAGCAATGCTAAACTGTTGTTTGTTGATCACCCCTAAACCTAAAACCAGGGCTAAACCAAGCCAATCGTTTAGGTGAGAACGGCCAATAATTTTCAAACTAAAATAAATGACCGCGGTAAATAACAGGTTATGAAGATTATCACTGGTAACACCGGCGGCGACAAAACTTAACATCGGCTGCATAGCCGCAAGAACCGTGGCAGTTAAAACCAGTAAGCGGCGCTGGGGGAAAATCTCCTGAGTAATCTTGTAAACCAAATAAATCATTAACCAGTGCGCCCAAAGCCAAAATAGCCGCACGCTAAAGACGCGGACGAAAAGATCAGCCGGATAAACTAAGCGGTAGATCAAAGCCGAAATTTGATAAAAGAAATGAGGATAATAAGCTGATTCCCGGATGACTAAATTGGTTCTGGTTTCAGGAGGAAGATTGGAAATCGTGGTTTCTTCCGGGCCAATTAAGGTTTGACTGTAAGCAAGCCGGTATTCGGGATGAAAAGTAAAGCGGTTATTTCCCTGCTCGTCACGCTTGGTCCCCAAAATTTCCAGGGACCGAAAGATTTCTTCATTCATGTCCGGGTAGCGGCCGTGGCGGCTAAGGTCGTTACCTTCGGCGATAAAAGCCACGTGGGCAAAATGGGCCTGCTCATCCGGGGTGTGCCATAAAGGCACCAGCAGAACCCAAAATATTGACTGTAAAATAACAGTGAAAAATAATAATTTAGTCATTCCCAGAAATTATAACATTCTGATAGAATAACCGTGCATGAAAAGACTAATTTTTTTAGATGAATTGAGAGGGTTAGCGATTTTGTGCATCATGCTGTTTCATTATCTTTATCTGTACGATTTGCGATACGGACATCTCTATACTTTTTCTTTTAACTTTCATTGGGGAGGGTTCTTTGGAATTTATTTATTTTTTGTCATAAGCGGCTTTGTAGTAATGAAATCTTTGGAGAGAGTTAAAAAACCGCTTGATTTTATAATTAACCGATTGTCAAAACTGTACCCATCTTATTGGCTGGCAATGATAATTACTTATACATTCGTATTTATTTTTGGATTGCCCGGAAGAGAAGTTGGTTTTAAAGATTTTTTGATCAATTTGTCAATGCTACAACATTGGCTTGGAGTGCCTGATGTTGACGGGGTTTATTGGATATTGCCGATATTTTTAATTTTTTACGGTTTTATTGTTTTAACCCTGCTCACTAAACAATTAAAACATATTGAAATTATCGGAGTAGGATGGCTAATAATAGAGGTTGGCCTTCGCTTGATTAATTTTCCTTATAGAGAGTTAATCCGATCTTTTTTTGGATTTTTTGACTACGCCCATTTATTTTTAATCGGCATATTATTTTATCAATTAAAAACAAAGGGTTTTATTTGGTGGCGTAATTTATTAATTTGGCTAGTCTTCCTGATTGAATTAAGCAATCATAAAACAACTGAAACAATAAGCTTATTGGTTATTTTAACGATATTCTACCTAATAATAATTAATAAACTACAAATAATGGAAAATCGGCTTTTTAAATGGCTGGGGCAAATTTCTTACCCGCTTTTTTTAGTTCATACAAACATCGGTTATGTAGTGATACAAAAAGTTTACACATTTTCTGATTCGCCCCTATTAATTTTAGGTTTGCCGTTTTTAATTACCTTGCTGCTGGCAACAGCCATTTATTATTGGATCGAAAAACCGGCGTTGACAACAATCAGAAACATTTATTATAAGTAACTATATGTTGCAAACAAGTAATTACATAAAACACACCTCAAAGAATCTACTCAAAAAGTGGCTGATAAATTATTTTTATAAAGTTTTGTTTTCCCTCATTGCTGATTTAAAAATTATAACTGTGCTGGATGCCGGCTGCGGCGAAGGCTTTACGCTGGATCAACTGAAAAAGAAGTTTCCTGCTTTAAATTGCGTGGGAATTGACGTTTCAGACAAAGCGATCAACATAGGTAGAAAAATGTTCCCGAAAATTAAACTGAAAACCGGCAGTATTTATCACTTACCTTATAAAAAGACTTTCGACCTGATGATCTGCACTGAGGTGCTGGAACACTTAGAGCAACCAGAAAAGGCGTTACAGGAAATAAAACGGGCAGCAAAGCAATATTGTCTTTTCTCCGTCCCTAATGAACCTTGGTTTAGGATAACAAAATTAGGAAATGATCCAGAACATATCAATCACTGGACCAAAAATAAATTTATCAGCCTACTTGAAAAAAATCAATTCAAAATTCTGAAAGTCAGGACCCCGTTTCCCTGGACAATAGTCTTAACTAAGATTTGATTTTATTATTTGATTGAATGATTAAATTAAGAAAATCTGACTTAAAAGTTTTTTTCAATAAAGCAATGTTGGGCATCAGACAATGGCCGCCGATAAAACCAGGAGTTAAAACAGGCCGTAAAACATTGGATTTAGTGAGGCAGTAACCCTGATTATATGTAGTATTAAATTGAGTGATAGCCTGATCGAAATCGATTTTAAAGCGGCGGCAGAAACGAGCCATTTCCTGATGCCAGGCAATACATAAAGCGTAATAAGTCGTATCCAATAATTTTCCCAGCTCAGTGGCCCGGGAAGAATCGAGAATAACGCTTTTTACGCCTAAGCCGGCATAATATTGTTTCGCTAACCGGCCGGCTTTAACCGAAGTCGGACCGATAAATTTGGTAAATTTTTTAATATCTCTGGCTAAATACGGATGAGTCCCCCGAATCGGCGAATGGACCAGTAATGTTTTCTTTATGGACTGATGGAGGGTTTCTGTATTTTTAAGAGGCACTGTGGAATCAATAATAACCAAGCCGGGCCGGTTAAGTTTAGTTTGGGTTAAAACCAAACGGTTAAAATTTTGGCTGTACGGCAAACAGACATGAAGCACATCCAGATGGCGGCTTTGTATTTCATCCAAGTTAATATCTTTTAATAATAGCTTATGTTTAGACTTAACCAGTTTAGCGATTGATGAACCAACTTCGCCAATTCCTAAGATGCCGACGGTTAACCGTTTATTTTTGGTCATAATTTATTTGACGGTTTTTCAATTATGGCTTCCTGATCAACTTTCGTTAAACTGCGGGTCAGCATTTCTCCGATGAAGCCAATCGAGAAAAACTGTAAACCCATGATTTCAAAAAGAATGCCTAATTGGAATAAAGGCCGGGTGCCTACGCTTTGTCCCTGAAAATGCAAAGCGGTTAAATAAACCAGAATCGAAGATCCGATCAGAATAGAAAAAAGTGCCAGGCTACCAAAAAAATGCATCGGATTTAAACTAAATTTAGTGATAAAAATGACAGTTAAAAAGTCAAAAAAACCGGTAATAAGCCGTTTTGAACCAAATTTAGAATTACCACTTAACCGGGGTAAATTATTAATTTCCACCTCAGCGACTTTAAAGCCAAAACTTTGGGCAAAAATAGGAATAAACCGATATAAACCGCTGTAAATTTTTAATTTTTGAATTAATTCCCCTTTATAAGCCTTAAAGGGACAGTCAATATCATGAAGCCGGGTTTGAAACACCCAGCCGGTAACTTGATTAAAAAGCCGGGAAAAAATTGTTTTACCGATTCCTCCTTTACCGGTTTTTTTCCAACCCACGACTAAATCATAACCCTCATTAATTTTCTGAAGAAATTGTTTAATTTCCAGAGGATCATCCTGCAAGTCACCATCCAAAGTAATAATAGTGTCATACTTGGCATGAGAAAATCCAACCGAATAAGCAGTGGCTTTACCAAAATTCCGGCGGAATTTAATTATTTTAATTAATTTATTGGTTTGAGACAACTTGAAAATATTTTGATAGGTTTTGTCGGTTGAGCCATCATCAATAAACAAGATTTCATAATTATTTAACTGAAGCGAACGACACGACAATAAAATTTTCTTCACTAAGGGCTCAATGTTCTCTGCCTCATTGAAAACCGGAATAATCAAAGATAAATTTTGCTTCATGGTTAATTAACCGCTTGGTCTTCCAGGCTGACTAAATGTAATTTATCCACCCCTTTGATTTTCTTTAACTCTTTCAGGAAATCGGCCGGATTAATTTGGGGCTTTAACTTAATATTATAAGTCATTTCCAGTTTATTCTGTTTGTCAAAGGTTAATAAATTAGCCAATTGATGCCAAGTAAGATTGGCTTTAAAAATAGCCATTAATTTATCCGTGGTCATCTGGGGGGGGAATTCCAAAGTCAGCAAATGGTCAGTCCGCTCAATCATGCCAAAATGTTTCTTAGTCAAATAATAAATCACGGCAACAATCATCGCGGTGCTAACTAAAGCAATAGTGTAATTATTGGTCCCCACAGCCATTCCTAAAATTAAGCTAATAAAAACAAAGGCAATATCTTTTGAGTCTTTCACCGCCGTCCGGAAACGGATAATCGAAAACGCGCCAAATAAAGAAAAAGCCCTAGCTAAACTGTTACCGACAATCATCATTAAAAGCGAACCGGAAACAGTTAAAAGAACTAAGGTGAAAGTAAAAGAAGCGGAATAAGATAATCCCCGATGGGTATTTTTATAGACTGTGGCCATGATTAAACCGATCACAAAAGCCAATAAAATATTGACCACAATCGTCGGTAAAGGATAATCTAAGCTCGCGCCGGCAAGAGACAAAAATTGATTCATAAATTTTCTTCGCTCACTATACCACAGGCCTCAAGACCGCGGCAATACTTTGACAGAGGAGCGCGATAAAGATTAGCAAAGCGGCTCATTTCGGCAATATAACCCGGAACCGGGCCGGAAAATTTTATCTCTAAAATATAACTATTGGGATAAACATCAGCTAAACGGTAAGGGTAAAAAAGATCGGTCGCGGGCGAGGCTTGAATTTGATAATCAAAGGTTAAACGCAAATCCGGATAATGAGGATCCAGCCAAGGTTCGCGCCGGTAAGAAACCAAAAGCGAGGGCTTGAGCTGTTTAGCAATAACTGCCTGATAAAAATTAACGGCTGCCGAAGGCAATTGGCTTAAGCTCAGCTGGCCGCGAAGCCAATGTTTAGTCTTGGCCCAAGTAACCGGGAAGCGGTCTTTATGAAAAAATTCACCATTTTTGCGTTTAATTTCCCAAAAGACAGGCGTGGAAGCAATCGCAGTTGACTGGTACGCCCGTAACCGGTATTTAGTTCTGATTTTCAAGCCGTACTGTTTATCCCAATATGCCTGATAATCGGCAGTATCAAAATATAAGGAAGCCAGGTAATAACTTTTGTCTTGGCTGGCACCAGAAAATTTATCCGGCTTTAAACCCCGGGATTTAAAATAACGGCTTAACTTAAGGTATTGATCGGCAGTCAGTAAATATTTATATTCCCGACGCTGAAAGGTTTGATGGTCCATAAGGGATTATACAAAGGAATGTTATCATATAATTATGAAATGGGGATTAATTGCTTTAGCCGTCAGCGTTATTTTCGGATTTTATCATCTGACCATTCCCTTAATTTATAAAATTTCACCTTATTCACCCCTGGCTTTAAATACCCAAACCTCGTCTTTGAGCGTGGATGAAGCGATTGCTTATGCCACTAAAACCCAAGAAGCGCTGAGCGGACACATGGCTTTAAGCGATTTATTTATTTGGGAATACAAAGATTATCCGTCTCCACTCCGAGGCGAGATTGTCCCGGCGATAATGATGGCCGGTATGGCAAAATTAGGCGGCGGAATAGATCAAGGGTTTATTTTGGCTGATTTTATTTTACCAGTGGTGTCATTCTTGATCCTAACGGTGTTTTTCCAAGCAATGAGCGGCAAAAAATACTTCGCGGCAGTTACGGCATTAATGATTATGTTTTTTTATCATTATTTCCGGTTTTTTCCCTACCTACCCTCGGCAATAAGACAATTATGGCTGGCGTTGAATGACGGTTACCCCTCTCATTTTTTGAGAAGTTTTCACCCTCAAATCAGTTTTCCTTTTTTCATGGTGAGCTTGTTGTTGATTTGGCTGATGCTGAAAAACAGCCAGAGAAAATATCTGTGGCTGTATTTAGGCATTTCGCTGGGACTGTTATTTTATACCGACTTTTTTTACTGGACATTTATACTTGGCTTTATCGGCGTAGTCTTTGCCTGGTCCAAAAAAAGCCAATATTTGAAAAGCTTAATTATTGGTTTAATGATCGGCCTGCCTTATTTGATTAACACACTTAAATTTCAAAATTCAAGTTTAAGCCAGAGTTTTATTAAAAATATGACTTTTAAGCCTGAAGATGAGATGATCCCGATCGGTATAATGCTGATACTATTGTTAGCGGCCAGATGGGGTTTAAAAAATAAAATCCAGGCGATTTTTTGGCAGCTTTATTATTTAGCGATTATCCTTGTGCTTTTGGTGTCAAAATTGGCCGGGGTAGCAATTGATGATCCGGTCGGACATTGGAAAATAAGAATTATTTATCCTTTAACGATGGGTTTCTTAATGTTGCTGGTAAATGAAAGAATCAAATTAAAGAAAAGTATTTGGCTGGCAATAGCTTTCGGATTACTGGTTTATCAGGCAAGAGTCCACTGGCAGTTTTTTAACCGCCAGGCCCAAGCTTTTCAGATTGAACCGGATAAAGTTGGGGCATTTGAGTGGATTAATCAAAATATCAATAAAGATAGCGTAATTTTAACCTCAAGCCTGAAAGACAACCTTTACTTAGCTATTTTTACTCATGCGAATGTGTTTATTCCCCGTTCCCAGCACAGCCTGGCCCCAGATATAGAAGCTTTGGAGCGGTTTTTGCTGTTATACAAGGCTGCCGGTATTCCGGCCGAACGCGTAAAAACGATGTTTTCCTTAACTGAAGATAATCAAAGACTAAAAACCAAAGGCAGATTTAATTTTGACGATTGCGGCGGCCATTATTTATATTTTAGGCGGTTTATCAAAAATGATTATTACAATTGCTCGGTATCAGCGGAACAACTAAGCCAAATCATGAAAAACTATGAAGCGATCGAAGGAAGTCTGGCGCACTGGAAAAATAAATACCGCCTGGATTATTGGCTATGGGGGCCGCAGGAACAAGCCTGGGCCAAAATGAAACCAAAAGATTTTGAGAATTGGCAATTAGTCTTTGCTAACTCAAGCTACCAATTGTTTAAATTGCCTGAATAATTTGATAGACTTCCAGTTCTTGCGGGTGAATCGTACCGATTGGCCGCAGCTGAAAACGACTACAGAGGCGTTCAACTGCCGGCCGGAGAAAATTTTGGGTGGCTTCCGGTTCCATAATTACCACTGTTCCCGGGGTTAGGCGGTCAATGGCTGGATCGATATATTTTCCCAGCCAAGTTTGTTCCAAGGCTATTCCCGTCATTAAAGCCGGATTCAAAGGCAGTTCATTTTTTTTATTTAAGGCAATTAACAATAAAGTATCGTTATCTTCCGATAACAATGCCAGTGGAAAATTTTGAAGCCGATGAAAATTTAAAAACTCGGCTAAAGGAGGAGTCGGCAGACTAACTTGGCTAGAAAAGCTTGGTTTAGTATTACTAATTTGCCCAATCAAAGTGTTGGCATATAAAACTAAAAATAGAATAAAAGGGAGCAGGTAAACCTTTTTAGGGCTCCAGGTTCGTAGGACTAAAATTAATTGAATCAGAAAAAACCCGGCAATATGAATAATATTATTTTCGTGTGAACGACTGACAAAATAACTAAAGATAGCTAAATTATGAATAGCAGTAAAAATGAGTATAGGCGCGGGGAATTTTACGGCTGTAATAATACCTAAAACCATGATGGCAATTATTAAGTAATAATTGCCATAAATAGGAATTAATAAGGCTCCGAAACCATTTTTAAAAGCTAAGGCATATTCAAAATAGTTACCAAGTTGCGGGAAAAAATGATGCGTGAAAAATTCACGCAGAATAATGCCAACAAAAATTACGACACTAATTAAACCAAAAAAAAATATTTTGCGTTTGGGATATTTAAAAAATAAACAGGTCATTAACCAAGCGGGAATAATGTAAATGGCAGTTTCGGCTGACCAAAAAAGAGCAATCGCGCTGAAAATTGAGCCAAATATAAACGCGGCTGAGTTAGATAGATATACCAGCCCCCAAATGATTAGTAAACCGAAACCAAAACGCAACGGCCCGGTTGAAGGCAATAATACCCGGCTATAATCGGAAAAAAGAGGCTGTAAGGTTATAAAAATTATCGCGGTAATTAAACCTAAAAATTTATTTTTGTTCAATTTAAGTAAAACCAAACTACCCAATAAATAATATCCCGCAAATAAAAAAAGATTTAACAAATGAAAATTTTTGAATGAAAAACCGATTCGTTCAAGAATAGTAGCTAAAAAATGAATCGATAGATAACCATACTGCGAAGGGGTGTCACCAAGAAGACTTTTTCCTTTTATAACATCAAAAGCCGGCCCTAGGTAAAAAGAATAATGATGATAAGCAATTGGTTTTTGGACTAAATAAAAAATCAAGGGGAATAATAAAATTATTGCCAGCCAAGCGGGTAATTTTAATTTAATTGGCAAATGAAAGTTTAACCGCCAGTAAATAAAATAAATTATTAATGAAAACAAAATAATTAACCCTGGCGGATTGTGAATAGGGAAAAAAGAAATTACCGCTAGAATGCCGGCTAAATTAAACCAGAAAATTCGAGGCACGATTAAAGCCAGCGATAAAAGCAGTAATTGATTGGCCCCCAGAAGATTAGATAAAGACAGCCATAAAATTAAAACTGCCGCGGTCAGACTATTAATTAGCTGTAATTTAAGCAAATTAACCCGCTGCAAAATAAAAGCTAAAGGAATAAGTATTACCCCGGCAAAGATGTAAATACCCCATTCCAATTTTTCCGATGAACCGAAAATAGCCTGGCTGGCTACCGATCCAATCACTAATAACCATAAGCAAGTCAACCAATTAAGCCAGGGTTTAAAAATTGTTTGTTTAATAGTCAGCAATAAACCTAATAAAAAAATTAAGAAATAATTAATTAAAGGAGTCGCGGTTAAGGCCCAGAATAAAGAGAGGATTTTCTCAAAAATAAAACCTGGAATTTGTTGGAAATTTTGCTTTAAAAAGCTTAAGGGAAAACTGTATTTCGTAAGAAAATATGGAGCGGTAATTTCAACCGGCGATTCAATTTCAATTTGATAGGTTTTACCTTTTGAATTAGAAATTACCGGAAAGCCAAATGGGAAAAATGTTTTCGTATTTGAAGTATTATAGTATTCACTTTGGTAATACCAATCGCCGGATCCTTTTTCTTTAATTCTGAATATCACCGGCTCATAAATACCTTCCGGCCAAGGATTAAACTTAATTTCAACTACTCCTAAACGATCATTAGTGGCTTTAAATTCACGTGACAATTGATGGCGGGAAATTATTGTAGATAAATTAGCGCTGTTTAAATAGTATGAATTTTTAACAGCGAAAAATAATAAAACTACAAAAAGAAACAGCCAGATTTTAACAACTAATTTCATTTTGGTTTTTGGGCAACTAACATTAAATTACCAAGCCAAAGTTTAATTTTTAAACTAACTAAGGGGCAATAATTAAAAGAAGGACCGGATTTTAACACTTGAAACTTATTGGCTCGGAAAATTAAAGACATGGTTTTCAGGCTATATAAATAGGTGTGTTCAATGTCGATAATCGGAGAAAAAGATCTTAAAATCTTGGCTTGAAGGGCCCCGATATTATGATTGATGGCTAAAATTAAGCCGCCGGGCTTTAGATAATCATAGCAGGCGTTTAAGAATTGATTCGGATCGCTAATATGGTCAAAAGTTTGGAAAAAGCAAATTACGTCAAAGGATTTTTTAGGGAATAATTTTGGTTTAAAAACTGAATGTCTGATAAAACTTTGCAGTTTTTTTGGCGCTTGATTGATAGCATCCTGGCTAGGCTCTACTCCCCAAACCGACTGATAGCCCTGGCGCTTGGCTTCAGTTAAAAAGAAACCGTTACCGCAGCCGATTTCCAATAATTTTTCTTTTTTAACCCTATATTTTTCCAGTTGTTTCAAATAGTAACCGTAAGTTAAAGTTAAGTCTTTAACCCGATTTTGATAAGTAAAAAAACTTTGGTTATATAAATGGCTGATTTTTGTTGGCTCCATAATCGGATCAGAATAAACCAAGCCGCAGCCTAAACATTGAACAATCCGGTAATGTAGCCGGTCCGGGCGGCGACGGGCTGAGAAAACTTTTGAATTGATTTGCGCTAATTTAAAGTTTTGCGGGTACAATTCTTTTTTCTTGGCTTTGGGACCGCAGAGCGGACAAAATTGAGCAATCATGATTATTTTGTCTCCCGGTTAATAGTTTGGATAATTTGGTCCGGCATCAGGCCGTAGCGGCGGCGTAAAAAATCCTGGCTGCCGACGGTTTTAAAATATTCATCGGTTATTCCCAAACGTTTAAACTTACCCCGGAAGGGTAATTCGCTTAAAACTTCGGCAATCCCACTGCCTAAGCCGCCGATGATTGAGTGTTCTTCAATAGAAAAAATATTTTGATGAGATAACGCAATTTTTTTTATTAATCGAATGTCTAGTGGTTTTATGGTCGGCAAAATCACAATCGTGGCCTTGAGTTTAGCAGCGATCACGTTGGCGGCAATTCTGCCTGAAGTAAAAATAGCAATTTTTTTTCCTGTTTTATAAACAATTCCTTGGCCGATGGATATTTTGGGCGGTTGATGGTGAATAACCGGCTCCCCCACCTTACCCAAGCGCAAATAAACCGGACCAGCGTGCTTGATGGCTAAAATAGTCAGCAATTCGGTTTCAACCGGATCGGCCGGATTTAAGATCGTTAAGTTAGGCAAGGGCCGCAAGACGCTTAAATCTTCATAATTAGTGTGGCTAAAACCGGCTGAACCATAACCCAGGCCGCCGCCGACGCCGATAATTTTGACGTTGGCATTTTGAAAACAAACATCGTTGCGGATAAATTCATATGGCCGCAAACTGGCAAAAGTAGCGATGGAGTAAGTTATTGGAATCAGGCCGGATTGGGCCATGCCGGCCGCCATGCCGATCATATTGGCTTCAGCCACACCAACATTATAAAAACGGTCAGGAAATTGGCGGCGGAAGCTTTCAAAAACCGTAAAGCCTAAATCGGCCGTCAATAAAACAATCCGCTGATCTTTTTTTGCCAACCGGGTAATAGTATTAATAAAAGCCTGTCTCATAAAACAAATTTTAGCTCTTTAATTGCCTGATTAAATTGGGCCTGCGTCGGATTAAGATAATGCCACTCCAGCTTATCTTCCATAAAAGAAACGCCTTTCCCCAGTACTGTCCGGCAAATGATCACCGTGGGTTTAGTTTTAGACAACGGAGAATTTAACGCTTTAATTATTTGAATTAGATTATGGCCATTAATCATTTTTACCCGCCAGCCAAAAGTCTGCCATTTTTGCTTGAACGGTTCCAGGTTTACTACCTGATTGGTCCGGCCAAAAGCCTGCAGCCGGTTGTAATCAATGATAGCTATCAGATTATTTAACTGGCGGTGACTGGCAACCAGAGCCGCCTCCCAAACCGAGCCTTCATCGCATTCACCATCGCTTAAAATCGCAAAAACTTTGTACTGGCGATGCTGGATTTTTCCGGCTAAGGCCATCCCGGAAGCTAAACTTAAACCATGGCCCAATGAACCGGAGCTGGCATCGATACCGCTGAGATGAATTTCCGGATGGCCGGCCAATAAAGTATTGTCCTGATGATAAGTATTAAGCATGGCCTTGGAGAAAAAACCTTTATGAAAAAGAGCGGAATATAAAGCGGCACAAGCATGGCCTTTACTTAAAATAATCCGGTCTCTTTGAGAATGACGGGGCTGACGAGGGTAAATTTTGGCGGCATTAAAATAAAGACAAGTTAAAATATCAACAACTGACAGGGCCGAACCAATGTGGCCAATATTTCCGTGATAAGAAATAGTTAAAACATCCCGGCGGATTTGATTGGCAATTTTGGTCAATTTAGTTAGATTTAACCCCATGTGTCTGATTATAGTATAAAATACTAACTAATTATAGAAAATATGAGCTACGACTTGGCTTTAGTTTTACCGGTTCAGAATCAAGCAGAAATTATTAATTCAGTAGTCAATAAAATTGTTAAAATCTTAACTAAGGCAAAAATTAACTATCAACTGATCATGGCGGAAAACGGGTCGACTGATAATACTTTGTCTGTCCTTAAAAAAATGGCTAAAAAAAATCACCGAATTAAACTGATTACTTCTTTACCAGGGTATGGCCGGGCAGTAATTACCGGACTAAAAGCAGCTGACGGAAAATACCTGGGTTACATGCCGTCAGACGGCCAGTGCGATGCGACCGTGCTGACGAAAGTATTTGAGGCGGCGCGGAAAAAATCAGTTGATTTGGTGAAAGTGTACCGAACTTCAAGAGAAAGCCGCTTAAGAAAATATATCTCCAAGGTCTTTAACTGCTTGGCAAATTTATTTTTTAATTTAAAAGTTAAAGATATTAATGCCAGCCCGACGGTGTTTGCGGCGGAAAAATTACAGCAATTAAAATTAAAATCACCAGACTCGTTTCTGGATACGGAATTATTGATTAAAGCGCGAAGATTTAACTGGAAAATTGTCCGGATACCGATGAGAAACTTCAATCGCAGCGGCGGAAAATCCACCGTCAAACCAGCGATTGTATTTGAGTTTGTAAGAAATATAATCCAGTGGAGGTGGCATGAACAGTTATAAAAATAGGACGGTGTTGGTAACCGGAGGAAGCGGTTTTATCGGCGCTAATTTAGTCCGCAGTTTAATTAATCAAAGCGCTAAGGTCCATTTATTTTTAAGGCCAAAAGCAAAAATCTGGCGGCTGACTGAAATAATAAAAAAAACCAAAATTTATAATGTCGATATTACGGATAAGCAATCGATTGAAAAAGCAATTATAAAAATTAAGCCCCAAGTGATTTTCCACTTAGCAGTTTATGGGGCCTATCCGCAGCAAACTAACCTAGGGGCAACGATTAAAACTAATATAATCGGAACGGTTAATTTACTGGAGGCAATTAAAAACAGCCAAACTGTGCTTGTGAATACCGGAACATCTTCAGAATACGGCTGCAAAAACAAACCCATGAAAGAAACTGACAGTTTGGAACCGGCTTTTTTTTACGCGGCCAGCAAAGCGGCTACTTCTTATTTATGCCGGATTTTTAGTCAACAATTTAATCAGCCAATCATAACCCTAAGGCCATTTTCCATTTACGGCGACTGGGAAGAGCCGGAAAGATTTGTTCCCACCATTATTAATAGCTGTTTGAAAAAACAACCAATCAAGCTGGTGGCGGGGAAACAAGTCAGGGATTGGTTATATGTTGAAGATATAACGAGAGCTTATTTAATGGCCGGGGAAAGGTCAGACCTAAGAGGAGAAATTTTTAATATCGGTTCGGGAAAACAAGTTTTAGTCAGCAAGGTAGCCAGAAAAATTATTAAACTAATTAATAATCCGGTACCGGTTAAGATCGGGGCTTATAAGCCGAGGCAATGGGAAGCAAATAATTGGCAAGCAGATATTTCAAAAGCAAAAAAAATTCTCAGTTGGGAACCAAAGTATAATTTAGAACAGGGTTTGAAAAAAACTATTGCCTGGTGGGGTAACGCTGGTAAAGCACGGTAACGGCTTCGTCACCGATAAATTCCTGGCCTGACAGACGGTAAAAGTGGAAAAACGCGAAAATTAAAAAAATTAAAAGTATGACTTTTTTCATTATAGGGCCTTCTTTTCGGTAAAGGCAGCCATGACGATTGCCAGCAAATTACATATTACCCAGGTGAAGATAAAGAGGGGCAAAGATGATTGCCTCCCGGTGAAAGATAAAATAAACACGCTGATGGTCAGGTGAGTTAAATAAAGCGTCAAGGAATAATTAGCAAAAAAGCGGATAACTGTTGTAAGTTTGCCGGCAATTTTAATTTTAATTGCCTGAAGATAATGGAGTAAAAAGCCAATTGATCCGGACAGCAACAACTCAAAAATTATTTCATATTCGCGCAGGGTAGAGTTAACTCTAATTACGGCCAGAAGCATTAAAATAAAAGCTAAAATTAAGAACAAGTTGTGACTTAGCCGGCTAAACCAATTCCGGGACAAACCATAATAAATTAACGCCCCCATCAGCCAAACCAAGACCAATCCCTGGCCCCGGCCAAAAAATAAACTATAAACTGGAATTGCCAGAAATAAAACAGTTAACCAGCGGTTTTTGGCCAAAACCAAGGCGCCAAAACTTAAGTAGGTCCACCACCAAAGCGGCAAAGACCAAAATGAGCGGCCGGAGCCAAAAGGAACTGAAGGGAAATATTGGAGCATAAAAAGATTGGTAAAAAAAGTTTTGACGTTAAAAGCTTTAAAATAATAATAAGTTTCCGGATGCAACTTAAGCGCGATGCTGTCCAAAATTACAACTAAAAAAAGCGCCGGCAAAAAAACAGCGTAAATCCGGGTAAAACGGCTGCGCAAATAATCAATAAAGCGGTAATTACCCTGCTTGAGCTTTACTTCCACGCTCATGGGAATCAGAAAACCGGAGACCAGGAAAAAAATCACCACCGCAATGTTTTCCATAGCCGGATTAGTTGGCTGACCAAGCCAAAGAAATTGTTTATGCGACTGGATTAAGTGGCCGATTAAAACCGCTTGCGCGGCTAAAATCCGAACTATATCTAGACTAAGAGAGGTAAGTGGTGTTAAAATCATGACTATATTATATGACAAAACTGGGTGGAAAAACTTGTTTTATTATTGCCGAGGCCGGAGTCAACCATAATGGCGACGTGAAATTAGCGGAAAGATTAATTATCGCCGCGGCCAAGGCCGGGGCCGACGCCGTTAAATTCCAAACTTTTAAAGCAGAACAGGTAACGACAAAGCACTCCCCGACCGCGGCTTACCAAAAGAAAAACGTGGGTGAAAACAATCAATGGAAATTGCTCCGGCCTTTGGAATTAAACGAATCGGCTTACCCAAGATTAATTCAAATCGCTAAAGCCAATAAAATTATGTTTTTGTCGACGCCGCACGGACATATTGACTCAGCTAAATTCTTAAAACCTTTAGTCCCGGCCTGGAAAACCGGATCAGGCGATTTAACCAATCTGCCGTTTTTAAAATGGCTGGGAGAAACCGGCAAGCCGATTATTTTGGCAACCGGCATGGCAACAATCGTGGAAATTAAAGAGGCCATAGATACGATTGCTAAAACCGGCAACAAAAAAATAATTATCCTGCACTGCACCACGAACTACCCTTGCCCGGATAATGAAGCTAATGTAGGGGCGATGCTGGATATTCAAAAAAACTTTCCTGATTATGCGGTGGGGTTTTCCGACCATACTTTAGGAATTGACGCGGATATGTTAGCGGCCGGACTGGGAGCAGTGATAATTGAAAAACATTTTACTTTGGACCGAAAAATGCCGGGGCCGGACCAGCAAAATTCATTGGAGCCTCAAGAGTTAAAAGAAATGGTAGAGAAAGTCAGAAGAATCGAAGTATTGAAAGGCAGTGGCATTAAAAAACCGTTTAAATCGGAAATAGTGATTGCCGAAATGGCCCGGAAAGCGGTGATCGCTTTAACCAATATCAAAAAGGGCAAAAAATTCAGTCATGAGAATTTAACGATCAAACGGCCCGCCAAAGGCGGCTTGCACCCGAAAATGTATTGGGAATTAATCGGAAAAATTGCCGCCAAAAATATCCAGGCTGATAGCCAAATCCACGCAGATGATTGGCAAAACATTTGACCTCACGGCGGCTTATTCACAAAAGCTAACCGAAGTAAAAAAACTGTTGCATTATTACTTTGACCGAGCCGAAATTAAAAATAAGATCGTATTAGATGCCGGTTGCCGAGTGGGAGATTATACCCAGGCTTTTATCAATATGGGGGCACGCAAAGTCATCGGCATTGATTTAAGCAGAAAGTGCCTTAAAACAGCCAAAAAAAGATATAAAAATAATACAAAGGCTGCTTTTTACCGTGAGAATTTAACTAACTTGAAAAGATTCCGGGACAATTATTTTGACGCGATTTTTTGCGCCGGAACCATAAGCTATTTAAATCCCCAAGATAGCAAAGCCGCGGTTAAAGAATTTGTCCGAATCAGTAAACCAAAAGGGGTCATAATTGTTTTGTTTCAAAAAGATAAAGGCCCGGTAATTCAAGTTGCCAGATGGATAGCTAATCACCTCCCGTTATCAATTTATCTTTTTTTAGTCGAAAACCTGGCTTTTTTATTAAAGCCAATTGTGGAAAAAATAATCGACCGGAGTGTCAGCCTGAACTATCTTAAATATGATATTCTGCTGAGTTTGCGCGGGGTATATTTCGGGGTGCCGGTTAAAATAAATAAAAAATTCCGCATCCAAACAATTAAATGCGAGCAGTGTTCGGAAGAAACCACCGCATCCTTTAAAATAATCCTGCCCGCAGACAAAAAGATGCTAAAATAACCTTATGAAGAAAGCGGCTTATTTAACCGGGACCAGAGCAGAATTTGGTTTGATGCAGAAAATCTTAAAAAAAATTGACTCTAATTCCCATTTTAACCTTTTATTATTGGCTACCGGCATGCATTTATTGCCGGAATTCGGCCAAACAATCAATGAGGTAAAAAAAGAATTTCCTGAAGTAAAAATTATTACCGCCACCTATGAAGATGATAATCGGTTATCCCAGGCCAGATTTTTAAGCCAATGCTGCCGGTTAGTGACGGAAACGCTGCAGCAAGAAAAACCGGACCTGGTGTTGGTTTTAGGCGACCGGGCCGAACAACTGGCTATGGCCCAAACAGCGGCTTATTTAGCCATCCCCGTAATTCATTTGCACGGCGGCGAACATACTACCACGATTGACAATAAAGCCAGAAACGCAATTACCATGTTAGCTGATTATCATTTACCGGCAACAAAAAAATCAGCTGAAAAATTAATCTCAATGGGTATTGAAGCAAATAAAATACAGGTTGTTGGCGCCCCAGGATTGGACGAAATTAAAAATTTGGAAAAATCAGAGAAAAAAGAATTTTTAGTGGTATTGCAACACCCGGATGAGCAAGAACAAGATGCCGCCAAACAAATTTCTTCAACCCTGGAGGCGACTTTAAGTTTTAATTTACCGGTTAAAATTATTTACCCGAACAGCGATCCGGGCGGCAGGCAAATAATTAAAGTCATTCAGGAATATGTGAAAAAATATCCGGATAAATTTGAGGCCTTACCTAATTTAATTCATGAGGATTATCTAAAATTGTTAAACCAAGCTCAGGCGCTAATCGGCAACAGTTCCAGCGCTTTGATTGAAGCGCCCAGTTTGGGACTAGCGGCAGTCAATATCGGACCGAGGCAAAAAGGCCGGGAAAAAGCCGGGAATGTGATTGAGGCTGATTATGACGAAAAAACAATAATTCAGGCAATTAAATTAGCTTTAACAAAAAAATTAACGGGAAAAGATAATCCTTACGGCGATGGGCAAACCAGCCAAAGAGTGATAAAATTCCTCGAAACACTATGAATCGATTTAAACAGTGGCAACAACCGGCATTTGATAAAAACGATATGACTAAATGGAATTGGATCTGCCAGCACCGGGATAAGTTCCAATTAGGAAAAAATACCGATATCGGCGCGTTTACCTATATTAATGCCAAATACGGAGTAATAATCGAGGATGAAGTTCAAATCGGCAGCCATTGCGCGATTTATTCAGACAATACGATCGATAACATCCAGGGAAAGATTATTATTAAACAAGGAGCCAGAATCGGCAGCCACACGGTGATCTTGCCGGGAGTAACGATTGGTGAAAACGCCTTAATCGGCGCCCACAGCTTAGTTAAACAAAATGTTGGCCCTAATGAAATCGTTGGCGGAGTGCCGGCAAGGCTAATTAAAAAATGAAACAAATCCTACTTGGCCCTCCATCACTGGCTCAAGATGAAATCAAAGCGGTTTCCCGAGTGATTAAAAGCGGCCAGTTAAGCCTGGGCGAAGAAACGGCTAAATTTGAACAAGAAATGGCCCAGTGGGTCGGGACAAAATACGCGGTGGCGGTTTCCAGCGGAACCACTGGCCTGCATTTAGCGGTGATTGCCGCCGGAATTAAACAGGGCGATGAAGTAATTACTGCACCTTTTTCTTTTGTGGCTTCAACCAATTGTTTTTTATACGAAAAGGCCGTCCCTAAATTTGTGGATATTGACCAGGTAACTTTTAATATCGACGTAAATAAAATTGAAGCGGCTATAACAGATAAAACAAGGGCTATAGTCGGGGTGGATATTTTCGGCTATCCGGCTGAGTGGGGCAAAATATCAGCCATTGCCAAAAAATACAACTTGGCCGTCATTGAAGACGCGGCTGAGGCTTTGGGGGCCAAATATAAGGGTAAAAAATTAGGCAGCTTAGGCCAGCCGACTATTTTTGCTTTTTACCCGAACAAGCAAATGACTACCGGCGAAGGCGGCATGGTAGTAACTAATGATAAAAAAACTTATCAATTAATCAAAGGCTTAGCCAACCAGGGCCGCGGGCCGCAAATGCAGTGGTTAAAACATGAATATTTAGGCTATAACTACCGGATGACTGAACTATCAGCGGCGATCGGCCGGGCCCAACTTAAAAAACTTGATTGGTTTTTGAAAAGCCGGCAAAAAGTCGCCGGCTGGTACAATCAAAGATTAAAAAATATACCGGCAATTCAATTAATTAAAACGGATGATAAAGAACATGAGCGCAGCTGGTTTGTTTACGTAGTGAGATTGGATAAAAAAATTAACCGGGATAAAATTATCAATAAACTGATCCGTGCCGGAATTCCCAGCAAGGCTTATTTACCGTCAATCCACTTACAGCCATATATGAAACCATATGGATTTAAACCGGGCGATTTTCCGGTCAGCGAGGCAGTTTCCAATTCTACTTTATCTCTCCCCTTTTATACGGAGATGAAACAGTCAACGGTTGATTACGTTTGCGAAAAACTAATTAAAACTTTAAAATCAAGCTAATGAATCATCCGAAAATTACCAATAAAAATATTTTAGTTTCCGGAGGCACCGGGTCGATCGGGTCAATTTTAGTCCAAAAAATTATCCGCGGCTTCCAACCAAAACAAGTCAGAATCTTGGATAATAACGAGGCCGGTTTATTCCAAGCCATAAGGCAGTATAAAAATAATGAAATCGTAAGGTGTTTCTTGGGCGATGTCCGGGATAAAGACCGGGTAAATTGGGCAATGAAAGGCGCAGACGCTGTTTTTCACGCCGCGGCTTTAAAACACGTGGAATTAAATGAATACTCGCCATTTGAGTCGGTTAAAACTAATGTACTCGGAACCCAAAATATGCTGGAAGCGGCGTTATTAAATAACGTGGAAACTTTCATTAATATTTCAACTGATAAGGCGGCTAATCCTACCAGCACCATGGGAGCGTCAAAATTATTGGCGGAAAGATTAACGTCCGGGGCCAATAATTTTAAAGGCAACGCCAGAACAGTTTTTGCCAGCGTGAGATTCGGCAATGTGCTAAATTCTTCCGGTTCGGTGTTGCCAATTTGGCAGGAAGAAATTCAGCAAGGCAAGGCTTTAACCGTGACCGATAAAAATATGATCCGGTACTTTATGACAATTGAGGATGCGGTCAGCTTGATTTGCAAAGCGGCGGCAACGGCAAAAGGCGGTGAAGTGTTTATTTTGAAAATGCCGGCACTAAAAATAATCGATTTAGCCGAAACTTTGAGCGAAATATTAGCCAAGCCGCTCAAAATTAAAACCGTCGGCAAAAGGCAGGGTGAAAAATTATTTGAGAAAATTGTGACCCGGACTGAGGCTGCTTTAGCTTTGGAATTATCGGAAATGTATGTTTTACCGGCTGCGGAAAACCGAGATTGGTATCGGCAAAACGGCGGTAAAGGCGTTCCTGAAGAAGGGGTGGAGCCGAAGAAGCTGATGACTAAAGCGGAAATTAAGCAATTATTAATCCGGATAGGGATAAAGTGAAACTGGTCATCGTTGGGTTAGGGTCAATCGGAAAAAGGCATAAAACAAATTTAGAATCTTTAGGCCATGAAGTAATTAATGATTATGCAGAAGCCGATGGAATTTTAATTTGCAACCCAACGGCATTGCACGTTAAAACCGCGCTGGAAGTTCAAAAATACCATTTGCCTATTTTTATTGAAAAACCAATTTCTCATAATTTGGATAATCTAGATAAGTTAGCCGGAAATATCTTGGTCGGCTATTGTTTAAGATTTGATTGGTCTTTGCAAGAATTTAAAACCAAAATCAGCCAGGAAAAAATCCAAGCGGTAAAAATTGTTTGCCAAAGCTGGCTGCCGGATTGGCGGCCAGATAAAGATTACCGCCAAAGTTATTCGGCAAAAAAGGAATTAGGCGGCGGGGTGCTGCTAGATTTGTCCCATGAAATTGATTATGCTTTATGGTTTTTCGGGCCGGTGAAAACAGTTAAAGCTAAATTACAAATGGTACCGGAATTAGAAATCGAAATCGAAGCCAAAGTTAATTTAGAGCTGGAATTTGTTTCCGGAGTAAAAGCAGAAATGTATTTAAGTTATGCTGACAATGAATATAAAAGATTTTGCGAGGTGCAAACCGATAAGGAAAAGCTTGTTTGGAATTTTCAGCCGAATAACGAAATGTATGTTGAAGAAATGAAACACTTTATTAAAGTAATTCAGGAAAAAGAAAAACCATTAATTACTGTGGCTGACGGCAAGAAAGTCCTAGAAGTAATCGAGGCGGCGAAAAATTCATGAACCGTTATAACTTTGGCTTTGTCTTCACCGAGGTCACCATGTTGATCGTCGGTAAGTATTTATTAAACTTAGGTTTTCACCCTTATTTTTATGGTGTGATCACCGGCGTCTGCGCTTCTTTAATTATGCTGAAGGCGTTTAAACTTCACCCAACAAAAGCGACCTTTATTGTCACACTGCCGACGATTGTCTTTTTTACCATTGCCAACTCCTTAGGTTTTATGGCTTTAAAGTATAGCCAACTAACAAGCTATAATTTTTTAATCCAAAGCAGTTTGTTAACGGTACCGCTTTTGGCTCATTGGTTTTTAAAAGAAAAAATTCATTGGCTGATTTTTCCGCTTTCCTTGATTAATCTGATAGGCATCGCTCTACTGGTAAGCTTAAACCAAGCCGGGTTCCAATTCGGTAATGTTTTAACACTGCTGGCAGCAATTTTTGTTGGTTTGGATTTTGTTTGGCAAAAACGGGCCGCACTCAAAATTAATCAAAATATCGTCGCTTTTTGGCGCCGGTTGATATCGTCACTTTTCCTGGGAATCTTTTGGCTCATGACACCGTCTTTGGGCACAGCCACTTTTAGTAATGCTTTGATATTAATCCCCATTTCCTTGCTTTATGTAGTCTTCTCATTATTGATGGTAAGAGCCTTAACTGTTCAACCTGTAGCCGACTTTAATTTATTTATTACCATCTCTCCTGTTCTTACCGCCATAGCAGCTTTTTGGTTACTTGGCGAAACAATGACTTTAAAGCAAATAATCGGAGCAAGTTTAATCGTTATCTCAATTATCGTTTATAATTGGTATAGGAAAACTAAAACATGAAACTCAAAAAACGGCTGATTATTTACGCCTTTATCGACAGCCAAAATTTAAATCTGGGCACCAGTAAAGATTTATTTAAAAATAAGAAACTTATTTATCGCGGCTGGAAATTAGATTTTAAAAAATTTCAGATCTACCTAAAAAACAAGTTTAAAGCCAGTAAGGCTTTTTTATTCATCGGCTATATAAAACAAAATCAAAAGCTTTATCAGTTTTTACGCCGTTGCGGTTACACTTTGATTTTTAAACCAACCACTAAAGACAACCACGGCAAATTCAAAGGTAATGTCGATGCCGAACTAATCCTTCATTCTGCCGCCATTGAATTTCCTCATTACAACAAAGCAATTATTGTTGCCGGAGACGGTGACTACCACTGTTTATTGGAATATTTAGAATCCAAAAATAAACTCTACAAACTAATAATTCCCAACCGGTATTCCGAATCCAGGTTGTTAAGTAAATTCCAATCTTATAAAATCTTTCTGTATCGAGAGAAAGATAACCTGATTTATGCCAATAAAAATGGGAGGCGTCGCACATAAACACATAGTTTATGGGTCGTATTCTCCCTAATGATTAAAACTATTATACTAAGCAAATGATTCTTTTGTCAAGTAAAAAACTATGATTCTGGCTGTCATTCCCGCACGGAGCGGGTCAAAATCAGTTAAAGATAAAAATATCCGGCCTTTGGGCGGAAGGCCGTTGATGGCATGGTCGATTAAAACCGCTCTTGCCTGCAAACAAATTGATAAAGTAGTTGTTTCTACTGATAGCGAAAAATACGCCCAGTTGGCTAAATTTTACGGCGCAGAAGTTATTATGCGGCCGGCAGAACTGGCGACTGATGAGGCAGCTATGATACCGGTGTTACAACACGCCTTGAAAACCTATCCGGCAGATTTGATAGTCTTGCTTGACCCAACTTCACCTCTAAGAAATGTAGTTGATATTAATAAATGCTTGGAATTAATTAAACAACCGGAAACAGATTCGGTAATTACGATTTGCGAGGTAGAACATAATCCGTTTTACGTGATGGGGGTGATTAAAAATAACTATTGGCAGTTTCCAATTGCTAAACCGGAAAAAGAAATCCATCGGCGGCAAGACGCGCCCAAGGCTTACCGGGTTAACGCGGCAGTTTATATCATAAAAAAAGAAATTTTAATGGCCGGTAAAATATTTACCGATAAAACCCGGACAGTCGAAATGCCGCAAGAGCGATCCAGCCATATTGATAGCGAACTTGATTTTAAATACATTGAATTTTTATTAAAGGAGAAATATGTCAAATCAGATTTTTAACTTAGAAAATAAAGTCGTGTTAATTACCGGAGCCACCGGGATTCAAGGCCCGGAACACGTTAAAGCCTTTAAATCAGTCGGGGCGATCGTCGTAGCAACTGATATCAAAGATACGGAAATTATTCTGGATGTGACCAGCAAAGATTCCATCCAAACGGCGACTAAAAAAATTATTGAAAAATACGGACAAATTGACACGCTAATCAATAATGCCGGGGCCACCGGTAAATATGCCACTGACTGGGAGCAAATCATTAAAGTAAATTTAACCGGGACTTATAATTGCTCTGAAATCATCGGCGCGATGATGAAGCAGGGATCGATTATTAATGTTAGCTCGATTTACGGCTTAGTGGGACCGGACTGGTCACTTTATGAAAATGCAAATTATGACGGTAAACCGATGGGGGTGCCGGCCGGATACGCGGCCAGTAAGGGCGGAGTAATCGCTTTAACGAAGTATTTCGCCTCGCTTTACGCGCCAAAAATCAGGGTTAATTGCGTTGTTCCCGGAGGCATTTTCGATAACCAACCGGAAAGTTTTGTGAAAAAATATTCGACAAAAACAATGCTTGGCCGCATGGCAAATAAGAATGAAGTTTCCGGAGCATTACTTTATTTGGCGTCAGACCTATCCAGTTATGTGACCGGAGCTAATATTGTTATCGACGGCGGTTTAACAGCCAGGGTATGAAACAAAGCTGGCAAAAGATAGCGGCGATTTTATCGATCGGACTCTGGATTGCGGCCGGGCTTTACGGTTTGATTTTCAACATCAGTTACATTGATGAAGCGAAATACATAATGAAGGGTTGGTTGATGCTTAACGGGGAAGTTGAGTACTACACCACCGGCGGCTTTCTTTATCAACATATGCCGGGCAGTTTGCTCTGGCAGGGATTAGGGCAAAGACTTTGGGGACCGAGTTTGCTGGCAGGAAGATTACAATCATTCATACTGGGATTATTGGTTCTGCTTAGCAGTTGGCGGTTAAGCCAAAAAATCAGCGGGAAAATAGCCGGAACAATGACTTTGATTTTATTAGGTTTAGCCCCGACCGTTACTTTTTATTATTCAACCGCGACGCCGCAATCATTACTGGTTTTAGGATTAATGCTAGGTTTTATTGCTTTATATGAAAGCAAGTTTTTATTGGCGTCAGTTTGGTTCAGTTTAACTTTTATCATCAGAGAAAATTTTTTATTTACCCTGCTGCTTTATATTGGCTTTCTAATAATAGTGAAGCGAAAGAATCTCAATTCTCTGCTGTTAAATTTACTGGTAATCGGGGTAACTTTAAGTATTTTTTTAATTCCCGGATATCCGGGAACGATTAACATTTTAAAAAATTTGCCGTGGGTAAACTTCATATTGCCGGTAAGCCAGTCAGAAAAAGATATCTTGGGAATGTACTGGAAGGAAGATTTACAATCATTAGGCTTATATTGGCGGGCAATCAGAGATTTTGGAGTCGTATTTCATGCTTGGATAATAATCGGCGGGTTATTAATAATTGATTGGGTGAGGCAAAGAAAACAAATAATACTGAGCTTTAAGCCCAAACAATTATTTTGGCTGTTTTTAATCGGCATTACCGGTTTTAATTTTATAATCCACAGTTGGGCGGCATTTAGATTATCGCCGCGGGCAATTATCAGTTATTTTCCTTATGTGGCCCCATTAGTCGCCGTGATCATGGCCCATGGATTAGCTAGTTGGTTTAAGAAAGTTAAAAATAAAAAAATATTTCTAGCAGGATATCTTGCTTTATTGGTTTTATTGCCAATTACTGTCCGTTACGGGGCAAATTTTGCCATTCCTACCAAGTGGTCGGATTTAAGACTGATTAACCGTTCCGGTAAAATATTAAAACCAATTGTGGCGGATAAAACCAAGATTATCTGGATCGCTGAACCAATCAGCTTGTTTATGGCAGGCAAAGTGTCATATTATCCCCTGATTAACCATACCGGTTTTTATAAACCTTCGGCTGACACAGACACTGTCCGGAGCTTAGGATTTTGGAATATGGCCATGCTGAAGGAATGGTTTAATGAAGCAGATCTTGTGGTCATCGAAGATAATAAAATGAAGCTTTTGAGAGAAAGCAGCCAGGCGACAGAGTTAGCGGAATTGATAAAAGACACTTTAGCGGCTAAGTATAAACTAATTTGGAAAACTAATGATCTTTGGCCAAAAGGTTTAGAATTTTATCAACCGCTTGGCCGCCATGAACGGTGATATACCGGGCACAGGCTTGTTTGGCTTGCTGCAATTCCTGTTTGGTTTGGGGCTGATTGGGATCAGTTAAGATTGTCAGCCATTTAGTTAAACCGCGCCGATTGGTCACGGTAACCGCCCCGCCGTCTTTAATAATGGGGAGGAAAAAACCATAGTCTTTTTTAAAAGGATTGACACTAATTACCGGCCGGTTCATCATAATTGCTTCAAAAACAGTCATGGACCAAGTTTGCAGCACCACGGAACAGACGTTGAGCAGTTCGACTAATTCCAGTTGATTATTATCTGTTACAATCGCGTTAGCAATTCCCCATTCTTTTAACTCTTCTAAAACCCGGTAGCGTTTTTCACTGGGATGAGGCTTAATGACTAAAACCGTGTTTTTACCGGCTGCCACGGCCCGTGAAGCCAGTTGGAAAAAAGCGGCTTTTTCCGGTTTGGGGATCATCTGGCTGGGACCAAAAGAAATCAACAGAGCAATTTTTTTATCTAATTTATCAACCCCCAACAGTCTATATATTTGTTTTTTGGTCAATTTCGGTTTATTCTGCTGCTGTAAATCGCCCACCACTGTTAATTTTTTTTCAGGCACCCCAATTTTAATAAGCTGGTTTTTTACAAAATCTCCAGGCAAGGCAATTTTATCTGTCGTATCATATGAATTAAGCCAGTCTAAAGCCAATAAAGTATTGGGAGAAACTAAGAGTGATTGCACCTGATTAGTTTTAGCCAAAGCGGCCAGGGACAGCTCACAAAATCTTGAGTCAGACACTACTATAACCGCTTTGGGTTTAATCTGCTTAAATAAATTGGCGCCAGCGGCCAGGTAAAGCCGGCTTAAAGTTTGGCCCAGTTCAATCATCGGAGCAGCAGCAGTTAAACCCAGGTTGTATAAAAAATCAGCCTGGTTTTTAACTGAATTTATTTTTTTTGGCAAACTAACTGGCCGGAGAGTAAACTCTTTAGGCAGAAAGCCGGCTAAAAAGAAGTGATGAGCTGAAACTTGATTTAAATTTTTTAAAACCGGTTTAACATTAATTATATCAGTCACCAGCCAGGGATTATGGTGATGTTTCTCCAAAGCTTGATAAAGCGGGGCTAAGGTTTTAAAGTGGCGAAAAAAATCAAGGCTCATAAGCATAGCAGAGCGGAGGTTTTGAATTGGCGGCGGCGGAATTTGAGCGGCTAACTTAAATTGATTAATTTTCTTTTGAAACTGGCGCCGGAGAAAAAATCTTTTCAGCCAGTGATTAAGCCAGATAAAGGTCATGAAGTGAGGCTTTAAAACTTTTACCTTTATCTCTTGGGCCAAATAGGAAGCGATTTGTTCAAGATAACTGCTACTTAAAGTGATGACTAAATCAGGTTTAATTTTTTTAAACAGCTTGACATAAAGCGGAACATAAATAAAATAATCATAGGTTAAATGAATGGCTAAACGGTTGAAAAATAAATTCTGAGGGAAAGTTTTTAATAATCTGTCAGTTAGGTCTAAATATTGACGCCGGTTAGCAGCATAATCAAGCTTGGCTAGTTCAGTACCATAATAATAAACAGAGCTGTCATGAAGCTCAAAGGCGTCAGAAGTAATCACGGAAAGCTTAAAGAACCGCTGAAGGAGAAAAACGGCCAGCTTAAGCCGAGTTTTAAGCCAACTAAGATAAAGAAAGCTAAAGAGCCTGCCTAATAATCCGGTCAGGGTCTGGATTTTAATGATATCCTCTGTAATAATTAAGGCGCTTTTCATAGTATGATTATAGCTTGTTTATGAAAACTGTCAGAATTATTCCCAAATTAGAGGTAAAAAACGAAAACCTGATCAAGGGGGTGCATTTGGACGGGTTAAGAATTGTGGGTAAGCCGGAGAAAGCGGCTTTGGAGTATGCCCAGGCCGGGGCAGACGAATTAATTTACCTGGATTTGGTGGCCAGCCTTTACCAACGGGAAAATTGGATTAAGATTGTCCGGCGCACGGCCGAACAGATTTATATTCCTTTAACCGTTGGCGGCGGCATCCGCACCCTGGAAGATGCTAAGTTGTTTTTCCGCAATGGAGCAGATAAAGTGGCAATTAACACCGGCATTGTTAATAATCCCAGGCTCGTAACCATAATCGCAAAAAAATTCGGCTCCCAAGCGATGGTGGCATCTTTGGAAGTGCAAAAAAAGATTAGCGGCGGCTATGAAGTTTTCACTGATTCCGGCCGGACGCAGACCGGGCTTGATCCGGTTACTTGGGCAAAAAAAGTGGAAAAATTGGGAGCCGGAGAAATTCTCCTGACATTTATTCACCGGGACGGAACGATGAAAGGATATGACCTTGAATTACTGCGGCAAATTTCCAGCCAGGCAAAAATTCCGGTGATCGCGAGCGGCGGGGCCGGGACAATTGAAGACCTAATTGAAGCCATAAAAGCCGGAGCGGATGCGCTAGCGATTGCCTCGCTGTTACACTTTAAAAAAATGACCATCGGCCAAATTAAGGCCCAACTTAAGTTAAAAAATATAAAAATTAGATTATGAAAATCGCGTTGATTGATTACGGGGCCGGCAACTTATTTTCCGTCGAAAGAGCCTTGAAATTTAGCGGAGCTGATTATTATTTAGCTACTAAAGCAGAACAAATTATTAAGGCTGACAAGCTGGTTTTGCCTGGAGTAGGCGCGTTTTGCGACGGGATGAAGGGATTGAAAAAAAATAAATTGAGCCAAGCAATTATAAGCGCGGCTCGGCAACAAAAACCAATTTTGGGCATCTGCCTGGGAATGCAACTAATGATGAGTTCGGGCCACGAATTCGGCATTCATCAAGGCTTGGGTTTAATTGAAGGCGTGGTCAATAAAATAACAACCCAAGAAAAACTGCCGCAAATCGGCTGGAATGAGCTTAAAATTTTAAAAGAGTCACCGTTGCTTAATGGAATTAAATCGGGCGATTATTTTTATTTTGTGCATTCTTTTGTTTGCCGGCCAAAAAACCCAAAAGTTATGGTCACGACGACTAATTATGGCGGAGATAATTTTTGCTCTGTTTTAGCCGATAAAAACATTTATGGGGTGCAGTTTCACCCGGAAAAAAGCGGCCCTGAAGGCTTAAAAATTTACCAAAACTTTGTTAAGCTTTAATTCTTGGTTTAAGAAACAACGTGTTTTAAACGCCATTTCCCCTTAATTTTTTCCCACAGGTGCGGTTGGCGGTAACGGTCGATAATTTTCCAAAAATGAGCTTCGGAAATATCCAGATAGGCTAAAAATTCCTTAAAATATTTCCGGGGAAATTCGCCATCATAACGGCGGACTAAAGCCACACCTTCTTCCCGGGTAATGTGCTGACTTCTGATTTCCATTTGAGCATCCCGCGATGCGCGGCCCAAGCCGAATTTTATATACCCCAAATAAAAGTGAAAGCCGTCTGTCTTGTCATCCAGGCTGGAATATTTAGTGTAGGTACCTTCAGATCGGCCATCAGGGTTCGCTTCAAAATTTGTATGCTTGGTGGCACAATAGAAATTTTCTTGGGGAATCCACTGGTGATAATAAGAAAACCAGTGCATTTGAATGCCTAGTTCGTTAATTTTTTTGAGGGCGGGCGGGCGGTAAAGAGCAAAAGTTTCCGGCTGAATTTCAGCTGGGTTAAAGATGCCCAGTTTAAGCCCGGCTTTAATCAAAGCATCAACCCCGGCGCCCTTGAAATACAGCTCTTCCCAATCAGCCACCGATTCGTAGGGCTTATTTTTATTTTTAACCGAACCGCCGTATTCGACCTCACCGTTCTCGCCGTAAAAAATCAAAGGAATACCAAACTTCAAAGCCACATGGAAAGCATAGGCTTTTTGCCCAAAAGCAAACGGCTCCCAGGCATCGCCTTTTAATTCAAAAGCCACCCGGGCCAGCTTGCGATGCAATTGACCATTGGGGTTGAACAGAAGATTATCATAACCAGCCTGAACAAAATTATTATAATTTTTCCAACCAATATCGGTGTAAATAAACGGCGCCCAGGTAACGGTTAAGGGGTGCATACCGTAATGATGCTTTAACTGGTAAGCCACCAGGGCACTATCTTTGCCGCCGCTACTGGGAATAACTACATCAAAACTACCGTTTTTAGAGCGGTGCCGATCGAGCAATTTGACCAGTTCCTGTTCCCTTTGCTGCCAATTAATTTGATGCTGTTTTTCCTCATGATAACGGCAGGCGCTGCAGATACCCTCGCTGTCGATGGTAATTCGGGGGCGTTGATTAGAAACCACGCAACGCTTGCAAAAAACAACTGTTTTAGGTAACTGTTCCAGTTGTTTGTCTAATGTTTTCATAAACTATTATAGCTTAATATATTAGAACCATGACCAAATTAAATTGTTAATCGCAGCGATACTTATATACGTCAGAATTGAGATAAAAATATATTTGTTTTTCTGTAGTATTTTCGATAAAAAAATTATTAAGCTATAGATCAGAACCGGTAAAACATGCAACATATATGAAGCCTTGATACTATCGCCTTTAAAGCTTGGATATTTAGTAATCATGACCAGCCAACCCAAATATGTCAGACACAACATAATTATCATCATTGCAGGAATAAACCAATCTTTTTTTCTTTGACTGAAAAAAGTAATAAAACTAAATAAAATTAATAAGGTAAAAGGCAAATTAATTCGATTCTGCCAAGCTAAGTTTGCTACGCGGGCTGGGGAGGTAAAATTTCGATCCTGCTTAATTGTATCGATACTGATACCAAAACGCCTTTGGGAAAAATAATTCCACCAATCGCCCCAAAATTCACTATAGTAAATCGGGATTAACCGGTTAAGAGGAGTATTGGGGGCAAAACGAATCGGATAACCCATCATTAACCTGAAGGGCACTTCCGTGTAAAAAGCAAGCGGTTGACGCTGGAAAAACGGAAGATCTGGCTCTCCACCTTCACCAACACCATAAATTTCCTGATTGCGCCGGCCAATATAAAACCAGCTTGATCCTAATAAAACTAATAAAGTAAAAACTATAAGAAATTTGATTGCTTTCGACCAAGTAATTTTTTTTAAATAACCCAATCCCCAAAATCCAAAAAATAAAGTAATCAGCAGGACGAATGAAGACATTCTGGTTAAAAGATTAATAATCGTTATTGCGGCTAAAATCACTGTTTTAAACAAAGTCGGATGAGATTGATAATGAACAATAAAGTACCAAAATGCCAGACTAATCAAAAACGCGGAAAATAACTCAAGATTATACATAGGGATTGTTTTTTGAAATACCGGTAATGAAAATATCAAAGCAATAAATAAATAATGGAATATTCTAGGTTTTGGCAATAGTGGTTTAACGATTCGGTACCAAAAAAAGATTAGAAAAACAGCAAAAACCGGATTAAGATACTGCCAAACTTTAAGAGCGCTTATAAAATCTGACTTATAAAAATAACTGTATAAACGACCGATTAACCCGGAAACCAGATAAAAAAACGGTGGATTATAGGCTTCCCTGGTTTCAGAAAGGGTAGGAAGTCGCCATTGACCGGTTAGAATATCAGCATAGCGAATATGAATAAAAGAATCATAGCCAGCAATAACCGGATAATAGTAAACGTTATGAACTAAGAAAAATAAACCAAGAACAAAACTTAAATAAATAATTATTTTTTTAACCATAATCTTATGATTGTAAACAAATATTTTTTCCCTCTTTTGGCAAAACCGAAAATATTCGAGGCTGTCTTGGATTCACCATGCTCCCGAGGCACACAGTCATAAGGAACTTCTTTTATTTTAAATCCCCGCCGGAGACTGTTAACTAATAGGTCGATACAATATTCACCATAATCACCGTTTAACTTATAGTGATTAAAGACAATTTTTTTAGATAAAATGTAGCCACTGGTGTAATCGGTTAATGAATGGCCAAGAAATAATCCGGCAGTTTTATTTAATATCAAACTGAGAAATACTGCCAGTTTATTTTCCCTTTGATCGTGGCCGCCGGTAACATACCTTGAACCAATCACTAAATCGTATTCGGGAATTAATTTAATCATGTTAGTTAAATATTTTGGCGGCATGGATAAATCTGCATCCATCCAACCAATAACCTCTCCCCGGCTTTGCTGGATCCCAAAATTAAAAGCACTGGTTAATCCCCGTTCATGAAGACGACGGAATAATTTGATTCTATGGTCATGTTTTTGCAACTTTTGAACTATTTGCCAGGTTTTATCCGGAGAATTATCATCAACCACAATAATTTCATATTGCCTTTTTTTCAAGATTAAACTAATTTGATTAATTAAATTAGCAATATTGCCGGCTTCATTGTAGGTAGGAAGAATAATGGAAATCATTTTTGGGCCAAAATTATTATTGAACTACCAAAAGGCAGGTTAAATAATTTTAATAACTTATTCTCTAACGAAGTAATCGATAACAATAATTGGTTGAGCCACGGAGACAGATAATCAACATCGGATTTGGAATGAAAGAAAAAATACTTTTTTAATAATCGATTAAGAGCAAAAATCGGAAAAGTAAACATAAATAAATATGAAGCCCGTTTAATATTAAAACCCTCCCTAGAGATCTTTTGTATTAATTCTGATTTGGGATATCTTTGCCTGGCCTGCATTACAACATCATGAGGCCCAAAAAGCCACTGATAAGCACAATCCGTCACCAGTACATATCCTCCTGGTTTTAAAACGCGAAAAGCCTCCTTGATTACTTTAATATCAGATTTAATCCCCTGGTGATACAAAACGTCAAAAATTGTCACTAAGTCGAATTGAGATGATTGAAAAGGAAGATTGTCAGCTGATCCTAATTTAACTCTTGTTAAGCCTCTTTGACGACAAAAACTTAACGCTAGCGGAGAAATATCGACTCCACTGGCTTGACCAAGTTGATTAAGCATTAATAAATTCCTGCCCGTGCCGCAACCAATATCCAAAATTTTTTTAGACTTTGAAGATAAAGAAGAAATAAGAGTAATAGCAAAATTTCTTTTGGAAGAAAACCACCAATGAGTATCTTCCAGTTGAAACATTTTGGAATATTCTTGTGCTTGCATAACTGATATATTTTACCTTACTTTATGCTAAAATATGTTAATTATGCAACCGGCGCGTGATTATAAATTAAAAGAGTTAGGTAAAAGAACAAAGTGCATTCCCGGATCAGAACCGGTTTTAAGCGGAGAATCTCATGATAAAGTCATGGGTAAAAAGGCCCGGCCGCTTTTCTCAAAAAAAATTATCCCGGTTTGCGAACCTTCATTAAACGCCAAAGCTTTTGAGTATGTTAAAAAGGCGTTACAAACCAACTGGATTAGCTCGAGAGGTGATTTTTTAGAAAAATTTGAGCAATTATTTGCTAAAAAAGTCGGGGCTAAATATGCAGTAGCGGTTAATTCGGGAACCTCGGCATTACATTTAGCTTTGGCAACATTAGGGATTGAACCAATCGATGAAGTGATTGTGCCAACCTACACAATGATTTCTTCGGCTTTTGCCGTTTCTTACCTGGGGGCCAAGCCGGTTTTTGTCGACTGTGATGATTATTACCAAATTGACCCAAATTTAATTGAAGCGGCTATTACCAAAAAAACTAAAGCAATTATGCCGGTTCATATTTACGGACACCCGGCGGACATGGATAAAATTGAAAAAATTGCTAAAAAATATAAGTTAGCGGTTATTTATGATGCGGCCGAATCACATGGAGCAAAATATAAAAACAAAGAAATTGGCGGCCGGGGTTTAGCCAGCTGCTATTCTTTTTATGCTAATAAAATTATTACTACCGGTGAAGGCGGCATGGTTGTTTCCAATAACAAAGCTTTTATTGAACTCGCCCGAAATTTAAAAGATGTAGCCTTTTCCACTGAACGCCATTTCTGGCATAAACGACTAGGCTATAACTTTAGAATGACAAACATAACCGCTGCCGTCGGTTTAGCCCAGACAGAACAATATGATAAATTAGTAAAAGCCAGAATCGATCACGCAAAATATTATATGAAAAACCTGGCTAAAGTTAAGGGAATAAAATTCCCCAAAACTGCACCTTGGGCGAAAAATGCTTTCTGGATGTTTGGCTTTGAGGTCATGCCGGAATTTGGGATGACAAGGGACAAATTAAGACAATTTATGGCTAAAATGGGGGTAGAAACCAGAACATATTTTGTGCCGTTACACTTACAGCCGTATTATTACAAAGAAAATAAAGACAAGATTTTTCCTGTGGCTGAAGGCTTAAGTGAAAGAGGATTATATATTCCTTCGGCTTCGAGCTTAAGCAAGATTCAGATGGATCGAGTTATTAGAGTAATTAAACAGGCCCACAAAACCGCAATTTTAAAGAAGTAATTAAGTAATTAACGATCATTTCAAACAAATTGCTTTTACTGACACCGTACTGCCGAAAACCGTACATGACCGGTACTTCTTTAATTTTCAAACCTTTTTCATGGCAATAATAAATTAACCGGATACAAAACTCGCCGTAGCCGTAAAAAATTCGATTAAGATTTAAAGACGTGAGAATTTTCCGCCTAACAACAAGAAAACCGCTTAAGCTTTCGTGAACAGGAAAGTTAAAAATTAGGCGGTTGACAATAAAATTTCCCCATTTGCTGAGCCAGTATTGTAAATTATTGGCTTCACTGACATGCATGCCGCCGCCGGGAATATAGCGGGAACCAACAACTAAATCGGCCATTTCTTTTTGGACCGGCTCAAGCAAGCGGTAGATATCTTCCGGGCGATGGGTCAAATCAGTGTCCATAATTATTAGGTAGTCCCCTTTTGCCTGCCTGATACCGGTTAAAATGGCCGAAGCTAAGCCTCGTTCATGCCGACGAACAATTAACTTAACCGGCCATTTTTTCCTGATTAGTTTTTGAACCACATTTTGGGTGTCGTCGGAAGAATTATCATCCACCACGATAAATTCTAAAGTAAAAGCTTTAAGTTCTTCCTGAAATTTAATTGTTTCAATTAGTTTGCCAATATTGCCGGCTTCATTGTAGGTAGGGAGAATAAAGCTGAGTTTCATAAATTAATACCAACTCCACCAAAGATTAATAATCGTCGCTAAACTTAACCAAAGAGTAATCGGTAGAAAAATATATTTATGTTTTTTAATTACCTCAAATAGAAAAATCACCAGTTGATATATAAAAATCGGCAAAATAAACAGCATATAAGAAGCTTTTATAGAATCGCCTTTGGCCGACCCGTGAAAAGTAATCGAATATAAGAATCCGAGCCAAGCAATAATAAAAGTAATTAAAAACATTAACTCGACCAACCACTGGTCATCAGGCCGGCGCAGTTTCTTTAAGATCCGTAAAACTAAATAGCCAAAACTAACAATCATTAAGATAGAGGTGGGCAGATTGACCTGATTTTGAAGAGCTAAGCCAGCAACCCGTTGAGGAGTAGTTAGCAGCCGGTCGGCTTCGCGGGCTTCAAAATCAATACCATAGCGCCTTTGAATAAAATAATTCCAAAAATCGCCCCAAAATTCGCTATAGTAAATCGGAATAAAACGATTGAGCCAGACTTCCATTCTGATCGGATGAGTCATCATAAAATGAAAGGGAATCTCGGTCAAAAAGGCCAACCTTTCTTCCGGCGCTACCCCACCTTTAAAGCGATTCATAATAATGGTCACCCGATCCTCGTAAAGATCTGATTTCCGGCCGTAAAACCAACCGGTACCGAGGGAAACAACCAGTATAAATACTAATAATAAACCCAGAGATTTGGACCAACTGATCCGATGAAGATAAGCCAGTCCTAAATAGCCGGCACATAAAGCCGTTAATATTGCCAGGGTCGAAATCCGGCTTAGAAGACAAATGGCCATTAATAGGCCAAGTTGAATGCTATTGGACAAGGTTGGTTTGGGTAAGACTTTAAAAATAAAGAACCACAAAGTTATACTGGTAACTAATAATAACCAGGGTTCAATGGTGTACATAACTAAAGTTTTATGCAGCACCGGCAAGGAAAATAGTAAAAGCAGAAACGCAAATCGGGCCGGTTGGTTCTCCGGCAACATTTTTTTAATAATCTGATACCAAAGATAACCGCTAATAAGCGGAAATAAAATCGAAAAATAACGCCAATAAACCACGGCTTTAAAGAATTCTTTGCCAGAGAGATAACTGGTTACGCGGGTGAATAAGCCGCTAATCAGGAAAAAAAGCGGCGGGTCGTAAAATTTGGCGGTTTCATCAATTGTTGGGTAACGCCACTGTTCACTGATTATTTGGGCATACTTAACGTGAAGAGCATAAATATAGCCGCTGCGGTTGGGGAAAAAATACAAATTGTGAGCCAGGAAAAAAACAGCCAAGCAAAGACCCAAAATCAAGAAGAATTTTTTAGTGAACATTTTTAATTTGCTTAATAATATAAAGTTGGTCTTTTTGGCTTAAAGCGGCAAAAGTAGGTAAATTTAAGCCTTGCTTAGCCACTGCATCCGTGACGGGAAACTGATAACGGCGGTTAGCTTTTTTATAGGGCGGCAGCTGAGGTAAAGGGTAAAAAAACGGCCGTGTTTCAATCCCTTTTTTTGCTAAGAAATGCATCAGCTGGTCCCGCGAGCAGCCAAATTTTGATTCATTAACCAAGAGAGAAAACATCCACCAGTTAGTTTGAGCATAATCGGCTTGGGTTTGAAAACTTAAGCCGGGAATACCCGAGAGTAATTTTTGGTAACGGGCGGCAATGGTTTGTTTTTGAGCCACAAACTTTGATAAGCGGCGCAACTGGCCGATGCCGACCGCGGCTTGCAAATTTGTCATGGCATAGTTATAACCAATGGCCGGGTGATAATAATTGTGGATGGCAGTGTCTTTAGCTTGGTCACGGTAAAACTTGGCAGTGGCATAAATTTTTTGACTGTTGGTAACTAACATACCACCTTCACCGGTGGTAACAATTTTATTGCCAAAAAAAGAAAAAGTAGTAACGTCGGCAATTCCGCCAAATGGTTTTCCCCAATATAATGACCCCAGAGATTCGGCCGAGTCGGAAATAAAGCGGAGTTTAAATTTTTTGACCAAAGCTTTTACCCGAAGAAAATCAATTGGATGGCCGTAAAGATCAACCGACATTATGGCTTTTGTTTTGGAAGTAATTTTTGATTCAAGAAGATCAATATTTAAATTGAATGTATTTGGTTCAATATCGACAAATATTGGTTTAGCCCTAACATAGGTTATGGCGTTGGCGGAAGCAACAAAAGTCAAGGCCGGTACAATTACCTCATCACCCGGACCGATACCTAAAGCAATTAAGGTTAAATGCAGGGCGGCAGTGCCGTTGCAAACCGGCAAGGCATAGCGGCTTTTAACGACAGCGCTAAATTCCCGGCCAAATTGCTCAACTAAGGGGCCAATCGAAGAAATCCAACCGCTATTTAAACTGTCATTGACTAATTTTTTTTCAATGCGACCGAAAATCGGTTGGGCTAAAGGAATGAATGAGTGCATCAAAATATTTTACCTCTTTTTTGCCAAAGGAAAAGTCCGTACAGAAACGCATGTTGGTACGGCGGACCAGAATCATAAAATTGCCCAGACAACCAAAAAGCCAGCTAAAAACTAAACTGATTGCCGAACCAACGGCGCCATAATGAGGCGCTAATAAATAATTAGAACCAACTAATAAAATCAGACTTAAAAAACTCACCCAAATGATCGGTTGATGATTTCTGGTGGCAAATAAGACATGGTCATATGGGGCGAAAATGATTAAAATAAATTGACCCAGCAACAGCCAGGCAAAGACAGGAACACTGGGTAAGAATTTATCTCCAAGGACTAAAGAAATTAGCGGATAGCGGAAAATAAAAAGCAATAATAAGAATGGGGCAAAAAATAATGCCGAAAATTTAACTGCCAGATCGGTATAGCGTTGAATTTCAGCTGACTGACGCAGGCTATATAACGAAGATATTTTGGGGAAAAAATAAGTCATCAGAGAACCAGATAAAGTTTTGATAAAACCAAATAGTCCATATGCCCCGGCGAAGAATCCAACTGCCTCGACCGAATGATAATGCCGGAGAATTAAAGGCAAACTACTATCTTGAAAATAAGATAAGGGGATAATTAAAGCAAAAGGTAAACTGTAGTGGAAATATTTTTTAGCTAAAGGAAAAGAAAATTGTAAAGGTTTAAAACGCCAAAGCCAGTAAAGACAAAAACTAAATAAAACAATTGATTCGATTAAAATAGATAAAGAGTAACCGAAAACATTTTTGTAGATTAAAATAATAATCCCTAATCCCAGAAGTTTAATGATTTTCGCAATAAAACGAGAAAGATTAGGCTGCCAGGCTTGTTGAAGTCCTTCAAAAGTAATTAAAGTGGCATCGGCAAGACGAGAAAAAATTTCGTTGGCTAATAAAATTATAAATACCCAGGATAACTGACCTTTAATGGCGCCGGTAATTAAGGCAATAAGGAGACAAGCACTTAAGATCATAAGTTTAAGGGTTAAAAAAGTCCCCAGGGTTTGTTTGGGCTGGTTAAAAAAAGCAGTAAAATGGACGTGAGCCCGGGAAAGACCAAAATCAGATAAAGCCATGATGACACCCAAAAAGCCAACTATATAGGCTACCTGGCCAAAAATTATTGGTCCAAAAATCCGAGCTGAAACCGAAATGGTAATAAAGGAAACTAACCCACCCAAGCCGTTAGCAGCAAATTGAGTGATAATATTGCGGCCAAGCTGAGACATAATTTATTTCTGCGCCTCAACTAATTGTTGAACAGGATGCCCCAGTAAATTAAGAAACGGATTCCAACCAGTCAGTAACACCAGTGAATTAATAAGCCAGCGGCCAATTTCTAAATGGTAGTGACCGAGGGAACCCAAAGAACCAGTATAGATATTTCTTAACCATAAGGCGTGGCTACAATTGATTTTCACCCGCTTAAAGTAGCGGCGACATAACAGTAATAATTCAGGAGAGGTGAATTCCTGAACATGGAGCCGGTCGGTTAAACCGGCCGATGTTTTAACCGGAGTGGTTAGAATCAGCCGGCCGCCGGACTTCAATACCCTATTTGCCTCAGCTAATAATTTTTGCGGCTGATCCAGGTGCTCAATAATTTCCGTGGCAATGACGACGTCAAAAAAACCTGACTGAAACGGTAATAATTCTGCCGGGGCTTTTAAAAATTTGGCTTTAACTTTGGTTGCAGCATAATTAAGGCTCGATTGATCCAAATCGATGCCATACAAGCGACCACGATTGATTAGGCTCAATAAAACTCCATCACCGCAGCCGATGTCCAATATTTTTTGATTTTTTTTATGGGGAATTAATTTAATTACTTGTTGATACCGGGCAAAAACAAACGCATTAAAAGTAAAAATATTGCGGCTAATTTGCTGCCAATGATAATGGGGCGAACGAAGCTGATATTTATTAAAAGTTATTTTTTCCGGCATAGAAAAACCAAATCCTGGGCCAAAAAATTAGGCCAATAATTTATACAGGGATAGATGGGGTTAAATTTTAACCAAATAAGCAACCTATTTAAGCCGGGAATGGTGGTAAAACTGGCTGATTTTTTAACCCTAAACCCGGCAATTTTGAGTTGTTGAGAAAAAGTGTGATGAGTAAAAAACCGTAAATGATAACCTTCTTTTTTCGGCGGCTGACCGCAAAGCATGAATAAGCGGTAGCCCCACCAAGCAATATTGGGAGTGGAAATGATCAACCAACCCTTAGGCTTTAACACCCGATAAATTTCCTTTAAGAATAATTCTGACTGGGCCAGGTGTTCGATGACTTCCAGGGAAATGGCGCCACTAAATTCACTTGAGTGAAACGGAAGCGGCCGATTAAAGTCAGCCGGAATAATATTTTGACCACGGTTAATATCAACCAAAGTCAGATTGATTATTCTGCCTTTGGTTAGCTCAGCTAATTCTCCATTGCCTGATCCTAACTCTACAATCCGGCCATCAATCTTCGACGGTAATAAATTAATTGCTTTAGAATACCAGGGCCGATGAAAATCAATTGTGCGCTGCATATAAACTACCGTCTTTTAAAATTATATAATCAGCCGGAAACGGGCAGACAGGTTCTTGAGCTAATTGCTCCCGGCTCCAAGCTTTTAGCTCTTCCGGCAGTTGGCGTTTTCCAAAAGAAAAAACAGTCAACCCTTGATTATAGGTTAAATCGAATAAATGGCCAATAATTTGAGTGTCAGTTAAAGTGGCTTCAATTTCTGCCTGACTCAAGTGGCTCAAAGCCATGGCACAGTTAAACCGTTGCCACAATTCTTCCCGGCTGAAGGAAGAATAGCTGCCGTAAGGCAAGTAGAGCTTAGCTTTTGACAAAACCGGTAAATAAAAATTAAGACGTTTATCTAAGGTTAAGACTATTGGATTACCGGCTTGTTGATTAATAAAAGTAATTAGTTCCTGTTCCCGGGGCGTTATACGATACATTGACTGCCACTGCCAGGAAATCAGGCTTTGATTAATTAAAGCATATGCCAAAATCAAGCCAGTGAATATCCGCCAATATTTTTCAATCAAACGGCCAAACACAATTACCAAAAGCAACGGCACCAACGGTTCAAAAGTCGAGCTGGGCCAATGGCCGGGTGCAATAGTAAAGCCGGTTACCAGCTGTACATTCATCAAGCCGATAGCAGCAAAAAAAACACTCCACCAGAATTTTTTGACCAGTGCTGACAAACTCGAAAAATAAATTAAAATAATTAAAAAGACATATCTAATGGTGGTTAATGGTTCCAGAAATCGTCCTTCGAGCCGGCCAAAGCGAATTTGCTGTTCGATAGGGGCCGAAAATGATTGATAAAAATAAGGCAGGGAGATAATTAGTCCCAATAATAACCCAGCCAATAATTTCTTACTTTTAGTGAGCAAACAAAAAATTGCCAAAATTAACAGTGCTGCTGACCAATGATAAAAATAAACATAAGCCAGCAAACCAGCCCAAAATCCAGCCAAAATAGAACGTCGATAAAGACTGATTAAAAAAAGCAGTAAAAAAATAAATGTCAGTTGTGGCGGAATCAAGCGGTTAAAGTTAAAAAACATCGGCTGAAACCAAGCAACAGGATTAATTTTAGTCAACAGCTGATAACCGAATAACGAAGCTAATGATCCGACTAGAGCCAATTCCCGGCTGACTTTAAATTGCCAAGACAGTTGAAAAAGTAATAAAAAAATAATTGCCGGCAGAAAAAAATCAGCTAAAATAAAAGTGGTCTCGACTGAGCCAAAAAGCCAAGTGAAACTTGCCAGTAGAAACGGGCCAATAAACGGCAGGCTGGATAAATTTCTGCCGTCAAATAATTGACCTTGAACTACCGCCACAACCTGAGACGCGTAGATATTTTCGTCACCATTATTAAAAGGAGTATAAATAATACCTTGCTGCCGGGCCGTCCACCAGGGAATCAAATTATGCAGGGAAAAAATAAAACCCACAGTTAACGCCAATAAAATAAAAATTATTTTTTGATTCTTCATTTAATTAAAGAAGTTAATAATTTAATTTCCTGATGAATTATCTTGCGATTATCAAACTGGTCTAAAATTGTTTGCCTCGCGCCTTGACTTAGGCGGTTGGCTAAATCAGGCTGATTTATAAGTTGATTAATACCAGCGGTAATCGCTACGGGATTATTTTTCACCAATAAACCATTCAAGCCATTGGTCAGAATAAACCGGCTGTAAGTTTTATCGGCTACCACGCAAGGCAAGCCACAACTCATAGCTTCCAGTAAGGCTTTAGGGCTACCCTCGTGATGCGATACCAAGCAAAAAATATCGGCTGCTTGATAAATTTTAACCAAATCATAATGTTTTACCGATTCAATATATTTCAGCTTAATTTTAAGTTTTTTGGCCAAAGCAAAAACTTTCTGTTTTAGAGGTCCCCGACCGATTAAGGAGAGTTCAACCGGAATTTTAATTTTGGCCACCGCCCTGAGCAAATTTAATTGGTTTTTTTGGTGAACTAACCGACCAACAGTTAATAACCTAATCGGCTGATGAATTACCCGCTTAACCGGTTTAAATAAATTCACATCAACTCCATTTGGAATTAAGTTAGCTTTAGGCCGATGGTCAGTTGAAGTCACGATGACCCGATCGGAAAACCGCCAACCACACCTTTCGGTAAATTTGATAAACGGAACCAACCACCACAAACCTTCCTGATTGGCAAAATGGGCATAATCATACCCGTAAGTGGTTACCACTGGCAGGTGCCAAAAAAACTTTGCCAGCAATGCCGGCCAAACACCCAGCATTTGTTTCACCCGCAATACCCGGCACTGGGTAATTTCCCGGCAGTAAAACCACGGCATTAACCAAGTATAAAGCCAGCGCGGTAAATTATAATGATTGGGTAAAAGAGTAATTAAATCAGGATAAGGGTTAGGCTCATTAGCGTAAGAAAAAACGTAAACCGGGTGAAAAAATTTCGGATAAAAACGCAAGTAATTATTTAACCAATGACTATCACGTCCACTTAAATTGTAAGTGCGAAAACTATCACCGGAATTTAAAAAAATTCCCAAAGCCGGTTTCATACTTAATTTTTTGGTTTTAAGCGCAAGTGGCAACAGCCGATACAGGCTGCCCGAAAGGCCCCTCTCTTTACTTGCAGACGGAATTGACGATACTTAGGACTATTCCATAACTTCATAAATGGTTGATCCAAAACCGAACCGATCTTTAAATTAAAACAAGGATAAATATCGCCAAATGGAGAAATCCGGGCCAAGTGGAAAATTTTAGTACAGTAAACGCGGCTTAAATCAATGTTGCCACCGTAATAATCTAAAACGTCATGCGGTTGCAATTGAGGGCTAAAAGTGACCCGGAGATTAAATTTCTGAGCCAGCTTTAAGCTTGAATCTAAGCTAATTTTTAATGCTTCACGGGGTATTTTAGGCATCAACTTCCGGTAGTCAGTTTTTAAATGACTTAAGTTATCGTGAAGATCGTAACCGGAGCGATCGACGGACGGGTCCAGTAATTGAAAATTGAGCCAATTAACTTTAAATTTGACGGCCAACTCCACCATTTTAGACATTTTAGTATAGTTATGGGGCAAAACTACGGAATTAACCGTAAACGTCGGATAAGCTTTCCCTTGCCACTCTTTTTGATTTTGAATATCCTTTAAAGTAGTAAGGGTTTTACGCCAACTACCCTTACCCCTGACCTTATCATGCAGGGTCGCGGTATAGCCATCGAGAGAAAACATGAGCGTATCCAGGCCCATGGCCACCAAAGCCTGATTTTTCTCGGGCGTGTTGATAGTTAAATTGGAAATAATTCCAACCCGGTGTTTTTTCTTGGCATGAGATAAAACTTCAATAATGTCTTTCCTGAGCATGATCTCCCCGCCGGTAAAGGAAATACCGGTTTGCCTGGGTATTTGATCGATGGTCCGTAAAATTTCTTCAGTTAAAAGATGGCGCTGAGCCTTAATTTTTTTGACTTTTTCTTCAATTCTCAGATAGCAAAAAGGGCAAGCTAAATTGCAGGCATAAAGCAATTCAAAAACGACATTACTGGGAAACGGCGACCAGCCAGCTGGCCAAAAAGAAAACAGATTTTCGTATAGCGGCGCTAATTTACGTCTTATTATTTGCAACATAAGTACGGTATAAGTGTAAATGACTGGTTATAATTTGTCTACGTTCAAAGTGTGAGCTTAAAAGCTTAAAACTATTTAAACCAAACAGTTTTTTTTGCCGGCTTGTTTGAATGATAGCGGCAACAATCTCTCTGGGTTTATTGGGATTGACCAAAAATCCATTGTTTTTAATTAACTCCTTGTTGCCGCCGCGATTAGAGGCCACGATCGGCAAACCAAAGCTTAGCGCCTCTAAACCGGCACGGGATAAAGGCTCAGGCCAGCGAGAAAGAAGCACAAACAAACCGGCCTGTTGAAATAATTTTAAAGTGTCCTCGTGGTTTAGTTTGCCTAAATAGTGGCAGTTTTCAGGAAAAGTGGTTTTAAAGCTGGGATTAATTTCGCCAGCGAAAATAAATTTATATTGAGGCAGCAGCCTAGCTACCTTGATCAATATATCCGTACCTTTACCAAAGGATAGCTTACCAACTGATAGAATAATATTACCCTGTGCGCGCGGCTGTTTTACCGGTGGTAAATTGTAAATCGAAATGGTTTTTTTGACACCATTTGCCTGATAAATTTTGGCCAGTTGAGGAGAAACTGCAATGACTTGTTGACAACGGTTCAACCACCATTTTAATTGATACTGCCAAAACTTCGCTAAAACTAATTTAATTGAAGAAATTTTGTGATAACGATTTTGGTATTCAGGAATCTCGTGATTTAAATAATAGCTAAAATTGCAGTTTGTCTGCTGGTGGGTAAAACATAAAGCCAAAGGGCATAAAAATTTAAAATCCCTGACCGTCGCCACAACCGGCTTGCCGGTCAGCCAACCGGCAATAACTGCCCCGGGCAAAATGTACTTACCGTGAACATGGATAAGATTTATTTTTTCTGATTTAATTTTTTGATAAATGTGCCAAGCGGAATAAATAAAATAAATTGGATTGTTAAACCATAGGGGAGATAAACCTTCACCAATTTGATTTCTTTTCCAAGCGGGAGAAAAAATTATTACCTTTTGTTTTACTGAGCGTAAACCTTCAGCTAAGGCATTCTGACTATGTTCAGCTCCGGATACCGGCCGATCAGAAGCATATTCGTTAAGAAATAAGATTTTCATAAACCCGTAAATGGATTTTAAGATTATTTTCCCAAGTGAAATTAGTCCGGACAAATTTTTGGCCAGCCTGGCCCATTTGACGGCATAATTGAGGCGATTTAATTAATTGAAGCAGTTTATCTGCCCAATCTTCAATATCATTAGTTTTAGCTAAAAACCCGGTTCTCCCCGGCTGAATTATTTCTTTAATCGATGAATGGTTGTTGCCAATTACCGGTATGCCGCTGGCGCCGGCTTCAGCCAAGGTCATTCCAAAACCTTCTTTTAATGAAGGTAAAACCACCACGTCTGCCTGATGATAGAACGCCGGTTTTTCGGCTTCGGGAATAAAACCGGTCACCTGAATATTTTTACCTCTCAGCCGATATTCCAAAGGGCCGTTGCCGGCAAAAATCAATTGAGCGTCGGATCGATTGATTCTTTGCATCACTTTAAGCAAAAATTCCGGGTTTTTACGGGCTTTTAAGCCGCCGACAAACATAATTGTAAATTTCCGAGAAGTTTTTTTACCGGGCTGGAAACGTTCATCAACTCCAGGATAAGCGACACTGATATTTTCACTAGAGTATTTTAGTTGTTCAATAATTTCAGATTTAGTTGACTTAGAAATAGTAATGATATGATCAAAATATTTAATCACGAATTTATCAATCCAATGATTTACGCCTGATTCCAGATGCAAATAAGATGCCACAATTGGAACGAGAGGATATAGTTTTTTAAAGATAACTGCGGCCGGACCGATAAAATAGGGATTATGGACACGCAAAAGATTAAATTTCTCCTGACGATAAGTTTTGAGCAAGTAATCTAAAGCAAAAGGGTTAAAAATATGCGGTGGATACATGGATTTAACCGGGGCAAATTGAACAGAAAGATTTTGATTTTTAAGATACAGCCTGTTTTTGGGCAATAATGTTAAGACTTTAACGCCCTGATGGCAAAGGCGGTTAATCACTTCCCGATCATATACTTCGCCACCGGAATTTGACTGCGGGGATAAGCCAAGTTGAGGTGAACAGATAATCATGACTTATTATATAATGCTTTTATGCAATCCGTTCTAATTACCGGCAGCAATGGATTTATCGGCCAACATATTGCGGCTAAACTAAAACTGCAAAACATAAGGGTAATTGAGTTTTGCCGGCAAAATAATCAGGATTTAATCAACCCTCAAGATTTTAATAACTTACCAAAAGTAGACACTGTGTTTCATTTGGCGGCCGTATCCGGCTATAAAAATGCCAAAGCGAGCTTAGATACGACTTATAAGGTAAATGTTTTAGGGACGATTAACGCGCTGGAGTATTGCCGCCGGGTAAAGGCCAAAATAATTTTATCCAGCACTTATGTTTACAACCAGCCTTATGAAAAAATTAAGCATGAGGCTGACCCACTGAAGCCGACAACCCATTATTCTTTCAGTAAATTTTTAGGCGAAGAGTGCTGTCGGTTTTACGCCCGGGCATTTAAAGTTAATACTTTGGTAATCCGGACAGCCAATGTTTACGGGCCAAAGCAGGATGGAATTTATATTGTGCCGGTAATTACCTCTCACTTATTGGCACGTAAGCAGTTGACTTTGACAAAACGGGCTGTGGAAAGATGTTTTATTTATATCGATGATTTAGTTGACGGTTACATTAAATTGGCCCAGTGGCCGACCCTGCCAGGCGAAGTATTTAATATCGGGCCGGATAAACCAAATAAAATGGCTGAGCTGGTAAAGCAAATAGAAAAAATCAGCGGGCAAAAGGCTAAAATTACTTATACCGGGGAAGACCGGCCACATGAGGCAGACAAAAATCGGGTTAATACCAATAAAATAAAAACAACTTTAAACTGGAAGCCGCAAATTAGCTTAGAAACCGGATTAAAGCGTTACCTGGATTCACTTAATCAATAAATTCAAATGAGGCAATCATTTGGAGCATTTTGTCTTTATGCGGAACGACTAAGCCGATTTCAGTCTGCTCCCAACCAAAGCGAAAAACATTATTTCGATGCAGGACAAAAGTCAGGGAAAGTTCGCCGGTTTCGCCTAAACTGCCAAAAAATAAAGCCGGAGATTTGGAAACAGTTAATTTCCTGGGTTCCCGGCCGGTGACAATTAATTGATTAATTTCCGGGTATTTCAGCAAGTCCTGGTCGGTAAAATTATCAGCTTTAATTGTAAAGGTTAAGTGAGGTTTTTGCGCATAATTTTCATCTTTTAAATTCACAAAGGTTACCAGATCCGGGGAAGAGGCCGGCGTTAACAACCAATCGTAAGGGTATTTTAATTTGTAGTGATAGGTGTCGTTACGGTATTCAGGCCAACCTAAATAGCGGATTGGCGACGGCGACGGCGACGGGTTGGCGGCATCCTTTTTTTCCCGGGCCAGCTTAAACATGCCGCCAAAAAAAGACGGAATAATAACTATTAAAATAATAACCGTTAAATAAATTAGAATTTTTTTCATTTTTTATTAGCGCCAAAAAAAATAACGATAGATAATTAATTTTATACGCACCGGAATGAGAAAAGACAAGAGGGGCTTAATTAATTTCCAGGCTTCAAGCCAAGAATAACCATATTGGGCCAGGGCGTAAAAACGGGCTTTAAGGGCATAATATTCCTGCTGTTTTAAATGTTTAAAAGAAATTGCCTGGGGTGAATTAACGCGATACTGCAATAAAGGCTTGGCTAAATTGGCGGCCTGATGATGAGCTAAAAACCGTAAAGCTAAATCATAATCCTGGGCTAAAGGAAACTTTTCCGAGTAATAATTTCGTTTAAACATCCAGGTGGGATGAATAAACGGGCAAAAACTTAAAATTTGCCGGCGCAAAGTGACATAGTCGCTCGCAAAACGCCTCAGGCCAATAACTTTACCCTGATCGTTAATCAACTCGACCGCTGTTCCTAGTAAGTAAATTTTTGGGTGGGATTTTAAATAAGCAATTTGCTCGGCAAAGCGTTGAGGAAAGGCCAGATCGTCAGCATCCATACGGGCAAAATATAAACCACGGGCAACTTTTATAGCTTTATTTAAAGATTTGGTTAGGCCAAGATGGCGGCGATTGTTAATTAAGATGATCCGTTTATCCTGCAGGGTTAATGATTCCAGAATTGAGCCGGTGGCCGCCATGGAGCCATCATTAACAATAATTAATTCAAAATCAGGATAGGTTTGGTTAAGAATACTCTTAATTGCCCCGGAAACCGTGGCGGCTTGATTATATACGGCCATTAAACAGCTGATTTTAGGCATGACAAAACTATTATACAAGATATAATAAAGCCATGAGGTTGGCTAAACTAGTTCCTAGTTCCTAGTATATTAGGAACTTTTATGTTATTCTAAATACATGAAAACAAGTCAGAAAATAATTGATTATCTTAAAGATCACCGGCAAACTAATGCTCAAGAATTGGCTGATTATCTGGGAATTACTGATCGTGGCGTGCGCAAACAGTTACTAGCAATGCTCGGAAAGGGAATTCTAATCAAAAAGGGCCATCCTCCAGTCGTTTATTACCAGCTGAGCTTAGATCCAATTAAAACAGCTGAGGACACTCTACCAACTAACATTATTAGAGAAATAAATCATAATTTTTTGTTTATTACGCCAACAGGCGAAAAATTAGAAGGAGTTGATGGTTTTGAAGTATGGTGCCAAAAACATAATTTGCCATTTGCTAAAACTTCGAATGAATATGTGGCTATGCTCAAAAAATTTGCGCAATACAAAAAGCGAGGATTCATAGATGGTTTATCGAAACTCAAACGAACTTATAAGCAAGTATATTTGGATAATTTATATTATCTAGATTTTTACAGCATTGATCGTTTTGGCAAGACAAAACTTGGACAGCTTTTGCTATATGCCAAGCAAAGCCAGCAAACCACCCTGATGTCAGAATTAATTGATACTCTAGCTCCAGCAATTCAAAAGCTAATTAAAGTAAAAAACATCTTAAGCGTCGGTTTTATACCTCCAACGGTTAAACGACAGATACAGTTTATGTCAGTCCTAAAGAAAAGACTTAATCTCAAACTGAGATTCATAGAAATTAAAAAAATAAAATCCGATGTAGCTGTCCCTCAGAAAAGCCTGAGTAAATTAGCTGATCGTATTGAGAATGCTCGTCATTCAATTGTCGTAAACGATAATAGCAAACATAATAACATTCTCCTCATTGATGATGCTGTAGGTAGCGGGGCAACACTAAATGAAACTGCTAAACAGATCAAGGAAATGAAGATCTGTCATGGGAAAATCATTGGTTTGGCGATTACCGGCAGCTTTAAGGGATTTGATGTAATTAGCGAGGTGTAATCAGTATGAAAGCTTTTATTACCGGAATTAACGGTTTTACCGGAAGACACCTGGCTAAGTTTTTAGGACAGCAGAACGTCCGGGTTACCGGTGCAGATTTAAAAAAGAGCGATTATCACCAAGTGGATTTGACCAATAAGCAAGCGGTGGCGGAAATTCTCCAACAAGAACAGCCTGATTATATTTTTCATTTAGCCAGCCCGGTAATCAGAAGCGACCAGCTTGTGGATGAAGCCTTGGAAAAAAACTTACAAGTGGATTTATTCGGCAGCGTTAATTTAATCGAGGCTGCGGCAAAATTAAAGCAAAAACCAAAGATGTTAATTACTGGAACAGCGGCAGAATACGATGTCGAGATTAAGCGGGCAAGGCGGGAAACCGATAATCTGCGGCCTAATACCAGCTACGGCCTGTCTAAGATGACCCAGGAGCTGATCAGCCGGCAATTATGCCAAAGCTATGAAATTCCCCTGGTTTATACCCGGTCATTTTTACTCATTGGGCCAGGTCAATCCCAAGGATTTGTAATTACTGACTGGTGCCGGCAAATTGCGGCTAAAGAACCTTTACTTAAAACCGGTAATTTAGCCATTGAACGGGATTTTACTGATGTAACCGATGCGGTTAAGGCTTATTGGCTGCTAATTAATAAAGGAAAGGCGGGAGAAGTTTACAATGTCTGTTCCGGGGAAAAAATCCAGCTGAAAAAAATAATAGATATTTTGAGAAAAATCGCCGGATATGAATTTAAAGTTAAAGAAGATAAAACTAAATTCAGAAATAACGACCCTCAAGCCTTGTGGGGTGATAACGGCAAAATTAAAGCGTTGGGATGGCAGCCGGAGATTAGTTTGGAAAAGAGTTTGAAGACAATAATTGAGAATATTGTTTAGCGGTCTTATCCCAGGTGTAATTTTTGACTATTTGGTAGCCGGCGGCACCTAATTGCGATAATTTTTTATTATTCAACACTTTTATCATGGCTTCGGCTAAGGCTTGAACATCTCCCGATGGCACAAGATAACCATTAGCCTGATTGATAAATTGACTAACGCTACCAATTTCAGTGGCAATTACCGGCAAACGATGCGCCCAGGCCTCGAATAAAATTAAAGGATGGCCTTCCCTTAGAGAAGGAATAATTAAACAATGTGATTGGTTTAATTCCTGATTTAATTGTTCCTGGGAAATAGTTTTGAAACCAGGGCCAAAAAGATGAAGTTGAACTTGGGGAAATTGAGCTTTAACTAATTTAAATGCCTGAATTAAAATCGGAATTCCTTTTCGGGGTTCGTTGCGGGCAATAGTTAAGAAAGTAAAGTCAGAGTATTTAGGAAATCCCGCCTGACGGCGAGGCAGGTCTACTCCGTTGGGAATAAATTTCGCTGATTTAAACACCCAGTCGTCAGTAATAATCAAATCATATTTAAACTTTCTGGTGATTAAATCTTCCAACCATAATAATCGACTGCCAAAACCGATGGCCAATAAAACGATTGGAGTTTTTTTAACTAATTTAATTAATTGAAGCGTGATTGCCGGAAACCAGGTGGTGGCCATAAACCGGTCAGGATTATATCTTAAGCAATAAATGAATGATTGGATCGTAAACCAAAACCGGCCAAAAGGGTTAAAAAATGGTAAGACCGGACCCAATCTAATAACTTTTAGATTACTGTGAAAAAAACTGGCACTTTGATTGTTGACTAGGGCACGGGTGACCACTATAATCCGCCAACCTTGTTTTGCCAAGCGGCTTAGAACCTCCCAGTAGAGCTTTTGGCCGCCGCCAACGATTGGCTGCCAGGCATCAGTGATGAAAACAAGATTCATAGACGGCTTTGGTTTGTAAATAAACCTTATCCCAAGTATAGCTGCTCGAAAGCTTTAGGGCTTCAGCTTGTTTTTGACGATAAAGAATTTTATTATTTATTAATTTATTAATTTGCATGGCTAAATCAGCAATATTTCCCGGTTCGAAAAAAATTGCCCCTTGGCCGGCTTTGGTAATTTCATGGCTAACCGGAATGTCTGCCAGGACTGACGGCAAACCGCTGGCCATGGCTTCAATAGTGGCAATACCGAAACCTTCAACAACTGATGGTAAACAGAATAAATCTGATTGAGATAATAATTTAATTAGATCATTCCGCGATAAGTTTTTTAAGAAAGTTACTTTCCCCTGAGCTAATTTTTTTAACTTTTTTTCCTGTGGACCAAAACCAACCACGGTTAACTTAATGGGTAAATTATGTTGGACTACTGCCTGAATTAATTGATCGATCTTTTTAGTTTTAACCAAACGGGCTACGCAAACTAACTTAGTTGGTTGGTGCCGGCGACCAATTCTGGCGGAAAATTCCTGAGGATTAATGCCGGCTTTAACTACGGAAATTATTTCCGGTTTAACACCGGCGTTAATTAATTTAGTTTTAGTTGACTGGCTGAGAGCAATTACTCCATCCCAAGATAAGGATAAATACAATTTCTCAATCATAAAACCAAAAAATCCGACCAAAAAACCAAACTCAAACCAGGAACGATTTAAAACATCCGGCACCCAAATAACTGTTGGCTTGCGTTTAAATTTAGCCGCTAAGTAGGCCGGAAAATAGGTAACCACATTAGAAGCTTCGATAAGATCAAAATCGGCAAATAAAACCTTGATAAAACTAATAATTAAAAATAAGATCCGGGGAATTATAGAAAAAGGAGTGGCCGGAGCGGATTTGAAAGGCGAAGAAATTACTTGAACGGAAAAGTCTTGCTTGGCCTTAATCGCTACATAATAAGTTCTCGCCTCGACGCCGCCGGAAAAAACTAATTGCTGATTGCTGGGAAAAAATTCAGTTAAAAAAAGTAACTTCATTTCTTTGACTGCAGAGAGATCAATCTGACCAGTTGAGTTAAATCGTGCCGCAGGTTTTCCAATAAAATATTGGTGCGGAAAATTAAATAAAATAGTAAAATAATGGAAGCGTAGATAACCGCATCGCTACCCCGGTTAATGCCTACTTTTTGAGCTACAATCGAAGTTAGTTCCGGTTCAAAAACGCCAATCAAGGCCAAGATAAACAAGCCAAACCAAAAAATAAAACTAATGACATTGAGGCTACCGTCCTTTAACCTTAACCAAACCCGGGAGGCAGCAAAAAGCAAAAAAACCGCAAAGATTATTTGGATGGGTAAAAAGTTTGACATATTATCTGACTAATCTTAGCAAGAGACGAAAGATAATTGCAAATACTGTTCCCGGTTTAACGCCTTTGGCTAAAGAGTATTCGGTATAAATGACTTTAATAGAAACTTCAATGAAGCGTAAATGATTGCGATTTATTTCAGAAAAAAATTCATTGGAAACTTCCATTCTTTCGGTTTTGAGTTTAATTAACTGAATTGCCCGGCGATTAAAACCGCGGAAACCGGAAAGAGAATCTGAGGTTTTAACCTGAAAGAAAAAATAAGTTAGCCAATTAAAAAGGTGGTTATTTAGTTGCCTTAACCAAGGCATTTGATTGTTTTTAACCAACATCCGGCTGCCAATAACTACATCGGCTTTACCCTTCATTAAAGGCTTTAATAAGTGAATTAAATCATGAGGATCATGCTGGCCATCGGAATCAATCGTGATGGCAAAATCAAAGTTATTTCTGCGGGCATAGGCCAAACCAGTAGCCAGTGAAGCGCCTAAGCCGCAATTAATTAAATGACTTAAAACAACAACTTTTTCCGCCTCGCAAACCGCGGCAGTTTTATCGGTTGAACCATCATTGACAACGCAAATTTGAGAATCAACAGGCAGGGTTTTACCAACAGCTTTTAGCTGGCGGATAACCGGAATAATAACCGTAGCTTCGTTAAAGGCCGGTAAAATAATTAATAGTTTCATATAAACCGTCAATAAGTTTTGTCTTAGGCTGCCAATGCAAGGTTTTCTTCGCTTGCGAATAATCAAATAAACTGTCTTTTATTTCCATGGGGCGGAAAGTTTTTTTGATAAAATCAGGCTTGATTTTCATCAATTGACTGATTTTATTGATTAAATCGTTAACCGTAGTGGGCTGATTGGAGCCAAGATTTAAAGTAAAATTGCCCGGTTTTTTAATCGCTAACAAAATACCGTTGACAATGTCGCCAACATAAATAAAATCGCGGGTTTGACGGCCATCGCCGTAAATAATCGGTTTAATCCCCTTAGCTAAACGGTCGATAAAAATTGCTACCACCCCGCCTTCGCTATGGCTGCTTTGGCGCGGGCCATATACATTGGCAAAACGAAAAATTGAAGTAATAAAATATTTTTGATATTGATGCAGATAAAGTTCATCGACTAATTTGGATAAACCATAGGCCGAAAGCGGTTTGGTCGGATGTGTTTCCTTAATCGGCAAACTTTCCGGATCGCCGTAAACAGCGGCAGATGAAGAAAAAATAAATTGTTTAACCTTAGCGGCCTTAGCGGCTTCGAGGAGATTAAAAGTACCGATGACATTACTTTTTAGAGCTTCCGCTGACGGAGCCGTGACCCGATTGTCAGCAGCCAAATGAATAATTACCTGAGGTTTGATTTTAGAAACCAGATTAATTATCTTTGGGTCATCAATATTTTGCCGAATCAGCTTAACTGAGGCCGGCAGCTTAAAGCCGGAGACAGCAGAAAAATTATCAATCACAATAATCTGATAATTCGAATCAACCAACTTGGCAACTAAATGAGAGCCGATAAAACCTAAACCGCCGGTGATTAAAATTTTAGGTTTCATGAGATCCAGTACCCCCGGCTAAACCGGACGAAAGCCCAATTTAACAAGGCAAAGCTAATTAATAAAATAATAATTTTTAACGGTTTGTATTTTAGATTAGCGAGTAAATAAAATAATGGGAAACCGGTTAAAACATAGCGGGGCATCGAGGCAAAGCTGCCGGTAAAAGTCGGCAATAAAAAAGCCGGGATAAAAAATATTAAATAGCTTAAGCGGACTTTTTTAATAAAAGCATAAATAATTAAACCCAAAAAAAGTAAGGATATCGAAAATTCAAACACCAGAACCGGGAAAATATCATTAACCGGACTAACACCGAAAAACATTTTTAAGTAACGGAAAACAACCTGATAGATCATGACAATCGTGTCAACTTGCCTACCGGAACCAAAACCGGGCTGGGCGGTAATAAAAATAAAAAAGTTATTGAATTTCTGCTGCAAGAAATTTAAATAAAGTAAAAAACCGGAAATTCCGGTAAGGCTCAATAACGCTAAAGTGTGAATTTTTGGTTTTTTAACTGCCTGAAAATATTCCCAGAGAATTGCCGGCAATAGAAAAATACCCACTAACCTGGTGCCTGAAGCAATACCGGCAAGCAAAACCGCCGCGGTAAAACGCCGGGTGCGGGCTAAGTATAAACTTAGAGCCGCTAATAATAGAAAAAGCGATTCGGTATAAACGGAAAAAAAGAACCAGCTCGTCGGGAATAAAATTAACAGCAATACTGCCCAGCTAACAGTCTTGGCCGGATAATCCAAGCGGCCGAGACGGATAAAATAATAAAGAAAACCGATAAAACAAAAGTGGGAAATAATTAAGCCCGACCATAACTGATTGTGGGTAATTAAGCTAAGCCAACGGATCAATAAGGGGTAAAACGGAAAAAAAGCCTGAGTCAAACCAAAAAGATAACCTTCAATGGCAATGCTAATATAATGAACACCGTCAAAATTGCCCCACAGCCAAAGCCAATCCGGACCTTTAGGGCTTAAGAAAAAATCCGAATAAGGAAAACTGGCTTTAAAGGGTATAAATTTAAGCGCCAAAACAGCGATTAACTGCAAATACAACCTAACCACTAACGCTAAAATAAGACCAGTTTTAAAGAGCTTGTTCATAAATTTTAAGAGTTTCCTGAGCGGTTTTACGCCAAGAAAAATGTTTGGCCTGGGCAATACCCTGATGAGACAGTTTAAGCCTTAAAGCAGTGGATTGCCAGCAACGGGTTAAATTTTCCGGAGAAAATTTTAGATCGGCTTTGCCGCCAATTTCCGCCAATGAGCCGACCCGGCTGCTTAAAACCGGGCAACCGCAGGCCATAGCCTCCAGGACAGGCAGGCCAAAACCTTCAGCTAAACTCGGCTGAACATACAGAGTGGCAGAATTATAAATTTGAACTAAATCCTGATTACTCACAAACCCTAAGGGAATAATTTTCCCAGGATTAGCAGCAACTAAGGCCTGAAATTCAACTAAGGCTTGATTTTCCGGATGCTGATGATCATAATTTTTTTGAATTGCCTGTTTGCCGACGACCACTAATGGATAATTCATTTTAAGGCAGGCCGCCGCTAAAAAAGGCAAGTTTTTATTGTAGTTAACATCGCCAACATAGAGAACAAACTTCTTCGGCAAGTTAAAGTTTTTGCTTGGCTGAATCGGTTTAAAAATTAGGTCAGGGGCCAAATAAACAACATGAACTTTTACGGCCGGAAGAGCGGTAAAACAAAGAATATCCTGCTTAGAAGCGTATGAATCGGTAATAATTGCCCGGCTAAAGCGAAGTAAGTTTTTCTGAATTAACCAGTTTAACCACCCTTTAATTCCCGGAGGATACTGAATTGGAAATTTTAAGGGAATTAAGTCATGAATCGTGACAACAAAAGGCAGAGAATTCAACAAGGGGAAGCTAAGAATAAACGGATTAAAGCCCGGATAATGGATTAAATCGGCCGACTGCTCTAATTTATGCTCAAATTTAATTAATTGAACTGAAGGATTTTTACTTAATTCCGCCATCAGTCCGGTTAAATAAAAACCAATCCCCCGAAACCGGCTATCAGACTGAAGGCAGGAAGTTTCAAGGGCGATTTTCATGATAGGCTTCCCAAAATTTAATATAGATAACCGGGAACCGCAAAGACGACATTAAAGCAAAAATAAAGCCGGGTAAACCGTCTATAAAACCCTTATGGCGAAAAAAGGCGCTAAAAAACCAAACGATCGGCTTAGCTATAAAATAATTTAAGGCCATCAATATCCCGGGAGTCTTTTTCTGACGGAAAAGTTTATGGGCATCTAATGAGGTATAACGATTAAAACGGAGCAAATAACGGCTAAAATATTGATCGGCATAATGAATTAAAGGATTGGTTAAATAGCCAACCTTACCGCTGATTTTAATTTGTTCATGGACGGATTGACAGGGAAATTTGCCTTTACCGTTTTGAAACAGACGAATAACATAATCGGGATATTGACCGCCCTTAGTGAGAAATTTGGTTAAAAAAAAGTTTTTCCTAGGCAAATAGTAACCGCTAAATTTTGGCGGCTGATGAATAATAGTTAAAATTTCCTGGGTTAATTCCTGACTAACCCGCTCGTCGGCATCTAATTGTAAAATCCAGCGGCCGGTAGCTTTAGTCACGGCAATTTGCTTATTGATATGGAAAATTGCCTGATTTTTCACTTGAAAAACTTTCGCGCCGGCGGCTTTGGCTAACTCCCTGGTTTTATCTTTGGAACTGCCGTCAACCACAATAATTTCATCGGCTAAACCCTGGACCGAACTTAAACAGGCCGATAAGTATTCGGCTTCATTAAAAGTAGCAAGAACTACGCTAAGCGATATTTGCATAATAAGTAAAACGCCCGCAGGCCATCGACCCAAGTAATTTTTTTGCCTTCGCTAAATTCCCTGCCGGAATAGGAAATCGGAACTTCATAAATTCTCAGTCCTTGTTTTAAAATATTGCTGGTAATTTCCGGTTCAAAACCAAAACGGTTCTCCTTTAACGCTAAGGATTTAATCAAACTGGAAGGAATTAATTTATAGCCCACCTCCATATCAGACAAAGTCGTGTTGTATAAAATATTGGTCACAAAGGAAAGAAATTTATTACCGGCCAAATGCCAAAAAAGCATATTGCGGTGCGGGCCTAAAAACCGAGTTCCATAAACCACCTGAGCCTGACGGTTAAAAACCGGAGTTAACAATAACTTAATATCCTCAGGAGAGTATTCCAAGTCAGCATCCTGGATTAATACGTACTCTCCAGTAGCCTGCTTTAACCCGGCCCTAATCGCCGCCCCCTTACCCGAATTAACAGGCAAAAAAACTTTTTTAATGTTGGGGGTGGATTTGATTATTTTAGTAGAGCCATCGGTTGAACCGTCATCAATGACAATAATTTCTTTAGTAATTTTAGGTAAAGGCTGAGATTGAACCAAATTGATTATTTTCTTAACGGTAGGGGCTTCATTAAAAACCGGAATGATAATTGAAAGTTTCATAAAATATTAAGTTCCGGCTTATTGGCAGAATAATAATACTGCCGGCCACTGCTCGCATTAAATTGTATCAGCTGTAAACTCGGATAATAAGCGGCAAAGGTAAAACTGATCCTGTCTAACCTTAACCGGACAACCTGAAGAAATTCTCCGTTGGTATCGATAACAAAAAAATTCGGGTGGGGATTATCGTCTTCGTACCCGATTAAGCCATGATATTGATCAAAAAAGCGAAGATGAACCTTCAATAAGCCGCCGCCGGCATCATTATCGGTCCGGGAACGAATCCGCTTATCCCCCACTAAAAAAAAGCAAATTGGATCACAAACCACATTGATCAGCTGGCCATCAACGACGGTTACCGGATCGACAAAAGAAGGGGCCTGGTACCGCAAATGTTTCAGGTTAAAATACCTAAAATCAGCAAAAACCTGATAAAATATTAATGCGCCTAACCAAATAAATGTTATAGTTAAAAAAACAGCATGAAGCAGTTTCGCGGGACTTTTCATTTAAAGACAATTATATCATTAACTCTTGCCTGGTTATTGATAATTTTAGGCATAACTCTCCGCGCTAATAAAGCCGATATTTTCCCTGCAGACAACAATGATGACAGTATGTTTTACGCCTGGGCCGGGATTACTTTTTGGGACAATCCTTTCCAACTCGCTTCCCATTCAATTTTTGAAGCGAATAATCCGGCCTTAATTTGGCGGTCACAATATAGAGATTTTGTCCCCTGGGAAAGGTTTGGAATGAAAATTACCAAGCCTTGGCTTGACCACCCTCCCCTAGGAACCGTTATCATCGGTTTGCCGGCAAAATTATTAGGCTATCAAGCCTGGCAACAAATTCCCCAACTAATTGTAAGGTCCTCGGCTTTGATTGCCAGTATTTTGACAATGTTATTTACCTATATACTCAGCGCTAAACTTTTCGGAGAAAAAACCGGCAGATTGAGTTTATTGTTTTTGGCGACTGTTCCCTATTTTGTGGCCGCTCACCGCCAAGCATTTCTGGAAAATATCTTAACGCCTTTATTCCTGGCCAGCTTAATTTGCTTGCTGAATAAAAAACTGACTTTGGCGGCAATCCTGGCTTTTTTCTGCGGCTGGATTAAAGTTCCCGCTTTTGCTTTTCCGTTTATGATGGCTTTTTGGCTATGGCGGGAAAAACAAATCAAGCCAAGCTTAAAATTCTTTTTAACCGGCTTGGCTTCAATTCTTTCTTTTGTCGGTTATGGATTATTATCCGGGAAAGACGCCTTTATTTATATTCTTAATCAACAAGGCGCGAGGGGCGCATTTGTAAATTCATTTTTCGACACTTTAGCGCATCCTCATTTTTACGGCGGATTTGATGACGGCCTTTATGTACTCAGCATCATTTTTAGTTTACTGATGCTGACTAAATTCAAGCAGGCGAATTTTAGATTTTTCAACTGGTTTTTAGGCATGTGGCTGGTGGTGATTTTTTTAGTGGCCGGCAGAAATAACAATTCTCCTTGGTATTGGTTTCCATTAATCCCCTTTTTTGCTATCAGTATCGGCTACTATAGCAATTTATTACTGGATAAGAATAATTTTTTCTTAATTTTGCCTTTCTGGATTCTTGGATTAACCGGATTTGATTTATTAAAAATTGAGCTGCCGGCAACCTGGCTAAGATTAAGCACGCTGGTATTTTTCCTCCCGTATGTTTTAAACCTTAAAAAGGTTTCATTCTGGTTAACCAGAATTTTTCTTATCTTTCTCATATTATTAAATATTTATGTAACGATTAACTACCCGGATGTTTATTGCCGCGACGAAAAATGCCCGAAGCCGGTTAAAATCAGCCTTAAGTTATGAACAAAAAAAATATTTTAATTTTGTTGCTTTTTAGCTTGGTGATGTTGGTTTCATTTCGCATCAGCCAGACAAGAAGCTTGTCGATGCATTTTGTGGATGAAGAAGACCATATGACCATTGCGGGATTAACCAACCGCGGCCTTAAACTTTACGAAGATATCCAGTCAAACCATCAACCAATTGTTTATTTTTCTTCAGCAAAATTGCAGCAATTACTGGACCCTCCCAATATATTTATGCTGGTCCGGAGGCACCGGCAAGCGATGTTTGCCTACGGCCTGATTTGGAGCGCCATTATCTTGTGGCGGTTTAAAGCCATCGGCTTAATTTTTATAATCTTTTTTGAATGGTTGAAATATTATTTATTCGGCAATTTGTGGCTAATGGAGTCATTTGCCGTTTACCCGGCAGTTTATTTATTCGGAGCAATGCTGCAAAATTGGTTCGACAAAATTAAAATTAAAACTGCAGAATTAATCTGGTTAAGCTTCTGCTCGTTTGGAATAATATTCAGTTTAGTGCCCTTATGGCCATGGCTGGCTTTAACTTGGTTGGTTTTATGGATAAGAATTAAGAAAAAAATCTTGGCGGCCGGATTAACCTTAATAATATTAACCGGATTATTTTTTATAGTAACGGGTTATTCGCCGGTTAATTGGTTTATCAGAGTAATTTATAATAATTTTGTTTACGCGGTGCCGGATTTATCCCCTTTTCATGGGCCGCTGGATTATTTAAAAATGATCTTTTTTCCTTTCCTGGCTTATTTTGCCCCAGGGGCTTTACAGGCACAGTTTATTGCATTATTTTTTACCGGATATTTAGTTAGCTGTTGGTTTAAACCAAAACTACTGTTAATTTATCCTTTTTTACTGCTGGCCAATAACCGGGTTTTATCCCCGAGCGCGGTTTATTATCAGGGCTTTCATTTACTTCCCTGGCTGGGCTTAATGATTTTTACTTTTGCTTTTAGTTTAAAGTTTCTGCCCAAATATTTTATTTTGGGATTTAGCCTTTGGGGCTTGGTACTTTTCGCTAATCGGGCAATGCCGTATTTTTGGCAAACTGATCCGAATTATGAATATTATGTTAACTATTCAATGTTTGACGATTTAAACTTTAGCCTTAAAACTATCGGCCAGAAAGATAAGGGAATGAGGGCGGCAGTATTAACTAACGAGGTATTAGTCCAATGGCAAACCCCAACCGTACCGGCAACCAAGCAAGTAGTTTATTACCCTTGGGAACGGAAAATTCCTGAATTGAGGGAAGATTATCAGCAAACGTTTAAGATTGATAGTCCTAACCCGCCGGAATTTATTTACGGAGCGATGGAACAAGAATTAGTTAAAGCCAAATACCAACCACTTTACCGCGAAGGAAAAGAGACAGAATTATTTGTAAGAAATGACCTCATAGAAAAAATTACTCCGGAACAATGGGAAATATTAGCCTCGAGAAGATTTTTCTCCGAAAATTATTTTAAGTAACGGAATTTTCCCGGCAATTAAGGTTATTATCCAAGAAAGTAAAAAAACAACAATCATTTTTTTAATTCCATAGAGCCATAATTTACCAGTTTGAAAATCTAGGTAAAAACCTAAATATTTATCTAAAAGATTAATAATAATCAAGTGAATTAAATAAATACCTAACGAAGCCTTGGCAACAGAATGAATGACTTGATCAATCCAACTACTAATACCATTGATGGGCATAATTAAAAAATATCCAGAAAGAGACATTAAAATCACGTTTGGGCTAAGCCAGTTAGTGGCATACTCGCTTCCGCCCATTCCCCAAAAGAATAACATCGACTGCGATAAAAATTTTAAATTAAAATAACCAAAAATCAGAGTAAACATAAAGGCAGTAAAGAAAATAATTAACGCTACTTGCCTTTTTTTAATGGTTTGAGGCAAGCCAGCAAGATAGGTGCCGGCCAAAAAATAACCCAAATAAGGAATCCATAAAGTAAAAAAATTAAAAATTGTTTTGTCCCGGTAAAGAAAAAATTGAAACGCATAAATGATCATCCCTAAAATTAAGGCAGTTATAATCGAATATTGTTTCTGAAGCTCACTCGCGCAGTTAATAAAAACTCTCCATAAAGGCAAGAAGAGATATAAGCCCAATAAAATAACCAAGAAATATAGGTGAAAAATACTCCCGGTAAAAAACAAATAGACTGCCTGATCAGGATAAATTAAGCGGCCATAATAATGATACTCCCACCAAAAATAAACAGAGGCCCAGAAAACCAATGGTAGACCTAACCGAAAAATAATCCTTGACAAGGTGTCTTTTATTTCATTACCTGGATTCCTGGGTAATAATAAACTGCCGCTAACCATTAAGAAAAACGGAACTGCAATTCGGGAAGCAGAATTAACAAAATAGGCAAACCACCAAGAAATACCCCCCAAGAAATCCGGACGGCTGTAGATTGGATAAAAAACATGGATGGCAACCACGCCAATAATGGCAAGTGCCCGAGCCAAGTCAAAAGAGAATATATTGGTTTTAAGCTTCATTCTTTGATGGTAATGTTGTTAAAACTATAAGCATGACTTAATCCAGCCGTGTCCGGCGGCGTCCATCGAGCGGTTTGCTGGAAAACAACCGGGTCAACCGGCAAATAAATCAAAGCATATAAATAAGTGGAATCGTAAACTCCGGATAAGATGATAGGTTGGCCGCTATTTTTTAAGTTAATAATTTTTTCTTTTAAACCGACCGGAAGATTGCCGGTGGCTTTCACCGAATAAACTTTAATATACTGGTAGCCGGCATAAGCAAAATTAAGTAATAAAATCAGCATAATTACCGGCAAAAACCGAATAACTTTTTTCAGGCCGGCGGCGGCAAGAATCAGAATAACCGGCAATAGAAATAAGGCTCGGGTGGAATGAGGCGCGTCGACAGTAATCGCTGAAGCTAAAGGGGCAAGCAGCAGCCAGCTCCGCCAGAAAAATTTAACTTGGGTCAAACCGATAACAGCTAAAATAATTTCAATAAAATAGAAGTTACCGACGCCGGGAATTTGATGCCAGGGATGCTTATCTCCTTTCAAGACTAAAAACTGAGGCGAAAAAGTTTTAAAATAATTAACAGTAATGATTTTACCAAAGTAAACATATTTATTGAAAAATAGCCTAGTCGCTAAAGGATTATTTTGAAACTTTAAGGTTCGTTCGCGGTTATATGTATCGATTAAATATGGATCGGAAAAAATCGTAATGTTTTGTTTTTGGCTGGAAACGCGCCATAAACTAATAAAAATCAAGCTATACACTAAAATAAAACCAGCCAGCCAAATCACTTTTGGTTTATATTTAAGGGCAACCGGAACTAAAAACAGCGGAATAAAAATTAATGCTGAAGAATAAGTTAAACAAGCTAAAAGCCAAAATGCCAATCCCCAAAAATTTTTCCGGGTCACCAGCCAAAAACCGATCAGGAATAAAGCCAAGGCTAAATTGGCTTCATAGGCGATCCTGGAATAAAAAATTGCCCAAGGATTTAAAGCCATAAATAATCCGGCCCAGAAATTTTTAGTAATTAAATAAATAGCAACAACAGCAATTACCCCGGCTAAGGCCGACCAAAAACGAATGGAAAATTCGTTTAAACCAAAAAGCTTAACCGGCAAAATAGTGGCATAAATATACAAAGGCATTTTGTAATCGCCGATTGACTTAAAGTTCAAAGGAAAAGGCTGATTGTGTTCATCCCGGCCGGTTTTAAGAATCGAATAAGCATTATAGCCGATAGCGGCTTCGTCCCGGTTAAGGGCCGGCGGCAAAGAACCTAGGTGAAAAAATCTGACGAGAGAAGATAAGACTAATAAACCGAATAATATTTTTTTCATAATTTAGCGGGTTGCGGAATAATTAATTCTTCGGCTTGCCAAAGTACTTGGGTATTAATGTCTTTAATTACAAACACTAACTTCGGATTTTCTGCTACTGACCGGGGGCCACGGTTTACCATAAGAAGCCTTTCTCCGGGCTTATGCCTCAGTGATATTTCGTCAGAATTTATCATATCAAAAATATACTTTCCTGAATCTAAGGAAACTACTCTGGCCATTGGATCATTAATCCAATCCGCCTGGCGTTGGAACAACTCCGGAGCATATTGATTGTAAAAAATAAAATAAATATAGCCAAAGTCTAATTCCGGAGTTATATAGATATGATCATAATTATCTTTAACCGCATAAATGTCCTGCATCAGATAGCCGGCCTGATCATTCCATAACGGACTTAACCGGTAAGGAAAAACAAACCAATAACTGATTAAAAAATAGATAGTTAAAGATAAGTAACCGAAAAGCGCTAAAATTCTCATGCGTTTGGCTAAAGCGAGAAAACCGTAAACGCTAATTAGTTCGATGCTTAAATGAAAATCCATTAAGCGGTTAGTTACCGGCACATTGACCGAGATAGTATTGGCTAGCGGGGAAATTAACAATAAAAGCACTAAGAATTTATAATTGACTGTTTTGGAACGGTAACGAATAAGCTGATAGATACCGATTAGGAATAAAGGCAATAAAATTAAATTCAGATCGCCTAAGTTAATATTGGCTAAATTGTGCCAGGGATTATTGTCACCGGTAGCAAATAAATAAGTGAAGTCAAAAGTTGATAAATAATTTTTAACCAGATTAAAGGATATCAGAAGCGGTTTGTTACTAAAAACTCTGGCTAAAGACAATGGAAATCCGGCCAAATCCAGATAATGCGTGTTCTGATTTATTTGATCAATTATTTTTGGCTGGGAAAACAAAGTGGTGTTTATTTTTGCCTGATTGACTGCGGCAGTTAACCGCATAAAGAAAAAAATTGAAACTAGCAAGGTAACAATACTTATAAATACCCAAGGCCTATATTGGTTATAATCATGTCGATTCCATAAGATATAGGCGGCAAAAATTAACGGGGCAAAAATTAACGGCGAGTTATAAAAGAAGAAGCTAATCGCCAGAGTTAAAACAGAAAATAATAACCAAATTGGCTGGCGCCGGGACCGAAGTAAAAATAAATAACTTAAAGCGGAAAGGCTCAAAGCAGAAATCGGTTCGTAGGCCGCCCGGGAATCAATGATATGCCAAAAAGAAAAAGTAATAAAAAATGAGGCAATTAAGGCCGAGGACTTTTTGGAAAAAATTTCCTGGGCTAAAAAGTAAACAATAAGAATTAAACCGGAACCAATAAGGGCATTAGGCAAGCGGACACTGAAGGCGTTAAGACCAAACCATTTAATCGGCCAATACGATAAATAAATCAGCCCGGGCAATTTGTAATCGCCAAAAGATTTAAAGATTATCGGCCAAGGGCCCTGACCATGTTCGTCATGAGCGGTTTGAGTCAAACTGTAGGAGTTGTACCCAACTGCTAACTCATCCCTGTTTAAGTTAATCGGGTGCAACCCAAGTTGAAATAGCCGCAGAAATAAGCCAACCAGGAAAATCGCCAACAAATACCAATGAGGTTTTATGGTTTTAAACATATTGCTTCCTGGGGACAGGCTGCCGGTAAATAATAAAAATATTTTTCATTTGGCTTTAATAAAGATAAATCATTGAGATAAAAAGCAAAATAGAGTTCCGGTTTATAAAGTTTTGGGTCGATATAAACCGGATATGTATTATATGGCCGCAAAGCCGCATATTTATAGGGTTTGATCCAAGCAAGAGCTGAACGATCGGGATAGTGGATAAAATAATCATGCAAATAAAGACTGAAATTTATCAACAAAAGCAAGGTAAAAATTATGGCAAATTTAGGTCTTAGGCGGCTCCAACCCAACCCAACCAGCCAAGCCAGAGGAATCATTAAGTAAATGGCCCGGGAAGCATGCGGAGTTTCATTGACTAAAGCGGCCACGGTCGGGCTAAGCAAAAGCCAACTAAGAAGCAAGATAACTTCCCTGCGAGGAGAAGTTAATAAAGCGACTAAACCTATGACTAATAAAATTCCCTGGACCAGTAATAGCTCGCCGCCCCAGCCGGAATGATGGCGGAGATTCGGGTCGCCGCTTATTAATAAAAACTGCGGATCAAGATAGGCCGAATAATTTTGAATAAATTTTTGAAACTTAACAAGTTTCCGCTCATTGGTTGTCACTAAATTGTCGTTGGAAAGGCGGTATTGCTGACTGGCAGCATAACCAGGCGATTTAACTAAAATAAAAAAGCTGGCGCCAATTAATATGAGGCCAATAATAAATGCTTTTAGATGAGTGCGGCTGTAAAGAAAAAAACTAATCACAAATAAAATCGGGGCTATAATGCGCAGACTAAAATAAGTATAAATTCCTAAGATTGCCGCCAAACTGGCCCAAATAATTCTTTTTTTGATAACCAAATAAATCATCAGAACCAACCAGAAGACAGATAAGTGCGATTCAAAACCGATGCGGCTAAAGTGAAAGCTCCAAGGCATAATCAAAAAACTGGCTGCTACAAATGGGCCCAGCCATTTAAATAATAACCAGGTGATTCCGAACGAGGCTAATAATGACGGCAATCTGACGGTTAATTCAGAGACTGATAAAAATTTCCCAAAAAAGGTAGTTAGCCAAATATAAACCGGGGCTTTGTAATCGCCATAGGAAACAAAGAATGGCTGCAGCCAAGAATGGTTATTTAAATCCTGGCCTGTTTGAAGTAGTGCCCTGGCATCCAGACCAATCGCTACTTCATCCCAATACAAACTGACCGGCACCTGGCTAAAATGCCATAAACGGGCAAATAAACCAAAACCAATTAAAATAGTCAGGCAAAATATTAAGACTCTTTTCATCTATAATATTATAGTATGTTAATCTTAATAATTCTCCTGGCTTTAGCCACCAGAATCCCGTTTATTTTAGGTTATAATTTCCCCTTTAGCTTTGACCACGGCCGGGACGCCTTGGCAGTAATGCATTTAATCCACACCTGGCAATTAAAATTTATCGGTCCCTGGACCAGTATTCCGGGGCTTTTTTTCGGACCGGGCTGGTATTATTTGTTGGCCCCTGGCTACTTACTAATGCAAGGCAATCCCTATGCCGGACCGATAACCATGCTGATCATCAGCTTAATCACTATTTGGCTGGCATATAAATATTTCGGTGTTTACGAAACAATTATTTTTAGCAGTGCTCCAATTTTTATTATAACTTCTACCAGCGCCGCCAACCCGTTTCCGATGGTTTTAGTCAGTTTATTAATTTTAATCTGTTTAAAAAATCCAAACCGAAAAATGTGGCAATTAGGGTTATTAATCGGATTAGGTTTTCATTTTTCCTCGGCTTTAGCGATTTTTTACTTATTAATTATTCCACTGATTTTAGGGATTAAAAAAATCAAAATAGGCTGGTTAAAATTAATAGCCGGAGCAGGAATTCCATTTATTCCCCAGCTGTTATTTGAGCTAAAAAATAATTTTATTGAGACCAGGGCGGTAATTAATTATTTTATTCAGGGAGAGTCGCAACGGATAAATTTAGGAAAAATTCAAATTGTAACCAATTCCATAATTCATGAACTTGGTTTAGCAATTTTGCCGGAGCAAAAATGGTTAAAGATTACCGCGATGGCTTTGGTGGCGGCGGCGATAATTTTTTGTTGGAAAAAGAAAAAACTTAATTTTGTCTTGCCGGAGCTAGTATTGTTTTTAATTATCCCGATAATTGGTTTTTGGTGGTTACATTACAATGTGTGGTATGTTTACGGCCTGATGCCGGTAGTGGTGATTGCCATCGGACGATTATTAAAATCCAGCCCAAAATTTATTACTTATGGTTATTTAGGCTTATTAGTTATTGGGGCCATTAAAATCCCAGAGCAGCAAGCCGGAGCCGGGTTTTTAAAAACAAAATTAGCGGCAATTAATTATATTTATGAACAGGCCGGCAACCAACCATTCAGCTCTTACCAGTATTTGCCGAATATTTATGATTATGCTTACCAGTATTTATATTTTTGGCAGGGATTTAACGGCCGGCAGTTACCCGTTGAATTTAGTTATAAACCAGGGGAAATTAGTTATGTGAGCGAGAAGCCGGATTTACTTAAACTATTTAAAAAAGAAGAAAGACCAATCGAACATATTTTCTTAATTATTGAGAAGCCGGAAAATATCTGGCATTACCCGCTTCAATCCTGGCTGGATAATATTCATTACTCGGAAATTATCAGCCAAAAATCTTTAGGACCGGAACTCGAAGTTTGGGAAGTAAAATAATCCCTAAGGCTAAACCTAAGCTAATCAGAGAAATCTTTAAACCTAGATAAAAAGATTTGGGTTTAAATTGGAAAACTACTTGACTATTTTCCTCATTAACTTCAATAGCGCGGAATATACCGTCATATTCGCTAATCTCAGTCGGTTGATTATTAACTGTTGCCTGCCAACCAGGATAATTGGTGTCAAAAACAACTAATTTACCCTTACCAACATTATTAATTTCTAATTGGTTGGGAGAGGTTTGAATAATTGATAAAGAGACTACTGGCTGCTTATTTTCCAATAAAACCGCTCTGGGTTGTGCCTGATCATTTTTATATACGGAAACGTCTCCATCTTGGAAAACCAACTGTTCCTGATTTAGCCCTAAATCCCGATCAGTCATGTAATATTTAACGGCTAATTTATTAAAAAGAGAATCATTAAGATTAATTTTCCCCAGGTCAATTTTGCTTAAAGCTAAATCGTTGCGCCTTTGAGAAATTAAAGGATTAAAGGCCATTAATTGTTCATATAAAGGATTACTACCTTCACTGATTTGAAATGCATCGTTATAGGCTTTCATTACAAATGATGTGTATCCGTTAATCGTAGGCAGGCCATAAGCAGAGCTAAAATTCGGAGGAATTAGCTTTAATTGTGCGGCCAGCCGGCTGCCAATTTCATTAGTAGGCAAAGGTTTATTGTCCAACATCCCGTAAAAGTCGTTTAAGCCGCTGTAAGGAACGGCTTCTGAAGAAGACAGAAAACGACTATTGCCTAAATTTTCCGCTAAATAAGCCATAATAGGATTAGCGGCGGTAAAATAATGATAATCAATCAAATAAAGATTGCTGCGGGTAAAAAAGAATAAATCAACTATTGTTAGGGCAATGAGAAGCCATCGGCGTTTGAACCAAAATACCAGGCTACCAAATAAACTGACAATAATTAAATTTTTTAAAATAAAGGTGGCAATCGCTTGATCGACAGCAAAATTATGAAAAGTAGACAAAGTTTTGTTAATTAACCCAGTAATTTGCAGTAAAAATAAATGAGGTAAATTCGGGTTAAGCCAAACGGTTAGCAAGGCAATGCCAGAGCCAATAGCAATGAAGAAAAAACCAAAAAACAACCAGCCATTTTTCGGCTTAAATTTAAAAACATCATAACTATAACCAGCCAGTAGAGCCATAAAAAAAGAGTAAAGGGATAAAAAAACCATCGGATTTCTAAAGAATCTAAAAATAGGAATGTAGGTGGTAAAGATATTAAAGAAAGGTAAATAAGTGCCAAAGGAAATAATTAAGGAAGCGACGGCGATGAGTAAAAAACTTAAAGTAATTTTTTGATGAATAAGTTTCTTAATATTTAGGCCGATTATTAGCAGCGGCAAAAATCCAATATAGCCGATTGACGTTGTATCCAGCGTTCCCCAACTACTACCCTGATTTTTAATTCCCCAAAAATTAGCCAGCATAAACCGGATTAAAGTGATTGGGTTTAAGGAATAGCTTTGAAAAATTGATAAATCTTTATAGGCCTCGGGTCGGGTGGTAAAAGGGATAAATTCCAGCACGGGCAACAAAGAAACAGCCGTAAACAGCAAAGATAAAATAACTATTGCGGCAAGAATTTTGAAACTCTTTAAGCGGCCAGGTAAGAAACCAATAATAATCGGGCAAATCAATAATTCGATAAACACATACTGAATATGTCCGGCAAAAATTTGTAAAGATAAAGCCAAGCTACAAAAAATAAGGCTGGAAATTGTTTGAACCTTAAAGGCCCTGATAAAGCAATAAAAGAAAAGCGGAAATAAAGCGATAACAAAAAATCGCTGCGGATCAGCCATGTAATTCACTAAAATTCCGGAGAAAGTATAAATTAGGCTGATAAAAAATGAAGCCGGGGAAGAAAGTTTTAATAGCTGGCCTAGCCGGTACATAAAAAAACCTGCCAAGAAAAAGTGAGCTACCAGCAATAAAGTAACGCTTCTGGCAGTAGTCTCAAAAAATAAAATTAAGGCCGGCAAATAGTAATTGCTTAAGGTCATGTCCGCAAAAAAAGGGTAACCGGAATAAATATTTTGGTTCCATAAAGGAAAGATTCCCTGACGGAGATGGTTAAAAAAGAATTGCCTTAAAGGAAGAAAAATAGAAATAGTATCGCCGTAATAAAAAACCTGATTTTGAAAAATTACCGGAAAAAAGTATATAACTATTAAGAAACCGATTAAAAAAACCGGAGAAGAAATTATCCGTTTTAACATATTATTGAACAGTTTTTTCGGCTTCAAACATTACAAAGGCAGGTTGGCCATCCTCAAAATAAACCGGGTCTTTGAAGGCGGTAAAACCGGAAACCGGATGATTGGCTTCGGTGCAAACATATAAAACCTTGGCCTCGGGAATCTTGGCTGGACAGGTTTCACCGATAAAAAATATGTTTTCCAAATGATTGATTGAAGAAAAACCAAATTTGTCAGCTTTAGTAACCGCAATTTTAGACTGCTGCTGCCATTTGGCAGGATCATACTGATTGTAAAACAGAAAGTAAATATAAGCGGTGCCGCGGGAATCGGTAATCATGGCGCGATCGTAAGCCGGCATTAGCTTATTTACCCGGCTAACCAATTCTTTATACCCACCCTGCCATTCGTAGGGTTCGTGAACCGGAGCGTGAATATAATAGGCATCCAAATAAGATACAAAATTGAAAGCAAAAATTAAAATTATTGGCAAAATAGTAATTGGAAAACGCTTCACTGTTGCCAAAATGCCTTGGGCAATTGCCATGCATAAGGGGATAATCATAAACAACGACCGGATCGAGCTGGGGGTTTCAAAAGTGATGGCCGCCGCTAAAGGAGCGAGCAGAAGCCAAACCAGAAAAACCCAATTCTTTTGCTTGGCTAATTGATACAGGCCAAGAATAAAAAATAACAAACTAAACCATAGGGCTTGACCGGTATCCGGCACCCGGTAGCGGGGGCGAATCGGATCACCGGAAAAAAATAAAAAATTAAAATTAAAATGCGAAGCGTATCGTTTGAGTAAATCCACAGAAAATTCGATTGGTTTATTGTGTAAAACCCGAGTTAATAATAATGGTTGGTTTCTGGTTTCCCGATATTTTTGTTCCAAGCGCTGCATGACGCCTGACTGAGCATTGAAAATACTAATACTATTAAAACGGTTATAACCTGTTTGCAAATAAAATAATAAAATCAGCGGGAGAAAAATTAATAAAATAATTTTTTGCTTGTCCCGGAAAAATAAATAAACAACCCAAAGCGGCATAAAAATTAAAGCGGCATTGTAGGTAAAGATTGCCAGGGTAAAACTGATTAGGCTCCACCAGAATTTTTTGGCCAGCCAAGTCCAAGTACCAAAAGTAAGAAAAAATAAGGCCAGATTAGCTTCAAAGGCAGCCCGAGAAAAATGAATATGCCAAGGTAAAGTTGCCAAAACTAAAGCCGCGAGCAATGACCATCTTGAAACTACCAAAACGGTTAGAACACCAAAAAGAGCTGAAGGGAAACGAACGCTAAATTCGTTCAGGCCGAAAACAGCCACCGAGGGGATAGTCAGGTAAATGTAGACCGGCAGTTTGCCTTCGCCAAAAGAACGGAAAATAACCGGCCAGGAAACGTTAAATTCATCTTTACCGGTTTTTAAGAGCGAATAAGCATTGTAACCGATAGCCGCTTCGTCATTGACAAAACCTGATGGTACTTGACCTAATTTGTAGAAACGCAATATTGCCGCCAGCAAAACGATTATAATTAAGAAAATTTTAGTTTTCATAAATTTTAAAAACTCCGGCTTCATCAGTGACAATTAAACTATGAGGCAAATAATTATCTGACTGAAATTTAATTTTACCAAATTCCAAGTATTCTCCCTGGTCTTTGGGAACAGAATTATTTAAAGCTTGAACCAGGCGAGGATCGGTTTGAGTGTAAAACCAATAGTAAATCGAAGGGCGGCCTAAAGCCCGGGTTATATAAACGTGATCATATTGCGCTTGTTTGGCCACAACAGATTGAATCATCGGTTTATAGCCGGCTTGCCAAACAGAAGCCCATTTAGCGGGATAAATTTGATAATAAACATACAAATAATGGCCCAGTTCCAAAAGTAAAATAATTAAAAATATTTTTTTAAAACGAGTCAAGCCAATCGCCGTAATAATAGTTAATGGGATAATCATGGATAGGCTGCGCAAACCATGGGGCGAAGCTAAAGTTAAAGCGGCCGGAATCGGGGCCAAAAATAACCAGGCCAATAAGAGCAAATCTAATTTATTATGACGTTTGAGACTTAAAAGCAGGCCATAAATTAAGAAAGGAAATTGAATTAAATATAAATAACCTACCGACTGCACGGAATGACGGGGATTTGAATCGCCGGATAAAAATAAATAGTTAAAATTAAAGTGATTAAAATAATTAGTTAAGAAAATTCGGGAATATTGCCAATAGCGGTGATGGATAATTTTAGCTAACCGGCCTCCCCCATCAGCAGCAATTAATTCATTGGAGCGAAGAATCGGTTCGAGGGTGGCAAAGGCGCTGGTTTCGTTGAAACGCTGCCGGATAAGCGGTGAATTTAGTTGCCATAAAAGCGGTAAAATTAAAATTAAAAAAACCAGACTACTTAACCAAAAATTTTTAATCCTGCCAGTGGCGGCTAAAACTAAAAACAACAGCAGGGCAAAGATTCTGTTGGCATGGTAAGCATACATCGACAAAGCCAATGCCGGACTCCAGAAAAATCCTAAAACCGTTAAAAATAAGCCTAAATTAGCCTCAAAGGCAGCGCGGGAAAACTGCAAATGCCAAGGAGAGATGGCTAGCAGCAAGGCTGCTGTAATTCCTAATTTCCAATTTCTAATTTTTAAACCTAAAAAATAGACTAATAAAACCGTTAAGGTACCGAATAGAGCCGAGGGGAAACGGACCGCGAATTCATTCAGGCCGAAAATCGCGATTGACGGAACCGCAGCGTAAAAATAAAGACTGGGCTTGTAATCGCCAAATGATTCAAAAGCCACCAAGGGTAAAAAATTACCGTGGAAATCTTTCCCGGTTTTTAAGATCGAATAGGCATCATACCCTAAAGCCGCTTCTTCCCAGTAAAGCGAAGACGGGTTGGAATCCAGGCGATAAAACCGAAGAAAAAAAGCCAAAGCTAGAATAAGATAAATTAAATATTTAGTCATTTTTCAGGTAATTTATATGACAAGCCTAATAAAGTAAACATCGGGATGTAACGCAAAAATAAATAAGCATAAAATTTATAATCTGCCTGATAACGAATCCAAGGCGTCGTATCGACAATTAACAGTAATAACGCGAAACCCATCATCGAAAGCTGCTGTTTAAGTGATTTAAATGGAAATAAAGCGATTAAAGGAATAAACCAAATATGAAACGGCTGGGAGAAAATTTTAGCGGTAATAAAAATGGTAAAAATATAGATCAAAGCCAACTTAAGACCGAAAGTATAATAGTCCAAAGAATGTTTTTTAATAATTTTAACCAATGCATAAATTAGCACTAAACCAATACTTAAAGGAAAAATAATCGCAGTAATCTTGGTAACAATATCTGCGACCGGGCCCTGCAACTGAAAATCCGGCGGTTGATTTAACCGGGTCTCAGTTTGAGTAAAATAATTAATCGTCTCGACCACAAAACCGGGAAAAGAAGCATACTTTAAACCCCTAACCCCGTGAAAGAAAAACATCACCAGTAAGGAGGTGCGGAAAATTATCAACGGCAAGCCCCAAACAACTAAAAACCCAAGAACCGCGGTTTTTAGTTCCTGAAAAAATGGCTTCCGGTTCAAGAAAAAATATGGCACCACTAAAGGCGCGGTAAGTAATTTAAGCGAAACCGTGAGCCAAAACAAAATCCAAAATAAAAGTCGGCGGGAATAAAAAATTAACGCCAAAGCCAAAGTACCAAAAAACAGCAAATCCAAGCCCTCGTAAAGAAAGTCTTTGGCAATGGTTGTACCCGAGATGTAAAAACTAAGAGCTAAATATTTACTTAAGGGTTTAATTTTTAATTCCCGGACTTTTCTGATAATAAAATAAAAAAGAATCAGATCAAAAATTAATATCTGAAGACGGTAATTTTCATAATAGTGGCCGATATTCTGCCGATTAAGCCATTCAGGGAAATATAAAACCGGCAGAGTGGCCGGCGGGTATTCATAAAGATGTTTAAAATAAGGGGTAATACCACTAGCCCACATAGACGCATAACGGCGGTAATCATGAAAAACATCTGAGTAGTTAGGCGGCGGAAATCTAAACACATAGAGACGGGTGGCAAAAAAAACCAACCAAATCAGGACTAAGATTTTTTGGGTCATAAATTAGTTTTAAGTAATCTAAAGACCGGTTGGCCATCAGGGTAATTAATGGTTTGAACAATTCCGGGAGAGTCACTAGGAATTTCTTCAGGAGCACCAATCAATAATACATTCTTAAGACTAGTATCCTCCGGCCACCTAAGCTCACGAAATAAATATAGACTCATTCCTCCCCAAAAAACACTTAATGGGTCGCGATTCTGAAGCAGGTAAGTAAAAATATAAGGTTGGCCATAATAACTGGTAATAATAATTTTGTCGACCTGGTCTTCGTATTCCTTAGCGGCGGTAACTGCCTGTTGATAACCATATTGCCAATTAGGAGCAGAATAAATTGGATACTGATAATAATAGTAGTAGCCAAAAAATAACCAGTTGACGGATAATAAAATGATTAACCAAGGTTTAAAGAATTTTTGCATCCCTAAAGCGATAATAATGATTAATGCCGGCAATAAATTAAACGCCCGGATCGGATGGGGCACTTCCCGGCCAACTATTGCCGGAAGCGGTCCAATAACCAGCCAAAATAATAAGAATTTTGACCATAATTGACGATGATTTTTCAATAAATAATAAATCCCTAATAAAAGAAATGGCGCTTCAATTAATAAAAGCGGCCCCATGTTTTTAAGCTCCAGCCGCGGCATTTGGCTGCTACCCAGAAATAGAAATTGAGGTGAATAATGAATGAAATAATTTCCCAGCATTGTTTTAACCAAAGAAAAAGTCAGCGGTTGTTTAACGCCCTGACCAGTGTAAAAAATTGAAGTACTTTGAAATCTGGAGACGCCGTTAGAAAAAAGTATTTCTTTAATCAAAGGCGTTAATAAACCAAGACTGATCAAACAGGAGGCAAATAGCCAAAATAGATTTTTTTTAATAAAAATTTGGCGGCGGTAAATCATTATCAGGCCAACTAATAAAGCCGGCACGAAAATCTTGGGACTGTGATAAGTGTAAAAAGAAAGCGTAAAACTTAAAGCGGAAACTAAGAAATAGGCTGATTTTTTCATCGCCTGAAGAAAAAAATAAATTCCACTGAGAATAAACATTAAAGCCAGGCTGGGTTCAAAGGCCGGGCGGGATAACATAATATGCCATGGGGAAATTGCCAGCAGTGTTGCTGCGGTAAGACCACCAATTAAATACAATAAATAAACACTGATAATGCCTGCTAGGGCGGAGACAAACCGGATACTGATAGGATTGGTGCCGAAAATGCCGACAACCGGAGCAGTTAAATAAATATAAACCGGGGACTTATAATCGCCAAATGATTTAAAACTAATGGGTAAACGGGTGCCGTATTCGTCACGCCGGGTATGAAAAATGGTTTTGGCGTTCCAACCTATGGCCGCTTCATCCCAATTTAAGGCCGGCGGTACTTGATTAAGCCAAATAAATCTTAAAATAGCGGCAAGACTAAGAATGATTACAATCTTCCAATTGACCATATGAGTTTAAAACAAATAATAACCGGCTCAAAAAAATCTTTCCAGGATAATTTAGATTGGCCAGCCCGCCGGTTTTTAAACACAATCGGAATTTCTTTCACGATAAAACCTTTTTTTAAGACCCGGAAAATTGATTCCATAGAAATTGCCAGTCCTTTTTGAGAAAAAAGGGATTGGGGTTTGATTGAGAGCAAAGCCTCACGTTTATAAGTTTTAAAACCAGAGCCCATATCAGTTAAATTGATCCCTAAAAGCAGCCGGAAAATTATCCCGGACAACCGGCTGATAATGGTCCGGAAAGGAGATCGGTCAGAATCGCTTGCGCCGGGCAAAAATCGTGAGCCTAAAACAACATCAACTCCTGGAAGTGATAATTGCCGAAGCATAACCGGAATGTATTTTGGGTCATGGGAAAAATCAGCATCCATTTCAATAATGACATCGGCATTTTTGGCTAAACAAAAAGAGAAAGCGGCTTTACCGGCAATCGCCCGGCTACTGGGGGGCTGATGGTGTAAAACATCAACCATGTGGGGGTATTTTTGCTGCAGTTTATCAGCCATAATTTCAGTGTTATCAGTCGAACGATCCACAATAATAGCTATATGCAGTTCATGGATTTTTAAATTAATAATTTCAGTAACCAAGGCAGTTAAATTCCCGGCTTCGTTTAAACAAGGCAAAAAAAGCCAAATATTTTTAAAAGGCAATTTTTTTGGCATCATAATCCTGATTAACTTGGTTAAGCCGTTCCGGCGTCCCCATATCTTTAGAGTAACAGTTGGAAGAGTAGGCGTAAAGCCGCTCATGGCGGGCTAGTAAATCGGGAATCAGTCCTTTTTCCAAGGAATAAAACTGATTTTGAGGAATAAAGTCCAACACCTCAGGTTCGAAAATATGAGTACCGGATTTGGACAACGACTGAAATTTCTCTCCGGCTTTTAGCCGGAAGAATTTACTAATTAAGCCCGCATGATCGAATTCAACAATGTCTGAATCATAGGGATGGTTAGTGGAATGGACTAAAAAAGTGGCCAGACCTTTTTTTTGTTGATGAAATTTAATCATTTCAGCTAAATTAACATTGGTTAAAACGTCACCATTTAAAACAATAAAACTATCGTTAGCTAATAGCGGCGCGGCTAACTTTATAGCCCCGGCGCTACCTAACCGCATAGTTTCATGCGAGTAAGTAAGATGTACATTAAATTTCGTTCCATCTTGAAAATAATCGGAAATTTTTTCCGACAGATAATGAGTACTAATAATAATTTCGTTAAGACCGTGAAAATGACAAAGATTAATTAAATGCTCTAAAACCGGCTTACCGCCTACCGGCAACATGACTTTCGGCAGATTATCGGTTAAAGGCTGTAACCGACTACCTAAGCCGGCCGCCAGAATAAGAACTTTCATAAAATTATTTTATCAATTGCGGTTAAAATTTTCTGGCCGCCGCTGACTAAAAAAGCAGTCATTCCGACCGCTTGAGCGGCCTCGATATCCCGGGCTTGATCCCCAATTAAATAGGACTTAATTAAATTTAAATTAAATTGCTTAGCGGCAGCCAGTAACATGCCCGGACCGGGTTTGCGCCAAGAGCAAGCTTTTTTAAAAACCGGGTTATAGGCATCAAAATGATGCGGGCAGTAGAAAATCGCGTCCACATAAACTCCTTTTAATTTTAAAAGGTGAATCATATGGTAATTGATTTTTTCCAGTTGGGCTAAAGAACATAAATTTCTGGCCACCACAGCCGCATTATGGACCACAATGACCGGAATGTTGGCGCGATTTAATTTAGCGAGAGCTGGGATGATTTCCGGAATCAGCTCAAAGTCTTTGATCGATTGCAGTAAGCGGACTTCCCGATTAATTACCCCGTCGCGGTCAAGAAATATTGCCCAGCCCTGAGCCGGTTTAAAACCGGGACGAATATAAACCTGATGGCCGTCAATAATCATAATTTACCCTAACACCTTGGAAATCAAAATTAAAGGGAATTAGTCTGGCGCCAAGAGCAGTAACCGCTTTAATGGCGGCTGGTTTTTTAGCCGGAGGAATAATAAAAAACATATTCCCGGCGCCGCCGGAACCAGCCACTTTACCGCCTAAAACGCCGGCAGCTAGAGCCTGATCATAAACCTGATCGATAAATTTATTAGTCACAACCGGGTTAGATTTTTTCTTATCCAACCAAGCCTGATGAAGCAGTTTGCCTAATAAAGGCCAGTCGCCAGCTTTTAATGCTTGAACCGCAAGCGGCACAGATTTTTTTAAAGCCTGAAGGGCGGCAATTTTGGCACGATCGTTCATACCCTGAATTAATTTTTCCTGTTGATGATAAGAAAAATGATGACCGCCGACATAAACCATAAACGTCCATTGCTGTAAAGCTTTAATTTTGGCTGGTGATATTTTTAGCGGGGAAACAATAATTTTTTTTGCCGGGCCGAATTGAATTAAATTAATCCCGCCGTAAGCCGATGCCAAAGAATCCTGCCGCCCGCCGGCCCAACCCAGCTCTTTAATCTCTAAATCAGCGGCCAATAAACCAATTTGTTTTTTGGTTAGACGAGCCTTAAGCCAAAAATTTAAGGCCCCAATCATGGCGACGCTGGCAGAAGCAGAACGGCCCAGGCCTAAAACATTATCCGGACCGGTAATTGTTAATGAAAAACCTGAGGACAGTTTTAAGCGAAAATGATTAATAATCGCCCTGACTAAGTCAAATTGAGGGTCTTGACCGTAAATTAATTTTCGGGCACAAGACTCTACAATTATGGTTTTGTTTAAAGCAGTGATAGTGATTGTTTTGGCCGGATGAGGGATAAGCGTCGCGGTATGATAGAGCGACACGGCTAAATTTAAAACCCGGCCGCCGTATTTGGCAGCAAACGGGTCAACATCCGTGCCGCCGCCGACTAAACTGATCCGGCAGGGAGCTTGGGCAACGATAGTCATCGTTTAATCGAGGTAATCTTTAAACCGCGGCTACCAAAAAGAATTTCTTCCATCACATCGCACATCGAATGAAAGGCGGCCACATGGCCTTGCTGAATAATACCCACGTCTTCGGCCGGAATATTAATCACAATATCCGCTAAGCAGGCAATTTGGCCACCGGACGGATCGCTGCTTCTGCCGGTAAAAGCAATGGATTGAATGCCTCTTTTTTTGGTGAGTTCAAAGGCTTTGATGACGTTGGCAGAATTACCCGAGGTGGATAAACCAATCAATAAATCTTTCGTTTGAGCTAAAGCTTCCAGCTGACGGGAAAAAATAAATTCATAGCCAATGTCGTTAGCAATCGCGGTAATGACTGAAGAGTCAGTGGTTAAAGAATGGGCGGAAAGCGGAAACCGATATTCAAAATTATTATGGCTGCGCAACATACACATCAGCTCGTCGCTGATATGCTGGGCATCGGCGGCCGAACCACCATTGCCGCAGGTAAAAACCGTGCCGCCGCGCTTGTAATAAGTATCTACTAAAGCCATAGCCGCTTGCTGAATCGGCTGCCAACAAGTATCAATCATTGATTGGTAAACCAGGGCGCTGTTTGATAAATGAGTTTGAATCTTAGTTTTAGTATCCATATTTATTTTAATTCCAAAAGAGCTTGCTGGTAGCCTTCGGGAGAACCGATATCAATAAATTTATGAGCTGTTTTAAAAATATTAAGTTCTTGTTTTTGACGTAACTGCGGAATAATATCTTTTTCCAAAGAATATTTTTCTGCTTCAGGAATTAAAGAAAAAACTTTGGGAGAAAAAACGTATGCGCCGCAACTAACGAAATTGGTTTCACTTTCAACTAGGGTCATAAGCTTTTGGCTATTTAAGTGCGCGTCGAAAACAACCTGGTAATTAATATCCAAATAGGTATCGCCGTTAATAACTAAAAAATCGGTTTTAAAATATTTTTGGGCCGCTTTAAGGCTACCGGCAGTGCCTAAGGGCCGGTTATCTTCGGAAAAACTATAATCTTTAAATTCTTCTTTAATAGACCTGGGCAAGTAGCCAACGCTAAAAATGATTTCTTTAATGCCGCGGCGGTTTAACATCGCAACTAAATGGCGCAAAAAAGGTTGGCCATTAATGGAGACCATGTGCTTTGGCTGGCCATGGATAATTTCCCTCAGCCTAACGCCAAAACCACCGGCTAAAATTAAGGCTTTCATAAAGTATTTTTATTATACTCTATAAAATTTTGACTAAAAACGCCAAGACTGCCGAAGCGGGCGGAAACCGGCGTCCACGGTAAAGCCGGATAAATCAGATGGACTTGCTCGCAACAGGATGACTGTTCGATCTTAAAATATTGAAAAAGATAATCCCAGCCAAACCGCTCCCGGTAATCCATGTCAAAAACTATTTGAACAGGCCGGCCGGCTGATTGGTTTTGAATGTATTTAGCCGCGGCATATTTTTCTCTTAAGGAATAACCGTTACGATTATCGAAAATCACCCCCAAAGAAATTATCATCATAAATAAACCGGCTAATAATTGCCGATTTTTATTCCCGATTAAAAGATCGGTTAACATAAATATTAAAGCCGGCAGCTGCATTAAAAAGTAATATTCAGGCAGGCCTTCATCATAAAAAAGGGCAGCAAAAGGAAAAACTGCCATCCATAACAACAAAGTCTTTTTTTGCGCTGAAGAAAAATATGACCGGGGCTTAATTAACCATAAAATCAGGATCGAAATGCCTAATAAAACCAGAACGAAACCCGGATAAAAATAGCCGCTAAGTAATTTGGTAAAATTTTCAAAATTAATCATCAAAACGTTTTTAATTCTGGGAAGAAAACCAAAGCTCATTTCAAAGATTGCCTTATAAATGAAATTACCCAGGCTGGTTATATTCATAAAATTATGGCGAAAATCAAAAGTAATCAGCGGCAACATGGAAGAAAGCAGGCCGAAAAAACCAACAACAATTAATTTAAATTGCTGCCGATTAAAAAGCCAATAGAGAAGCAATACTGCTACCATAACAAAACCGGAAAAATTTGACTGATAAGCCAAAAACATTCCCAGCCAAAGGCTTAATTGATTCGGTTTTAATAAGGCTGCTAATACCAAACTACCGCTTAAAAAAGAAAAATTAGGGTTCCAGGTAATCCGATTCAACTGTACCAGATAAGGAGATAAGGCGAAAATCGCCAGGTAAAGCTGAGTTATTTTTAACGGCAATAGTGATTTGAAAAAATACCAAATTAACCAGAAGCTAAAGACATAAATGGCAGCTGAAGTCAGGGTATTGGCAAGAGGATGACCGCCGGTTAAACCATAAAACACAGCCGCCCAATAGTAAATTAACGGCCCGGTGTAAAAACTCATGTGAGAGGTTTGCGGGCCAAGCGCTGTCCAGTCGCCTTTAACAATATTCATGGCATTTAAAGCAATCTGGTCCTGGTCAAAATTAAACACCCGCTCCATTGGCAATAACAGCCGCAGAATAAAACCGATTAAAAAAACCAATAAAATTATTTTATATTTCGCCATAAAGCCTGGAAAAAGGAAATAATAAACAACCCCCGAGTGCGGTAAGCGGTAAATACAAAATGATATGGCAGCCAGAGTAAATGCTGCAGCAGCCTTGAGCCGCGGATATTTTTCCAAACAAATAAAAACTGATTCCGTAGGGCCATTAATTCCATTTGGCGCTGACCGAAAACCGAAACATTAGTCGTTTCGTGATTATGAAAGACTTGGCTTTTGGGCTCAAATAAAATCTGCCAGCCAAATTTTTCTCTCGCCCGCCAGGAAAGATCAATATCCTCCCAATAAGCCGGAGCATACAACCGGTCCATCCCGCCAAGCTGTAAGTATTTTTGGCGGTCAAAAGCGCTTGAGCCGCCGGTGGCCCAACAGTTATTTCCGGCAACAACCGGCGCGGCCGAATGAATCAAAAAGCCTCTTTTAAATTGGCAGCGGTTTCTGCCGGAAAATTTTTCTTTACCTTCATGGCGTTGGATTTCTAAACAGGAAGCAGCAAAAACTTTTGGGTCGGAAAAATGAGCCAATAAAGGCGCTAAAAACCCGGGTTTTGGAGCAACATCGGAATTTAATAACACAATAATTTTCCCGGAAGCGGCTTTCACGCCAATATTACAGGAAACGGCAAACCGTTGATTAGTAGTATTGCTAATCACTTTTACTTTAGGAAAGTTGGTTTTTAAATACGTGACCGCATCATCCGGCGAAGCGTCGTCAACCACAATAATTTCAGCACCAAGAGAGGCTTTAATAATGGCCGGCAGATTTTTCATTAAAGGCAGTTTTTTATAGTTGGGTATAATGACGGAAACCTGGGTCATAGGAGATTAAACATTTGTTTAGTCGTGTGGCAAAACTTGGCCACGGAAAAATCCTGCGCCCGATGCTGCGCCTGAAGTTTAATTTTTTGTCTTAAATCCCGATGATGAATCACCTCCAAAGTCTGCTTAATTAGTTCTTTTTTGGTGGTCCATAGCAACCCGTTAAGCGCGTGAGAGACAATTTCCGGCTGGCCGCCTTTTTTTATCACAATCGGCACGGCGCCGGCGGCCATAGCTTCAACCGTAGAGATACCTAAATGTTCCATTGCCTGGGGATTGGTAGTTTCATCTAAGCCATAACCGGTAGCATGCCAATAAATTTTAGCCTGGCCGTAATCCTGCTGCAAAATTTTAAAGCGGCTGTTTTGATGAAAAATAATCGGGTAACCGGCAGCCGATTTTTTAACCTGATTAAAATAATTTAAATTATCCCGGCCATTATCCACTGAGCCGTTAAAAATTAACTGCCAATTTTTCAGTCCTTGGTCGCACATGGTTTTAAAAACAGTGACTAATAAATCCTGGCGCTTACAATGCTTATTGACACTGGGGCTAAAAAAACGGCCAACGTTTAAAATAATATTTTTCTTGGGTAAAGGGGTGAACAATTTTGTGTTCACCGCGCCCCAGTGAACATAATTGAAATTAAGATGCCAATTTTCTGCCAGTGATTTTTGAGTGAAAAATGAATTGGCGACTTTAATAGGCCAAAAAGACAGTTTAAATTTTTGCCAAAGGCCGGGTTTAAAATTAAAAGGAATCATAAAGTGGACCGCATTGAGTTTAGCCCGGGGAATAAAAAAACTAGCGTCAGTCATGTAGTAAAAAATGTCATAGCCGGCAGTAAAGCGAGCCCTTTCCCAAGCTGAGTGGCCAGGCGCAAACGGGCCAACAACTAAATTAAGCTTATCCAGCTTTAAGTTAAAATTATTAACAAATTTTTCTTTCAGGCCGGCCGGAATATAAGGCAAAATTAAATCTACCTGATGCTCGGCTAATAAACATTCGGCCACGGTCAACAAATAACGTTCGCCGCCGCCTATATTCTCCGCCAGAAAAGGGCTGTAAAGACCGATTTTCATGATTGCTGCAGCTCCCAAATCTGCTGATAAACAAAAAAGCGGTTCAGGGCCTGAATCAGGCTTTCAATGAAACCAATGTAACCGTCTAAGAAGCCTAATTTTTTAAAATAGCGGTAACAAAATTCCCAAACCATAACTTTAACAATCCGCCACCAGGTAATAGGCGGATGGCCGGCTTTAATAAATTCCTTGGCTTCGAGCTTAGTCCAGTAAGCGCTTTTAATTAAACCGGCGCTTAAATTTTGATGAGAATAATGAAGCAAATTTTCCGATAAACTACCCAAAGCGCCTTTAAATTTCGGCGATTCATGAATGGCGCCGGAGTAACCAATGAAAGCATCGACGCGAAAAAGCCGGGTTTGCCAATCCGGCCAATAACCGCCATGTTTCATCGCCCGGCCATAAAAATAATTTAAGCGTTTCATCCGGTAAGCCGAAAATTCCGACCGGGTGATAGCTAATTTAATTTGCTGAAGTAAGGCTGAAGGAACAACTTCATCAGAGTCAATAAATAAAACCCAATGTGAATGGGCGGCGGTTAAACCAAAGTTTCTTTGGCTGGCAAATCCCTTCAGCTTTTTGACCAGAATTTTCGCGGCAAAAGATTTCGCAATAGCTAAGGTATTATCGGTTGAATTATCATCGACGATAATAATTTCATCAATTGTTTTCAATGATTGAAAGCATTCAGCCAGCCGGGCGCCGCTATTATGAGTTAAAACAATGACGCTTAATTTCATAGAGCTGCTCCTTTCCCGAAACGATGAAAAATAAAATCAAGAATGCCTTTTTTTTCTCCCGGGCGGCCGGTAAATAATTTCCCGGCGCTTTCCCGGAGTAAAGCAAATTTAGTCCTTAAACTGGCATATTTAAAACCAAAGATAAGCCGGTTGCGGGTAAGATAGTAATCATGGAGCTTGGAGCCGGCGCCGGAACTATGGGAATTTTTATGCCAAATTTTACTTAATGGCTGGTAGGCAATTCGAAAACCGGCTTGCCGGGCGCGAACGGAAAAATCTCCATCTTCCCAATAAAGAAAATATTTTTCATCGAACAAGCCTATCTTTTTAAAGACTGTTTTTTTAACTAATAAACAACAACAGTTGGCAAATTCTATTTGCTTTAATTGATTAAACTGGCCATGATCGACTTGATTAATGCCAAAGTGACGGCTATAAACATTATCCCAGTCAAATTCTCCGCCGGCATACCAAATGACCTTACCGAGATCCTGCGGTTGGTATTGATTCTGATGATATTCATGACCTTTGGCAAAATAAATTTTGGGAACAGCCATATCAAAACCAAGATCTAAGACGGCCAATAAATTGGTTAGAAATAACCGGTCAACAAGAACATCATTATTAAGAATTAAAAAGTAATCACAGCCGCGCTTTAAACCATAAGCAATCCCCAGATTATTGCCTTTAGCAAAACCGGTATTTTGCAAAGTGGTAATTAACTTAATTCCTTTTTTACCGGCTAATTGCTTAGCTAAAACGCCGTCAGGCACCGGTGAATTATCAACAATAACCAGCTGATTTTGATAACCTGAAGGTAAAATCGCCTTTTGAACCGAAGCAATGGCCGTTAAAGTCATTTTGGGGCTGTTAAACTCCAAGATTATGGTACAGATTTTCTTCATGGATGCTTAATTATACCCCATATCCAGCGAATATCAGTCAAGAGCTGACGGCGGTCTAATAAGAATAAAAAACTTAAATAGCTAATGCCGCTTAAACCGGCAATTAAGAATAATTTAAATAAGTCGGTGGCGAAAAAATTTAATTGCCAGGCAATCAGGCCGGCAATTAAACTGGCAGTAAAAGCCGGCCAAATTTGACTGATAACCGACACCGGAACAATTTGGTAAATATAATACCAAGTTAAAGGCAAGCTGACATACAAGACAATGACTGAGCCAATGACCGCGCCGTTAAAACCAAACAGATAAACCAAGGGCACGCTGGTGGCCCAGTTAATAACGGTAAATAAAATTAATAATTTAACGGCAATTTTAGTCCGGCCCAGAGCCCATAGGCTATCCATAAAAGTATTGGTAATCCCCACAATTAAAATTCCCAATAAATGGATGTAAAAAGCGGTTAAGGCCGGCTGCCATTTGCTGGTGAAAATAATGGTGACAATCGGCTGGGCCAAGGCAGCTAATAAGAAAACAGCCGGAAAAAGAAATAAATTGGTAAAGCGAATGGTTTTTTCAATGGCTTTTTTTAATAAAATTTTATCATGCTGAATGCGGGCATACGTCGGGAAAGTAACCCGGAAAACATCGCTCATAAATAAAATCGGCAGTTTGGAAAAAGTGACGGCCCAATTTAAATAGCCAACAGCAGCGGAACCGGAAACCGCGCCGACAAAAATCGGCATCACCGCATCTTTAATTGTGGCAATAAAACCATTTAATTGAAACGGGACCCCAAAGCTAACTAATTTTTTGGCAATGGTAAGATCCAAGGCAAAGGCCGGCCGCCAGGGAGCAATCCAGTAAAGGACGATTAAACCCAAAAAGCTGCGGAATAAGAGGCCAATAATCAGGCTCCAAATGCCAAATCCATACCAAGCCAAACCAACAACTAAAATTTGAAAAGAAACCACTTCCACTACTTCCGGCCAAATCAAGCGGTTAAATTGGAGTTTTCTTTCCAGTAAAATCGAGGGGATAGTTTTTAAGGAAGTTAAAAATAAAGAAATGGAAAATATCCGGATTAACCAAATACCCTGGGGACCTAAATCGTATCTTGAATTAAACCAAGGGGCAAAAAGATAAATGATGATAACAACCGTAACGACTAAAATTTGCTGGAGGGTAAAAGTAACGGCCAAATCTTTGGCTGTCAGGCGGTCTTTTTTTTGAATCAGGGCCGCACCTAAGCCAACATCGGAAAAAAAAGCAAAAAAGTTAATAATAAAACTGACAATGGCAAAAACGCCGAAAATTTCCGGCAACAACAGTCGGGCCAAAAAAATGCTGCCCAGATAGCTAACTGCTTTTAAGGCAAATTTTCTTAAAGTTAAAATCATTACCCCAGAAACTGCCCGGTGGCTGATTTGCTCGACTTCAAGCTCTGGTTCGATAAGATTTAAAGACATAAATAATTAACCCCGACCAACTAATTAAACTAATTATATCCGACCAATACTCAAGCCGGGTTTTAGCGCCAATGGCGGTAGGAAAATCAGCGTAATTCTTGGGCAAATAGTCCGGCAAAATATTGCTCATTTCCCTGGTAATCCGCTGCCGATCAGTATAATAGTAATCTTCAACCGGAGCAAATTTCTCCGGACGGAAATAATTAATATTTAAAGCGATAATTAAAATTATTAAAGCAGGAATTAAATATTTATTTTTAATTATTTTAGCTGATGAACCGGCAAGAAAGGCTACAAACACTCCGGCAAAAGCCAGCAAACGCCAGGGAAATTGAGCTAAAGCTAGTATGGGAACCCTGTCCCAAATAAACTGTGAGTGAAATGTCATCATAAAAATAGACAAGCCCAGCGCAAGCCAAAAATAAATCTGCCTCCGCCAAAGGCGGACTGCGGGCAGAATTAGTAAAAGATGCGGCCAGCCAAACTGAAACGAAATATCATCTTCCAAGCCAAAAATAGAGCCGCCGTAGCCCCAGCTCCGCTGCCATAACTGGCGCAAATAAATAAAATGAAATCTATAGTCGGAATAGCCGCCGGTTAGACTGTCAACCACGGTTAAATTTTTTTCAAAAAATGCCGGCAGAATAAAAAAAGCGCTTAAAACAAAAGTTAAGCAGCCAACCCAAAGCCACCAGCGCCACTTCCTTAAATTAAACAAAAAATACAAAGGCAAGAAAAACAAAGAAAATAAAGCAATGACATTGTGGGACAGGAAAATTCCGGTCCAGGCCAAGGCAGTTAATAAATATTTTTTTTGCGAGGCGGCATAGAAAAACAACGGCAAAAAAGTCATGGCAGTTAGCTCAGCCAAAGAACCCCGAACGTAAAACTGGACGGCTCGGTAAGGCAAATAAACAAAGGCAGTGGCGCTAAGCAAGCCGCCATATTTTCCCCAGACAGATTTTGCCCAAAGATACATAAAATAAAACCCGACAAAGAAGTTTAAAGCAAAAATAGCTTTAATGGCCCAAACTGCCGGCAGTTTAATTAAATAAAGCATTTCGGCTAAATAGTAGGGCAAGGGGCCATAAAAATGAAACAAGGGCATGCCTTTACCCCAACCTAAATCAGGCGCCCAGCGAGGCGGAAATTGGCCGTCCTTTAAGGCAACGTCTAATTCAACCAAGCGGGCCACATGGGTCCAGTCGTGCATCCGGAAAAAATCCAAGCGAAACAACGGCCATAAAGACGGTAAAACAATGATTAAAGAAATAAAAAACAGCCAATGTTGTTTAATGAATTTCATAGAACATTAAGCGTTCACCCCCAAAACGAGGGTATTCAGCAATTAATGATAACCGGTTCTGCTGACTTAAATTATAACGATTAAAATTAACTAACAAAAAGACTTTTTTGCCTTCAAGAAGGGCTGTTTCCATACCCGGAGTAATGGTAGTTGAGGGAAAACCAACCCCGGAAATTTCAATGCGTTTTGACTCACTGAAGTAAATTTTTAAGCCGTCAGGTAAAGTGCCAAAGGAGCCTTCGGTGGCCACTAAAACCGGCTGATTTAGCGATAAATTATTTAAATACTGAGCGACTTCTTTGAGTCCGTAACCGGCAGCCCAGGAATAAAAATATTGTTCTTTTTCGGCTTGGTGCAAGGCTGACTTAGCCGGGTTGGTTAAAATTTGCCAGTCTAGTCTTAACCATGGCAGTAAAATAGCTAAGAGTAAAAATATTGTCACCCGTTTTAAATTAGCCATTCCCCAACTGAGGATAATAATTAAAAAGGGAATCATGGGCAATAAATAGCGGGGATAAACAATTTTACCGACAGCGGCTAAAGCAAAAAATGGCAAAATAATTAAACTGCTTAAAATTAAAATTGATTTTTGTTTAATTATTAAGGACTGGACCAAACATATCAGGAAAAAGATAATTGCCGGCCAAGCCAAATAAGATAATGACCAATCAAAAAAAACTCGGCTAGTGTTGAGAAAGTTTTCGACTTGAGGCGGACGAAGATAATCGGCACCCCTCTGACTAATCATGTAAAACATGTTGGAAAAATGCTGGAGATTATAAATCGTTAGAGCAATCACTCCTGCCAGAGCCAGTTTTTTCCAGGCTTTAAGATTGAAAAGCGAAGTTAAGCCTAAATACATTAAAGCCGATGGTTTGACCAGTAAGGCAGCGGCGGCCACTAATCCCAATTTTATGCCTGGAGCCAAAACCAAATATGCTGACCAAACTATTAAAGCTGTAAGTAGACTATCGGTTAAACTGAGGCGGTCGTAAAACAGTAAAAAAGGGCAAAAAACCGTGAGAATAACAACAATGAGGGCAACTTTCCGGGAAAATAATTTTTTAGCTAAAAAATAAGCCCCGGATAAAGTTAACAACCCAGCAAAAACTGACAAGAGACGGCCTGTTAATAACGGATCGAAATTTAATTTTAAAAGCGGGGCTAGAAGCCACATGAATAACGGAGTTTTACCGTCGGATAAGGGAATAAAAAAATAATAGGCTTTCTCCCCGATTAGCTGGGCCCAGCGGATATAGATAGCCTCGTCGGCGAAAACCGGAATTAAGTTTAAGTTAATTAACCGCGTCAACAAAAATCCTGCCAGAATAATAATCCAAAGCATGTATCTATTTTAACATTTTTATCCCGCAAAATTACTTCAGATAAAACCTGCGTTTAAGCAAAGCTCGAGCGTTGATGAAACGTAGAATTACCAATTGCCCCGACCGATATCAAAAGGCTTTTTGTCAGATAAAACGGCTTGGAATTTTGACTGAGAATTAACCGGAGCAATCATGGCGTCATACTCGGTGTATCTTTTGCCGGACCGGCCAAGAAAAGAGTGCTGGCGATTTAAAGGAACAAAGCCAACTTTTACATAAAGATTGGTTAATTTATTAATATCTGTACATAAATAAGCAAGGTCACATTTATTTTGCTTAAGAATTTTCATTCCCTCTTTTAAAAGCGCGGTAGCGATTCCTTTTCTTCTTTTATCCAATTTAACAGAAACGCCGCCGATGCCGCCAAGAACTAATTTATCCTGGTTAAAAACTAAATTTCTTTTTAGAACTATGACAACACCAATTAATAAATTATTTTCTAAGGCTATAACATAGCCGATTTCATTTTTCTTGCTACAAAACTTATCATATTCTACCTGTTTTTCTTTGCCGGACTTGTGCCAAAAAAATGATTCATTAATCAATTGATCAAGCTGTTTTTTTAGATCAGATAGTAATTTTTTGTAAAAAATAATTTTGTATGACCGATTCATTATCGTTGTGGTAGGAAATTCTTTTTGGAGACGATTGAACGCTTGAGGCGTTTTTCCAACTGTTTCCTGGCGCCGCCGGCAATGTTACCGCCGGCATGGGCATCTTGTTTGAGTTTTGGTACTCCACGAGAATCCTCCACTTTGTGAATTTCCGTGGTTGATTTTTCTCCCAACATAGTAAAAATTAATTCAAAATCGTCCATATGGTCACGTAAGTTTTGCCGCTTTAAACCTTTGAGCTTTTTATACTGACTGGGAGTGACACCAAATGTAGCCTTAGAAATTTCCGCGGTTAAAATTTCATAATCTTTATCTTGCTGCGCGCCGCGTTTTTGCCATTCGTCGGTTAATTCTTCGCGGATAAAAATACCCCGAAGCCTTTTTTCAATCCAATCATCCGGATAGCCTTTAAGTTTATAAAGCATTCGGGTTCTTTTGGTGGCCAATTCCGGGTCTTCTATCTCTTGAATCCGTTCGTAGCCGACCTTGGCCAACCAACGCTTGAAAGGCTCGGCCTTCGGAGATGGAATGGTTTGGATAATCCGAAATATTGTTTCTGTGTTGCCGCAGTCTGTGTCTCTTAATTTTCCGTCTGGAGCAGTTAATTTCAACTGTCCGATTTTTTCGGACACTTCAATATAACCTTCTCTGATTAGCTTTTTCTTTAAATCATTCCAGTATTTTCTTGGCCTATCCGTACCTGTAAGTGCTTCAACTACATCAATCACTGAAAACCACCATTCGTTTCGGTAAATTACCCGCCTAACTTGTTTGCCTTTGAATATCGCGATTTTATTTGATTCTGTTTCAGTCATTAATTTATTTTAACAAATAGCGCTGAATAAGGGGGGTGAATAATAAGCTGGCTCCCCAGATCAGGTTGCGAAGCAAATAGACCGGCGGGTCCCAGTTGCCGAAATATAAATAAGGCGCGTAGCGGAGCAGGCCGCCGATGGTCAAAGCGGTAAATAAACTAATCCAAAAGCGATGGCGGGACAAAATTGCAAAGGAAAAGGCCCAGATTAAATACCAGGAATGAAGCTGGTCCGGCCGGGTAAACATGGCTAAAGCCAAAATCAGGGCAAAAACGGTCGGTAAATCAAGCTTAGTTAACTTAGATTTTAAGAAATAAAACGGCAATAATAAAATGGTGACGTATTTAATTGAAGCGGAAATCACTAATAAAAATATGGATCGGGGTTTTTGAGACTGCATTAATAACCAATAACTTTGCAGAGCAAAAAACACCATCACAATATCATTGTGGCCGTTAATTAAAGTTTCCACCAAAACTAATGGGTTTAAGGCAAACAGCCACCAGCGCCAAAGTTCTTTGGGAAATAAAGCAGTAACTAACTGGCGCAAAACTTTTAATGTCAGCAGCCAAAAACAGACAATAAAAAGCTTCATCAACCAAAAAACCAAAGTAAATTTGCCGGTGAACCAGGCTAAACCGGGCAGAAGCGAAAATATAGTCCAACCATAAGCATAAGGAGCCGGAGTAGTCACGTTGTGCATAAACCGGAGCATCGGGTCCCAAGCAAAATCTAAAGCAGTTTTAATGTGGGGGTTGGCTTGATAAATCAAAACCATTTTGGCATTGAAAAGATAATTAAAAATATCAAACGAAAATAACGGATAGGAAAAAATGGCCGGAATAATTAATAGCCAAAACTTAGAAAAACCAGACTTTAATAATTTAAAGTAAACCAAAATTAATAAAATACTTAAAACTATAAAAATAAAAGTATTTAAAGGACGATAGTAATAACCAAAATGCTGGAAAGCAGAAAAAATATTGTGATAAAAAGTCAAATTTAAATCCTGCTGAGTAAAGGAAAATAAACAAAACAAGAGCCAAACAAAAAGAAAACTAATCATATAGTCTAATTTTTAACACGTGCCAAAACATCCGGATAGAATCACGAATCGGATTAACTCTGGTCGTTGGCTCATGGCGCCAATGAATCGGCACTTCGGCAATTTTAATATGCCGTTTTTTGGCAATAAATAACAACTCGACGTCAAAAGCGCCGGTAAAGGCATATTTTTCCGGCTTGTTTTGGTAAATTTTTAAGGCATTAAATAATTCTCTGGCCGTCGCCGTCTCAAAAATTTTAAAACCGCACTGGGTGTCATGAATTCCCGGCAAAGCGATTATTTGAACCAACAAGTTAAAAACTTTACCCATTAAATGGCGGTAAAAAGGCTCTTTTTTGCGGGAAGCGCCCTGGATTTCGCGGGAGCCAATAACAATCGGATAACCGCGCTTCATAAAAGGAAGTAATTTTTCGACTTCCTGAATCGAGGTGGCTTGATCAAAATCAGTAAATAAGATGTGATTCGCGGTGGCTTGATCAACACCGGTTTTAATCGTGCCGGCTTTACCCTGGTGCGGATTTTGGATAAGCCGCCATTGAGGCTTATTCTTGACCCAGGCTTTAATTTTTTGATCAGAGCCGTCAGTCGAGCCATCATCAATTATCAGCACCTCCCAGGACAAGTTTTTTTCCTGAAGATAATGATAAATTTGATCCAATTTGCCGGCTTGAAAATTGATCATTTCATTATAAGCGGGAATAACAATGGTCAAAGAAAATTTCATAATGGTTCTATTTTATAGATATTTTCCGAATCTTTAAATTCCCACTTTTCGGTTTCGCGGGACGGCCAGGTGGATTTAATCTCCCACACCGGAATATTGGTCACATCAACCTGAGGGTAAGGCGAAATCACATAAACAGCCTGGGCCGCCTTATAATTATCGACCCCGAGCGCTTTTTTACCCTGAAGTTCCAGAAAATAGCGAAAGCCCATAGCCCGGTAATCATGCGTGTCGTCGATTAAAACCAAGTTAAAGTCAGGGTAACCATGCTTGTCGATATCCTGGTTGATGCGGTCGGCAGTAATGACGCTGGACTTTAAGTTGCCGTGATTGGTCAATAAATCAGTTTTGATAGAAGCTAAATTGGTGGTTAAAAAAAATAAGACCGGTAAAACTGCCAAAATTAAATATTTCCCGGTAAATTTAGAGAGTACTAAGGCGGTTAACATAAACACCGCCGGATATAAGAAACCCAAATAATGCGGATAAACACTGCCCCGGTAAAAAACTAAGGCTAAAAGGCTGATAAATAAATACTGGGTAAGCAGAATCGTGGACCGCGCCGGCCGTTTAAACAACAAAATAATAATCCCGGCGCCGATCAACCGGGTGACCCAGGCGCGAAGCAGGGAGTAATGCTCTCCAAAACCTAAAACCATGCCGATCACGGTTTCGCTGCGGCCGGTAATGTCTTTTATTTTTTGCCAGAGACTAAACTCAACGTAACCACTGGACCGGAAATAGTACAGCAGACCCTTGGAATTGACAAAATTATTTTTGATTTCAAATAAGATCAACGGCAGGTTAAGCACCAGAAAAATGACTAAAGGCAACCATAAATAACGGACTACCCGGGATTTTTGCGGATAACGGATAAACTGCCACAAAAGAAACGGGGCTAAAAAAAGAATAATGTAGTGCAGTTGCAGGGCAACGGCCAAACATATGGTTAAAACAGACAACCAATGGTAATGGCGTTTAATAATTAAGTGATAAAGACTGAAAATAATGCCAAGAGCAACGATTGGCATAGGATTGGGATTCCAGGCGCCCCGGGTCTGCAAAACCGGGACCGAACCAAACGCATATAAAAACGCGGCAATGAGGGCAACCCGGGAAGAAAACATGGCTTGGGTTACAAAATAAAGCGCCGGAACAGTAAGAACGCCGATCAGCGCCGTGGCAAAAGCCGGACCAACCGGATTAAAGTTAAAAAGCCATAGAAACGGCGCCATTAAGTAGTAGTAAAGCGGACCGAGATAAAAATTACCGACCGAAGTGATCGGGCCAATAAAGGGCAGGTCATGGTCAATTAAAAGGCGTTTTATGATCAGCGCGTCGCGGCCCTGATCGCCTAAAAACTGCAGGTTTGTTTCTAAACGGTAAAAGCGCAAAAATCCGGCTAATAAAGTTAAAATCAGCAAGGGCCAATAACGATAAAGCCAAAATATTACTTTTGCCACACCACTTTGGTATACATGATGTAATTCCAGATTAAGCCAATTAAAATACCGGTGACAATCAGACCATTTTCAATCCAAAAATTACTGCCCAGTAATTTTACCCCAACAATTAAGACCACGTTTTGAATAATAATCGAACCAAGCGATGCCAGATTAAATTTAATAAAGCCTTTGACTAATTCGCCGATCCGGCCAAAGGTAAATTTTTGAGTAGAAAAAGTCCATAAATTATTTAAAGAAAAATTGGAAATGACCGCCATTTCAATGGCCAGATTTTGGGCTAAATTAAGATTGAAAAAAGGCCGGAGTAAATTAAAAAATAATAATTGGACGATGGTGCCGACTGCGCCAACCAACATGACTTTAACTAATTTTTCGTGGGCGCGGAAAGCCAAAGTGAATACTACCCGCAAAGAATCTTTAATGTTGTTGCGGGGAAATTTACTGTCACCGCGGCTGCGGTCGATAAAAGCAATTGGAAACTCAACGATTTTAGCCCCCAGAGAGTGCAAGGCATAATAAAGATGAATTTTGTAAGCAAACTGCTTGGATAACAGCTGATCCAAATCAATTTTTTTCAGCCACTTGGTTTTGGTCAGTCGGAAACCAGAAGTCATATCACGATACTGCCAAGTCAATAAAGCCGTGCGGCAAATCAAGTTGCCAATGAAAGAGGTAAGTTTGCGGCCAATCCCCCAATCTTGCGGCATGCTGCCGCCGGGAATATACCGACTGCCGACGACGACATCGGCGCCTTTGATCAATTCATTAATCATTCCGGGAATATATTGAGGCTGATGGGAACCGTCGGCATCGTATTCAAAAACCGCGTCGCTGGATAATTTATCCAGGGCATATTTAAAGGCTTTAACGTAGGCGGCGCCTAAACCAGCCTTATTAGGATTAACCAATAAAGTGATATTACCGTATTCTTTAGCTTTAACTTTAACCACTTCAGCGGTACCGTCAGGAGATTGATCGTCGATAACCAAAATATGCATTTTGGCTGAAGCGGGAAGCTGTTTAAAAACAGTTTCTAAATCATCAATCGTGCGGCCAATATTGGTTTTTTCATTGTAAGTCGGAATAATGACCACTAGTTTCATAGTTTCTTTTCCAGTTCCAATTCGGCTTCGACCATAATTTTCATCATGGATTCAAAACTGGTAGTCGGCTGCCAACCAAGAATTTTTTTGGCTTTACCGGAATCGGCGCAAAGCTGGTCAACTTCGGCCGGGCGCAAGAGGCTGTTGTCCAATTCAATATAATCTTCCCAATTTAAACCGGCCACGCCAAAAGCAACCTGGGCGCACTCTTTGACGGTGCGGGTTTGGCCGGTACCAATAACAAAATCCTCAGGTTTATCCTGCTGCAGCATCAGCCACATAGCTTGGACATAATCCGGGGCATAACCCCAATCGCGTTTGGAATCCAGGTTGCCTAATTTTAATTTTGGCTGCTTGCCTAGTTTAATCCTAGCGACGCCATTGGCAATTTTGCGGGTGACAAATTCCAGGCCGCGGCGTTCGGATTCGTGATTAAAAAGGATGCCGGAAACAGCAAACATATCATAAGATTCACGGTAGTTAACCGTAATCCAATGGCCATAAACCTTGGCCACGCCATAAGGGCTGCGGGGATAAAACGGAGTAGTTTCCGTTTGCGGCGTTTCCTGGACTTTGCCAAACATTTCCGAAGAAGAAGCTTGATAGAATTTGGCTTTAGATTTAGAAATGCGCAAGGCTTCCAAAATCCGGGTGACGCCCAGAGCGGTAAATTCACCAGTCAGGACGGGCTGATCCCAAGAAGCGGGAACAAACGACTGGGCCCCAAGGTTATAAACTTCATCCGGCTGAATTTCCATGATCGCGTGAGACATAGAATGCTGGTCCAGCAAATCGCCGGAGATTAAAGTAATCTTGTCGACAATATCTTTAATCCGGCCATAATTTGAGGTACTGGTCCGGCGGGTCAGGCCATAAACCTGATAACCTTTTTTTAAGAGAAACTCGGCTAAATAAGAACCGTCCTGGCCGGTAATGCCGGTAATAAAAGCTTTTTTCATACAAGTAATTTTAGATCATTTTGCACCATTTTGTGAATCATGGCTTTAAAAGTCACTTTGGGCTGCCAACCCAACTCCTGTTTGGCTTGATGATAATTACCGATTAAACGACAAGATTCCTGATGACGGATTAATTTTTTATCACTGACGACAAAATCATGATAATCTAAGCCTAAAGCCGAAAAAGCCAATTCGCACATTTCCCGAACTGAATGAGATTCACCTGAAGCAATAATATAATCCTTCGGTTTTTCCTGCTGCAGCATCAGCCACATGGCTTGAACATAATCCGGAGCATAACCCCAATCCTGTTCGGCATCTAAATCGCCCAAAACTAATTCTTTGGCTAATCCAAGTTTAATTTTTGCCGCAGTGACCGTAATTTTTCGGGTAACAAATTCCAAACCGCGACGCTCGGATTCATGATTATAAAGAATCCCGGAAACGGCAAATAAATTAAAGTGGCGGCGAAAATTAGCCACCAAATAATGAGCGCAAGTTTTGGCAACGCTGTAAGGATCGACCGGATTTAACTGAGTTGTTTCTGTTTGAGGCGATTCCTTGGGAATGCCGAAGATTTTAGCCGAAGTAGCCTGGTAAAATTTCGTCTGCGGGGAAAAATCCCTAATGGCAGTTAACAAACGAGATACGCCTAAGGTATTAATATCTAAAGCTAAGGTTGGGGTTTGCCAGGAAACCGGCACAAAAGTCAGTCCACCCAAATTATATAACTCCTGAGGCTGATACTGATTAATAATTTTTTGCAATGATTTTTCATTAAGAAGATCTCCCTCTTCAAGAGCTAATTGTGATTTGATGGCTTTTATATTGTCAAAACCGATATTAAATTTGGAACTGACTAATCCCACTACTTGATAATTTTTTTGCAACAGTAATTCGGCTAAATAGGAACCGTCCTGGCCGGTAATTCCGGTAATTAAAGCGACTGGTTTCATGATCGGCCAATTCCCACATAATTAAACTTCAGTTTTTTTAACTTAACATCGGGCAAAAAATTACGGCCGTCAAAAATGTTTAGTTGTCTCATAATCCGCTTGACTTTGACCCAGTCTAATGTCTTAAATTCTTCCCATTCGGTTGCTAAAACTAAACCGTCACTATTGATTAAAGACTGATAAACATCACTGAATTCTCCTTTAACAACCGAATCATAAGTTTTTACCCGGACGCCAAGTTTTGTTAGCTGATTGATTAAAATGGTTGATCGGGATTCACGGGTGTCGTCAGTATTTGGCTTAAATGCAAGTCCAAGCACCGTTAAGGTTTTACCTTTTAATTTGCCGGCAAAACTGGAAGAAATTTTAGCAATAAAATAGTTAACCTGTTGATTATTAACTTCGTCAACTTGTTTTAAAAATTTAAAATCATAACCTAAAGATTTGGCAAAAGAAATTAAAGCCCAAGTGTCTTTGGGAAAACAGCTGCCGCCGTAGCCCAGGCCGGCATCGAGAAAGCTTTGGCCGATGCGCGGATCAAAACCAAGGCCGGCAGACACGGCTTTAATATCCGCCCCCACCTTATCACAGAGAATCGCCATGGCATTGATAAAAGAAATTTTGGTGGCCAGCATGGCATTGCTGGCATATTTAATCATTTGCGCCGAAGCCGGATTGGTAACTAAAATTGGCGCGATTAACTTGTGATGAACTTGGCGCAGCAGTTTTTCGGCCCGGGCCGATTCAACCCCGAAAATAATCCGGGCCGGATGAAGTGAATCATTGACCGCCGAACCCTCACGTAAAAATTCCGGACAGGAAGCGATGTCAAAAGGAATCTGGGTATTGGCTTTAATAATTTTTTTTACCTCTTGCGTGGTCGAGGGCGGCACCGTGCTTTTAATCACAATCACCGCGTATCGTTTTAAATGCTGGGCCACAGATTTGGCCGCAGCGTAAACATATTTAGAATCATAACTGCCATCAGCTTTAGGTGGCGTGCCAACGCAAATAAAAATCAGGTCGGCGCTAGGAATTGCTTCTTGATAGCTGGTGGTAAAACTTAACCGGCCGGTTAAAAGGTGTTTGTTAAATAAAGCATCAAGGCCGGGCTCGTAAATCGTTACCTGCCCTTTGGTTAATTTGGCAATTTTAGCCTCATCGATATCCAGGCCGATCACCTGATGGCCTAATTCGCTAAATAAAGCGGCGGAGACCAAACCAACATACCCAGTACCTAAAATAGCGATTTTCATGACTTAAATATATCAGATACAGACAAGTTTTTCAGGAGAATTTTAAACCAGGGGGCTAATTGGCCGGAAAAAGTTTTAATTTGGTCGAGAGACATGTATTTCCAAGCACTAATTTCAGCCGGATCCGGTTTTGGCTGAACATTGCTGAAGCCGATGAAAACCTGGTCGATTTCTTTTTCCGAACCGGCTTTTCCGTATTGGGCAGAATAGGTAAATTTTAATAATGGTTTTAAGGCCGCAGTTAAGCTAAATTCTTCCTGCAAACGGCGATTAGCGGCCTGCAAATAAGTTTCGTAGGGCCGGACATCGGTACATACCGTGTTGGCCCAATATAAAGGAAAAAGCATTTTTTGGGCCGAGCGTTGTTGGACTAATAATTCTTTTTTTTCATTAAACAACTGAACGGAAATGGCCCGATGTAATTTTGCTTTGCCTAAATGGGCTGTTTTTTTGGTTTCAACACCGATAATTTTGTCATTTTTATCGACTAAAATAACATAATTATTTAGGCTGGCTAAATCTGATTCTAAGAGCTTTTTTAATGCATTAATATTCTTGACTGTTTGCGGAACACGTAAAAATTTTAATAATTTAACGGATAAAACCTGGCCATAAATTTGGCGGTTAAAATTAAACAGATAAACTTCAAAAGTGTTGGTTTTTTGGCCAAAAATATAGCGGGGGCCATAATAAGCCAGACCGAGAAAACTTTGATTATTTAAAGTAATTAAGGCCGCATACACGCCGGGTTTAACTTTAGGAACAGTAGTTAATTTAAGGTTGGCTGTGGGGAAACCAATAGTCCGGCCGACGGCCTCGCCTTTAATCACTTTTCCTTGTAAAATATGATTTAGCATGAAGATTGATATTATAACGCTTTTTCCCAATCTGTTTAAGTCGGTTTTTTCGGAAAGCCTGATAGGCCGCGCGCAAAAAAATAAAATTTGCGAGATTAAAATTCATAATTTACGGGATTGGACCAAAGATAAGCATAAAACCGTGGATGATCGGCCGTTTGGCGGCGGCCCCGGTATGGTCATGAAAGTGGATATTTTAGACAAAGCTTTGAAGAGTTTCCCAAAAGGCTACAAAATATTACTGACTCCACAAGGAAAACTGTTTAATCAAAAAATCGCTAAAAAATTAGCTAAAGAAAAAAATTTAATTTTAATTTGCGGGCACTATGAGGGATTTGACGAGCGGATCCGGGATTTAGTGGATGAAGAAATTTCGATTGGTGATTATGTTTTAACCGGCGGAGAAATCCCGGCGATGGCGGTGTTGGACTGCGTGGTTCGCTTATTACCCGGAGTGGTCGGCAAAGAAGCATCGCTGGAAGAAGAATCGTTTAGCGTCGGCTTACTTGAATATCCGCAATACACCAGGCCGGAAAATTACCAAGGTAAAAAAGTGCCGGAGATTTTGCTTTCCGGCAATCACGCTAAAATCACTAAGTGGCGGACAGAAGAAGCGAAAAAAAGAACTAAAAAACGGCGGCCGGAGTTAATAAGCTAATTTATTGACCCAAGCGGGGACCTTGGCACGAGAGACAAAATCGTACTGCGGGGTATAGGGTTTGATATCCAGAATCGGGGTGCTATCGACCACATCCAAGCCTTTAACCTTAACGATATTACCTTTTATTCCGATCAGTTTAACTGTTGACAGGCCGATGGGGTTTGGACGTTGAGGACAGCGGCAGGCAAAAATACCTACTTCCGGCACCTTGCCCACTTTACCCTGCGGCACGTGTCGAAGTTCGCAAGCTGTTTCTTGGTGCAGCCAATAAATGACAATGATGTGGGAATAACCGGTAAGGCCGGTTAAAGCCGACTGATAGTCTTTATTGATCACTAAATCGGTGACCACTTTATTCCAGTCGCCAAAGTGTTGTTTTTGTTTGTTCTGAGCTACCCCGATAGGTTTTAAAGAAATTATCATAGCTGTGTTTTTACTAACTGTAATGCTTCATCGATAGTTTTCATTTTATAGTTAAAGTCCTGAAATAATTTGGCGTTGCTGACGCGTAAAAACTGCTGGCGGGGGCGGGGGTCGGTAATTAAAAATTCTTTAAAGCTGCCGGGTTTAATTTCGGTGGTTATTTCAAAAATCTGGGCAATTTTTTGGGCTAGTTCAAATGGGGAAAGCGCGGTGCTGCCGACGCAGTGATAAATTCCAGTTGGCTGTTTGGCAATAAAAATTTTAAATACCTCACATAAATCATCAATAAAAGTCGGAGTAATAATCTGGTCGGAAAACATCGGGTGAAGAATATTATTGGTAAGATTAATAATTATATTCCTGACTAAATCAGGTTTAAGATCAAATTTTGCCCGATACGGAAAAGCGGTACGACAGATAACATAGCGGCAACCGGATTTAACGACTTCTTCTTCGGCCCACAATTTAGTCTGGCCATACCATTCAATTGGGTGAGGCTGATCGATTTCGGTATAACCAGTAGTCGGCGGATTAGCGCCGTTAAAAATAAAATCAGTCGAAATATGAATTAAATAATGACTGTATTTTTTACAGGCGGCGGCAATATTTTTAGTCCCTAAAACATTAACTTTATAAACCAAGCCATCTTTATTATCAGTTTCCGTGTAAGCTTTAGAGACATCGGTAAAAGCGGCTAGATGAATAACAGTAGTTGAAGGATATTTTTTTAAAATAGCTGATACTGATTCAACTTGAGTGATATCGACACCGGTGGCTAGATCCAGGTTGATAAATTCAAATTCCGAGCCAAACATTTCCACTAACCGTGAGCCAATCATGCCGGACAAACCGGTACCTAAAATAACCGGTTTATTTGACGGCATATTTAATCTTCTGCCACCAACCCTGATGGTCGGTATACCATTTAACCGTAGTTGCTAAATAAGTATTGAAATCATGTTTCGGCTGATAGCCTAATTCATTTTTGGCTTTGGTCCAATCCAAAGCATAGCGGCGGTCGTGGCCGGGGCGGTCGGTGACAAATTCCAGTTGGTCTTCCGATTTATTCATTAGTTTTAAGATTTTTTTAACCACTTCCAAGTTAGGAATGTCTTCTGTCAAGCCGCCGATGCAGTAAGTGGAGCCGGATTTTCCTTTACTTAAAACCAAATCAATCCCCTGACAGTGGTCTTCGACATAAAGCCAGTCGCGGACATTTAAACCGTCGCCGTAAACCGGAGCTTTTTTCCCTTCCAGCAAGTTGGTGATGGCTAAGGGAATTAGTTTTTCCGGGAATTGGTAAGGGCCGTAATTATTGGAAGTATTGGTAATGGTCGTTTTTAGGCCATAGGTAACGTGATAAGCCTGGACCAAATGATCGGAAGCAGCTTTAGAGGCCGAGTAAGGGCTGTTGGGACTATATTTGGTAGTTTCAGAGAACTTTTCCTTGGTACCGAGATTGAGGGAGCCATAAACTTCGTCAGTGGAAATATGATGAAAGTGCTTTAACTTATTTTTAACCGCGGCGTCCAGTAAAACCTGAGTGCCGACAACATTGGTGGTGACAAACACGGCCGGGCCGGTGATAGAACGGTCGACATGGGATTCGGCGGCAAAATTAACCACGGTATCGACGCCTTGCATGGCCTGAGCGACAATTTTCGAATCACAGATATCGCCTTGGATAAAAGAATAATGAGGATTATTTTTGACGGAATCCAGATTGGCTAAGTTGCCGGCATAAGTAAGTTTATCCAAGTTAACAATTGAGTCATCAGGGTGTTTGGCTAACCAGTAAAGAATAAAATTGCTACCGATAAAGCCCGCGCCGCCGGTAACTAAAAGTTTCATATAGTTATTTTACACTAAGCTCTGCCACAGGGCGAGGCAACCAAAGGAGCGGTAAGGCGACCAAGGTTTAATAATGGAGGCAATTTCCCGCTGACCGTAAAGTTTCTTAATCGCTTTATTTAAACCATAATCGCCTAAAGAAAAAATATTTTCCCGGTGAAGGGTAAAAATTAAAAACATTTCCGCAGTCCAGGGACCGATGCCTTTAACTTGAACTAATTCTTTTAAAGCATCAGCGTCGCTCAACTTATCTAATTTGACTAAATGAAGTTGTTTGGTAACGACGCGATTAGCCAAATCTTTAAGCGAACGGACTTTAGCCCAGGAAGGGCCTTTATCCCGGATTTGCTGGTCGGTAAGTTTTAATAAACGTTCGGGGGTGATTAATTTTTTGGGAAATAAAATAGTGAACTTGGCAAAAATCGAGTCAGCGACTTTACCGGATAGTTGCTGGCCGATTATGTCTTCGCACAGGGCGGTAAAATAATCTTTGTCTCTCCCCCACCACTTAGAAAAATCCAGATCCTTCATTACCTTATATATGGTCGGATCAACTTTTTTGAAGTGCGCTTTAACTTTTTTCTGGTCCAGCATACTAAATTAATTTAAATTATCTTAGTGAGAGATTGCTGTTTTTTTATTTTTAAATCCCGCCAAAAAGAAGTCCCTTTTCCCCGACCGACGGTTAAAGCATTCAAAGCCAGATTTTCAATTTGGTCAAAAACTTTTTTAATTTTTTTCTGGGCTAAAATCTTGTCTAAAATTTGATGATAACCTTTGCCGGAATATTTAAGTTTGAGGCTGACATCAGAAATAGTCGGAGCACTGACTTTTAAAGTATGCATAATTGTCTCATAAGAACAACCCTGCTTCAGTAAAAAGGCGATGGTAATTCTTTTGGCAAGAACAATTCTTTCGGTTGGCGTTAAGAAATCATCTAAAAAAGCAACAATATCTTCCGGACGAGAGAGCAAAGAAACAATCTCGGTAAAAAGTGATTTAATTTCCGCTTCGGCTTTGACTGATAATTTATATTTTGAAATTTGCGCCATACTAAGTTAATTTAAATTATCTTAGTGGTAGAATCAATTAAGATTTGATCGCCTAAATTTTTGACTAGGGCTTTAAGACTATTGTTATGATATTCCACGCCATGAGAAGCACCGCATAAATCCTGGATTACTTTCATATCAAAACCCAATTCATAACCTTCCATAGCGGTGCAGTAAATGCAGGCATGGGTATCCAAGCCACAAATAAAGAAATTGGTCAAATTATTTTGCTTGATATATTCTGAAAATTGCTTTGATTTAAAACAGGAAAAAGCGGTTTTGGTAAAAAGATTATTGGAAGTAATAAAAGGCTGTAACTTGGAAACAATATCAGTTTCCGGGGCTTTTAACATATGATGCCAATGAGATATCTTTACCCAGTTCGATGATTCGGAATTAACAAATTTAAAAAACAAGATGTGATCAAATTCAAGTTTATTTTTATTAATATAATTTAGAATTTTTATGGGAACATCTTTGGTAAATTGATTAATAAAATATTGCTGGACATCGATGATTAAAAGAGTTTTTTTGTTTGTCATAATTACTAAGTTAATTTAAATTATCTTAGTGAAATACTTTTTGGTTTTGAGGGCGTCGGGCAATAAAGATATTTTGGGATATTTTTCATAACCTTTGCCGTAGCCGAGATTTTTCATGAGTTTGGTCACCGGGTTGCGGATCGACATCGGGATGGGCAGGTTGCCGAATTTTTTAACGTCACCTAGGGCAGCCATGTAGGCATCGTAGCTAGAGCGGTCTTTTTTGGCTAAAGCTAAATACACTACTCCCTGGGCTAAATTTTCCTGGCATTCAGGATAACCGATGGTTTGGCAGGCATGAAAGACGGCGTTAGCCACCACCAGCGCCGTCGGCTGGGCCATGCCAATGTCTTCGCTGGCAAAAATGACCATCCGCCGGGCAATAAATAACGGGTCTTCGCCGCTACTCACCATGCGGGCCAAGTAATATAAGGCGGCGTCGGGGTCGGAGGCGCGCATGCTTTTGATCAAAGCGCTAATCGTGTTGAAATGTTCTTCGCCGGCCCGATCGTAGCGCAAGAATTTTGACTGCAAAGCGGTTTCTAAATTAGCCAAATTGACTTTTTTATAGAGCAAAACCGTGGTTTCCAATAAGTTTAGTAATTGCCGGGCATCGCCATTACTGAATTTAATCAAATAGTCCTGTGACTTCTTATCAATAGACTTAATTTTTAAAGCTTTTAAACCTAATTTAGTGATTTGAATTAAGTCTTTCTCGCTTAAAGATTCTAAAACAAAAACCTGACAGCGGGATAACAGCGGGCTGATAACGGAAAAGCTGGGATTTTCGGTGGTGGCGCCGATTAAAATTAACCGGCCGGTTTCCACAAACGGCAACAAATAATCCTGCTGGGCTTTGTTGAACCGATGAATCTCATCTAAAAATAAGACGCTTTTGGAGTAAGTTTCGATGACTTTTTTAATATCCGCTTTACCACAGGAAACCGCAGATAAATGAGTGATGGGCAATTTAACCTCGCTGGCCAAAATCCGAGCCAAAGTAGTTTTGCCACAACCGGGCGGCCCCCAGAAAATAAGCGAACGCAAAGAACGCTGTTTGATGGCTAAAAATAAAGGTTTACCTGGAGCGACGAGATGAGTTTGGCCGATAAATTCGGTTAAAGTTTGCGGCCGCAAACGATCAGCTAACGGAGTTTGAGTCATATTGAGCCCCCAATTTTTTCTTGGCCCAATAAAGGTTGGAGCGGAATAAACTGGCAAAAGTACCGGCATCAGACCAATAACCCTTAAGCTCGCTCCAGCGAAGTTGGCCCGCTTTAATATAGGCGTTATTAATATCGGTTACTTCCAATTCATCCCGATGGGATGGATTAAGAGTTTTAATTTTACTGAAAACAGTTTGATCGAAAAGATATAAACCGGTAACAGCATAAGGCGAAGCCGGAGTGGTGGGCTTTTCAATAATCTCGATAATTTTCCGCGGGTCAGCGGGATCAAACCGGGGATTTCCGAACCGTTCCGGATCGGAAACCGGTTTTAAAAAGATCGTGGCACCGGTTTTAAAATCGGCCACGGCCGGGGAAATATCCGCATCAGTAGTATTATCACCCAGAATCACCGCCACAGACCCGCCATCAGCAAAATCTTCGGCATATTTTAAGGCATCAGCAATGCCTTTAGAGCCACCCTCCTGGTAAGCATATTCTAAATGATGGATTCCCAGCTGTTTGCCGTTAGTTAACACGGACATAAATTGGCCGGCATGAATGTCACCGGTAACCACTAAAATATCGGTGATCCCGGCGCTAACCAAGGTTTTAATCGGGTAGAAAATCATCGGCTGGTCGTAAATCGGCAATAAATGCTTATTTGTGGCTAAAGTTAGCGGCTCTAACCGAGTGCCTTTGCCACCGGCTAAAATAATTCCTTTCATAGGCTTAAAAAAATCAAAATAATAACGGCTAACAAGCTAAAACATAAGTATTCTAACACCACCGGCCAATGCAGACTGTCATCCTGCCAATGAGTGACCAAGCCCCAAATAAAATAAATTAAACCTAATAAAACCGAGATGACAATACGGTAAGCCGGCAAATAAAAAAAACACAAACTTAAAATTAATAACCCAAAAACTAAAACCGAGTAGTGATTAAAAGTTTTCAGCACTTTAGACATATTATAGTACTAAACCGGGCTGAAGGCCCAGAAGAATAATTAAAAGGACGCTTAAGAAAATAACGTGGGCCAGACCTTTGCCTGAAAGCCGGACAATTTTTTTGCGGGTAATAATCAGGCTATCCACAATAATCGCGGCGAGTAAAATTAAAGTTAAGCTGATAGACACAGCTTTGGTTAAGTGAAATGAGCTGAACCAGGAAATGGGCAAGGTTTCTTTAAGCACGGGTTCCTCAATTATAGTTTCTTCAATTACGGGTTCTGCAACAGGATCGACTTCGGTATTCACCTCTGCTAAAACCGCTTCGGCGGGTTGAGCCACCTCACTGATTTTAACCGGCAAAATGCTGGCAACTTGAGTGCCGAACATTTGGATAACCAAAGTGGTAGGCTGACCCTGAAAAGTATCATGGATCACGGCAATACCGATTTCCCGGTAGCGGCCGGAAAGCAAATTATCCCGGTGAGTCGGCGAATTCATCCAAGCGTTCACCACGGAGGCGGAATCGCCAAAATCCCGGGCTAAATTTTCGCCGGCATACAGGTAACGATAACCGACATTTTTGAAAAACGACCAAGGCGAAGCGCCATCAGGGGCATTGTGGGCCCAGTAGTTTTTGGCAATCATGTCCGCGCCTTTTTGGCTGGCGGCATTCACTAAAGATTGGTTAACGCTTAAAGACGCTAAACCGGCTTCCCGGCGTTTTTGATTGGTTAAATTAATTAATTCATCACTGGTAATGCTGGAACTGATACCTAAAACCCCGGGGACAGCCAGAGAGAAAAAACTAATCAATAATTGGCTGACCATTACCAGAATCATCAAAATACTTAAAGAAGAAACATGGAGGGTTTTGGCCTTAAAATTATTGGAAGGCCGGGGAAGAAATAAATGGGCCAGAGTTTTAAGCATAGACCCATTCTAGCGGAATGTCTTAGTTAAAAAAAGACTTAACTTTAACAAGAATCGAAGCAAAAAAATCTTTGAAAACAAACTTAGGCCGGGCTATGGGGTAATTGACCGAAGCGGTGGCAACCAAGTTAATTGGTGGCGCAATTTTTAACGGGTCTTCTGTTTTTAAGGGAACTTTTAATATATTTGAAGTCTTATTATTGGATTGGACTTTGGAACCGTCTTTATATTTGGTATAAACCTTAAGTTCCGAATTAGTCGTGGCAGACATAGTATCCGACCACCAGCCTTGGCGGCAGTCGTTGTCAGCCCGGACCCTAAAATAATACTTGGTATTAGGGCTTAAATCATTAATAGTAAAATTAATTACCCCGTCATACGGCCCAAAGGGAAAACTGACTATAAAATCATTCTGGAGCCGTTCTAACCCGTAAATGATTGTATATTGCGTGACCGCGTTATTCACCGGAGTGAAATAAAGTTTTGCCGATGTCTTGGCAGCATCAATCTGAAAAAGCTCCGGCGCCTTATCCGGCTTGGTAGCAGTGCATGAAGCGGCCAAAATAGGATTAAAATTGGCGGGGAAAATTATCAAAGCTGCAAAAATTAAAAATGCATATTTTGACATATTAACACCTTTCCCCGGGTTGGAAATCTTCGCCATAAGATCCAACCGAATTACCCTTAGCATTACCCTGCATTTCATTCCCGCAGATTTGGCCTTGCGGCATTCTTTGGAAGCTAATGCCTCCGGATTGATTATTGATAATCTTATTGCCGTAAACCTGATTGTTAATACCATCTTTCCGGTTGTCCCCGCCCAACCTAACCCCGGCCCCTAAATTATCATATATTTCGTTGTAGCGAAATATATTATCATTGCCCCGCGAATCCATCCCCCCGGAATTGATATCTTTTTGACCGGTGCAGCGATTATTTTCAATTAAGTTGAAAGAGGAACCTTCTTTAATATCAACACACTCATTCCCTTGAGTATTAAACTGATTGTGATGGACCCAATTATTATTCGAACGGTCAATCTTAGCGGTCGGATTTTTGCCGTCTTTTAATTGCTCCGGGGCAGTGCCAATATAGACTCCTTCGCCATTCTTGCCGCCGTCATTAAACTCGAAATCGCTAATTCCGCAAGCCAAGATGGAATTGTAGGCAATTTCGCTGTTTTGAATCAGATAACGCAGCCTCACGCATTCGCCGCCGGCGTTTTTTAAATCCAGGTTCACTATTTTAATATTAGTCATAACTTTTTCCGGTATGATCCCGATGATATAAATTAACTTATCCCTATAGGAAGATTTTTCATCAGCTTCTTTGAAATGACCATCGACGGTAAACCCATCCAGGGTAATATAACTATGATTGATTTCGAAAATTCTTGGTTTTCCGGCACCTTTGATAACCGCGGTTTTTGGGCCCCGAATCGTGATTGGTTGATCTTTTAGGCCGTCTTTTTTAGTCACCACATCCTGATAATATTCACCCGGTAAAAGTTCAATTGTATCGCCGGGAGAAGCAATATCAATCGCTTTTTGAATGCCATTACCGTCTTCCGGCCGGACAATAATTTTATTTGCTTTTGAAACGGCACCGGACCGGGCTTCCTTGGCCGCTTTTTTGGCATTATAAACATTACCGGCAAAAACCGATAATAAATAAATTAAAAAACCGGCGGCGATGAAGTTAAGTAGATATTTCATAATTCTTCGGCGGCCAGATCGGTTCTATTTCTCCAAACATAATTGTCTGCCTCGACAAAGTTGGTTAAGCCTACATTTGCCTTGGTATAAATTCCATAAAGCTGACTATAAGTTATTTTATTACCGCTAAGCTTATTGGCCTCAGCGTCTCCCAAAAAGTAAATGCCGGTTTTATTCTTATTAAGAACGTTGTTAATCACTTGATTATTGGCTGTTTTTATATAAATTGCGTTGACATTGCCAGTCAAAGTATTATCACTGATAATATTATCATCGGACTCACCGTAAAGATAGACGCCATATTGTGAATTTAAAGATATCCGGTTATCGGCTATCTGATTATTAACTGATTCTTTGTCTGCCAAAACACCACGTTTATTATGATGAGAATAATTATTTTTGATAATATTGCCACTGGAATGATCCAGGGTAATCCCGTCAGAATTACCAAAAACTTCATTGCCTTCGATAAGATTGTTATTGGACAGTTCGTGCAGCATAATGCCATGCAACTTATTATTGTAAGAGATATTATTAATAATGGTATTATTCACACATCTTTTGGAAAAAATAAGACCGTGCGAACCGTTATTATGAAAAATGTTGTTCTCAACTAGAAAGCCATTGGAATCATCGTGCGGGTCCAAGCCATAGTGGACATTATCGTAAAATTCATTCCCCTGCCACACCATACCGATGGCGCCGAAAGTATAAGCGCCAAAATAGTTATCGTGAAATTTACTGTTAGTAACTTTTCCGGTAAGCAGAGCTTTGCCATAGCTATTCCGGCTCATTTTCCAGGAAATTCCATAGGGCGAAAAGCCCAGTTCGGCTGACCGGGGATAACCTAAGTAGGCGATTTCCGAATCATTAAGATCCATTCTTGATCCATCCTTGACTAAGACATAACTCCTGCCATTGGCTAAATTCCGGTCGTAATCGTTGCTGTCATTATCCCAAGAAGTTATTTTGACCCCGTCGATAAACACGTCGGAATTATAGGCTAAGATTCGAGTAATTTTTTTATCATTGCTCGCCAGCCTTAACCAGCTCACTTCATCGCCTTTTAAGGGCAAGGTTAGCCCTGACCGTAAATAAAGGCTGGTTTTGAGATCCCAAATTCCCGGCTTAACTTCTTCAAGCAATTCTGGGCCAACGATGGCGGCGATATCCCGAAGGGTAACGATTTTCCCCCGGCCGGAAACAATAATTTGGTCAGTCGGAGCATCATAATAAATTTGCAGCGGATTAGGATATTGTTTTTGATTATTAAATTTATTGTTGAAGGTTAAATTGATATTTTTTGGCGGAATGGTCAGGCTTGTACCCGGTTCAAGGTTATTCCGGTTAATGATTTTAGCGGCATTAGCCGCAAGTAAATTTTCGACACTTACTTCATATTGTTCGGCAACGCTCTGAAGCGATTCCCCCGTCTTAAAATCGTGTCTTTGGGACAACCAACCTTGATTTTGAACTGTCGAGACACCGAGAACGCCGAGAGCCTGCGCTTGGGCGATAAAAGATCCGCCCTTAGGAAGAACTTGAGCAACCAGCTGACGCTGGATTGCCTGCGGAACCAGCAAATTTTGGTATTTATTATCAGCGATTAACACCCCAATCAAAGAAAATATCATCAAGGTGCCAAAATGTGGGGCTAAATTCCTAAAAATAGTTATTTTCGACAGCCTGGATTTATCCCACCGGGTAATCCAACCTTGGGTATTAATAGTCAAAAGAGAATAAATTCTAATATAAGCGGTGGTAAAATTAAACAGAATGAAAATCGGGAGAATTTTGATATCCCCGGGATATTTTTTAAGGTGGGGAGACATTTTTACCCACCGGCTTAAATGCCACCAAACTAAAATGACTATCACCGGGACCCACAGCCCCAAATAAAGAGAAATAATAAAGTAAATCGGACTAATGAGAAGGGTAAAAGGCTGAATGGTCCGATCGATAAGATATAGGGTAAAAATCGGGTGTTTCAGCGTCCAGCCTTCAAGCAAGGCCCGAAGATCATTTCTCCAGCTATTGCGGGTCCACCTGATTTGCTGTTTAAAAAAGGTGGATAAGTCCTTGACTCCGGTGGTCATGACCAGAGAATTACTTTGATAAGTCGTCTTCCAACCGGCCTTTTCAATCAAATAAGTCAAACGTTTATCTTCGCCGCTAATCACCGGTTCACCCATAAATTTTTCAAAAAGCATGTACTTTAAAACCGGCAAAATCGCTTTTCTCCTATACAGTGAAGTTCTGCCCGATAAACAAACTAAAATATCTTCGGCTTTCGCCAAAAAGGGAACATCGTCCCAGTAGCGCTGTTCCAGCCTGATGCTGAAAAGTTTTTGAGCCAAAGTTACCGGATTTTCAACAGTCTGTTTGGTGGTTACGCCGCCAACCGACTTATCCTTAAATGGAGCCAAGGCAAAAGCCAGGGTTTTAGCTTCCCAGATAGTATCGCTGTCGACCAAGGCTAAAATTTCGCTCTTAGATTCTTTTATGCCTTTAGCCAAAGCGTCCCTTTTCCCGGGAATTTTGGTAATGATTAATTTAGCCGAAGGATACCTCCGGGCAAATTTTTTGAAAATGGCTATATTGGCTTTATCAGTATAGTCAATAACGGCAATAATTTCATTTGGTTTATTAGCCGCCCAGGAATTAATCGCTTGAGTAAAAGTCCGAGTATTTTCATTATAAACCGGGGTGATTACCGATACGGTTGATTTATAACCAATTGGTTTCGGTTGGTAATAAGAACCAACAAATTTTTTTATGCCCCAAACGGACCAGCGCCACCCACCCAACAGCCCAATTGGCAACAAATAAGGATAATATTCAATATATTTGGATAGAAAAAAGATTAACGCATCAAAATTCATAAGCAACAGTTAAAGGATATCACCGATAACATGAGCGTTTTTAAGATTCAATTTCTTCATAAGTTGATTATTAACTTCAATCGTAGTTTTTAAAAGACTGGCGTCATAATTATTTTTTTCCGCCCAGTTGTAAAGAGCCTGCGTGTCTTTAGGCAAACAGTGGCCCAAAAACGGACCGGCGTCGCGAATTCCGTATCGGGAATTCCACATGCCCTCACAACTCAACGCATTTATTTTAAACATTTTTTCAGCGTCAAGTCCGTTAATCTTGGCTATCTGCCTCATTTCGTTATAAAAGGTTATTTTAACAGCATTATAGATATTATGGATATATTTTTGCATTTCCGCTTCCTTCAGACTGCAGTGAAAAATCGGTGAAGCAAACTTTTGATAAACTGACTCTAAAACGGCGCCTGATTTCTCGTCCAGCTCGCCGATCAAAGTTAACCATGGTTTGCGGCTATCCTCAAGGGCGTTTACTTCACGCAAGTATTCAGGATTCATGCAAACGCCAAAATCGCGGCCGGCGGTTTTGCCGGATTTTTCCTCTAATATTCTTACCACTAGATTTTGAGTGGTCCCTGGTAAAACCGTACTTTTAACCACCGCGACGTGATAGTCCGGCTTATATTTTAACTGTTCGCCTAAAAATTCCGCCACCGCCAACACCGGCTGCAAATCTATCTTGCCGCCTATGGTTGGGGTAGCAACCGTAATAAAAGTCAGATCATAATCATAATCATGCTCGGAAAAATCAGCAAAAATTTTTGCCTGATAACCCTCTTGGCAAAGTTTAGCGATTTTTTCCTGATTGCGGCCGACAAAACCAACTTCAAAACCGTTCTCTTTAAGAACGACTCCGGTCGCATAACCGACCACTCCAGGACCTATAATACAAATTTTTTTAACCATAGTCGTATAGTTTACACTACAAGTTAAAAAAATCAAGCGTTTGACAAATACTTATAGGCTGGTATACTACGGTTGTTTAATAAAGTTCCTGCCTCGGGAACTTTTTTTATCGGCAAAAGGGGGTGAAATAAAAATGAAAAAATTATCACTATTGTTCTCAATCCTTTTATTGGTGATGGGAACAACTGCGGTTTTAGCCTGGGAAAAAGACGGAAACGCTGCCTGTGAAAATGTTTTTGCCAAGATTAAAAACGATGACGTCTTCCGCTACAGTAATGAAGCTGACGGGGATGGTTATGTTAAATATATCAGAACCGAAGCCGACAATGACGGCGACAGTATTTGGGAATGGCAGATTAGCCCAGTTGAAGGCGATATCACCAATAATGCCTGGGTGGATGTCAATTGGACCCCTCCGGTTGGTTTCGTGGGCGAGGTCGAAGCGCTGGCGGCTATCTATGAAAACGATAACCCCGCCGATCAAACCTGGGATACACCAGGAGACTTTGCAGATTCAAAAAAAGTCACCGGTCATTTAGATTGTTCTTCGGAACCCGAATCAAGTCCATCCCCTAGCCCGGAAACCTCTCCGGAACCAAAGGTGGAGTATGGTTTAACAGCCAGCAGTCCGGATTGCAGTAACAGCTTTCACGCGGAATTTAAAGTGAAAGTCGGCGGCGTCGGCCAAAAAGACATTACGGTCAAATTCAGTTATAAAGCGGAAGAAAAAACCGCTAAAACTAACAGCGACGGCATTGCCGGAGTGGATTTTGAGTTCAAAGGTAACGGTGATTTGACTGCCAAATCCGAAGGTTATGAAAATCAAACGATTGGCGTACAAGCCAAAGAAAACTGCGCGGCCGGAGGCAGCACCAGCTCAAACGGCCAAGTTTTAGGCGCCAGTACTTTAGCCGAAACCGGAGTATTTGATGAAAGCTTAATGGCTTTACTATTTACTCTCGGATCTGGTTTAATTGGTTTAGGAGTTAAAACCTATGCCAAGAAAAACTAAAACTAAAAAAAAGCTACCCACCCCGATCCCGATGTTAAGTCAGGGTCGGGGGTTAATTTTTTCAGGGATATTACTGCTGGTTATTTTCGGAATCTGGCGGATAAGGGAGTTAAGATTAAGTTTTCAGGGAAATTTACCAAAATCGGTAAATCATGAATCACAAATAGCCAGAATCAAAATTGATAAAGTCAAAATGAACCTGGTGGTAGAACCGGCGATTATTAATAACGGCGTTTGGCCAGTATCAGAGAAAAATGCCAGCCATTGGGCCAGTTCGGCTAACCCGGGAGAAAACGGCAATATTGTCATCTATGGGCATAATAAAACCAGTGTTTTCGGGCCGATCAGGTGGTTGAATGTGGGCGATAAAATTGAATTAACCGATAAACAAGGACAAACTTATGAATATAAAATCAGCGAGACAGTGACCGTAAAACCAGAGGAAATTAAATACGTGGAGCCAACAAATACGGAGACTTTAACCCTTTATACCTGTACCGGCTGGTGGGATAGTCAAAGATATATTGTCAGCGCTAAACCAATCTGAAATATTTATCACCAAAAAACCCATTTACCTCCGGGCGGATGATAGTTTGGTTAATTAAACTGGCGGGATAAACCGTGTACAGGCCAAATCTTTCATTAATTGAATCGGTGACTGTGAGTAAATCTGCCTGCTTTTTATCTTCAGAAAATAAAAACTGGGTTTGAGCGGCTTTGGGCTGAAGCAAGCTTACCCAAACGCCGCAAAAACGGACCGGATTAGGCCACTGCCAACGATTATATATAGTATCAAGCTTCTCAAAAATCTCCCGGCTATTATCGGTGAAAACTTTTGTAGTTAGGTGGCCGGACTGGGCGGTATGGCCAGCGCGGATAGTTAAACCAAATTGGCGGCCGACTAAATTCATTTGGCGCAGTTTCCAACCGGCTTCTTCGGTTAAATTCCGAATTAAAGCTTTTATCTGAGCAATATCAGTGGTGTCGTGATAAAGCGTATAGGTCCGGGAAACTGATTTAGCGGGAGCTAAATCTTTTACTGTCACCAAAGGCGAATCGTCTTCCCCTTTAGCCATTTTTACCAGCTGTTTCGACCAATAAGGCCCAAAATGGGTTAATAATGTATTCGCGTGAATATTTAAAATTTGCGGCAAATTAATGACACCTAAAGCCGCTAGTTTTTGGGTTAAACCACGGCCAATACCGCAAACCTCGGTAAATGGCACTTTTGCCAGTAAATCAGCCTTATTAGTATTATTGATCACTAAAATTCCCCGCCTTGGAGCCATACCGGAAGCCATCTTGGCTAAAAGCTTATTCTGGGCAACGCCAATTGAACAACCAATGTATTCACCCAGTTCGCTTTTAAGACTGGATTGGATTTTTTCAGCCACACCTAAGGGGCCGCCAAAAATCCTGGCAGTGTAGGTGATATCCAGAAAAACTTCGTCCAGGGAAAAAACCTCGACCACGTCGCTAAAATTGTAACAAAGCCGGATAAATTTTTGAGTAATTTGTTCGTAAAGAGGAAAATTGGCCGGGACGAGACGAATTTGCGGGCATAATTTTTTGGCTTCATAGCTGGTAGTGCCGGTTTTGACGTTAAATTTTTTTGCTTCATCAGAGGCGGCAATAATACAGGTACGGCCAACAGCCTTAAGAATCCCGATTGGTTTACCTCTTAAGTTAGGTTCATACTGCTGTTCAACTGAAGCAAAAAAACTATTAAGATCGGCGTGAAGAATTCTAGGCATTACTTTTAAGTAAAGCCGAAGAAAAAGCGAATGTCAAGGAGAAAACCCTCATTCCCGGTGTGAAAAAATTCCCCACACCGGGAATGGAAAACTACTGTATTACATTTGCGGCACATCAGCCGGAACGGCTGGCTCATCAGTTGGAGCGGCCGGGGCGACTGGAACCTCACCGGGCATTTTAATATCATCTAAATTCGTATCAGTTGGAGTTGGGGTCGGGTTTGGCGTAGGAGTCGGAGTAGCAACTGGCTCTGCCGGAGCGGTAGGTACTGGAGTACCGACTGGCATTGCAGCAGTATTTTGAGTATCGTCCATAATAAAAACTCACCCCCTTTCAAGTTTCACTATAACCTAATTTAAGCAAATGATAAAGATTAAATTTAGCAATCAAAGCTTCAATCCCTTCAGTTTCCGGATAACGCCAGGCTAATAAGCGCATATTTTTACAATTGGCATACTGGATTGCCTGAGAGGTTAATTTGGTATTGGTAACCAGCCAAGGCTGATAGAATTGACCGACAGTTTTAGCGCAAATATCCTCAAACCGCGCCTGGGTATACAGAGCGGCTTTGACGTCGGTTTTGGCACCGGGGCGGTTATGAAATTTACACTCCACTAAAAACTTTTGCCGGTCTTTTTCAGCCAAAACATCAATTTCGTGTTGAACGCACTGGCCATTCATAATCACCTGGGTTTGGGTCTTGTGCCCCATGGCTTGCAATAAACGGCTGATAAACTGCTCAAAGGGGTAACCGGAAGGGCCAAGATGCATTAAACCTTCCTTAAGCGAGTAGCGGTCGCTGATATCAGCTTGGGATTGTTTGAGTAAGCCAAAAACCTGGCGGTAAATATCCTGGGTGGTAATGCCTTCGTAAAGCCGGCCAGTTACTTCGGTGACAATTTTATCAATGACCTCTGGCTTGGCCCCGGCCCGCTTGAGGGAATCGCGGACTTTATCAGGGTTAAAAATTTCTTTAAAGCCCGAAGCTTTTATCACTTGAATTTGTTTCATGTTAAAATCATAAGGTATTATGGCCCCATCGTCTAGAGGCCTAGGACGGCAGGTTCTCATCCTGCAAACTTGGATTCGAATTCCAATGGGGTCACATGAATAATTAGTTTGATATATCAATCTACTTCAGGTAGAGTACCTGAAGTTAATATCATTGAGAAAGCGTAAAAATAAGTCTATAATATAAGAATGGCTTTCAAACAAGACAGACGATCCAGCAACCGGAGAGATTTTGGCGATAGGCCAACGATGCATGCGGCAGTTTGTAGCAAATGCGGCAAAAGTTGCGAAGTGCCGTTTCAACCCCGAGGCGATAAACCGATATTTTGCCAGGATTGCTTTGTCCGCCCGGCCAGATCTGATAACCGCGGCCCCAGCCAACCATCACAATTACCCCAAATAAAAGAGCAATTGGACAGTATTAATGCTAAGCTGGATAAAATTCTGGGAAAACTAACGGCTGATTCGGATGCGGGCGCTAGATAAATTGGCAGTTTCCCCACTACTGGATTTTAATTGAACGACGTAATTATTGTTGCCGCTGTGCAGTTGCCAATTGCCGGAAGTTTTCCAAGTAGCCGTGGCGCTGTTATTAAAAATTTCAGTCACCGAAAGAATCGCTCCGGTTGTGGTATTTTTCAATCTCGCCCAAACTTCACCGCCAACAATCGATAAACTGGCTTCAAAAACTGCATGCACATCACTGGGATAATCGCTCGCGTTCAATTGAACCGCAGCGGCCGTATCCACCCAATTAGTATTGGTAGTACTGGCAGAACCCAAATAAATATTTTGCGGCTGAAAAACAGTTTGATTGGTGCTGGCAGCAACCGGGGCTGGACTGCCAGTCAACGGTTCATTGGTTTCCAAATCTTCAATCCGCAATTGCAAAGCAGATATACTGGCTTGCAAACTGCTAATCGCCACCGTTAAATCTTCATCTGTTTTGATTAAAATCGGCTCCTGATTAACACTTGGCTGGCTGGCTGCCGCAGGCGAAGGAATCGAAATTTGCTTGACAAAATTTAAATCAGTTTGCAACTGGCTGAGGCGCCACCAAAAACTAATGATTACAGCTACGGTCACGGCGCCAGCGGCAATTAATTGATGTTTTTTAGTAATAACCATTTAATTTAGTATACCAAGAAAGGAAGGAAGTATAGAATGTGTATTGATTTTGTTGGTGAGTGGTTTATAATTCAGTTTTGATACTTCAATTTGCCCGGTGAGGCTTGACTGACTTCACTTGTTCTATGTTCAAAAAAGATTTCTATTTAACTGTTGATGGCTTAAAAGAGCTGAAAAAAGAGCTCTTGGTTTTGGCCGAAACAAAACGACCGGCCTTAATCGAACGGGTGGCGACTGCCCGCAGCCACGGGGATTTAATGGAAAACAGCGAGTACACAGCCGCCAGGGAAGATTTGGCATTTGTGGAGGGCCGAATGGAAGAAATTGAGGAATTGGTCAATAAAGCTAAATTGATTAAAAATACCGGCGGTAACGGCCAAGTAAAGCTGGGCTGTAAAGTAACGGTAAAAGTAAGCGGCAAAGCCCAAACATTTGAATTAGTGGGCGAATGGGAGGCTAATCCGCTGGAGCAAAAAATTTCCCACACTTCCCCATTGGGCCAAGCCTTAATCGGCAAGAAAAAGGGCGAGAAAGTCGAGATTGAGGCCCCGGCCGGAAAAGTAACTTACCACATCCTGGAAATCAAGTAAAATTTGACTTCATTAAAAAATATTGCTAATATCCTACTATGTTTTATCAAGTTGCTGATTCCAAAAAGAAACACAACCACTCAGCGGAGGGGCTTGTTTTTAGCGCTTAATTAAACAAAACATAAAAACAAATTCAACCCCTCCCTGAGGGGTTTTTTGATGGCAAAAATGACCCAAGATAATTATTACCCAAACCCAGATCAATATAACTCTTTACCGGAAAGGTTTAGGCCGCTATTGATTTTGGAAAACCAGATTCCGGGACATTCAATCACCGCTATTGAGGGAACTCCTTTATATGTAGACCAACCTTGGAACGATTCTCATTATTTTGCCTACAACGAGATTATGCCCCGGGTGAAAGACATCTTGGGCCGGTTATTTAATCACAGTGTTCATTTGGCTTTGATTGATGATTTTACAACCGATAGCCACGACCAGGACCGCTCATTTCTTGATTGGATGATCCATAAACCCAACCAGGTTTTCTTTGAATCGGAGTTTATTGAATCAGCCTTAAATTGGATTACTCATTGGCAACAAAAAGAAAAAACTTTTAATAATAAGGGCCGGGTTTGGCTAAATTCTAATCCGGCTGTTCCACTCACCACTGAAAGCGGCCGGCCCAGCTGTGAATTATTGGACGCTTTATTCCAAAATTTAAAACAGTCAATGGATACTAACTTAATTATTCATCCGACTTATTTTACCGATCAACAGAAAGGGATGAGGCAAATTTTATTGGCAATTAATAAGCCCCTACCCTTTAGTCTAATCAATGTTTTTTTTCGCGATGAACACATTACCCAAATTATTAAAACCAATCCTTATGGACAGACAAAAAGACTTTATTAATCAAATCAATACTTACGGCCGATTATATGAAGGGGCCGGGAATCGCCTGTTAGTGGTGGAGTTACCTGGCTATAACAGAAAAGATGCTGATTTAAGAATGGCCTTAGCCAAAACGGGCTTAGAAAAAAATGCTGACAGCGTTTTGGTGTTAAAAAGAAATTTTAGCCTTAAATATCAAGTGACTATGGATGTATTTGAACCGCGCGGCCAAGATCCGATTAATCCCCAACTAGCCGGCAGCTGGTCGACCATGTGCGGCAATGGCGTTAGGGCCGTAGCCAGGTATTTATTGGAAGAGGGCCGGATTAACTGCCTGATTAAAACCAGAAGCGGAATTTTACCGATTACTTTATTCCCGAAAAGTATTTACCGGGTTGGTATGGGGCAATTTACCCTCAACCATAAAGATTTAGCCTCTTATGTAAAAAAATTTAATTTTGAGCAATTATTGGCCAAAAATATAAAAAATGAAACTGTTTTTGCCGGACTTAATGGTTGTCGAAACAAACTGGGTAAAATCGACGGTGAACCTCATTTAGTAATTTGGTTAAGAAAAGAATTGTCCCTGAATCGACTAAAAACCTGGGCAGAAAAAATCGGACCGCAGATAACCACTAATTACGATTATTTTCCTCAAGGCATCAATACTAACTTAGTTTCACCAAATAATCAGGGAGGACTAAATGCCTGCACTTTTGAACGAGGCGTAGAATACGTCACGCAATCGTGCGGGACCGGAGCGACGGTAATCGGCTCCTGGTGGCTGAAACAACAGCCAAAATTATCGCAAATAAAAATTAATATGCCAGGAGGCCAATTAATCATTTCCAGGCATAAAAATAAATTCTACTTGACCGGACCGGCAAATCCGATTATTAAATAAGCAAATGGAGGTTATAATAACCCTATGGGCATACCGGTTGAACAATTAATCACTATCAGAAAAGAAAAACTAGCCAAAATTGCGGCTTTGGGATTTAATCCCAGCCCAACGAGCTACCAACCGGAAAATAAAATCAAAGAGTCAAAAAAAATTGATTTGCAGGTCAATGTGGCCGGCAGAATCAGGGGCTATCGGCGGCACGGAAAATTGTGCTTTTTGGAACTAGCTGACCAAACCGGAAAAATCCAAGTCATGGCCGCGGCTAACGGAGTCTCAGAAAAAACTTATGAAATGGTCAAATTATTAGACGTGGGCGATTTCATCGGTATAAAAGGCACGGTGTTTAAAACTGCCGCCGGAGAAATTACGATTAAAGCCAGCGACGTGACTTTTTTACAGAAAAGCCTGCACCCGCTACCGGATACCTGGCACGGCTTAAAAGATACGGAAGAAAGATTCAGGAAAAGATATGTGGATTTAATATTAAACCCGGAAGTAAAAACCGTGATGGATAAACGCTGGCAGATTGAAAAAGCGATCAGGGAATTTTTGTGGAGTGAAAATTACCAAGAGGTGGAGACGCCTGTTTTGCAAAACTTGTACGGCGGGACAAATGCCCGACCGTTTACTACCCACATGAACGCGCTGGATATTAACATGTACTTGCGGGTAGCGCCGGAACTTTATTTAAAAAGACTGATCGTAGGCGGCTATGAGCGGGTGTTTGAAATTGCCCGGAATTTTAGAAATGAAGGCCTGGACCTATCCCATCAGCCGGAATTTACCATGCTGGAATTTTATGAAGCTTACGCCGATTACCACCGAATTATGGATGTGGCCGAAGCGATGATAAAATTCGCGGCCAAAGCGGCTAACAATTCTTATAAATTAAAAGTGGGAGAACATGAGGTTGATTTGGCCGGAAAATGGCAAAGAATCACCATTGACGAGACGCTAAAAAAATATTTAAAGATTGATTGGGAAAAAATTACCGATACGGAAATTAAAGATATTTTAAAACAGAATAAATTTAAAGTACCGGGAGTTTATACCAAAGCCAAAGCGTTATTCGTGATTTACGATCATTTAGTCACTGATAAATTAATCCAGCCAACCTGGGTAATTGACTACCCGATCGACGTCAGTCCCTTATCCAAAACTCACAGGTCGAAGCCCGGCCGGGTGGAACGATTTGAGGGTTACATCGGCGGCAAGGAAATTTGCGATGGCTGGTCGGAAATCGTCAGCCCAGTGGAACAGCGGCAGAGATTTGAGACCGAACAAAAAAATATGCAGGCCGGCGATGAAGAAACCCAACCGCTGGATGAAGAGTTTTTGGAAGCCTTATCCTACGGCTGTCCGCCTTTGGGCGGCATCGGTATCGGGATTGACCGCTTGGTGATGTTTTTAACTAACACCTGGAGCATTAAAGAAGTAATTCCGTTTCCGCTGATGCGGCCACGATTATGATCAAACGAGACGAGCTAATCCAGTTTATGTATCAGACGATCGGTGACGAGCTGATGAAAAAAGCGCTGATTAAAGACGAGGTGGCCAACGGCGTGCAATTTTTGGGCCAAGAAGCAGTTAATAAAGCGGCGTTAGGGGTAAGTTTAAACGAAGAGTTTTTGCTGGAAGCAGTCAAAGATGGAGCCCAATTGTGCATTTTCCACCATGGGTTTGATACGAGAACCTGGAAATCCCGTTTTCCTTTATTTGCCCAAAAAAGATTAAAAATAATAGTCGAAAATAAACTCACCGTCATGGGGTTTCATTATGCTTTGGATGCTCATCCGGAAATCGGCAACAATGCAACGATTATTAAACTGCTGGGGGCAATAATTAAAGAACCGCTATTTGACGAATGGGGCTATACGGCTAAATTTAACCAGCCGCAAAATATAAAAGAGCTATTAAAAAAATGCGAACAATTATTAAATCATAAAATTTTTTCGGTTCTTCCCGGACCGGAACAAATCACCACAATCGGAGTAGTTTCAGGCCGGGGCACGCCGGAAATGGCAGAATTAGCCGAAATGGAGGTCAAGGGCGTGCAACTATATATTTCCGGCGAGACCAGCGAATGGGTGGTTCACCAAATGAAAGAGTCGGAAATTAATTATTTTTGCGCCGGGCATTATGCCAGTGAAGTGTTCGGAGTTCAGGAATTGGGCAAAAAAATTAAAGAGAAATTTGGCAATAATATAGAGGTGGAATTTATTGACGTTCCTAATGAAATATGATGAACCGAGAAGAAACTTTAAAATACGTGCAAAGCCGGACTAAAAATAATAATTTAGTCAAGCACATGCTGGCGGTGGAAGCGGAAATGCGGGGTTTAGCCAAACATTTTGGCGAAGATGAAGAGTTGTGGGGACTGACTGGCCTTGTCCATGATGCGGATTATGAAGAAATGAAAGAAAAACACCCGTCGGAAGAATTTTTTAAACAACTGGAAGAATTGAAGTTTGAAAAGCCGGTTATTGAAGCGGTAAAGGCCCATGGCTGGAAGTTTCAACCGGGATTGCCGGAACCAAAGACAAAAATGGAGTGGTCATTGTATTGCTGTGATGAACTATCTGGCCTGATTATTGCCTGCGCTTTAGTCCGTCCCAGTAAAAAACTGGCCGAAGTGACTTTAGAATCAATCAAGAAAAAATGGCCGCGAAAAAGTTTTGCCGCCGGAGTTAACCGAAGCCAAACCGAGTTGTGCGAGGAAAAATTAGGAATTAAACTGGACGAATTTATAAAAATTTGCCTGCAGGCAATTCAATCCATCAGCGCTGATTTAGGGTTATAATCAAAGTATGCTGGACATTCAAATTATCCGGGATCATCCGGACCAAATCAAAACGGCAGTGAAGAATA
>JBBTRT010000003.1:0-7565 GCA_038065055.1 Patescibacteria group bacterium
TAACCTTTTTAAGGTTTAGTGCACTCGGAGGGACTCGAACCCCCAACCCCTTCGTCCGAAGCGAAGTGCTCTAATCCGTTGAGCTACGAGTGCTTTAGGTAGATTATAACAAACAACGAGGGCCCAGGGTGTTGATGAATAAGCGTTTGAGAGTAGTTTCGAAACTAACGCCGTACATATCCAGAATGAGGCTGTAAGTGGCGTGGGTTTCTTTAGGCGGGCCAAAAAAAGGATTGCAGTTGGGATCGATAAAATAGTAGCGGCCGGCTTCATCAACGCGGATATCGAAACGGGCGTAGTCGGACATATTGAGGAGATCGAAAGCCTGCTTGACATAATTTTTAAGGATAGGATCTTCGTATTTAATATATGTCATATTGAGATAGTCCCGCCATTTTTTATCAAAAGTGACCACATCTTCGGTACCTTCCCCCACTTTCCGCTGGACCGCGTAAACTTTGGTGTTTAAACCGTCTAGGACTGAGGCAGTCACTTCGATGCCGGCGATAAATTCGTCGATTAAAATTGGCTGTTTGAAGGTGGTGATCAAGTCTTTAATTTTGGCTTGAAGTTCGCGTTCGTTTTTGCAAATGCTGTTTTGGTCAACGCCAAGACTGCTGTGTTCCTGATTAAGTTTGGGGAATAAGGGGTAGCGAAGCTTGGGGTTAATCATATCGCTGCAGCTGGAGATTATCTGATGAGCGGGAACGGGAATGCCTGAACTTTGCATGAGTTGGTACATAAGAAATTTGTTGCAGCCGAGAGACCAGCCAAGAGTGCCGGTACCGGTATAGGGAATATGGAGCATTTCCAGGACGCCAGGGACCGAGGAGCCAAGGGAACTTTGACCGCGGACGGAATCGATGAGATTGATGGCCATATCCGGAGCATATTTTTGCAACCGGCTGGACATTTTATCGCTGCCGGATATAGTCAGGACATCAATACCCATTTTGGCCACATATTTAGCAATTTCTCCGGCATAAATATCAGCGTCTTTTTCGCTTAAGTAACTTTCTTCGTTGGGAAAATATTCCGGTTTGACGTCGGAGTAAAGAATCGCCACTTTCATATCAATAACCCCACTCGCGCATGGTGTTTTGCAGGAGCCGTTTTAAGACTTTTTGAAAAGAAACGCCATACATTTCCATGGTAGTGGCGAGTTCGCAGAATGAGTCGGGAGGGCCAAAATGACAGTTAGCATTGGCGTCGATGAAAAAATAATTGCCTAACTCATCCATCCGGACATCAAATTTCCCATAGCTGCCCATATAGGTGATATTAAAGGCTTTTTTAGCATAGTTTTCCAAAAGCGGGTCGTGGTATTTGGCGTGCTTGAGCTGATCGCCGTAAGCTTTGCCCTCGGTTAGCCAAACTAATTGATAATCCATAAACTGAAACCGCGGATCAACGCCAGGAACATTAATTAACCTTTCGGTAGCATAAACTTTCCGGTTTTGGGATTGAAAAACAAAGACGGCAAATTCCCGGCCGGAAATAAATTCGGAAAGCAGAACATCCTGGTCGTAAGTGTTGATGAGATACCGCAGCCGTTTGCGTAAAGCAGATTCAGTTTCGACCACGGACTCGCGTTTGATTTCGACATTGCTATGCTCTTCATTGAGTTTAAGAATAAGGGGGTAGCGTAGGCTTTGGTTCAGAGGAGTGGTAGTTTTAGTTAAAAGCTGAAAACGGGGCACGGGAATGCCGTGAGATTTAAGGAGAGAGTAGGTTAAATATTTATTGCAGCCGATAGCAAAACCGAGAATAGCGGCGCCGGTATAAGGGATTTCTAATAGCTCGAGCGTGCTGGGGACAGTGGCGCCAAGATAATCATAGCCTTTGACCGTGGCGCAAGTATTTATCACCATATTGGGTTTTTCACGGCGAAGATATTTGGTTAAGTCGGCATTGCCGGGGATAACGCAGGCTTTAATGCCGAGCTTATGAAGATAAGGAATAAAAGTTTCGGCTTCTTCGCGGGCGCCTTTTTCAGTGAGGTATTCTTCGTAGGTACTGAAATATTTTCTTTGGGCATCGCTATAGATGATACCGACTTTTTTGGGGAGCTTGCCGCCGTGGCGGTTTCTTTTGGCAATGAGGCCACGATTGTTAGGAGCGTTAATTATATTTGTAGCCATAAAGTATTTTTATACAGTATATTGCAACATTTGCAATAGAACGATAATATGTTTTATGAACGATACTTATTTTCCGAAAAAAATCGGCATTCTTTACAGCGAAGTTAAAAGAGAGTATTTTCCTACCCAAGAGCAATATTTAACGGAAAAAGACGCTTTAAGAGACGCGCAAATAATTGCCAAATATTTGCAAAAATTAGGCATGGAAGCGGAGTTATTTCCGGGCAATCCGGAACTGGCCACAGCGCTCCAGAAGGCAAAGCCGGACATGGTGCTGAATTTAGTCGGGTCGGTTAAGGGCCATGAATATTTAGCGGCCACAATTCCCGGGGTTTTAGAGCTTTTGGATATCCCCTATACCGGCGCCGGGATTTTAGGCGAGTCATTGTCTTATAATAAATTTTTAATTAAAAAGCTGCTGCAGCAAAACGGGGTGCCGGTGCCGAATTACCAGCTGTTTAATACTCCATTTGATCCGGTTAATCCGGCTTTGAGATTTCCGCTGATTTCCAAGTTAAACGAGATCCATGGATCGGTAGAAATTACGCAAAATTCGGTTTCGGAAACAGAAAAAGATTTAAGGGAGAGGCTAAAATTTTTAATTACTACTTACGACCAGCCGGTTTTAGTGGAGGAGTTTATCGTGGGCCGGGAAATTACGTGTTATGAACTGGAAGGACTCAATAAAAAAGTATATTTGGCAGAGAAAATTTTTAAAGAATCGAAAGAAAAATATGTTTTTTCGACTTTTGAAAAACAGTGGCTGATGCCCGGCGAGGCATCGTTTCATTACCAAAAATACGCTGATTCTTTGCTCCGGGAATATGTTAAGAAAGCGTTTGAAATTACTAAAATGGGCGATTACGGCAAGTTTGACGTTAGGCTGGACCTTTCCGGGCGCTATTTTTTCTTAGACTGCAACAGCAACCCGGCCTTCGGGCCCAAAGAAACTGAAACGGCCATTTCGAGCATTTTAGATCTTTACGGCATCAGCTTTGAGGAGATTTTAAAACGCTTGTTGCAAAATACGATGCGGGACACGGCCGGAAAAGAACTTTTGCCGGTGATTGCTAACGGCGATTGATGGTGTAAGTCGTGGGATAGCGCAGGAAAATCGCCGGAGTATCTTCGACTAAAAAGCGCTGAAAGTCCTGATAAATTTCCTGGCGTTTTTTAAGATCGGAAATTTTCCGGCCGTCTTCCAAAAGCTTATCTATTTTTAAATCAGAATAATGAGTGAGATTGGAGGGTTGAGTTGAGTGCCAGAGCGCGTGCTGGTCCGGGTCCTGGGGAATGTCCTGAGCGACTAAAATGGCGTCGAAATCAGGTTCGATTAAATTTATAATTTTAACATTTACTTTAATACCTAATGTTTCTTCCCAGTCGGCGGCAATAGTCTCCGCCAGGCTTAAAAAAGTTTGGCTGGTGCCTAAAGTCAGTTCCAGCCGGGCGCTGTTACTGGCTTCGGTTTCCAGTTTGGCGAATAGTTCTTTGGCCTGTTTGGGATTGTAGTCGTAAGGTTTTAGGTTGGGGTTGTAGGCCCAGGATAAGGGGTTAATCGGTCCCATGGCCCGGTTTTCCTTAGTTTCTGATTTTTGTTTTATAGAATAGGCCAGGGCTTGGCGCAGAGATTTGTTGGAGAGCTGAGGGTGCTTTAAATTGAAAATAACGGCCAGATATTGCTGCCAATTGGTTTGAGTTTTCAGATTTAATTTTGAGGCCCAGGCGGGAGTTAAGGGGTTGGAGATCATGTTTTCCAGGCGGTTGACCTCGCCCAGCTTAAAACCAAGCCAGGCTGATTCATTGGATGGATAAAAGCGGTATAGGCGGTTAGTTTGATTGTCTGATAAAGCGATGGCGGTTAAAAACGGGCCGGAAAATTTAATTGATTTAATAAACCAATCGCCGGCAGTATAGCGGTTATTTTTAATCAAGGGGCGGGTTAAAGTGGTGAGAAAAGGCGAAAAAGATTCTTTTAATTTAAAGTCGATAGTCAGCGGATCGGGATAAGAAATTTCCACTCCGGGAATTTCCGGTTTTATATCCTGGCTGGTAATTTGAGAGCCATCGCTCCAGCTAGCTTCGGGCTGCAAGTGAGCGCGATAAAGGGTTTCGTTGTCGAGAATTTCCCAGCTAAGAGTAATATCCGTCAGATTTTTGCCCAGCGATTGCATAACTGATTGAGGGAGGTTGGTCAGATTGTATTGGCCGATTAAGCCGATTTTTTCAGTGGGTTTTATTTTAGGCAGTAGAGCAAGCAGATTTTTACTGGCTAAAAGACTGAAAGTAACCACAACGGCAACAGCAATAATCAGACGGCGGTGCTTGGAAAAAAAAGAATTAATCAGCCAAAAAGGTTTTCGAAACGGACGGGTCAGGATCATAAGCGGAAATTGACTAGGGCAACGATGACAAAGGCGGCGGCGCAAATAATGGTTAAAGTAAAAATTACTTTTTCGACTCCCCTTTTGGAATGATAAGCGTTGGATTGGCCGCCAAAGGCGGTGCCTAAGCCGGTGCCCTTAGCCTGAAGCAAAATCAGACTGATAAGCATGATAGCTAAGATTAGTTGAAATAGGTTTAACCACATAAAATTGAGTCTAAGAGATTATAGACTAAGCTTAGGATTAATGAAGCCAGAATATAAGCCAGGATTAGGGTTAAAGTTAAGGGCGGGACCACAAAACCGGAGTAAGCAAGGGCATTGGTAGTAAAAGAGACAACGTGAATGCTTTGGTTAATCTGGGTTAAGATGAGTAAAATTATTACGTTGGCCACCCAGCGAAACAGGCCCAGGGTAAGCAAGTTTAAGGGTAAAAGGAAAAGTTTAATGATCGGTTTGACAAAATAATTGATCAAAGTAAAAATAAAACCGACGAAGAGGAGGGAGGAAAAAAGCGCCGGAATAATTAAGCCGGGGTAAAAAGCGGCGGTAATATAAAGGCTAAAGGTGTGAAGGAGGCCGTCTCTTAGAAAGTTGCGCATAAAACAATTTTACCATAAATATGAGGCAGATTGAGGCAATAGCGATTAGAATAAAATAGGGTAAATTGCCGGCGGTAAAAACAAGCGAAGAAACCGGATTTACAGTCAGTTGCTGACGATAGGTTTGGTTATTGACAGTGGCGGTTAAGGTGTCGGTAAATTGGTCCAGCCAATTTTTGGCTTGCAGATCAAAGCTGACGGTATAGGAAGCCAGTGGCGGTAAAACCGGAATTTCCCAGTCGGTTTGGGATAAGGGAAAATGGTCGGATTGAAGGCGGATAGTTTGCTGGTATAAAGCGGTGTTGCCCAGATTGGCAATAATCAGTTGGCCGGGAACCGGGATGCCGGCTAATGCCTGCGAGGGCAGTTTAAAGTTAACTGCCAGATTGGAATTAACCTGAGGCGGCTGGCCAAAGGAAACTTCAACTTGTTTTGATTTTGAGCTTTCGATTTTATAAGCCCCGGCAGGAGCAGGCAATTGCGAGTTTTGGCCTAAAATCGAAAAAGCAAAGTGATTTAAATCGAATTGATTAAAAAAATCAACTCCGCCGGTAGTGTTGCCCCAGGTTGGGTCGACAGGCACCCAGATTTTCTTTTCAGAATTATAATATTCCGGCCAGGCGTGCAGAATATCTTTTTTCAAACTTAAAGGCCTTAAAGTGGCATTGGCAGTATAAGCAAACCCGTTAACCGCCCGGGTAGGAATACCGGCAGAACGGGCCAGGGCAATAAAGAGGTCGGTGAATTCGGTGCAAATGGCAGATTCGGGATTATCGAGAGCGTTGGCGGCCCCAAAACGAGAGTTGTTTTCAGTTAACCGGCCGTAATCATAAATAAGATTATTCGTGACATAAGTATAAATTTTTTCCGGAGTGGCGTATTTTTCGGCCAAAGCTTTAATTTTGGGATTGTCTGATTCCCAATAGGGCTGAGGGGTAAGATATTGAGACAGCGAGCCGGGATCGAAAGCCGGAAAATCCTGACGCGGCTGAAGCTGGAGCTCGGCGGACCCGGTAGCAATAATGGATAAAGTTTGTTTGGAATTTAATTGGTAATTGGCCAGCCAATTACCGTCCAGGTCAACAGTAATGTTTTCCGGCAGGGGATCGAGCCGGTTTAAAAATATTTTTTGAAAGGCCGTATCAGGCGGTAAGGCGATGCTGGTTTTAATCGGAAAAAGGTTGGCATTAACCAGGTCGTAAGTTAAAGAAAAATCAAAGTTTTGGGTAGAGCCGAAAGTGGCGCTAATCCCCTTGTCCTTGAGTTTATCGGCGGTAAAAAAATAAGCGGTGTAACCGCCAGAATTTTCCTGACGGGACGGGGCCGGAGAAATAATGGTCGGTTGGCCGAATGATTGGGGGATGTTAAGCGTTAAAGTGTAAGAACTTAGATTATCGGATTGCGAGATTTTAGGAATGGAGATTTCCCAAACATTGCCCATGCGGTTGGCAAAATCAGGCGACTCGAATTCCAGAATAAAATTCCGGGTTTTGTCTTTGCCTAAAACCTTATCCGGAAAAGGAATGACAATATTGGTGGTGTTGCTGCCCTGATTGATCTGGGGATCAAAAATTTGGCTGTCCTGGTAAGCCTTAACCTGGGTTAATTGCGGCGAACCAATGGAAAGAGAAAATTCGCTGGCATAAATATTGGAAATTTTATTGGTTAAACTGATGTTAAATTTGGCATGGGTGGCGCCATTGGGCTGAACCAGGTAATTAACTTGATAGTCAGTGACGAATTCAGATTGGGCTAAAGCCGGCTTAAAAGAGAGAAAAAAGAAGCTTAAAACAAAAAAAATCCGTTTGAACATGAATTATTGTAACATGGACTTGACATATGGTTTTTGTTCGGGCTAAGATGAAGCGAAACTATGCCAGTAACACTTTATAAACGCCAGAAACAAATAGTTGATTTTATTTCTCAGTATATCAGCAGCCACGGACATTCTCCGACTTTGCAGGAAATTGCCGGAGCCATGAATCTTTCTTCTTTGGCCACAGTTCATGAACATATTGCGGCTTTGGTGCGTAAAGGGGTGATAAAAAAATACGAAGGCTCGGTGAGGGGTTTAGAAATTATAGATAGCCGGTACAGCACGACAACTGCGGGTTTGGAATTGCCGGTATTAGGCTTTATTGCTGCAGGCAAGCCGATTGAACCATATACTGACCCGAACGCGTCTTTTGGGGTGTCGCCTTCGATGGTTTCCGGGAAAAAGCGATCGTATGTGTTGCAGGTTAAGGGCGATTCAATGGTTGAAGAAGGAATTTTGGACGGCGATTACGTGGTGTGTGAAGAGGTATCTGAGGCATCTAACGGCGATATCGTGGTGGCGCTTTTGGAAAATGGGTTGGCGACGTTAAAGAGATTTTTTAGAGAGACGACAAGAGTGAGATTGGAGCCGGCGAACTCAACCATGAGCCCGATTTATGCGAC
>JBBTRT010000003.1:7665-26826 GCA_038065055.1 Patescibacteria group bacterium
AGACGATCGGTTTCCAGGCTTTTTTGCAGGGCTTTCTCAAGATTGTCAGGTAGATAGTTTTCGGTAGCTAAATCGTAAACATGTTCCTGATACCAGGAAATGGGTTGGAATTTGTTGAAAGTCGGGCAAGGCTGGAGAATATTAATAAAACTAAAACCAACGTGGCTGGCGGCCTGTTCGATTAATTTGGTTAAATGAGGAATGTTGGCGCTAAAACCCTGGGCGACAAAAGTAGCGTGGTTGATAATGGCCGTAGCTAAGGGATTAAACGCTTCTTCAATGACACCTGCCGGCGAACTGGGAGTAACAGTGCCTTTGGGAGTAGTGGGCGATTTTTGGCCGGTAGTTAAGCTGTAAAGAAAGTTATTGTGGGCAAGAACAATAATGTCGTGATTGCCTCTGGCTAGGTTTAAGAAATGGCCGACGCCTTCGCCGAAACAGCCGCCGTCGCCGATAATTGAGAAAACTTTAAGCTTGTGATTGCCGAGTTTAATGCCGGCGGCCAAGGGCAGGGCCCGGCCATGCAAACCATGAAAACCGTTGGCAAGCAAAAAATCTGCCATATTGGCGGCACAGCCAACATCATAGGTAAAAGCGATTTGCGATGGCTCCAACTTAAGGTTATTTAAAGCCAGTTTTAAGGCGCCGAAAATAGCGAAGTTGCCGCACCCTGGGCACCAAGTTGGCTGGATAGGACTTTGGAAGTTTTGAGTCATAATTTTCAATTTTCAATTTTCAATTTAGCAATTATCTCCTCGGGGTAGAAGGGGCGGCCGTCATATTTGGTAATTTGATTTTTAATCATCAAACCGGTTTCCTGGGAAATCAGTTTATTTAATTGGCCGGTGGCGTTGCATTCAATGGTAATGAGTTTATTTTTAGGATTGATTTGAGCCAGAAAAGAATTTTTGGGAAACGGCCAAACCGCGGTGAAGTGCAAATAATTAACATCTTGGCGTTGAGCCAAAACTGAGAGAATCGGGCCTTTATTGGAACCCCAGGAAATTAAGGTAGTGGCGGCGGTTTTAGGGCCGTAAAGAACCGGCAGGGGCAAAGTTTTATCCGCTAAGATGGCAGTAAATTTGGCGAGGCGTTTATCGACCTGTTTGGTACGTTCCAAACTATCTTCAGTGGAAAGGCCTTGATCGTCGTGCTCATAGCTGTTGGCAAGTTTTGTGGTTTGAGTTTTAAGATAACGGGAATTTTTGGTGATAACAGGAAAGGCTGGAGCGGTCATGGAAGCTTCGCCGAGGTTTTTATCAGTGAGAATGATTACGGGAATTTGATATTTTTCGGCTAAATTAGGAGCGAGCCGGCCGGCGGCAAATAGTTCGGTGATATCGCCGGGAGTTAAGACTACCCGGGGAAATTCATCCTGGCTGGCGTTAATGGCATAAAGCAAATCGCCTTGGCTGCTCCAGGTGGGCATGCCGGAGGCAGGGCCGGGGCGCATGCTTAGGATAATGGTTAAGGGAGTTTGCGAAACCGCTGCCAATCCCAGGCCTTCGGTCATTAAAGAAAAGCCGCCGCCTGACGTACCGACCATAGCCCGGACGCCGGTAAAAGCGGCGCCAAGGGCCAAATTAATGACGCCGATTTCATCTTCGGCGTGATGGACCACCAGATTAAATTTATCAGCATTGGCGGCCAGAAAATGCAAGATAGAAGTAGCCGGGGTCATGGGGTAAGCGCAGTATAATTTGACGCCGCCGCTAACGGCTCCTAAAGCCAAGGCTTCGTTGCCGCCGATGAGGATTTGGTTTTTGGTGGAAGATTTAAGCGGGTCAAGGGTCAGCGGCTTTAATTTTAATTTAGCGGTTTCATAGCCGGCTTGGGCGGCCTGAAGATTTTTGGCAATAATTTCCTGGGCTTTTTTGGCAAAATTGGCAGTGATAATTTGGTTTAAAATTTTAAGATCAAGATTTAAAAGAAAACAGGAAGCGCCAAGGGCAACCGTATTTTTCATAACGGGAAATTGGCTAAAAGGCAGATTATCTTTTGATAAAATTATAGTTTGAGAGGTGGTTTCAGCTTGGTGAAGAGCCAGAGTTTCGTCATTTAAAGCGACTAAAATATCCAGTTTAGTTTGCTGGCAAAGGGCAGAGGTTTGGTCGGCATAGATTTGGAGGCAGTTGTGGCCGCCGCGGATTAAGGAGGGGTATTCCGTGTAGGCGTGAACCTGATAACCGGTTTTGAAAATAGTTTTGGCTAACATTAAGCCGGCAACTTTAATGCCTTCGCCTGCCGCGCCGCCGATTTTCCAATTAAAGTGTTGCATGATAGAATCGTTTCACTATTATATGGGAATACTTTACTTAGTGTCAACGCCGATCGGCAACCGGGCGGATATTAGTTTGCGGGCCTTGGAAACATTGAAAAAGACGGAGATTTTGTTATGCGAAGATACGCGGAAGACAAAAATGCTGCTGGAGTTTTATGAAATTTTCGGGCCACAGTTGGTGAGTTATTATGAGCCGGTCGAGGAAGCCAAGATTCCCCAGGTGATCGAGTGGCTGAAAGACGGTAAAATAATCAGCTTAGTTTCCAACGCGGGGACGCCGCTGATTTCTGATCCGGGATTTAAGTTGGTCAGGGAATGCGTCAGGCAAAAAATTAAAGTGGAAGCGATTCCCGGGGCATCGGCCTTACTGGCGGCTTTAACAATTTCCGGATTACCCACGGATAAGTTTACGTTTTTAGGATTTTTACCGAAAAAAGACGGCAAAAAAGAGAAGTTATTGAAAGAAATTAAGTACACGACGATTGCTTACGAGTCACCTTACCGGTTGGTAAAAACATTGGAAATGCTGAATAAATTAATGGCGGAGGCAGAAGTGGTGATTTGCCGGGAGTTAACGAAAAAGTTTGAAGAAACTTTGCGGGGCAAACCCAGGGAGTTGATTGATCAGTTGGCAAAGGGGTCGCTTAAAGGTGAAGTGGTGCTGGTAATCAGCCTGCAGGGTTTGACCCTGTAGGCTATTGATTTTTTTAGAGGGAGGGAATAGAATCTGGGAAATATGGTTGAAAGAATGGAAGAAAGAGGCAGTAACTGGTTTCCGGAGAATGACGGAAAGCGTGATCTTGTAATGGTAAAAAATCCAATGGGAAATAATAATATTTATGGTTATAAAAAAATTGGCCCGGCAAATTTTCTGGTTACTGATGCAGAGAATGCTTCGATAATGGTGGGAAGGATTTCTGATAAACTGGCCATTGAAGGTTTTATGAGCCAAGGGTTTGATAATTCTGACGGTACGTGGAGAGTTATTGTTTCGTCATCGGTGTCAAAAAAAACCGATGCGGATGGGGCAGAACGATTGACGGAATTACTTGACCAAGAAGGTTTTAAAGCTGAAACTTTAACTGAAGGGATTACTGAGTAAGATTAACAGTGGTGAGTTTGATGTCGACGATGTGAATTGAAGATGCGGAAATAATAACGGGATTGATGTTGATTTCGGAGATTTGGGGATAGTCAGTGATAAGCTGGCTGGAATTTAAGATTAAATCAATAATCGGTTTAAGGTTAACTTGGGGCAGTCCCCGGGCGCCGTTTAAGATTTGGCCGAGTTTGGTGCGGGAGAGCAAAGACGCGACAATTGTCTGATTTACCGGCAAGAAAATCCGGGCGACATCCTGGTAAATTTCCGTGTAAATGCCACCGGAGCCGAGTGTCAATAAAACCGGATAACCCGGCGTGCGTTTAAGGCCGATAAACAGTTCATGGCCGGAAGTAATTTGGGGCTGGGCTAAAATCGTTTTAAAAGAGCGAGTCAGCCGCTGAAAGGCTTTTTTTACCGCTGTCGGAGCGTTGAGATTTAGGTAAAGGCCTTTAATTTCGGTGCGGTGCAGAGACTCGTTACTATCGGTTTTGAGCACCAGTGGAAAACCAAGCTCGCGACTAAGATAATTTAAATTATCAGAGCGGGCAATAATGGTTTTAACCAGAGGCAAATGGTAGAGTTTGGCTAAGCGGGAAATTTGGGACCAGGATAAATTACCGGCGGGCAGAGGCGAGGTTTTTTTGGCTTTTACCAAAGCTCTAACCGGATATAAATTATGATGGCGGCGGTTGCGCCAGTAGCGATAAAGCCGGCTTAAGGCCCTGACGGCATTTTGAGGAAACTGAATGGTAGCGATGTGATTTTGCTGTAAAAGAGCTTCGGCCGGTTCAGTTAGTTTAGTGCCCAGAAGCGAGACGACCAGGGGTTTTTTGACGGTTTTAAATTGCTTGACAATCCCCTGGCAGGTGGCTAAAAGCTCGGTGGAAGTTTGCGGGGTGATAATAATCAGAAAAGCGTCTTTAACTTTATCCTGAATGACTTGTTTGAAAGCGGTGATAAAGCGGCCGGCTAAGGCATCGCCTAAAACATCGATTGGCGGGGCGGCTTTGAGCCGGTTTTGACCGGCAGAATCTGAGGCCAAAATGGCCGGGCCGCCGGCGTTGGTAATGATGGCCAGGTCGTTATCGACTAATGGCGGCTCAAGCGAAAAAATCTCCAATAAATTGGTAAATTCTTCGAGAGAGGCGGCTTCGAGGCAGCCGGATTGGCGGATCAGGGTTTTAATCAGTTTATTGGCCGGACTTAAGCTGGCAGTGTGGCCGGCGGCGGCCTTTTTTCCGGCTTTGGTTTGGCCGCCAAAAAGAATGATAATCGGTTTAAGGCGGGAGGCCCGACTGGCTTGTTTCAGAAATTCAAGCGGATCAACAAAGGACTCTAAATACAGTCCAATAACTTGGGTAGACGGATCAGCGGCCAGAAAGGCAAGCAACTGATTTTCATTAACGCCTAAACGGTTGCCCAGGCTGATAAACTTGGAAAAACCCAAGTGTTCGGTTTTGGCCCAGTCGAATAGATAAGAACCAAGGGCGCCGGACTGGGTGATAAAAGCAATGTTGCCGGGCGGCGGCGAGGCTTTGGCAAAAGTTATATCCAGATTGCGGGCCGGGTCGGCATAGCCTAAGCAGTTGGGGCCTAAAACTTCTCCGGAAAAATTCTTTAAAGCGGCTTGGAGGCGTGCTTCAGGGTTCGACCCTGTAGGGCCGAGTTCGGAGAAGCCGGAAGAGATAATGACAATCGAGCTGACTTTTTTTTGAACACATTCCTGAACGGCTTGAGGAACAAATTCTGCCGGAATGGCGATAATTGCTTGATTGACAGGTTTAGGAATTGCCAGAATCGAGGGGTATTGTTTATATTTGGGGTTAACCGGATAAACCTTAATTGGTGATTGTTTGAGCTTGGCAAGAATTTGATGACCAATTTTTTCGGGATTAGCTGAAGCGCCGATCAAAGCGATTGAACGGGGGGAAAATAATTTCATACCAGACTTTTGCCGGTCATTTGGTTGGGTTTGGGAATGTTCATTAATTTTAAAATAGTCGGGGCGACATCGGCTAAAATTCCGGGCGGGAGCTGTTGGTAATGACCCTGAAACGGCTGGCCGACAATAATCAGCGGCACCGGATTAACCGAATGCTCGGTATCCACTTCGCCGGTTTGAAGATTGAGCATTTCTTCGACATTGCCGTGGTCGGCCGTAATGACGGCATAGCCGCCAACGGAAAGAATGGCCGGAATAATTTTGGCTAAAGATTGGTCCATGGTTTGGCAGGCAGAAATCGCGGCCGGTAAATTGCCGGTGTGGGCTACCATGTCCGGACAGGCAAAATTAACAACAATGAAATGATAGTAACGTTTGGCCAGGGCGGCCAGAATTTCCTGGACCAATTTTTCACTGGACATGGCCGGGGTTAAATCGTAGGTAGCCACTTTGGGCGATTGGACAAATTCCCAATCTTCGCCCACAAAAGGCTGTTCGCGCAGACCGTTAAAATAATAGGTGACAAAGCGTTCTTTTTCGGTTTCGGACAAATGAAATTGTTTTTTGTCGTATTCGGCAATCACCCGGGATAAAGGATAATCAACGTGGACCGGAGGGATAATCACCTGGACCGGCAAGTGTTTTTGGTATTCGGTCATGGTGGTAAAAAGAAGATTTTTCAAAAAAACCCGGCGGGTAAAAGGCGGGGAAACCGAGGCTTTTTGAGGGAGATGGCTGTGGAGATATTTATCAGCCAAAGGGTCGAAGGCAAGTTGATTGGCTTCTTGAGTAAATTCAGGCAAAACAAAGGCTTTGGTGAGTTGGCGGGGGCGGTCCACCCGGTAGTTGTAGAAAATAATCGCATCATTATCTTTAATTAAACTTAAGGGAGTATGGCTGGTATCCACCATAATGGTTGGGTCGATAAATTCATCGGTTTTTTGGCGCTGGTATGATTGCTGAATTGCCAGTTCCGGAGAGGTAGCCGTTAAACCAACGCCTTCAGTTAAACAGCGGTAGGCTTTTTCCGTCCGTTCCCAGCGAAAATCCCGGTCCATAGCGTAATACCGGCCCATGATGGAGGCGATTTGGCCAACTCCCGCTTTAAGGAGGTGCTGTTTTATTTCGGCAATGTAGACTTCGGCAGTAGTGGGCGGCGAATCGCGGCCGTCGGTAAATAAATGCAGGGAAAGGTGACTGATTTGATTTAAACTGGCAAATTTAATCAAGGCATAGAGGTGTTCGTTGTTGGCGTGGACGCCGCCGGAACCGATGAGGCCCATTAAGTGCAAAGTGGACTGGTTCTTTTTAACGTGGCCGATGATTTTTTGGAAAACCGGGTTATTAAAAAAAGAGCCGTCGGCAATAGCGGTGTTAATGCGGGGCAGGTCCTGAAAAACAATTTGGCCCGCGCCGATATTGACGTGGCCGACTTCAGTATTGCCGTCTTCGCCATTGGGCAAGCCAACGGCCTGGCCCGAAGCGGTTAGCTGGGTATGGGGATAGGCGGCAATAAGCTGGTTGTAAAATGGCGTTTGCGCTTGAGTAATGGCATTACCGGGATTGGGAGGGGCAATCCCCCAACCATCCATAATAATTAACACTACCGGGGGGTTAGTTTCAGCCATGGTTTATTTCCGCTTCAATGGCTAATAGGCGATTATATTTAACAATTCTTTCGCCCCGGGCCGGAGCGCCGAATTTGGTGTAATCGGCGCCCACGCCGACCGCAAAATCGGCAATAAACGTGTCGTTGGTTTCACCGGAACGGTGGCTGACGATTATTTTCCAGTTATTCTCCCGGCAAAGTTTAATGACGCTAACAGTTTCGGAAACGGTCCCGGCCTGATTGGGTTTGACTAAAATAGCGTTGCAAGCTTTGCTACTAATGGCTTTTTTGACACGGTCTTGGTTAGTGGCTAAGAGCTCGTCACCGACGATTAAAGTGTTGGCAGAAAGTTCAGCGGTTAGTTTGGTCCAGCCGGCCCAATCATCATCATACAAAGGATCTTCCAGGGAAAAAAGATGGTATTCCTGATTTAACTGGCGGTAATACTCAATCAGTTCGTCGCGGCTAAATGGCTGAGCGCGATCTTTAATTTCATAATGATTGTGGTGGTAAAAAAAGTCGGCCGAGACATCCAGGCCCAGAAAAACATCGTGAGAAAATTTATAAGGCGAGAGATTGATAGATTCCAAAATTACTTCCAAGGCATCTAAGTTGGTGAATAAATTGGGAGCAAAGCCGCCTTCGTCGCCGACACTGTGAATTAAGCGCCGGGATTTAAGGGTTTGTTTAAGCAGTTTGTAAATTTCCACGCCCATCTGCAGAGCCTGATGGTAAGGAAAGCGCAAGGAAGGAATTAAATGAAATTCCTGAAAATCCAGGTTGCCGGCCCCATGGGCGCCGCCATTGATAATATTAAAGGTCGGAGCGGGCATAATTTTTAAATCCGGATTTAAGCCGTATTTAAGGCTTAAATATTTATACAGCGGTAAATTTGAGGCTGAGGCGGCGGCTTTAATGGCGGCAATGGAAACAGAAAGAAGCGCGTTACTGCCGAGCTTGGATTTATTAGGAGTACCATCGAGATCGATTAACGCTTGATCCAGTTGAGTTTGCCGGCCGGGATCAAAACCGATTAATTTTGGGGCGATAACCTGATTGACGTTGGCAACGGCTTTTAATACTCCCAACCCCTGAAAGCGGTTAGGATCGTTATCCCGAAGTTCGAGCGATTCATATTTGGAGTTAACGACTCCGGAAGGAACCGCGCTAACACCGGCGTGGCCGGTATCCAGTCGGACAGTGGTTTCAAGGGTGGGATTGCCGAGAGAATCCAGGATTTCCCGGGCGGTAAGGGAAACAATTTTAGCCATGGTTAATTAAACGCATTTCCGCCTGATAAATTATTTGCCGGGTAGAATCAATCGCGTCATGAGAAACAGAAACACTGGTGGTCCCCCACTCGACTAATTTTTGGGTTAAATCCGGATAAACCGAAGGCGCTTGGCCGCACATGGAAACAGTGATGTGGTTTTTAACGCAGGTTTTGATGGTTTTCTCAAAGGCCCACATTACGGCCGGATTTCTTTCGTCATAAACTGAAGCGACTTCGCTATTGTCCCGGTCCACGCCTAAAATCAGCATGGTTAAGTCATTGGAGCCAATGGAAACGCCGTCGATGCCGACTTTTAGGAAGTCTTCCAGCAAAATAACATTGCTGGGGATTTCCACCATCAGCCAAAGTTTAAAATTAGCGGACCGAATTAAGCCGTGGGCGGTAATAATTTTTTTCACCTGAACCAGCTGGTCAACGGTGCGGACAAACGGCAGCATCAGCCACAAATTAGCCAGTCCCAGTTTATTGCGGACATGGGAAATAGCGGTTAGTTCCAGATTAAAAACCGCTTGGTCGACAAGGTAGCGGTAAGCGCCGCGGTAACCGAGCATCGGGTTGGGTTCAATTGGTTCATAGTCTTTGCCGCCGATTAGGTTGGCATATTCGTTGGATTTAAAGTCGGTAGCGCGATAAACAACCGGGCGCGGGTAAAAGGCCCGGCAGAATTTTTCCAAACCGGTTGAGAGCATATCGGTAAAGACTGAGGATTTGTTTTGGCTGATTAATTTTTTGGGATGAATCCCCTGTTGGGCAATCATAAATTCGGCCCGGAGCAGGCCAACACCGTCAACATTTTTTTGGGCGACGACAGAAGCCAAATCCGGTTCGCCTAAATTAACGTAAACTTTGGTAGCGGTTTTGACAGTATCCGGCACTAATTTTTTCGGCGGGATCGGAATTGATTCGGCGACTTTAATACGGACAGAGGGAAGATTGGTTTTGGGTTTGAAAACCGCGCCGGTTTGGCCGTTGACGGTAATTACTTGGCCGGTAGCTAAGATTTTGGTGGCGGTTTTACTGCCGACGATACAGGGAATTCCCAGTTCGCGGGAAACAATGGCGGCGTGGGAAGTTTGGCCGCCTTTATCGGTGACGATGGCGGCGGCTTTTTTCATGGCGGGAACAAAATCCGGGGTGGTCATTTCCGTGACCAAAATTTCATTGGTTTTCAAAAGATTGATTTCTTTGGCTGATTTTAAAATGCGGACGTAGCCGGTGGCGATGCCGGGACTGGCCGGTTCGCCGCGCAAAATTTGAGTCAAAGAGTCGGTGTTGACAGCGCTGGTAATTTTTGGCGGGGCCATTAAGGTGGTCACCGGGCGGGATTGGACCAAATAGACTTTATCTTTGTCGATGGCCCACTCGATATCCTGCGGGTAGTAATAATGCTGCTGCAGCTGGTGGCCTAATTTAGCCAGAAAAATAATTTGTTCATCGGTAAGTTTATGGCGGTTTTGCTTGGCTTGCGGGACCGGTAAATCCTGATTGGTCCCGTTTTTCAAGATCATTTGCTCGGGCTGATGGTTGAGTTGTTTTTGAAGAATTTGCCAGGTTAATTTTTGAACGAGATAATGGTCGGGAGTATAAGCGCCCTGAACGATTTTTTCGCCTAAGCCCCAAATAGCTTCGATGACGATTTGATTTTTGTCGTTGGTGACGGGGTTAACGGTGAACATAATGCCGGAAATTTCGCTCTGAACCATGGTTTCGACCGGTAAGGCAATGCCGATTTTAAAGTGGGCAAAGCCTTTTTGTTGGCGGTAAAAAATCGCTCGGGGTTCAAAAAGAGACGCCCAACATTCCCGGACAGCCTGAATTAGATTGGCTTCGCCTTTAATATTTAAAAAAGTTTCCTGCTGGCCGGCAAAAGAGGCGCCGGGCAGATCTTCAGCCGTGGCAGACGAGCGGACGGCCACTAAGGTACTATTAAAACCCCGGCCTAATTTTAAGTAAGATTTGATAATGGCTTTGATAATCGGATCGGGAATGGAAGCGCTAACAATTAATTTTTTAATTTTATGGGAGGCGGAATTTAACTGCTGAGGGTCGTTGACGTTTAGCGCGTCGATAATCGACTGAATTTTGGCTTTGAGATTATTGGCTTTAATAACTTCGAAATAAGCGGTGGAAGTGATGATAAAGCCGGGCGGGACCGGGAAGCCGGCCTGGACCAGTTCGCCCAAGTTGCCGCCTTTGCCGCCAACCAAGCCGAGATCGTGGCGATCAACCTGATTGAAATTAACAGTGTAGAGATTTTGGTCATTGGGCAGCATTGATTAAGGATAGCAGAAATCTAATCTGATTGACAACTACCTGCAGGGTTTGACCCTGCAGGTTTATCGATATAGAATTAGGTGTGCCAAAGAAAAATATCGTTAAGGAATTTAAAGAAAACACTTATTACCACTTGTATAATCGGGGGGTGGATAAACAGAGAATCTTCAGGAATGATGAAGATTATAAAATTTTTTTGGGATACTTAAAGCTTTATTTGATGCCGGTTGACCTGCAGGGTTTGACCCTGCAGGTGGCACCATCGAAGAAATTGAAAAACTTTACGGAGAATGTCGATTTGTTGAGTTATTGCTTAATACCTAATCATTTCCATTTGCTGGTTTTTCAGAAAAATCCTAACGATATCAGTTATTTTATGAAGTCTTTGGGAGTTAAATATTCCATGTTTTTTAATAAAAAATATAAACGGGTTGGAACATTATTTCAGGGGGCCTATAAGGCGGTAGAAGTTGAATCGGAAAATCAGCTTTTGTATTTATCAAAGTATATTCATCGTAACCCTGCAGGGTTTGACCCTGCAGGTTGGAAAGAGTACAAGTATTCAAGCTATGGGAATTATTTAGGGTTATTTAAACAGGCTTGGGTGAAAACAGATTTAATCTTAAGTTATTTTTCGAAAACCAAGTTAAACAATTCCTATAAGAGTTTTGTGGAAGAAACTGACGAAAGAGATACACTGACGATAAAATCAGTCTTACTTGAGGAAATTTAACCTGCAGGGTTTGACCCTGCAGGTTGTTTGCCAAGCTCTTTTTTGAAGTAGTCGACCCAGGGGATGGCGAGCGGGTCCACCTGATAAATTTCGGCTAGCTTTAAAGTTAGGAAACCGGATAAGGCATAGGCTTCAAGCACTTGGGAAAGCTTGTCCGGGCCGGCGAGGTTTAAATTAAGAGTTTTAATCCCCTGCTTGGTAACTATTTCCTGAGTGATTTTAAACCTTAATTGAATTTTGGGCGAATATAAAGCAGAATTAATAAACAGAAAAACCGCATTTTGGCGCAAAGAGTTAGGAAATTTTAAGCCTTCCATTAAATGGTGATTTAGTTCGGGAATTACCCGCGGATCGGAGATCATTTTGGAGTTTTCATTAATTTGATTGGCAAAACCATTGCCAAAGCCGCGCAAAAAGCCGGAAGTAATAATAAACAAATGGGTATCTTTTAAATCCCTGGCTAAAGCTTCGGCTTGGGTTTGAAACTGGGGTAAATTATGGCGCAAAAAATCAATGGCCGATTGGACCTCAGTTTCTTTTAAGTCAATTAATTTTAAAGCCTGGAGCAAGCCTAAATGGCCGAAAAGCAGAAAACCGTTACCCATACGGGGCTGGCGCGAGGGATTAAATTTGTCCGGGTTAAAAATATAGCCGGGAACAGCCAGCATGGACTGGGAACTAACTTGAGTAATTTGAGCTTTTTTGACGAGTGCTTGATCCCGGCAACTAAGCACTTCTTCGGTGGCGCCGGAATAAGAAGATAAAATAACCAAAGTGTTTTCGTTAACATAAGCCGGCAAATCATAGTCATCGATAATTTCGTAGGGCAAGGTAATTTTGTCAGGAAATAAATACTTGACGGTTAAGGGCGTGAAACGGGAGCCGCCCATAGCGCAGATAACAATATTTTTGACCGCAGAATAAGAATCAGGAAATTTAAGGTTAGAGCTAACTTGCCAGGCAGACTGGCATTGGTCGGGTAAAAAATTAATCATAAAATTTCAGCGCCTAATAATTGTAACTCATTTTGAAGCTCTTTGGTTTTGGCTGTTAAAATTTCCGGGGAATCGGCTTCTAAATTTAATCTTAATAACGGTTCGGTGTTGCTGGCACGCAGGCTAAACCACCAAGTGTCAAACCAAACACTTAAGCCGTCCAGCCAGTCAATAGATTTTGCCTGAGGCTCGTATTTTTTAAAAATAGTTTGAATAATTTTTTTCGGGTTGCTAACTTTAAAATTCTTTTCTTCAAAACTAAAATAACGGCTGTATTGATCGATTAAATCGCTTAAGGTTAAGTTTTTTTCGGACATTAATTCCAAAACCAAAAGAGCGGCAATAATGGCTGAGTCGGCAAAAAAATTATCGCGGAAATAATAATGACCCGAATGCTCGCCGCAAAAAAGGCCTTGTTCCTGCCGCATCGCGGCTTTAATCAGGGTGTGGCCGACTTTAACTCTGACCGGACGGCCCTGGTGTTTGGCAATAATTTCCGGAACGATCTGACCGACGATGGCATTGTAAAGAATGGTGTCGCCCGGGTGTTTCAGGAGCAGGTTTTCGGCAATAATCGCGGTCATCACCGTGCCGGAAACAACCCGGCCCAGAGAGTCGATTAAGAAAACCCGGTCGCCATCGCCGTCAAAAGCCAAACCAGCATCGGCACCCTGAGATTTAACTGCCGTGATTAAGTCCTGAAGATTTTTGGCTTCGATGGGGCTGGGAACATGGTGGGGAAAACTGCCGTCCAGCTCATAATAAAGATGCGAGACGGAAAAAGGCAGTTTCTTTTCAAAAGCCGGCATAAAGTAACCAGCCATGCCATTGCCGGCATCGACGACTAATTTTAATGGTTTGAGTTTGGCAACATTAACAAATTTTAAGACGTGATCGACCCAATCGGGAAGCAAGTTCCGTGAAGTTAATTTACCAGGAGCTACATTTTTAGGCGTTAAGTCTGTTTTAGATAAAGCCAGATCGCGAATGGCATAAATGCCAGTGTTGCCGCTGATGGGAATGGCGCCTTTGGTCACCATTTTCAGGCCGTTATACTCACTGGGATTGTGAGAAGCTGATAAGGTAATGTTCATATCTTCATTCCCGGTTCCGGAAGCAAAATAGAGCATGTCAGTGGCAATTAAACCTAAATCAACGACATCCACGCCGCAGGCCAAAAAAGTGTTGATCATGGCCTGGTGAAACTGGTCACCGCTTAAGCGCATGTCGCGGCCTAATTGAACGGACTGGGGTTTAAAATAATTGACAATCGCTTGGGTGAGGCGGACAATGCCGACTTCATCGAGATCCTTGGGCACAATGGCCCGGATATCGTAATCTTTAAAAATTGACGGATCTAATACCATAGTTGTTCAAAGCTGGTTAACAAACTAAATGGATCTTGACCGTTTTTTTGAGCAAAATCAAGTTTTAAGAGACGCTGATGCCAGGTAAGTAATTGGTCCAGGGTCCAGGACCTGGCCTGAGATAACAATTTTTGTTTTTGCCAGGGAGAAGTTTTGACTAAATCAGGATTGTCTTTAATTTGGATTAATTGGCTGATCCGGCGGGAAAATAAGTAAAAAATAAGCTCAATGGGGTTGGATTTAACCGCCAGATGCAGGGATTTAAGACTGGGAGCGTCCAGAAAATTAAAAATTGACGGAGGGAGTTTAAACTCGGTAATTTTAACTTTTGGTCCAAGCGGTTTGAGAGCGGTTTTGGATAAGATCTTGGAGTGCCAGATATACACATCAGCATCAGCATGAGAGGAGATAATAGTTAACAATTCTTTTGAGGGCAAGTGATTGATCAGAACCGGACGGCTGGCTCCGAATAAACCGCTGGACTCTAGAGATTGGATGAGAACTTCCGGGGTTAAAGTTTTGGCTTCAAAAATCAGCGGATCTTTAACCTGGGATAAAACAAATTGGCGGCTGGAAATCACATTATCGCCGTGAACAATATTGATCATAAAGTAATTTTACCCTTTTTAGATTGACAAAATGGGCGCGTTTGGTGCCGTGAGGAATTAAAGCCCCGGAAAAGTTTTTGGGAATGTGCAGGAGCTCGTGGATCAAAATTTGCGTTTGATCGACAGAGTTTAAATGATCGAATTTTTCGGAAATTACCTCAAGACAATAATGGGGCTTAGTTTTTAAGGCCATTTGGAGAATGCGGGGAAAACCCCAGATGCGGGCGCGGGCGCGGCCGGTAGACTTGAAACTTCTAAAACAGGTGATCCGGGCTAAATCAAGGTAAGGCAGTTGAATTTTTTGCTGAATCGCTTTTATTTTAACGGCAATATCCGGGGCCGGGGTTAAATCCATAATTATTCCTGAAAATTGACGCGCTGATGGCGGCGCTTGGCGACCTTTAGTTCCAGGACCGCTTTACGCAGGTCAGCTTCAGCGACGGCAAATTCAGCGGCGGATAATCTTTCTTTTAAGGCCTCTTCGGCTTTGGCTTTGGCGGCTTCGACTTTGGCAATGTCGATTTCATCGGCCCTGACCGCGCTTTCAGCCATAACGCTGACTTGGTTATCGTGAATATCGAGCAAGCCGCCGGAGACGGCCAAGACCGTCATGGACGGGCCGCTGAAAATGTAAAGCTCGCCGGCCTGAAGATGGGTTAACAAACTGATATGGCCGGGCAAAATGCCGATTTGGCCGTCATGCGCCGGGGCCATGACAATGTCCACTGATTCGGAAAGAATCTTTCTTTCCTGGGTGATAACTTCGAGCTGAAGTTTTTTGAGGCTCATAGACGGTTAAAGTTTTTTGGCATTGCTGACCGCTTCTTCGATGTTACCCACCATGTAAAAGGCCTGTTCAGGCAAGGCATCGTATTTGCCGGCGATAATTTCCTTAAAGCCTTTGATGGTTTCGGAAATTTTAACGTATTTTCCGGGCATGCCGGAAAACTGTTCAGCCACGTAAAACGGCTGGGTGAGGAACCGCTGGATTTTGCGGGCGCGGGAAACAGTTAGTTTGTCTTCATCGGAAAGCTCGTCGATACCGAGAATGGCAATAATATCCTGCAAATCTTTGTAGCGCTGGAGGACTTTTTGAACGCCGCGGGCCACCTGGTAATGCTCTAGGCCGACGCCTTGAGGCGATAAAATTTTGGACGACGAGGCTAAAGGATCAACCGCCGGGTATAAGGCTTGTTCGGCTAAAGACCGCTCCAGGGAAATACTCGAGTCCAGGTGGGCAAAAGTGGTTACCGGGGCCGGATCGGTGTAATCGTCGGCCGGAACATAGACCGCCTGGAAAGAGGTGATGGAGCCTTTTTTAGTGGAAGTAATCCGCTCCTGCAAAGCCGCCATTTCCGAAGCCAGAGTCGGCTGGTAGCCGACGGCGGACGGAATCCGGCCCAGGAGAGCGGAAACTTCGCTGCCGGCCTGGGAAAAGCGGAAAATGTTATCAATAAAAAGCAAGACATCCTCGCCTTTTTTGTCCCGGAAAAACTCGGCAAAAGTGAGGGCGGTTAAAGCGACGCGCAAGCGGGCGCCGGGGGGTTCGTTCATCTGGCCAAAAACCATAACGGTATTTTTGAGGACGCCGGATTCTTTCATTTCCGTGTAAAGGTCGTTGCCTTCGCGGGTCCGCTCCCCGACCCCGGCAAAAACCGAGTGGCCGGAGTGTTCTTCGGCAATATTCCGGATGAGTTCCTGAATAATAACGGTTTTACCGACGCCGGCGCCGCCGAAAGCGGCCACTTTGCCGCCTTTGGCAAACGGGCAGATCAAGTCGATAACTTTAATGCCGGTTTCCAACATTTGCGGCCGGGCTTCAATATCCGTAAATTTGGGCGGATCAGTGTGGATGGAGGTAAGCTGGGCATCGGTGATAGGTTTACCGTTATCGATAGTTTCGCCCAGAACATTAAATAAGCGGCCCAGAGCTTTCGTGCCGGCCGGAACCGAGATCGGACGGCCGGTATCGATGACTTCCAGATGGCGTTTTAAGCCGTCGGTAGTGCCCATAGCAATGGCACGGACCTGATGATTGCCCAAATGCTGTTGAACTTCAAGAATAATTTTCGAGCCATCGGCTTTTTGGACCTCAAGGGCGTTATAGATTTCCGGTAAATTATCCTCAAAAACCACATCGACGATAACGGAAATAATTTGGGTAATATGGCCGATTGATTTCATAGATTTTATTCGAGGGCCATTCTGGCGCCGACGACGTCCAATAGCTCATTAGTAATTTTTGATTGGCGGGCGCGATTGTATTCGAGAGTCAGTTCATCAACAATATCCAGCGCATTTTCATTGGCATTTTTCATGGCCACCATGCGGGCGGAATGTTCGGAAGCAACTGCCTCGAGTAAGACATGATAGAGTTGAAGCTCGATGTATTGCGGCAAAAGGGTGGAGAAAATTTCTTCGGCCCGCGGCTCGAATAAATAATCGCTTTTAAGGCTTTGCATCGGTAAAACCGGGGTTTCAGGCGAGGTAATTTCTTCGGCGCGGATCGGCAAGAGCTGTTTGACGGCTAATTTTTGCGAAATCGTGGAGATAAACTCCATGTAAGACAGAAAAGCCATTTGAAATTTACCAGCCTCAAAACCCTCAATAACCATCCGGGAAACCGGGAGGATATCGTTAAATTTCGGGCGATCGCCGAAATGGCCGAACTCGGCATTGAGCAAGCGATTGGTTTTTAAAACATGTTCCTTGGCTTTGCGGCCAACGGTAATAAAATTTAGTTTAGTTTTGAGAGGCAGTTTGTAAGTGACTTTTAAGTCTTTAAGCCAGTTTTCCAAGCCCCGGAAAAGATTGGAGTTTAAGCCGCCGCAAAGGGATTTATCGGTGGAAAAAAGAATAATTAAGACATTAAATTCCTGAGATTCTTCCCAATTAAGGCGCGGATCTTTTAATAAAAAATGATCTAATTGATCTTTAGCCCGGAGAGCCAGGGCAGTAATAATTTGGACCATTTTTTCCGAGTAAGGCCGGGAAGATAAGGCCATATCCTGGGTGCGGCGCATTTTTGAAGCCGAGACCATTTCCATGGCTTTAGTGATCTGGCTGATATTTTTGGAAGAGCGGATCCGGCGCTTGATTAATTTATCTGAACTCATAAAGTTTCCACCTCATCTTGTAAACTTAAATCTTTATGGCTATCGTTAAATCTTTGGGTGGATTTTTCTAAAACTTTAATAATTTTATCAGTGAGGATTTTTTCTTGGGCAATTGATTTTAACAAATCGGGCTGGGTGGATTTTAACTGGGTTAAATAGGCGGTTTGCCAATCTTTAACTTTATTGACCGGGGTTTTGTCCAGATAGCCGTTAGTGACGGCCCAAATTAAGCAAACTTGGTTTTCGACGGACATGGGTTCATCCCAGCCCTGCTTTAAAACTTCGGTAATCCGGGCGCCGCGGTCCAGCTGGGCCTTGGTGGCGGCATCCAGGTCAGAAGAAAACTGGGCAAAAGCGGCCAGTTCCCGGTACTGGGCCAAGTTCATGCGCAGTTTGCCGCTAACCTGGCGCATGGCTTTAATTTGAGCGTTGCCGCCGACCCGGGAAACAGATAAGCCGGCATTGATAGCCGGGCGGATACCGGCGTTGAATAAGTCCGATTCCAGATAAATTTGGCCATCAGTGATGGAGATGACATTGGTGGGAATATAAGCGGAAACGTCGCCGGCTTGGGTTTCGATGATCGGCAGGGCCGTGATTGAGCCGCCGCCGTTATCTTTATTTAATTTAATGGCGCGTTCGAGCAAGCGGGAATGAAGATAGAAAACATCGCCGGGATAAGCTTCGCGGCCGGAAGGGCGGCGGAGCAATAAAGAAAGTTCCCGGTAAGCCCAGGCGTGTTTGGATAAGTCATCGTACACCACGAGGGCATCTTTGCCTTTGGCGGCAAAATATTCGGCAATGGCCACGCCGGCATAAGGGGCCAGGTATTGCAAAGCCGGAACATCGGCGGCATTGGCGGCCACAATAATCGTATTATCCAGGGCCTTATATTTTTTCAGCGTTTCCACCAGTTGGGCGGTAAAAGCCGCTTTTTGGCCGATAACCACGTAAATACAAATTAAGTTTTTATCTTTTTGATTGATAACCGTGGTGATGGCAATGGCGGATTTGCCGGTGGAACGGTCGCCGATAATCAACTCTCTTTGGCCGCGGCCGACGGGGATCATACTGTCGATGGCGTTAACGCCGGTTTGAACCGGCTGGCTGACGCTGGCGCGGCTAATAACGCCGGGAGCGATCTTTTCCAAAGGGTTGCTGGAAGAAGTTTTCGGGGCCGGCTGGCCGTCGAGGGGATTGCCTAGGGGGCCGATGACCCGGCCGATTAATTCTTCGCCGACCGGGACTTGTAAAATCCGGCCGGTGGCGGCCACTTCATCGCCTTCTTTTAAATGTTTGGAATTGCCTAAAATAATGGCGCCGGCGGAGTGCTTGTCCAGGTTTAAAACCAGACCGTAAGTTTTTTGGGGGAATTCCAGAATTTCAGCCATCATGGCATCGTTTAAACCGCTAATTGTGGCCACGCCGTCGCCTAAAGTGATAATCCGGCCGACGCCGCGGGCAGTTAAATCGGGAGTGAATTGATTGATCCGTTTGGTAATGAGCTGGTGAAGATCAGTCATAAATAACCTGGTCTTTTAATGATTCGAGGCGATGATTGAGAGTGGCATCGATAATTTTACCGGCAACATTAATTTTTAAACCAGCGATGATGGCCGGATCGAGCTTAGTTTTGATACGGATGGGGCGGTGAAAATGCTGAGAGAGAGTTTTTTTCACTAAAGCTTGCTGAACGGTTGACAGTTTGACGGCAGAGGAAATTAAGGCCAGGTTAGGATCGATTTTGACCCAGCTTTTTTCAGTTAATTTTTTGGCAATCTCCGGCAATAAATCCAGGCTTTGACTGCTTGACAAATATTCGATAATCGAATCAACAATG
>JBBTRT010000004.1:0-95632 GCA_038065055.1 Patescibacteria group bacterium
CGGCGGTTCTCCTCGTCCAGGTGGTTTTCGTCCCGGAGGCGGAAATCGTGGCGGTGGCGGCGGTTTCTCCCGTGGCCCCAGAAGATAATGATTAAGGCAATTTTGTCTGATTTTGCTCGGGTAATATTATTTCCCAAAGATGAAAATTATAAAAGCCGGCTGGATATATTAGAAAAAAAGTTAAAGCGAAATCTTGGCAACTATAACGTTTTTGATTATTTTAGGTTAAATCAAGAGATATTAGTCTTTTTCCAGTCGATAAAAACCAAAATTCCTCTTTATATTTATACTTCCGGTTCCAACTATGAAACTCCTGGAGTATATGAGCAGCTCGTCCCGATTTTTAAAGATTTTTTCTACAGCGTTGCCTTGGAAATCGATAAAACCGATTCTGATTCCTATATTTTTTTAGCTAATAAGCTTCATCTGGCCCCGGAGAATATTTTTTTCATCGATGATGATGAAAAAAATATTCATGCCGCTCAAAAGGCAGGTTTGCAAACACATTGGTATAAAGATAATCAGACTTTATTAACAGATTTGAGGAAAAGGCTAAAAATTTGACCTGCAAGGACTCTCCTCGCAGGCGGCCTTTTGACACACCCTTCAATTCTTGATAAATTATTTTCAGTGGCAATTTCAACAGTAACAGTTATCAAAGGCCTTGCCGAAATATCTTTTAATCTCGCCTCTGGCTGGTTGGGTATTTTACTCATTTCTCCGGGATTTTTTGGTATTACTTTAGAAAAATTTGGCGAGTTATTGTTTCGCAATTTATTCCCGGCTATAATATTATTTGTTGTTGGTTTATTTCTAACCGAGAAAGTTAAAAATTATGGTTAATTTAGAACAAGCCTTAGATACCGGTTCAATAATGTTGACATTATATGTTATTGCCGTAGCCTTGATTTACATCGCCTTTATTAGACCAACTTTTAAACCTAAAGGTAAGTAAGAATTCTTTAGGAAATGAAACAATGCTCAAAAAATCAAACCACCGAATTTATAAACAGCGATAAATGTATTGCGATCGAATACCCCTTAGGCGATAAAGATATTAATGGTGCTGTTATTAAGTTAAATGGCCGCTATCCCGATAAGGGCCGTGTTGTTAACATTATTTGTAAAGAAATGGCTTTTGTTATGAAAGGTTCAGGCAAATTGGTCATCGAAGGTAAAGAAGTCGCTTTTAGCGAAGGGGATTTAATCTTAATCGACAAGAACGAAAAATATTATTGGCAAGGGAATTTTGAGATATTTGCCCCCTGTGTTCCGGCTTGGTATCCCGAACAACACCAGGAAGTGGAATAAAACTTTGGCGCGGAAACTGGCGCGAATATGGCGCGAACGTGATATAATTTAAGTATGTCTTATATTCCCAGGTTTACTATTACTCCGGAAATTAATAACCGAATTGCCCAGATTGAGAAAATTAGGCAAATTGTGACCAGTAGTCGAATTTTACCCCAGCAGGAAATTACCTTACGTTATCGAGCGGCGGTTGATGCTGTCCACAGCTCGACTACCATTGAGGGCAATCCATTAAAACGTCAGGAAGTTGTTAAAGTTTTAGCCGGAAAATTGGTGGCTGCTCCGGAAAGAGCGATTACTGAAGTTGTTAATTATAAAAAAGCCCTTGATTGGTTGGAGAAAAGGCAACAGCAATCGACACCAATTACTATCAAAGATATCTTGCAGTTTCATTCTTTGACAATGGCCGGTTTGTTACCCACCCAAAAAGTCGGCCATTTTCGTCCCGGCCCGATTTATATAGTTGACGTCAAAAACAATCGTGATTATTTAAGATATACCGGGCCAAAAGTCAATCGGGTGGAGAAATTAATTAATGAATTATTAATTTGGCTTAATGGCAATGGAAAGCTGTTGCATCCGATTTTAGCTGCCGGTATATTTCATTATGAATTTGTTTCCATTCACCCCTTTACTGATGGTAATGGCCGGGTTACGCGATTATTAACTCTATTATTTTTGCGGTTGCTTGATTACGGTTTTCGCGATGTTTTAATTCCTGACACCTTCTATTTACAATTTAGGCGGCAATATTATGAGTCTTTGAGTCAGGCTAAAACATATTCAAAACAACGGTTGGCAGACTTAACTTTATGGTTAGATTATTTTACTCGGGGATTTTTCACTTCAGTCGAAGAGCTCAAAAAAAACATTACTTTAGTAACCTTAAAAAAACCATCAGAGAAAACCATAAAGCTATCAGCTGAAGAAATTACTCTGCTGGATTTTTGTAAAAACATCGGTAAGGTTGATTTACAAGACGTGACAGAAATTTTAGAAGCCCCGCGGAGAACCGCTCAACGGCGATTAAGTATCTTGGTTGATAAGGGTTTGTTAATCAAAAAAGGTAAAGGTAAAAATATTTATTACGCGTGTTAATAATTATTTTATTCCCGCCCCGATTGCGGTCGCAAATTCACCCTTTTTTGGAAATATCGCTTCCAGTTGGAACATTTGGCACACCCCAGAAATATATTTTTGCATTAACTTATTCGTGGCCACCATCCCGCAAAAAACGATCTTTTTTTCTGCTGTTTTTCCGGCCGCAAGGCAAGCCGTCATGCCGATTACTTCTCCTACCATATTAACCAGCGCTTGCGCCAAATCCGCTTTTTTACTGGATTTTAATTTGCCGAAATTTGCCGCTGTTGTTTCCGGACCTAATAAACCGATCCCGGTTCCTAAAATGTCGCCGACCGTTAAATCCACTTTTATTCGCTTGCCTTTTTTTGCCAGCTCAAATATTTTTTCCACAGAGTCTGTTTTTAAAATTAACTTGCCCAAGCCCTGCAACGTTCCACCCCCGACTCCGGTACCGCCTAAATGGACTACTGGTTTATTTTTTCTCGCCCACACCACTGCCGTGCCGGTGCCGCAGCTGACCACAATGGCTGACTTTAACCCGGACAAATATAACCCGCCTTTAGCCAAACTTCCAAATTCTATTTTTGGTGTGACTCTAATAATTTTATCGGCTTTAGGTAGAGCTTGGTTAAACAAATATTTAATTATTTTCCGTTTATCCCAAAGCACGGCCTTAGTAAAACTGACGCCTTTATCAACACTTAAAGTTATCATAGCCCATATTATATATGCTAAAATGACTCTATGAAATCTGTTACTGCCCTCGAAGCTGAAGCTCAGGCTTTAAAAACCAAACTCGACTCGGTTGCTTTGCCGCCGGAACTGAAAAATAAAGCTCAGGTAATGGTTGACCGCCTCCAACTAATGACCCAATTTTCCGGTTATTCGGCTGAATATGAACGCACCGCCCAGTATATCGAGTGGATTGTTAACTTGCCCTGGGATAAATCGAGCGAGGATAAATTAGACTTGAACGAAGCCAAAAAAATTCTCGACCATCATCATTACGGCATGCAGCACGTTAAAGACAGGATTTTGGAACATTTATCGATTATGACCTTAAATCGTGGTCAGCAATCAGTTTCTCGCGCCCCGATTCTTTGCCTGGTCGGTTTAGTCGGTACCGGTAAAACCACTTTTGGTTACTCTCTGGCTGAAGCTTTGGGCCGCAAATTTGTCCGTATTCCTTTCGGCGGCATGGGCTCGGCCCGGGATTTGCGCGGCCAATCCCGCCTTCATCCTGATGCCGAACCGGGTTGGGTAATTAAAGCCATGCGCCGCGCAGGCACAAATAATCCGATCTTACTTTTAGATGAAGTCGACCGTGTCACTGTAGCTAACAGGAGTGATATTATGGGTGTTTTAGTCGAGCTACTTGACCCGGAGCAAAACTCGCTTTTTACCGATCATTATTTGGATTACCCCTTTGATTTATCCAATGTTTTATTTCTTGCCACCGCCAATAACACCCGCAATATTGCCACTGCTGTGCTTGACCGGCTGGAAATTATCGAAATGCCCTCGTATACTGATGACGAGAAAATTATTATTGCTAAAACCTATATGTTGCCTAAAATTTTAACCGAAGCCGGTCTGACAGTTGATAATTTAACTATCGATGAAACCGTTTGGCCTAAAATCGTCCGACCCCTGGGCTTTGACGCCGGTATTCGTACCCTGGAGCGCACCATTGAAGGTGTTTGCCGCAAGTTGGCGCGGTTGAAAATCGAAGGCCAGGGGGAGCATTTCCACTTAACTTTAGACAATATTAAAAATTATCTGCCGAATTATTAACCTATGAATAATTTACGAATAGTCCCTCTCGGTGGCGGCCCCGGCATGGTCACCAACAACATGTATGTTTATCTTTATGGCAATGATGCCTTAATTGTCGATTGCGGCATCGGTTTTCCTGAGGATAAAATTTCCGACGACATTTTAATTCCCGACATTACTTATTTAAAGCAAAATCAGTTTAATATTCGGGCCGTTATTTTAACTCATGGCCACGACGACCATTATGCCGCTTTGCCCCACATTTTGCCGGAATTAAATTACCCGCCGGTGTATGCTTCCCGTTTGACTGCCGGTTTTTGCCAGGCGCGCTTAAAAGACTTTGATATCAGCCATCAGGTAACTGTGATTAAAGAAAACGACCAGCTTACCCTTGGTCCGTTTACCGTTTTTCCGATTCATATTACCCACTCAGTGCCTGATTGTTTTCATTATTTAATTAAAACCCCGATTGGCGCGGTTTATCATGGCAGTGATTTTAAGTTTGACTTGTCTCCGATTGATAACTGGCCGCCCAACTTTCAAAAAATCGTTTCCCTTTCCAAAGAGGGCATTTTATGTTTATTATCTGATTGTTTGCGGAGCGAGCGGCCGGGTTTTTCCATGTCCGAATCTACCTTAGCCATTGCCATCGACCGGGAAATGGTTGATTGTCCCGGACGGTTTATTTTTACCACCATGTCATCTCAAATCCACCGCATCCAGCAAGCAGTGGATATGGCTGTTAGCCACAACCGCCAGGTGATTTTTATCGGCCGTTCCATGGAAAAAAATGCCGCTATTGCCGGCCGCTTAGGCTTCTTGCGTTTGCCCCAAAAAAGCGTGGCTAATAAACGCCAGTTGAAAAAAATTCCCGACCACCGTTTATGCTTGATTATTGCCGGTAGCCAAGGCCAGGAATCATCTTCCTTAACCCGTTATGCTTCCGGCCAGCACCCTTTAATTAAGGTTAAAACCACCGATAAAGTCATTTATTCAACCGATATTATTCCCGGCAATGAACAATCGGTTTACCACGTCATCGATGAACTGTCTTTGGCCGGCGCTAACGTGGTTTACGGCGAAATGGGGGACGATCTGCATGTTTCCGGCCATGGCTCGGCGGAAGAGCTAAAATTATTAATGCAACTGGTTCGGCCGAAATTTCTTTACCCTATTGGCGGTACTTTCCGGCACGCCCGCCAGTATCAACGCCTGGCTTTAAATCAAGGGTTTAAGTCTCAGCAGGTAATCTTGCCCCAATCCGGCCAGATTGTTGATTTGACGCCTGACGGCCGCTATGAACTTAAAGAAAAACTGCCTTTAAAAGAAATTAGGTTCAATCAAAATGTCTAGAAAGCATTCCTCCCGCGGAAAACGCCACCAACCGTTTCAGCTAAAATTGCCCAAAGAAACTATTTATACCTTAGCTTCGACCGGTTTAATTTTAATCGGCGGTTTAATTATGGTCTCCTTATCCCGCCAAAGCCGGTTTTTGGAGTTAATTTTCCAGTACTTTTTTAATTTATTTGGCTGGGGCATTTTCTTGCTTCCCTTTATTTTTCTTTCTGCCGGCTTAATGCTGACCCGCTTAAAATGGCGGATTACCAAGCCTAATGTTTTTGTGGGTAGCGTGGTTTTGTTGGTTAGCGCCATCAGTTTAACCCAGGCAGGAGTAGCTGGCCGGATTATCTGGCAAAACCTAGTCGCCTTAATTTTTTCTGCCGGCGCTTTGCTAGTTTTAATTTGCGGTCTTTTTATCGGCCTAGTGGTTATTTTTGAAACCAGCCTTGAAGATATTTTATTAACTGCTCAAAAAATTTGGCTGGCTTTAAAAAATTTCCGCCTGCCGCAGCTAAAAAGTGATCGTTTTATTCCGTCTTTGCCCAAAACCGGCTTTACCGTTAAAGGCTTGGATACAAATGCTGATTCTAAATCTGAACCCCGCCCCAAACCTCAATCTCTTCAGTCGGTTTCCGCTGTGGTCAAAAATATTCCTGGCGAGCAGCAGGAAATTTGGCATTACCCGCCCTTATCTTTATTAAGTGATTCTGCTGGCGTTAAAGCCGACCGGGGCGATGTTAACCAAAATGCGGCTGTCATTGAACAAACCCTGGAAAGTTTTGGCATTCGCGCCAAGGTTAAAGAAGTTAATAACGGCCCGGCTGTTACCCAATACTGTATTGAAATTGCCACCGGCACCAAGCTGTCCAAAATTACCAGTTTGCAAAATGATTTAGCCTTAGCTTTAGCCGCCCCCCAGGGCCAAATCCGGATCGAAGCCCCGATTCCCGGTCGGTCTCTGGTTGGCTTGGAAATCCCGAACCGCTCCCTGGAATTAGTTTCTCTAAAAAAGATGTTGGAAGCCAAAATTTTCAAAAACCTGCCTTCCAAACTCGCTATTGCTTTAGGCCTCAATGTTTCTGGCCAGCCGGTGATTAGCGATATCGATAAAATGCCCCATGTTTTGATTGCCGGCGCCACCGGTTCCGGTAAATCTGTCTGTATTAACTCCATTATTACCTCGATTTTATTCCGGGCTACCCCCCAGGAAGTCAAGTTTATTTTAGTTGACCCCAAGCGGGTGGAATTAACGGTTTATAATGATATTCCCCATCTTTTAACTCCGGTGATTGTTGAGCCGGAAAAAGTGGTTTCGGCTTTAAAATGGGCGCTTTCGGAAATGGACCGCCGCTACAAGCAATTTGCCGAGGTCGGCGCCAGGAATATTGCCAGTTATAACGAAATGGCCGGTTTTCAGGCCTTGCCCTACATTGTCATTATTATTGATGAGCTAGCCGACATTATTCTTTTTGCTCCGTCCGAGGTGGAGGATAGTATTACCCGTTTGGCCCAAATGGCCCGGGCCACCGGTATTCATTTGATTCTTGCTACCCAACGCCCTTCGGTTGATGTTTTAACGGGTTTAATTAAAGCCAACATTAACTGCCGCATTTCTTTTAACGTTAATTCTATGGTGGATTCGCGCGTCATTATCGATTCGCCCGGCGCCGAAAAATTATTAGGCCGCGGCGATATGCTTTATATTCCTCCTGAACAGGCTAAGCCGAGCCGGATTCAAGGGACATTTTTATCGGACAAAGATACCAAAAACCTAGTTGATTTTCTCAAAAAATCCAGTCAAAAAGTTGAATATACTGAAGCCGTTACTAATAAATACACTGCTATTGTTCCTGGTCAAAAAGGTTTTGCCGCCGAAGAAGAAGACATTGACAATCTTTTTGCCGAAGCCGTTCAGGTAGTTTGCCGTTACAACCGCGCCTCTGCTTCTCTGTTGCAGCGCCGTTTATCGATTGGTTATGCCCGCGCCGCCAGGATTTTGGATCAGTTGGAGCAATCCGGAGTTATTGGCCCGGGCGAAGGCGCCAAACCCCGGGATATTTTAATTTCTAATCCCGACACTTTCTTGGCCCAGAGACAACATGAAAACTAGCGGCCAACTTCTTTTTCAAGCCCGTCTGCAATCCAAACTTACCTTAACCCAGCTGGAACGTTTAACCAAAATTCCCAAACATATTTTGCGATTCTTAGAAAAAGACCAGTACGATCAGTTACCTTCGGCCACCTACCTTCAGGGCTTTATCCGTAATTATGCCCTGGCCTTAAACCTTGATCCCCAGTTGGTTGTTGCAGTTTTTAAGCGTCAGTTTAGCCGTAAAATCGCCAAGAAAATTTTACCCCCCGGTTTAGTCAAACCTCTTAATTCTTCGCGCTTCCCCGTTTCTTTTACCGGTCCGGTTTTTAGTTTAGTTCTGGCTTTTTGCCTGCTTTTTAGTTATCTGGGTTTTAATTTATATCGTTTGTATCAGCCGCCTTTTTTAATTGTTTCCCAGCCGGAAAATGGGATCACGCTTGCCAGTCCGGTAATAATTAAAGGCAAAACTGATAGAAATGCCAGCCTAAAATTAAATAATAAAATAATTAATATTGAGCCCGACGGCACTTTTACCACCGCCTATCAAGGCTCTCCCGGCACTCACGAACTGACTCTAACCAGTACTTCCCGCCGCCAAAAAACCACCCAGGTTGTCCGCCATGTTATCATTACCCCATGAAAGTTAAACGCATTTTATTGACCGGCGATGACGGTTACAACTCTATCGGTATTCGCTTGCTGGCCCATTTTTTAAAGCCTAAATACGAGCTGTTAATCGCCGCCACTCAGGTTCAGCAAAGCGGCGTCGGCGGCATGCTCAGTATCAAGCATGGCGGCAATTGGGGCAAAACCAAGGTCGACGGTGTTGACGCTTATTGGGTTAGCGGTTCTCCCGGCGATGCCATGGAATTAATTAAAAGTTTGGGCCTGCCGTCTTTTGACCTGGCTCTTTCCGGCATCAATCTTGGCCCGAATTTAATCGGCGACCTGGCTTCCGGCACCATGACCGCGGCTGTGAGGGCCATTAAATTAAAACTTTCCCCCAAATCCATTGCTTTTTCCTGGAACGCCCCGGCCTCGTTTTGGTATCACGACCACGCCGGCGATGAAGACATTTCGAAGTATTATGATTTCCCCGGTTCGGCCGCTTTTAAATTAATTAACCTCGCGATTGCCCAGGAATTTTGGGGGAATTTTATGCTTAATGTTAATTTTCCCGACCAGCCCAGCAATCAGGTTAAATTTACTCGTTTTGCCTATTATTTCGATGATTTTTTCACTCAATTGGAAGTGGATAAAACCAATCATAAATATTCTTATCCGGCCGGTTTTAAAGCCGCTATCAGCGGTTTTGCCAACACCGATGCCGACGCCTTGCGCTCCGGCTTTATTTCCGTCACTCCCTGCAAGCCGGACTTGCTAAACGATGCGGTTTTCCAGGCGTTAAAAGGCCAGGTTGTCGAGTTATAAATTGTGATATACTAAATTAATGCTTACGCTTTCCCAAATAATCCTCGTTATCGTTGTGACGATTCTGTCAATTTTATTGATTATTTTTTCCGTCTATATTTTCCGAATTTTAGATGAAATGAAAAAGGCTTTGGTAAAAACTAATTCCATGTTGGATGATATGAAACGGATTACTAAATCAGTGGCCGATCCAATTGAACACGCCTCGGAATTTATTTCCGGCCTGAAAAAAGGCGCTAAATTAGTTGAGTTGGCCGGTGATTTGATTTCTAAAAAAACCGAGTCTCATGGACGACGAAAAGAATAAATCCCTTCACTTTACTACCGGGCTGTTATTAGGCACGGCTGTGGCCGCCGGCGCCACTTTTTTATATAAAACCAAAAAAGGTAAATTAGCCCGCAAAATTTTCCAGCATCACCTTAAAGACATCGTTGACGACATTAAAACCAAAGCTGAAGCAGTGGTTAATATAAACCCTGAAACAAAAATTATCAAAAAACAGTTGACCAAAGAAATCAAGTCCGTAGCCGCCGTCGCCAAACGTGTCTTTTTCAAATCCGGCAAGCCTCTGGTGAAGTAAAAATGCTACAATGATTTTAATGCTTAGGTTTAACGTCGCCCAGATTGATCGGTTATCAGAACTGTTAGCCAATCTGAGCCTGGTGATGTTAGCCGCTTTTGTTTTACCCAGTCTAACGCAACCACAAACCTTACATCCAACAGTAATAGGTTTAGGTGTTATATTTAGTGTCGGAACTGCCATTCTAAGTCTATCAATTTTAAAAGGAGTCAATAAATGAATCTGGAGGCAAAATTCTACTTATCTATAATAATTTTATTATTGGCTTTAGGGATAGTTTTTTATGGTACAATGAATCAGTCAAAAAAAAGAAAGTAGAATATGGATATTAATCAATTTTTAGGCAATTTTTACTTTATTTCTTCAATTTTGCTTTTAATTGTAGCGATTATTGTTTATCCCACTTTGCGTGACGGTTTAAGGAAATAGGTGGTCTGCTAAAATAACCTTATGCAAATAAATAAATCTTTAGTTTTAACGGTGATCTTTGGGTTAATTTTTGGCTGTTTATTAATCTCAGCTTATTGGCGAAATTCAATCAGGAAAATAAAAAATGTGAGCCTGATTGAATCGGATCAATTAAGAGAACAAATCGCCAATCTCAGAGACAATTATTACTTAATCTCTAACCCTTCTCCTTCCCCTACGTCTTTAAAATTTGTTAAAGACACAGGTAGCGAAAAAGGTTTTTATAAATTAGATTGTTATGATTTAAGCGCTGGAAATTCAAAACTCCCTGACACTGATTGGTTTCCTAACCTACAAGAAAAATTTAATGACCAGGAAAAAATTATTTATCTTTGTGATAACCCAACAATCCAACGCGTAGCCTTAATTTCCCAATCAGAAACAGACAAAGGGGGGTATGGTAGTCCTGGAATTGAAAATTTTAAACTTCAAATTTATCATCCGCAATCGCAAGAATTATTGCTTCTAAAAGAGAGTGTTGGGAATTATTTAGGCGGTTGGTGCGGGAAAATTACCAAATGGTCAAAATCAAATGATTATATTTATTATGTTTGCGGTGGAGGTGATGGCCCTTGGGGTGATGATACAGAAATCAGGGTGAATATTTTAACCAAAGAAGCAGGTATTATTAAAAGTTGTTTTACGATGGAAGGAAAAACTGAGTGTAATAGTTATTGTGACTCAAATCAAGTGTGTACTTCCAATGAATTTTGTAATTTAAGTAGTCACACATGTGTTCAATATTGTAAAGATTGGTCTGATTGTCCCGGTGGAGGTTATGGTTCTTGTGTTGCTTATGGACCGGTGATGGGCTGTAGCGAAAACTAAAAAATAGACTGATATAATAGCTTCATGGATTCAACTCAAATTCGCCAAGCTTACCTGGATTTTTTTAAGTCAAAACAACACGCGGTGATTCCGCCGGCCCCTCTTGTGCCGCCGGACGACCCGACCACTCTTTTTACCAGCTCCGGCATGCAGCAATTAGTGCCTTACTTAAAAGGCGAACCGCACCCGATGGGGAAACGCTTGGTTGATTCTCAGCCGTCCATTCGGTTGCAGGATTTGGATGCCGTGGCTGATAACCGCCATTTAAGTTATTTTGAAATGTTGGGCAACTGGTCGTTAGGCGATTATTTCAAGGCCGAACAATTACCTTGGATTTGGGAATTTTATACCCAGGTTTTAAAACTAGATCCTATCAGACTTTACGTTACAGTTTATAAGGGCAGTGCTTTTGCTCCCAAAGATGAAGCTGCTGCCAAAATTTGGGGATCAATTGGCTTACCTAAAGAAAAAATTATTTTTTATGAAGACAATTGGTGGTCACGGGCTGGTAGTCCGGCAAGTATGCCCCCGGGTGAAGTCGGCGGCCCTGACTCAGAAGTTTTTTATGAATTTACCCAAATTAAACATAATCCCAAGTTTGGCCCAAAATGTCATCCCAACTGCGATTGTGGCCGTTTCTTAGAAATTGGCAATTCGGTTTTTATGCAGTATGAAAAGCAGACTGATGGCAGCGTTAAACCTTTACCTAAACAAAACGTGGATTTTGGTGGCGGCCTGGAAAGAATTACCGCCGCAGTTAACGATGAACCGGATGTTTTTCTAACCGATGTTTTCAACAATATGATTATTCATTTGGAAAAAGTTACTGGTAAAAAATATGCCGCTGGTAACCAGCCGTCGATGAGAATTATTGCTGATCATTTGCGAGCCTCCAGCGCCATGATGAAAGAGGGGGTTGAACCCAGCAATAAACAGCAAGGTTATGTTTTACGCCGATTGATCCGCCGTTCCGCCGTTAAAATGCAGCAGTTAAAAGGTTCACTCGACCCTCAGGATTTTCCTCAGGAATTTCATGCAGAAATCGCCAAATTTAAAGTGAGCTTAAATAAAGGTTTAAAAGAATTGGGTAAATTTAGCCCGGAACAGCTGACCGAACTCAATGCTTTTAATCTCCTTCAAACTTATGGTTTCCCCTTTGAAGTTACGGCTGAACTATTTAAACAAAAAGGCTATGAATTAAATCGGGAAAAATTTGATCAAATTTATGAAGCACATAAAAAATTATCCCGCACTGCTTCAGCCGGCATGTTTAAGGGCGGTTTGGCCGATCATTCTGAAACCGTGACAAAATTTCATACCGCTACTCATTTATTGCAGGCGGCCTTACGCCAGGTTTTAGGCGATCACATCCGCCAGGAAGGCAGTAATATTACCGCCGAACGTTTACGCTTTGATTTTCCCCACCCTCAAGCCTTAACTTCAACCGAATTAACTCAGGTAGAAAATTTAATTAATGCCAAAATTAAAGCAGATATTCCGGTCATTAAAACTATTGAATCAAAAAGCCAAGCTTTAAAATCCGGCGCCATGGCTTTTTTCAAACAAACTTATCCCGATCAGGTTTCTGTCTATACCATCGGCGATTTTTCCAAAGAACTTTGCGGCGGTCCCCATGTTAGCTCGACAGGGAAGATTGGCGGTGTTAAGCTTATAAAGCAAGAATCAATTGGCGCCGGCAAGCGTCGACTTTATGTTGGATTAAATCATGGAACTAAAAAACCTGCTCACTAAGTTTAAAGCCAAAGAAAACCTTCCGGAACATTTTTTTGCTCTTGAAATCAACGAAGATTTAGTTAAAAGCGCGGTGTGGGCCGTAGTTGACGGCCACACTAAATTAATCAAGCTCGGCCCGTCACAAACCTGGAATGGCCAGGATCAGGCCCAGTTGTTAACCGCGGTTGACCAGTCCATCTCTCAAGCCTCGGAAAATTTAACCCCCGAACCCCAGGGCGTTATCTTTGGCTTGCCCGAACCTTGGCTGGACAATGAAAATATTAATCCCCAGAAAAAAGCTTTATTAAAGTTTATTTGCCAGGAACTGACTCTTAAACCCTTGGGTTTTGTGGCCACCAATACTGCCGTAATCCAGGCGTTAAAAATTGATGAAGGCTCGCCTCCGAGCGCGATTTTTATTGAACTGCGCGCCAGTGACTTAACCCTGTCTTTAGTTAAATTAGGCAAAGTCGTCGGCAGTGAAATTGTCGGCCGCAGCGACGACTTGGGTAAAGACGTCGAAGAAGGTTTATCCCGTTTTAAAAATGTCGACACTCTGCCGGCCCGGATGCTTTTATACGACGGCGACACGGATTTTGAAGAAGACAAGCAACAACTGATTTCTTATGATTGGGAAGAAAAACTGCCGTTTATTCATTTTCCCAAGGTCGAATCCTTGCCCATCGAAACCTCGATTAAAGCCATTGCTTTATCCGGCGGCAGCGAAGTCGCTAAATCTCTGGGTTTTAAAATTAAAGCTCCGGTTGAACCGGTTGAACCCGATGCCTCACCCGATGCCGCTTCTTTAGGTTTTGTTGCCAATCAGGATGCTGCCGCCGAAGAATCAATCCCTGAACCGGAACCTGAACCCGAATCTGCCCCTAAATCATTTAAACTTAACCTGGATAAACCAATTCAATTAATTAAATTAATCTCTAAAAATACTCTTGCCAAGCTAAAAATATTTAAAAAAACTCCTTTCTTTTTAACCGTTATCATCGCCGGTTTTGTCCTGATTTTTATCGCTCTTTTCAGCGCTTACTGGTTTTTGCCCAAAGCCCGCGTGGTCATTTATATGGAGCCAAAAACCATTTCTGAAACTATTAATCTGACCATCGATTCCAAAACCAGCACTATGGACGTGGAGTCCGCTATTATTCCCGGCGAAATTGTAAACATTAGTGTTGAAGGTGAAAAATCTACTCCCACTACCGGCACCAATACTATCGGCGATCCGGCCCAGGGCGATATTTTCATTTATAACAAAACCGCTCAAACCAAAGTCTTCCCCAAAGACACAGTTTTAATCGGCCCGGATAATTTAACCTTTGTTTTAGACGAAGAAACTACGGTTGCTTCCCGGTCTTCATCAGTCGATGAAAATGAAAACACGGTTATTTCTCCCGGTAAAGCTGATGCTAAAATTACCGCCAAAAGCATTGGCCCAGAAGGCAATTTAAGCTCCGGCAGCAAATTGGCCTTTAAACAATTTTCCGAAGACGATTATTATGCCAAAACCAGCGGCCTGTCCGGCGGCACTGCCCGGGAAGTCAAAGCCGTGGCTGCCAGCGACCAAACCGAACTTTTAGCCGCTTTAACTCAAGAATTGCAACAGCGGGCCGCCACCGAGTTAAGCGCTCAGCTTGGCGCTGATAAAGCTTTAGTGGAACTTGATTCTGCCGACCAAAATATTACCAAAAATTACAATCATAAAGTCGGCGAAGAAGCTGACAACTTAAAATTAACCGCCAAATTGGCATACAACGCTTTGTCTTACAACCAAGCCGACCTTAACCGTCTCTTATCTGAATTCATTAAATCTAAAATCCCGGACAATTTTACTTTGGGTTCTGGTCTTGATCCTAAAATTGCTCCCGCCACTCTCAGGTCCAACGGCCAAGCTGATCTTGACATTAGTCTTCAGGCTGCCTTAGTGCCCAAAATTGATTTTGACCTGATCAAGAAAAACCTTAAAGGCCGTTATCCCACCTTGGTTAATGCTTATTTAGCGACTTTACCCAGTTTTATCCGGGCTGAAATTACCATTACTCCCAACTTGCCGGAAAAACTTAAAACTCTGCCTCATTCTATTAAAAATATTTTTATCGAAATTAAAACTGCTCCTTAAATGGCCCATGTTTATTACAAATCTCCGCCCTTGGATCCCAGCGTGATCAACCGCCGATTGCTTCTGTCCCGTATTTTTAGCCGGTTTTCCAAGTTATTGCCCACGATCATGATTACTGTTGGCGCTTCTTTAATTATTTCGGTTGGCTATCCGATTGTCAGCTTTGAACTGGGTTCCGGCCGCAACAGCCAGCGGTCCAAAGTGCTTTCTCCCGTACCTCAATCAGCGGTCTCACAGGCCAAAGGTCTCTTAAGCCCAGTTGACCCCATGAAACCGCAAGTCTTGGCCAATGCTCCTACCGTCGGCAACTCTTCAGTTGACTACAGCCAGGTTAATAATTGGTTTAATTTCTCTCAACCGCAAACATTACTCAGTCCTTCAAATACCACTCACTATACAATTACTATTCCCAAACTTCGCATCAATGAAGCCTTGGTAACGATTGGGGGCAGCGATTTGGATTCCAGCCTGATCCATTATGGCGGCACTGCCAATCCCGGCGAAGTCGGCAATCCGGTTATTTTCGGCCACTCGATTCTGCCTCAATTTTATAACCCCAAAAACTACCGCTCGATTTTTTCCTTAATTCCCACTTTAAAACCCGGCGATGAAATTATAGTAGGCTATGACGGCATTACCTACAAATATGTTGTTTATGATTATTTTGAAGTTCTGCCTGAAGAAATCGATATTTTGGAACAACGTTATAACCAAAAAGATTTAACCCTGGTAACCTGCGTTCCGCCCGGAACTTATTGGCGCCGCGGCCTCGTTAAAGCCCGTCTAGTCGAACTATGAAGTATCTTGGAATCGATTTTGGTTTAGTCCATCTTGGGCTGGCTTTTGCCGATGGCCCTTTAGCCGAAACCTTAACCGAAAAAACCTACCGCACCGAAACCGAGGCCTTAGCTTTTTTAACGAGGATCTGCGAGGAGCAGGAGATTGAAGCTTTAGTTTTCGGTTTGCCCGAAGGCAAGCTGGCTTTAACTATCAAATCTTTTGTTCAAAAACTAACCAACATGGTTCATTTGCCGGTTTATTTTCAGGATGAAACCTTAAGTACGCTTGAGGCCAAGCAAAAAATGTTTAGCGCCGGAGTTCCTCAAGCCAAACGCCGCCACGACCACGTTGCCGCCGCCGCCTTGATTTTGCAGGATTATCTTGATACTATTAATCATGTTTAAAAATGTGATTGCTCCGGTCCAAGCTTGGTTAATGTCCCGCGGTCAATGTGTCGGTTGCGGCATGCCCTTAACCAAAGCCAAGCATGTTGCCAATTCTGACGCTACCCAAAAAGTTACCTGCAAATGCGGCCGTATTTATATGTATGACTCGAAAACCGGCAAATACCGCCGCGCGCTATTTGAAGAAGTTTAGTTTGATGAAGCGGCTGGTGCTTTTATTTACCCTTGGGTTTTTTGTCTTTTTTCTTTACCGTTGGTCTGTCAGCCCGGTTTCCCGGAATACTACCCCGCAAACTTTTACGATTCCCAGTGGCCAATCTGCCACTGCGATTGCCGCCCGCCTTAAACAGGCCGGTTTAATCAAAAGCCGGACAATGTTTAAATTATTGGTTGACCGCCAGGATTTAACTGCTAAATTGCAGGCCGGCGATTTTCAGTTAAGCCCTTCCATGGACCTAACCATGATTATTAAGTCTCTAACCCATGGCAGCCAGGATTATTGGGTCACTTTTCCTGAAGGACTTAGGGTGGAGGAGTATGCTGAAAAATTAGCCGCCAAATCTTCGATTAATGCGGCCGACTTTATTCTGGCCGCCAAACCCAGCGAAGGCCGGCTTTTCCCGGACACTTATTTAATTCCCCAAACTGCTTCAGTAACTGACATTGTCACCCTTTTAACCGGCACTTTTGCCCAAAAAAGCCCGACTCAGGACAAAACCGCCATTATTATTGCCTCCTTGATTGAGCGCGAAGCCAAGCACGAAGCTGACCGCGCCATAGTCAGCAGCGTTTTACACAATCGCTTAAATCTTGGCATGGCCTTGCAAATCGACGCCACCGTCCAATATATTATTGGCAAACCTGCTAATTGGTGGCCCAACAACTTAACCAGGGATCAATTGCAAACCGCTTCGCCGTTTAATACTTATCTAAATCCTGGTCTGCCGCCCCAGCCAATTGCCAATCCTGGCCTATCTTCGCTTCAGGCCGCCTTAAACCCAGCCAGCACCGACTATCTTTATTATGTTTCCGATTCTGGCGGGGTTAATCACTATGCCGCCACTCTGGAAGAGCACAATGCTAACATTGACCAATATCTAAAATAGCTAGCGGTAAATTTGATGCGTGCCGACCGAGTGAAACCAGATAATCTTTTCACTCTTAAACTCAAAAATTATTCGGTGTTGATAATCCACCGAAAAACTCCAAAATTCTTGCAACTTACCGGTTAGTTTATGAGTTTTAAGCCTGGGATCAAAAGGGTTTTCCCGGAAGATCTTTTCTTTCTTTTCCGCCTGCCGTTTAATTTTCCCAGGTAATTTTTTATATTCTTTGGCAAATTTGCCGGAATAATAAAGTTTCATTACCCGTAACGCAAATCTTTTAAAGATTTCAACAGTTTCCCCTTGCCTTTGGTAAGTTCTTTTTGGCTGGTTTTTAAGCTGCCCAGTAAGCGATTTTCCATCCAATTGCGCAGCAAATCCCGGAAAAACTCGCTTTTACTGGCATAATTACCGGAATCCACTGCCGAATCAACAACTAAAGCTAATTCTTGTGGTAAAGACAAATTTAAGATAGTTCTCATATTTTGTAATACAATTTATTACATTATCTATCATTATTTTTCTTTCGTCAAGCCCCTTGAAATTCCCCCCTTGACATCTCTAATCAATTTGGTATTATTACCCGTATATAGCCTGTTAGTTTCAGGCTAGGTTTTATTCGTCCAATTTCTGATGATTAATCATTCTTTTCTCATTGACAATTAATTTTAAAAGTAGCAAAACGGGTTATTTAAGCCCGTTTTTTATGTTTTGACTCATGAATAAATTGCCTTCGAAAAATCGTCTTTACTGGTCAGCCAAAACTAAAAATCTGCCGCCGTTGGATTTATTGGTGATTCAAACCGAATCCTATGACTGGTTTTTAAATCAGGGAATTAGTGAGGCTTTAAAAAGCATTTCTCCCATCAGTGATTTTACCGGGAAAAACTGGCAGCTGGAATTTGGCGAACATTCCATCGGCAAGCCCAAATATTCTCATCTGGAAGCCGCCCGGAAAGGCTTGACTTACGAAGTGCCTTTGCGGGTCAAAGCCAAATTAACCAACCTGCAAACCGGCGAAGTCACCAAGCAGGAAGTCTTCATGGGCGATATTCCCCAGATGACCAGCGTCGGCACGTTTATTATCAATGGGATTGAACGAGCCGTGGTCAACCAATTGGTCCGCTCTCCGGGTGTTTTCTTTTCCGGTTTAGTGGATATGTCTACCGGCCGCAATCTATATCAGGCGGAACTTCGGCCTTTGCGTGGTTCCTGGCTGGAAGTTAACGCTTCCCGCTACAACACCTTAACCGTTAAAATCGACCGTCACCGTAAATTGCCGGCCACTACTTTGCTCCGTGCCATTCAGCCCTACACCGACGAAGAATTAATAAAGGTTTTTGCTTCTGTCGACACCGACCAAAAACATCCTTATCTTTTTAGCACCCTGGAAAAAGATTCTGCTAAAACTCACGAAGAAGCTTTAATTGAAATTTATCAGAAAATGCGGCCCGGTGAACCGGCCGTCTTGGAAAACGCCCGGGAACTTTTGCATCGGATGTTTTTTGACCCCCGCCGCTATGACTTAGGCGAAGTCGGCCGCTATAAAATGAATCGCCGCCTTGGTCTAAAAGTTGATCCCAAAACTACAGTTTTAACCCCTGAAGATATTGTGGCCACCATTAAATATGTGATTGTTTTACAGAATAAAGTCGGTAAAGTTGATGATATTGATAGTTTATCCAACCGCCGCGTTCGCCGCGTTGGCGAGTTGGTTGCCTCAACTGCTTTTCGCTTAGGCTTATTGCGGTTGGAGCGCTCGATTAGAGAAAAAATGAGCTTGGCCAAGGCCGATGTGGAAATTACTCCTAGTACTTTAGTTAATCCTCGTCCGGTCATTGCCTCGATTTCTGATTTTTTCCGCCGCAACCGTTTATCCACTATTTTAGATCAAACCAACCCCTTAGCCGAACTGGATAATTTGCGCCGTTTATCCGTTATGGGCCCTGGTGGTGTTACCCGCGAACGGGCTTCTTTTTCCATGCGCGACATTAATGCCAGTCAGTACGGCCGGATTTGCCCGGTCCGCTCGCCTGAAGGCCCAAATATTGGCCTAGTTACATATCTAGCCCTGTATGCTCGGGTTAACCCATTTGGTTTTTTGGAAACCCCTTACCGCAAAGTGGTTGCCGAAACTAAAAATAATCAGACCCGGATGAAAATTTCTGATGAAATTGTTTATATGGCTTCTGACGAAGAAGAAAATCACTATATTACCCATGCCGCTATTAATATTACTGAAGATGGCTACTTGGTCGATTCTTGGGTCCCGGCCCGTTACCAGACTGAATTTTTGGAAGTTTCCGCTGACCAAATTGAATACATTGACATTGTTGCCCGTCAAGTGGTCGGTTGTTCGGCTTCTCTTATTCCTTTTATTGCTCATGATGAGGCTAATCGTGCTCTCATGGGTACGCACATGCAGTGTCAGGCAGTGCCCTTAGTTAAGCCCACGGCCCCGATTGTTGGTACGGGAATGGAATCGGTTGTTGCCAAAGCCATGAAACAAATCGCTTTTGCCCTGACCGATGGCCAAGTCACTTATGTTGATGCCCAAAAAATTGTCATTAAACCCTCGCCGAAAGACCTTAAAATACTCAAAGACAAAAAAGATTTACCTGATTATGTGACCATTGAAGCCTCGGAAATTAATTATGAAATCACCAAATTTTATCGCACCACCCAGTCCACTTGTTATTCTCAACGCCCCCTAGTTTCTCTTGGCGACACTGTTATTGCCGGACAACTGATTATTGATGGCCCAGCCTGTGATCACGGGGAATTATCCCTTGGCCAAAATCTAAAAATCGCCTACATGAGCTATGACGGCTTGGGTTATGAAGACGCCATTATTATTTCCGACCGTTTGGTTAAAGAAGACATTTTGACTTCCGTCATGATCAATGAGTATGAAGCCAAAATCATGGACACCAAGCTTGGCCCGGAAGAATTAACCCGCGATATTCCCAACGTTGGCGAAACCGAGCTAGCTAATCTTGGCGAAGACGGCATTGTGGTTATCGGCAGCCAGGTGGAACCCAACGATATTTTAGTCGGTAAAATCGCCCCCAAAGGCGAAACTGAGTTAACCGCCGAAGAAAGATTATTGCGCGCTATTTTTGGTGAAAAAGCCCGGGAAGTCCGCGATACCTCTTTACGCGTCCCTCATGGCGAAGGCGGTACCGTTATCGAGGTCAAGATTTTTGACCGCGAAAAAGGCGACGAACTCGACCCCGGCGTCATCAAAAAGGTGGTCATCCAGGTAGCCCAGATGAGAAAAATTGTGGTCGGCGATAAACTTGCCGGCCGCCACGGTAATAAAGGTGTTATCAGCAAGATTATCCCTGAAGCGGACATGCCTTATTTTGCCGACGGCAGCACTGTCGACATCATCATTTCGCCTTTATCCGTCTTGGCCCGTATGAATTTAGGCCAGTTATTGGAAGCCCAATTAGGTTGGGCCGCCCAAACTTTAAATCAAACCGTCGGTTTGCCGGTTTTTGAAAAAACCAGCCCGACTTTAGTTGAAACTGAACTTTCTAAAGCCAAACTCTCGGTTGACGGCAAAGTCCGCCTTTTTGACGGCCGCACCGGTCTGCCTTTTGAACAAAAAACCGCTGTCGGCGTTGCCTACATCTTAAAATTAATCCACATGGTGGAGGACAAAACTCACGCCCGCTCCACTGGTCCGTATTCCTTAGTCACCCAGCAGCCGTTAGGCGGTAAAGCCCAAATGGGCGGCCAGCGCCTTGGGGAAATGGAAGTTTGGGCCCTCGAAGCGCACCGCGCCGCCTACACCCTCCAGGAAATGTTAACCATCAAGTCCGACGACGTCGTCGGCCGCGCCAAAGCCTTCGAAGCGATTGTTAAATCCCTGGATATTCCCGAGGCCACTGTCCCGGAATCTTTCCGCGTCTTGGTCAAAGAATTAAACAGCCTTGGCTTAAACATTATTCCCGGCGGCTCGGTCAGCGATGACTTAAAAGATGACGTCGAAGATGTTTTAGAAGACGAAGAAAAAGAAGTTAAAGAGGAGCCCAAAGATGAATAAGTTAACCGACTTTTTAACCCTGCAAATTAAATTGGCTTCGCCCGAGGTCATCAAATCCTGGTCCCACGGCGAAGTTTTAAAGCCGGAAACCATCAACTATCGCACCTTAAAGCCGGAAAAAGACGGTTTATTTTGCGAGCGCATTTTCGGCCCGACCAAAGATTGGGAATGTTACTGCGGCAAGTATAAGCGAATCCGTTACCGCGGTATTATCTGTGATAAATGCGGCGTTGAAGTCACTCAAAGCCGCGTCCGTCGCGAACGCATGGGCCATATTAACTTGGCTTGTCCGGTCGCCCACATTTGGTTTTTCAAAGGCAGCCCGTCTCATCTATCTCTCTTATTGGGCATCTCTCCCCGCAATTTGTCCGGTATCATCTATTTTTCCAAATATTTAGTGATCGACGTTGATAATCAGGTTAAAAAGACTATTTACCAGGATTTGGATAAGCAATTTGATGTCAAAATTAAAGAACTTGAAGTTAAATTCAAACAGGAAATCGACGATGCTAAAAAAACCGGTCAGGCTGATGTCGTTGCCATCAAAGCTAAACTTAAAGCCAAAGAACAGGCCGAAATGGCTACCGAAGAGGCCAACCTTAAGACTAAACGGATCATCTCCAATCTTCAGGAAGCTTTGCTTTCCGAAAAAGAAACCGTTAAAGAGATTTTCAGTACGGTTAAAGATTTAGTTAAAAAAACCAAACCGTTTACGGTTTTATCTGAAGAAGAATACTTAAAATTAGTTGATTACGATGCCACTGATTTTATGACCGTCGGCATGGGCGCCGAAGCGATTTTAGCGGTCATGAAACACCTGGATTTGGATACTCTGATCACCCAGTTCCGTGAAGAAGTCCAAACTTATTCCGGCCAGCGCCAGATTAAAGCCATCAAATGTCTGCGTATTATTGAAGGTTTCAAAAATGTCGGCATCGACCCGACCTGGATGGTTATTTCCACCTTGCCGGTTTTACCCCCGGACTTGCGTCCCATGGTCCAATTGTCCGGCGGCCACTTTGCCTCGTCCGACATTAACGACCTTTACCGCCGGGTAATTAACCGCAACAACCGCTTGAAACACCTCATGAACTTAGGCGCCCCGGAAATTATTTTGCGCAATGAAAAACGCATGCTTCAGGAAGCCGTGGATACGTTAATCGACACTTCCCAGGCCAAAGCCGTCCGCCGCCGCGGCACCAAAGAATTACGTTCTTTAGCGGACATGCTCCGCGGCAAGCAAGGCCGTTTCCGCCAGAACTTGCTCGGTAAACGCGTCGATTATTCCGGCCGCTCCGTCATTGTTGTTGGCCCGGAACTCAAACTAAACCAGTGCGGCATCCCGAAATTAATGGCCCTGGAAATTTTCAAACCTTATGTTTTACGGGAACTCATCAACCGCGGTTTTGCCCCCAACGTTAAATCCGCCAAGCACGTTCTTGAGCGCCGCCCTCCGGAAGTTTTTGATATCTTGGAAGACATTATCAAAGACCACCCGGTCCTCTTAAACCGCGCTCCCACTTTACACAAGCTCGGTATTCAGGCGTTTTTCCCGATCTTAGTTGAAGGCAACGCGATTCATTTGCACCCTTGCGTTTGTTCCGGTTATAACGCGGACTTCGACGGCGACCAGATGGCCATTCACGTGCCCTTGTCCAAAGAAGCCATCAAAGAAGCGATTAATTTCATGATGCCGAACTCCAATCTGTTAAAACCTGCTGACGGTTCGCCGATCACCATCCCGAACAAAGAAATGGCCCTTGGTGTTTATTATTACACTGCCATTAATCCTGATTTAACTCCCGATACCACCATTTACGGCTCTTCAGCCGAAGCGGTTTTGGCTTATCAGTCCAAGATTATTGCTTTGCGCCAGCCGATTAAAGTTAAACATAAATCCGCCATTATCGACACCACCATCGGCCGGTTATTATTCAACGAAGTTTTGCCTCCGGCCCTGCCGTTTATCAACAAAAGCGTTAATTCCGGCGTCATCAAAGCTTTAATCAAGCAGGCCATCAGCGTCTGTACTGAAACTGAGACCGCCAAGTTGATTGACGATATTAAAGAAATCGGTTTTAGCGGCGCCACTCAGTCCGGTTTATCCGTTTCCGTGGCCGACTGCAAAATTATTCCCGGCAAATCTAAATTAATTGCCGAGGCCAATAAAAAAGCCTTGTTAATCGAGAAAAATTACGAAAACGGCCTGATCACCATCGAAGAAAAACGCCGCTTAAGCAACGAGTTGTGGATGGACACCACTGACGATATTGCCGAAAAAACCTGGGCCAATTTTGAAGCCGAAAATGCCGTTAAAATCATCATTGATTCCGGCGGTACCCGCGCTTCCAAAGACCAGGTTAAACAGCTGGCCGCTATGAGAGGTTTAGTCGTCGACCCGTTAGGTAAAATCGTCGAACTGCCGACCAAATCTAACTTCCGCGAAGGTTTGTCTATTTTCGAATACGTCACCTCTTCCCGCGGTTCCCGCAAGGGTTTGACCGACTCGGCCATCAAAACCGCCGATGCCGGTTATTTGACCCGCCGCTTGGTGGATGTTGCCCACGACATGATTATCCGTATGACCGATTGCGCTACCGATAAATATTTGACCATTTCCACCGAAGATAAGCGCAGCCAGTTATTCAGCGTTCGCCTAACCGGTCGTTATCTGGCTGACAAAGTTATTAATCCTAAAACTAAAAAAGTGCTTGCCAAAAAAGGCGCTCTTATCGACGAGGCATTAGCCAACGATATTGCTAATACCAATGTGTCTTTAGTTAAAGTCCGCTCGCCTCTAACCTGCGAAGCCCAGCACGGCCTTTGCGCCACTTGCTATGGTTGGGATTTCTCCACCAAAAAACCGGTAACCATCGGCGCCCCGGTCGGCGTTATTGCCGCCCAATCCATCGGCGAGCCGGGGACTCAGTTAACCATGCGCGTCAAGCACTTCGGCGGTATCGTGGTTTCCGACGTAACCCAGGGTTTGCCCCGGGTTGAAGAAATTTTTGAAGCCCGGAATCCCAAAGTCGCTTCGCCGCTCGCTGAAATTGCCGGCAAAGTCAGCCTCGAAGAAACCAATCATGGTTACGAAGTCACGGTCACTCCGGTTCATAATGCCGGCGAGGCTAAAACCTATTTGGTGCCTTTGACTTCCAGTCTTAAAGTTAAAGCCAATCAATTAGTCGGCTCTGGTGAACAGCTGGCCACGGGTTCCTTAAATATCAAAACCTTATTGGCCACCCGCGGTTTAAGCGGCGCCCAGGAATATCTTATTGACCAGGCTCAGCAAGTTTATGAATCTCAGGGGATTCCGATTCACGACAAACATTTTGAGGTGATTGCCCGCAAAATGTCTGATAAGCTTAGAATCGAAACCGTCGGCGACACCAGCTTGTTAATCGGCGAATTTATTGAGAAAAACCGCTTTACCGCCGAAAATAATGCCGCCAAAGCCAAAAAAGGCCAAGCCGCCACCGCCAAGCAGGTAATCCTGGGGATTACCCGGTCTTCCCTGCACACCGAATCCTGGCTTTCTGCCGCTTCGTTCCAGCACACCTCGTCTGTTTTAACTAACGCGGCCGCCAGCGGTAAAATCGACCACCTTTTAGGCTTAAAAGAAAATGTTATAATTGGCCGTTTGATTCCCACCAGCGAATCCCGCGCTAAAATGGAATAATTTTTATGCCAACGATCAATCAGCTTATCCGCCATCGCCGTCACTCTAAGCCGAAAAAGATTAAAGTGACTGCGCTCCGTAAAACCTTTAATTTAAAGGACCGGCGCATGGTGGCGACGGTTAATCCCCAAAAACGCGGCGTCTGCACTCTGGTTAAAACTATGACCCCGAAAAAACCAAACTCAGCTTTGCGCAAAGTGGCCCGCGTCCGTTTAAGCAACAAGCAGGAAGTAACTGCCTATATTCCCGGTATCGGCCACGATCTTGCTGAACACTCGATTGTTTTGGTCCGCGGCGGCCGGGTTAAAGATCTGCCTGGCGTTAAATATCATATTATCCGGGGCAAATACGACGCCGCCGGCGTTACCAATCGTATGAGTTCCCGTTCCAAATACGGTACCAAGCGGTCTGGCGCCACCACTGCGGTCGCTGCTGCGACTGCGACTGCCTAAAACCTATGCCAAGAGTCAAAAAAGTCATCCACCGCCTTATCAAAGCCGATCCGCTTTTAAACAATCGCCAGATTGCTAAATTAATCAATAAAATTATGATTGATGGCAAAAAGTCCGTCGCTCAAAAACATGTCTATGCCACTTTGGAACAGATAAAAGTCAAAACCAAGCTGGATCCCTTGACTGTTTTGCGTCAGGCTTTGGACAACATTAAACCCAACATGGAAGTCCGCTCCCGCCGTGTTGGCGGCGCCGCCTACCAGGTACCGATGCCGGTTCGGGGGGATCGCCGCGACTCTTTAGGCGTGCGTTGGCTGATTGCCGCCGCTAAAAGTCGGCCTAACCGCGAATTTCATCATTTTTCCGAAAAATTAACCGCTGAAATTTTAGATGCCGCCAACAATCAAGGCGGCGCCGTGGACAAGAAAAATCAAATCCACAAAATGGCCGAAGCCAACAAGGCTTTCAGTCATTTTCATTGGTAGTATTGATATATCAACCCTTTTTGGCATTTAACTTCAATTTATTTTCGGGTAAAATTAGGTTAGATGCAAATCTGCCAACAATGTCAAAAGGTTTTAAAATCAGGTCAGGAAAAATTTTGCTCGAAAAATTGTAAATCCGAGAGTCAAAAAAAGAGAATTATACTCAAGTGTTCTGGTTGTAATAAAGAAATTTCGATTTTACCCTGCTTAAAAAGAAAAGCAAATTATTGTTCGAGGGCTTGTTATTGGAATACTAATAACAAAAAGTTCCTTAAAAAATGTTCAATTTGCAAAAAAAGTTTTTTAGTCAAAAAATATTTAGTTGATCAAGGTTACGGAATTTATTGCAGTAGGAAATGTCTTAATAAAACGTATCCAAAAAAAATAATAAAAAAATGTCTTCAATGCGGTCTTATTCTTAAAATTCAACCATCAAAAAGCCCTCTTGTTAAATTTTGTAGCAAGGAATGCCATGATGATTATATGCGTGATTACGTTGAAAAAATTTGCCGAAATTGCCATCAAAAATTTAAACTTCCGCGCTGGGAATTAAATAAAGGCAAAGGCAGCTTTTGCTGCCGTGATTGTTTTATCCAATATAAAGGTGAAACCACTATTGAGAAAAAAGTCCGCCAGGCTCTAGAAAAAAGTAATTTAAAATTTAAACAGGAGTTTAAAATCGGTATTTACCGGGCAGATTTTCTCATTCAAGGGAAGAAAATGATTATTGAATGTGACGGTGATTACTGGCATAAAATTCCGGGCGCCATAGACAGAGATTTGCGGAAAGACAAATATTTAACCAATTTGAGCTATAAAATAATCAGAATTACTGAAAGTCGTATTAGAAAGTTGTCGTTAAGCCAACTGACAAAGGAAATTTCGGGTAGAATCAATTAATGAAAAAAATCGCTTTATTTTTTCAATCAAAATCTTTTAAAAAAATCACCCTGGTTATCTCAGTTATATTTATTATTGCCAGTTTTTTTGTGGCCCTGGACCCGCGCCCGTTTTTGCGTTTTGGCTACTTAGGGATTTTTGTTTACAATTTTTTTGGCACCGGTATTGTTCTCGTCCCGGTTTTTTCCCGCTACTATAATGTAATTTTAGTCGCTTTTTTTGCCGCCCTGGGCATGTCTCTAAACGACACGGTTTCCTGGTATGCCGGCAAAACCGGCCAGATTATTTTACCTCCGAGCCCCAGAATGCTTCGGATTCATGACCAAATTACCCGTTACGGCCCTTGGGCGATCTTTTTTTGGGCTTTAATTCCGTTTCCGTTTGATATTATTGCCGTTGCCGCCGGCTATCTCCAACTGCCGTTTTGGCGCTTTTTAATTCCCATGTTTCTCGGCCGCTTTGTCCGCTTTATCCTCTTAGGCTCCGGCTCTATTGCCATTTGGGGAAAAATTCCTTTTTAATCCTTGTTTTATTGTATGTCTTGAAAAAATAATAAATCTTGCTATACTGCCATTTTATGACTGATAAAACACAATCAAAAGTATTACTTCACGTTGAAGACTCTCAATCTCATTTGGAAATAGTTCAAGAGATAGCCAAGGAATTAAATTTGCGATTAATTCAGTTTTCAACAACTGATGGAGTAGAAGAAGCTATCAAAACTGGCGGAGTTAATTTTCTGTTAACCGACCTTCATGTTGGTAGAGAAAGACAAGCCGGTTATGCAATTGCTCGGCTAGGAAGTGAGTGTGGAGTTAAATGGGTGATGATTGCTTCAGAATCAGAATCTCCCTCCCAAGTTGTTTCCGGAGTTAAAATGATGACTAAGGAAAATGCTTATCAAGCCTTGATTGCTAAAGTTGCCAGACAAGAAGAAGTTGCTGAGATTTGGGGGAAAATTAGAAAAGAACATTGGGCCGAATTTAACCAAGAATGGAATCGATCAATAATCAGGGCAGAGTCGGAAATTTAATTGATCTAGTAATTCATTGACTAATAATTTTTTTACGCTCATAATTAATTTATGTTAAAACTTCTGCTCGTGGTTTTAAGTTTCTTTTTCCTCAGTGTCACTTCAGTCTTCGCTTCCGGTTTTCAGTTAAAAGCCATCGGCGCTCTGGACGTTACCGGCGCGGTTTCCAAAGAATGGTGGTATTCCACCGCTAATCCGCGCTTGTCCGGTATCACTCCGGTCGGTTCGGCCGTGACCGTAAAAATCGACGGTACCGATAATTCCGCCACCGTCGACGGTTCCGGTAATTGGACTTATTCGCCTACAACCTTAACCAACGGCGACCACGCTCTCGTTATTAGTTCAACCGCCGGTTCCAAAACCTTTACCCTTCATATTGGCACTGTTCCCGCCACGGTTACGGCCCCGGTTACCTCGTCCACTCCGGTCGTCGGCACTCGGGAGGTCACCCTCGCCCTCTGGCTCGGCGCCGGCGTCTTCCTTGTTTCCGGCATTCTGCTTTACCCCGGTAAACAATCCGCCTAACCCATGGATCAATCAACCAATACACTACCAGTAGCGTCTCCCCAAAAACCTTTCCCTAAATGGCCGTTTATTGCCATTTTTTCTTTTCTCCTCGGCATCGCCTCGGTCTTTGCCTACCAAAAGTTACAGCCTTCAAGGATAATCCCTGAAGGTCCGTCACTGAGCCCCTCGGCTGTTTTACCGTTACCCTCAGTTGATCCCACCGCCAACTGGAAAACGTATACCAATACTACATATAAATTAGCATTTAAGTACCCTCAGAATTTCAAATTTGAAGAAACAACTCTAGGTTTTCCTAATGTTGAGTGGACAGGAAGTATTACTAATCCTAAAAATATAGTTAGCCAAAATACTAAAATATGGGATATCTTAGGTATTAGTATAGCAGTTCGTGGGAAAAGGGGTTTACTTTTTGAAGAATGGATTAAAGATGAATGTCCAACTGATTTAAAAGATATGTCTGAATTTAATATTGGAAATAAGGCAGCAAAAATATTTGTTTGTTCAATAGGTAGTACCGATGTTGAAAAAATTGATTGGAAGATAGTAGCTATTGATAACGGAACTTATATTTATACATTATCCAATAATGGATACAATCGAAATGTAGAATTGGATAAAATCTTTAATCTCATCCTCTCCACCTTTAAATTCACCGATTAATGTATAATTAACCTATGAATAAAACCATGACACCGGTCTTGCGTTATAATGCTGTTTTTGAATCCTGCGACGAAGGGGGGTTTACTGTAACTGTTCCCAAACTTCCTGGTTTGGTAACTGAGGGCAATACTTACGAAAAAGCTTTAGCCAACGTTCAAGACGCCATTGCCGGCTATTTATTGGTTTTAAATGAAGCTGGCGAAGATTTGCCCGATCCTGATGAAAAAGTTTTTACTACGCCGGTTGATTTTAAATTTACCGGCGCCGGTTTTGCGGTTTGTTAATTTATGCCTAAACTGCCCGTTTTGAAACCTAAAGCCATGGTTAAATTTCTCCAGCAAAACGGTTTCCAACCACTTCGTCAAATTGGTAGTCACCTGCATTTATATCATCAAGAGTTTAAGCTTCGTGTTACCGTACCGATGCATAATAAAGACTTAAAAAGAAAAACTCTTATTAGTATTTTCCGTCAGGCTAAGATAAAATATAACTAACCCATGGATCAACCAGTTTCTGTCCCACCAATTTCAGCCTCACCTTCTGCCACTCCCGCACCCCCCAAAAAATCTTACAAGTGGTTAATAATATCAATAATTGCTTTTCTTCTGGCCTCCGCCTCGGTTTTTGGCTATAAATACTACCAAGTAAAACAACAAGTAGCACAACCTCAAGCTTCACCGGCAATAAGTCCGAGCCCGTCTGTCGCCGCCGTTATTGCCCCGGATGACCCTTTTGCCGGTTGGCTAACCTACACCAATTCTGTTCACCACCTCAGTTTTAAATATCCTGACACCTGGCAAATAGATAAAACCAGTGATTCCGAAGCAATCAATGCCGCCCTGACTTTAACTAAAGCCGACGCCAAAATTAAAATGAATTTCAAGATGGACGGTATCGGCGGCCAAGGCGAAACTCTCGCCGGCAAACCGTTTATTTTAGACGGCCATAATCTGTATCGCTATGAAGCCGAGAATACTTACTCCAACACTCAAATTATTGGTATTACTGATCAACTCACTGACAGTCTTGGCTTTTTTAAAATCAATAACGCCACCTATTCCCTGGCCTTAAATTATCCCAGCAGCTATTTCCAAACTCCTTACGGCGCCACTTTAGTCGAGGAGTTTATCCTAATCCTCTCAACCTTCAAATTTTTAGGTACAGATACCGGAGCGTGCCAACCTACCTTTCCGGTAGAAACCAATGCTCAGGAAATGACCGCCAGTCAAAATTATGCGCTTGAATGTACTTTAAAAAAGACAGCCGTGGATTGTCTGTCTGTCGATATTTATAACCGTCAAACCAAAGATTTTTCCCAGCCTGACGGCGAACCAGACTGCCGCTGGACAAATAGCCTCTAAATTAATCGTTTAGCAACGCTACAATTTTAACCTCTTTTACCGTTTGCTCATTCTCCTTAATTCTTAATTCTACCGATTGACCAGCTTCGCTAAACTTAAATTTTGCCCTGCCGCCAGGGTTTACTGCCTGTCCCGGAGATACAACCACTCCTTGATCAGTGGTATATTCATTATCACCCCACAGTATTTTATTGTCTTCTTGCCAAACTTCGACTTCATTGCCAGAATCACTGGTAATAGCAATGCCATTAGTCAATCCTAACTGAGTGAAAAAAATCCTATTTTTACCGGATTCCCAAAGGTCAACATCACTATCAGGCCAACCAGTAGTTGTTAATGGATGTTCTGTCCAGTCTCGCCTTCCTTCCCGCTCTTTACCATGCTCATAATAAAAATCTCTGCTTCGGGCAGAGACAAGCTTAATATACCGCGCTCTCGACAAAAGTCAAGGGGTTGTGGTACAATTCTTCCATCTAAGCTCAAACTGCTTGAGAGGGCAGTTTTTTATTTGTAAAAATGACTGACCAATCGGTAACTTCCAAAAAACGCCACGTCCCTCTGGATAAAATCCGGAACATCGGCATTATTGCCCACATCGATGCCGGGAAAACCACCACCACCGAGCGGATTTTGTTTTATACCGGCAAGTCCTACAAAATCGGGGATATCGATGCCGGTACTACCCAGATGGACTGGATGGAACAGGAAAAAGAGCGGGGTATTACTATTGTTTCTGCCGCCACCACCGCTTTTTGGACCCCGACCATGCCCGGCGCTGTCGAACCGGTTGAGCACCGCATTAACATTATCGATACTCCCGGTCATGTTGACTTTACCGCCGAAGTCGAGCGTTCCCTCCGCGTTTTAGACGGCGGTATTACGGTTTTGGATGCCGAAGAAGGCGTTCAATCCCAATCCGAAACCGTCTGGCATCAGGCCGATAAATACAATGTTCCCCGCCTTTGTTTTGTCAATAAAATGGATAAATTAGGCGCTGACTTCCTGGCGACCGTCCAGGATATTAAAGAACGCCTCGGTGCCAACCCGGCCATCATGGCCCTGCCGATCGGGTCAGAATCTTCTTTTAAAGGCGTCGTTTTACTCTTGGATCAAAAAGCTCTGGTTTGGAAAGGCGACGAAACCGGCGCCAAATACGAAGCAGTCGCGATTCCCGAAGACATGGCCAATGAGGTAAAAGAGTACCGCGCCAAATTAATCGAACAAATTTCCGAGCACGACGATGTTTTGCTCCAGCAATTTTTAGACGGCCAGGAGCCGGACTTAAAAGCTTTAAAACTGGCTTTAAGAAAAGCCGTCATTGCCTACAAATTAGTCCCGATTTTTTGCGGCAGTTCTTTAAGGAATAAAGGCGTTCAGCCCTTATTGGATGCCGTTGTCGATTATCTTCCCAGCCCGGTGGATATCACCGATGTTGTCGGCACCAATCCCAAGACCCAGGCTGAAGAAACCCGTTCTCACGGTGAAGATTCGCCTTTTTCCGGCCTCGCCTTCAAAGTTCAAACCGACCCTCATGTGGGCCGGTTAACCTATGTGCGGATTTACTCCGGCACTTTGAAATCCGGCAGTTATGTTTTAAACGCCGCTAAAAATGCCAAAGAACGCGTCGGCCGTTTGCTTTTAATGCACGCCAATAACCGCGAAGAAATCAGCGAAGCTTTTGCCGGTGAAATTGTCGCTATTGTTGGTTTGAAACAAACCACCACCGGCGACACTCTATGCGTTGATACCCACCCGATTGTTCTCGAAGGCATTTCCTTTACCGACCCGGTTATTTCCTTAGCCATCGAGCCCAAAACTAAATCCGACCAGGAAAAAATGGGTTTTGCCCTCAATCGCTTGTCTGAAGAAGACCCGACTTTTACCATTAAATCCAATCCCGAAACCGGCCAGACTATCATTTCCGGCATGGGCGAACTGCATTTGGATATTATTGTTGACCGGATGAAGCGCGAATTTCATGTCGAGGCCAACACCGGCCAGCCTCAGGTAGCCTACAAAGAAACCATCAAGAAAATTGCCAAAGCTGAAGGTAAGTATATTCGCCAGACCGGCGGTCACGGCCAATATGGCCACTGTTTCTTAAGAATTGAACCGCGGGCTAGGGGCGAGGGTTACGAATTTGCCTCCGAAGTTACCGGCGGCCGCATTCCGCGAGAATTTATTTCCCCGATTGAAAAAGGCGCCCGCGAAGCCATGGAAAACGGCGTTGTTGCCGGTTTCCCCTTGGTGGATATGAAAGTGATTGTTACCGACGGCTCTTACCACGACGTTGACTCCTCGGAAATTGCTTTCAAAATTGCCGGTTCCATGGCCTTGCAGTCAGCTGTCAAACAAGCCGACCCGGTTCTGTTAGAGCCGATTATGAAAGCCGAAGTTTCCACCCCGGATGAGTTTATGGGCGAAGTTATCGGCGATCTTTCCAGCAAGCGCGCCCAGATTTTAGGTACCAGTAAGCGCGGTAAAATGACTATCATTACCGCCCTTGTCCCCTTGGCAGAATTGACTCAGTATGTTACTATCTTGAGGTCCATGACTCAAGGCCGGGCGAGCTTTTACATGGAGCCAAGTCATTATCAAGAGGTTCCGGCCAATATTACCGCCCAAATTATTGCTAAAACTAAGCCAACAGAGTAAAATATGAATCAAGTAAAAAATAATTAAATTAAAAGGAGACAAAATGGCAACTTTTCAAAGAACCAAGCCCCATCTTAATATCGGCACCATCGGTCACGTCGATCACGGCAAGACCACTTTATCGGCCGCTATTACCCAATATTTATCCAAGAAAAACATGGCCACGGCCATGAAATTCGAGGATATTGATAAATCCCCCGAAGAAAAAGCCCGCGGGATCACGATTTCCATTACTCATTTGGAATACGAAACCGCCAAACGGCACTATGCCCACATCGACTGTCCGGGCCACAAAGACTACATCAAGAACATGATTACCGGCGCCGCCCAAATGGATGGCGCGATCTTGGTGGTGGCCGCGACCGACGGTCCGATGCCGCAGACCCGCGAGCACATTTTATTGGCCCGCCAGGTCAACGTTCCGGCCTTGGTCGTGTTTTTAAACAAATGCGACAGCGTCGACGACAAAGAAATGATCGATTTGGTCGAAGAGGAAATTCGCGAGCTCTTAACCAAATATGAATTTCCCGGCAAAGACATCCCGATCATCCGCGGCAGCGCCCTCAAAGCCCTTCAGGGTGATGCCGAGGCCGAGAAATCCATCGAGGCCTTATTGAAAGCCATCGATGACTATATTCCCGAGCCGAAACGTGATTTGGACAAGCCGTTCTTAATGGCTGTCGAAGACGTTTTCTCGATTAAAGGTCGGGGTACGGTTGTCACCGGTCGTATCGATCGCGGCAAAATTAAAGTCGGCGAAGAAATCGAAATCGTCGGCCTTAAAGCCGCCCGTAAATCCGTGGTTACCGGCGTCGAGATGTTTCGGAAACAGCTCGATGAAGGTTTAGCCGGGGATAACGTCGGCATTCTTTTGCGCGGCATTGAAAAAGATGATGTCGAGCGCGGTCAGGTTTTAGCCAAAGCCGGCAGCGTTACCGCTCACACCGAGTTTAGCGCCGAAGTCTACATTCTTTCCAAAGAAGAAGGCGGCCGGCATACTCCTTTCTTTACCGGGTATAAGCCCCAATTTTACATCCGCACGACCGATGTGACCGGTGAAGTCACCTTGGAAAAGGGTGTCGAAATGGTGATGCCGGGAGACAGCGCTAAAATGACCGCCAAGTTAACCCAGCCGGTGGCTCTTGAAGAGGGCTTGCGGTTTGCTATCCGCGAAGGCGGTTTGACGGTTGGCGCCGGTGTGATCACTAAAATTATTAAGTAATAAAGTTAGCCAATTTAATTAAAAGTACCCTTCGGCTTTAGGGTCGAAGGGGAGATATTTTATGCCAAAAGGCAGAATTAGAATCAGATTAAAATCATATGATCACCGGATCATTGATGAATGTTGCCAAAAAATTCTGGACACGGCTCTATCTACCGGTTCCAAAGTGGTCGGCCCGGTGCCTTTGCCCACTAGCCGTAAATTAGTGGTTGTCACCAGCAGCCCGCACGCGAATAAAAATGCCCGGGAGCATTTTCAACTGCTGACCCATAAACGCCTGGTTGATATTATTGACGCAACCGATAAAACCATCGATTCGCTGATGCACCTGGAATTGCCCGCCGGCGTTGGTATTGAAATTAGGATGTAACCTCTATGTTAGACACTTTTTACGCTGTTAAAATTAACACTACCCAAACCTTTGATTCCAAGGGGAAACGTTTGGCAATCACCCGGCTGAAGGCTTCGCCTTTAACCGTGGCCCAGGTCAAAACCAAAGCTAAAGACGGCTACCATGCCCTTAAATGCAGTTTTCCTAAAACCCTCAAAAAATCTTATCTTAAAGAAATTATTTTAGCTGATCTTCCCACCCAAAAAACCGGCGACACCATCAAGGTCGCCGATATTTTTAAACCCGGCGATAGCCTTAAGGCCTCCGGTTTATCCATTGGCCGCGGTTTTAGCGGCGCTATGAAACGCCATGGTTTTCACGGCGGCCCTAAAACTCATGGCCAGTCTGACCGCCAGCGTTCGCCCGGCTCCATCGGTATGCGGACCACTCCCGGCCGCGTCTGGAAAGGCCATCGCATGGCCGGCCACTACGGCCATGAAACCAAAACTATTATGAATTTATTGGTTTTCAATATTGACGAAGCAAAATCTATTTTAACTGTCATTGGGACGGTTCCCGGTTCCCGCAACACCTTAATTAAATTATGTTTAAACTAAATTTATTTACTCCAACCGGCCTGAAAAAAGAACCCTTAGCGGTTTCTAAGGCGATTTTCGGCGTTAAAATTAACAGTTCGCTTTTAGCCCAGGCGATCCGGGTGTATTTATCCAATCAGCGTTCCGGTTCCGCCCAATCTAAAACCCGCAACGAAATTAACGTGACTCACGCCAAAGTTTGGAAGCAAAAAGGCACCGGCCGCGCCCGCCATGGCAGCCGCAACGCCCCGATTTTTGTCGGCGGCGCCAAAGCTCACGGCCCCAGCGGCGAACAAAATTACCGCCTCAAACTCTCCAAACCCCTGGTCCGCCTAAGCATTTTAACGGCCCTTTCCAAACAATTTAAAGCCGAAAATATTATTGCTGTTTCCGGCTTGGAAAAACTGGACCCGAAAACCAAAGTTTTTAACGCGGCTTTTCAAAAATTAACTCCTAATCCAAAAAAAGTCCTGTTAATTACCGATAAACCCTTAGCTAAAATTTCTCAAGGGACCCGTAACTTGCCTTATTTAGCTGCCTCGTTAGCCGTCGGCATCAACGCTTATCAAATCTTAACTAGCCGGAAAATTATTTTTACCCCTGAAGCCGTCAAGGCTTTAGAGGCCCAATATGCCCATAACTGATCTATTAACTCCCATTATCACCGAAAAATCCTTGCGCTTGGCCGCCAGCGGTAAGTTTAGTTTTTATGTCACCCGTCAAGCCACCAAGACCGGCCTTAAACCGGCCCTGGAAACTATGTTTAAAGTCAATGTGGTTAAAATTAACATTGTCTCTTTGCCGGCCAAAACCCGCCATTCCGGCAAAAGACGCTTGGCCTCTGTCGGTAATTGGCGCAAAAAAGCCGTTGTCACTTTAAAACCCGGTCAAACGATAGGATATTTCTCGGTCAAAGACCGATCCGCCTCTGGTGGAAAGTTACCCGAGGCAAAAAAATAATGGCTATCAAACGTTTTAAACCCACTACTCCCGGCCGCCGCCATCGTCAGGATGTTATTTTTTCTGATTTAACCCGCCGCGGTCCGGAAAAAACTTTAATTCGGAAATTAAACCGCACTGCCGGCCGCAATAATACCGGTAAAATCACTGTCCGCCATCACGGCGGCGGCCACAAACAGCTTTATCGTGTCATTGATTTCAAGCGCAACCTGGTGGATGTTCCGGCCCGCGTCGACTCAATTGAATATGATCCCAACCGCACCGCCAACATTGCTCTCTTGCACTATCAAAACGGCGCCAAGGCTTATATTTTGGCCCCGCAAGGCTTAGCTGTCGGCACCACTGTTATTTCTTCCGCTACCGCCCAAATCCGCCCCGGTAACGCCTTAACTTTAGCTAATATCCCGGTCGGCACTTTAATCCATAATCTTGAGCTCAAGCCCGGCAAAGGCGGCCAATTGGTCCGTTCTGCCGGTACTGCCGCCATGCTTCAAAGCAAAGACAAACTGGCGGTCGTTAAATTGCCCTCCGGCCAGGTGCGGCAAATTCCCTTGAGTTGTTATGCTACAATTGGCGAAGTCGGCAACCCTGATGTTAAAAACATTAAGTTAGGTAAAGCGGGCCGGAAGCGCCACATGGGGATTCGTCCCACTGTCCGCGGCGTTGCCCAGAATCCCAGTTCTCACCCTCACGGCGGCGGGGAAGGCCGCAGCGGCATTGGCCGTAGCTCACCGATGAGTCCTTGGGGTAAAAAGACTTTGGGGAAGCGGACTCGCCGCAAGAAAAAATATTCTAATCAATATATTATTTCGAGGTCTAGCTAAATATGAGAAGCAGTAAAAAAGGGCCCTATGTGGACCCAAAATTATTAACCAAAATTGCCAAGCAAAAAGAGCTGGGTAAAAAAGAGCCGATTAAAACCTGGTCCCGCGCCTGTCAAATCGCCCCGGAATTTGTGGGTTACACTTTTCAGGTCCATAACGGCAAAAAATTTATCGATGTCTTTATCAATGAAGCCATGGTTGGCCATCGCTTAGGCGAGTTTTCTCCTACCCGGACCTTTAGGGGCCACGGCAAGATGGTCAAGCGCTTGGCTACCAAAACTTAAAAATTATGCAAATTAACGCTCAAAGCAAATACTTGCACCACAGCCCCAGGAAAATGCGCCTGGTGGCAAATTTAATTCGCCCCTTGCCGATTGAGGCCGCAATGCTTGCTTTAAAAAACTTGCGTTCCCGGGCGGCTCAGCCGGTTCTTAAAGTCTTAACTCAAGCCGTTGCCAATGCCGTTAATAACTTTAATTTAGCCAAAAATTCCCTCAAAATTCAATCCATCGAAGTTAATCCCGGCCCGACGGCTAAGCGCTGGCAGCCGGTTTCCCGCGGCCGCGCCCACTCAGTTATGAAGCGCACCAGCCACATTAAAATTATCCTGGAAAATAAAGAGGAGTCCCATGGGCCAAAAAGTAAATCCTAAAAGTTTCCGCATCGGCACTATTTTCTCCTGGGCCTCTAATTGGTATGCCGAAAAAAGAAACTACCAGGATTTTTTACTGGAGGATATTAAGCTGCGCCGTTTTCTCTTAGGTCATCTGGCCATGGCCGGGATTACCGATGTTCAAATTGACCGTTCGATTAACACCGTTAACCTGACATTGCGCGTTGCCCGTCCCGGCGTGGTAATTGGCCGCGGCGGTTCCGGTTTGGAAGAATTGAAAAAAATTATCGCTCAAAAACTCAAACCTATTTCCAAAAACGGCAAGAGTTTGCCTGCCGGTAGGCAGGCCCCTAAATTTGAACTCAATGTTGTTGAAGTTAAAAACCCGGATTTATCCGCCCGCTTAATTGGTTTAAGGTTGGCTGACCAAATGTTGCGGCGCTATCCTCACCGCCGGGCGATTGCTCAGGCTTTGGAAAAAGCCACCAGCGCCGGCGCCAAAGGAGTTAAAATTTGCGTTTCCGGCCGGGTCGGCGGCGCGGAAATTGCCCGCACGGAAAAATACACTCATGGCAGCGTGCCTTTAAGCACCATTCGGGCTAAAATTGACTACTTCGAACAGCCGGCTTTTACCAAATACGGTTACGTCGGTATTAAAGTCTGGGTCTACACAGGAGAAGAGGAGATTAAATAATGCTGCAGCCTAAGCGCCAAAAATACCGCAAACAATTTCACGGTTCCATGAAAGGCATGGCCACTGCCGGCTGCCGCTTGTCTTTTGGCGAATTTGGCTTAAAATCCTTAACTTGCGGCTGGCTGACTGCCCGCCAGATTGAAGCCGCCCGTAAAACCATTTCTCATAAAACCAAACGCGTCGGCAAGCTCTGGATCCGGGTTTTCCCGGACAAACCCTACACTAAAAAAGGCGCGGGCGTTCGCATGGGCGGCGGCAAAGGCGAAATTGAAGGTTATGTCTGCGTGGTCAAACCCGGCCGGATGCTCTTTGAACTCGCCGGCGTCACCCCAGAAATCGCCCGGTCAGCCTTTACTTTAGCCACCCGCAAACTGCCCTTTACCACTAAATTTATCGAACGCCAAATATGAACCAAGATTTAATTAAACTTCAAGCCGAGCTAACCAAGCTCAAGCTAGATTTAACCACTAACCAATTAAAAAATACCAGCTTATTAAAGAAAAAGCGGGCCGAAATTGCCCGCCTGAAATCCGCCTCTGGCGGAAAAAAATAACTTATGAAACAACTTACCGGTAAAGTTATTACTAGCTCAACCCCTCAGGCCGCGACCGTGGAAATTGTCCGGCGCTGGGCCCATCCGGTGTATAAAAAAACCATTACCCGCCGCAAAAAATACTTAACTCACTGCTTAATTAAAGTGGTTCCCGGCGACAAAGTTATTATTCAGGAATGCAAACCTATCAGCAAAAGAAAACGCTGGCAGTTAATTAAAAAAATATGATTCAGATAAGATCAATTTTAAAAGTCGCTGATAATTCCGGAGCTAAAAAAATCCGGGTAATTTTGGTGCATGGCGGGTCTAAGCGGCGTTTTGGCTACATTGGCGATTTGGTCACGTGCTCAATTATTCAGGCCCAGCCGCACGCCGCGGTTAACGTCGGTGAAATCGTTAAAGCCGTTGTCGTCCGCGCCCGCAAAGAAACCCGCCGAAGTGACGGCTCCTATATCCGTTTTGACGATAACGCCGCTGTCCTCCTGGAAAATGTGGAGAATAAAGAACCCAAGGCCACCCGTATTTTTGGCCCGATTGCCCGGGAAGTGAAAAATCTTGGCTATAATAAAATTGCTTCATTGGCCCCGGAGGTTTTATAATATGAAACTTAAAAAAGGCGATCAGGTCAAAGTCATGCTCGGTAAAGACCGGGGTAAATTAGGCAAAGTTGAAGCCGTGTTTCCCCGGGACAATAGCGTGGTGGTTACCGGCGTTAATATGTATAAAAAACACGTTAAAAAACAGGGCCAGGATAAGCCCGGCGGGATTATTGATTTAACCAAGCCGTTAAATGTCGCCAAAGTGGCTTTAATTTGTCCCCAGTGCCACTTAATCACCCGCATCGGTTTTTCCGGTGTTGGCCCTAAGAAAGTTAGAATTTGTAAAAAATGCCGGAAACCCTTATGAACCGCTTAAAAGAAAAATATTTAAATCAAGTTTTGCCGGCCTTAATGAAAGAATTGGGTTTTACCAATATTTTAGCCGTGCCCAAAATTACTAAAATTGTCTTAAATATCGGCATCAAAGAAGGCGCCGGCGATAAAGGCGTGGCCAAGAAAATTCAGGAATACTTTAGCTTGATTGCCGGCCAAAAAGCGATTCTGACAAGGGCCAGAAAAGCCGAAGCCGCTTTTAAAATCCGCGAAAACGATATTATCGGTGTTAAAGCGACCCTAAGAGGGGAAAGAATGTACGTTTTCCTGGATAAATTAATTGCCATTGTTTTGCCCCAGGTGCGTGATTTTCAGGGAGTCAGCCGGACCGGTTTTGACGGCCGCGGCAATTATTCCTTAGGTTTTCCCGAACAGATTATCTTTCCCGAAGTCGACTATGATAAAATCGACTCGGTTCGCGGTTTGCAGTTTACCATTGTCACTACCGCCAAAACTAACCAGCAAGCCCTCAGGCTCCTGGAATTATTAGGTATGCCTTTCACAAAATAATATGGCCAAAGTTAAATTTTTTGCCAAACAAGCCAAAAAGCCGAAATTTGTCACCCGGTTTCGTAATCGCTGTAAGCTGTGCGGCCGCCCCCGGGCTTATATCCGCCATTTTGGTTTATGCCGTTTATGTTTTAGAAAATTAGCTCATCAGGGTGAATTGCCCGGAGTGACGAAAGCGAGTTGGTAACTTTTATGACTACTGATCCGATTGCCGATTTATTGGTCCAGCTTAAAAATGCCCAAATGGTTAAAAAAACTAAGGTGGTTTTGCCTTATTCTCAGATTAAGGCCGCTATTCTTAAAATTTTGCTCGCGGAAAAATTAGTTGCCTCATTTAAAATCATCGCTGTTAAACCTCATAAAAATTTGGAGATTGTTCTGAAATATTCCGGTTTTGTGCCGGCGATTACGGCTTTTAAGCGCCTTTCCAAGCCCGGCGCCCGGGTTTATTCAGGGGTGGATAAGCTTAACCGTTATTTGCGCGGCCGCGGTCTAACCATTATTTCCACCTCTAAAGGTTTGCTGACTGCCCGAGAAGCCAAAAAATTAAAAATCAGCGGAGAGGTTTTATTCCGCATCAATTAAATTATGTCCAGAATCGGTAAACAACCCATTATTATTCCTGCCAATGTTACGGTTGATTTGACGCCAGATCAGGTGGTAGTTAAATCCGGCTCCTTGGAATTAAAGCAGTCTCTTCCGGCTGGCGTCACCGTTAAAATTGTCGAAGGCAAAGTTCAGGTTAGCCCTGATAATGACTCCCGGCCGGTAAAAGCTCTGCACGGTCTCGTCAGAAGCTTAATTGCCAACATGGTCACCGGCGTGACTACCGGCTACGCCAAAACCCTGGAAATTCAGGGTACTGGTTATCGGGCGGTGCCCAAAGGCGAAGGCCTTGAATTTTCTCTGGGTTACTCACACACCATCTTGTTTAATCCTCCCCCGGGAATTAAATTAGAGCTGCAGGAAAATAAATATATTGTCATTACCGGCGCCGATAAATACCTGGTCGGTCAAGTTGCCGCCAATATCCGCGATCTACGCCAGCCCGATCCCTACAAAGGCAAAGGCATCCGCTATAAAGGCGAAGTAATTAAATTAAAACCCGGTAAAGCCGCCAAGGCCGCCGCCGCTTAAAATATGATCAAAAGATATTCTCATCCTTATCAAAAACGCGCCCTCATGGTTCACCGCCATACCCGGGGCACTGATTCCCGGCCGCGCCTGACTGTTTTCCGGTCTTTAAAGCACATTTATGCTCAAATTATCAATGACCAGGTGGGTAAAACCCTAGCCGCCGCTTCCGGCACCGATGCCGCCGCTGTCGGTAAAGATTTAGCCGCTTTGGCCCTAACTAAGAAAATTAGCGCGGTGGTTTTTGACCGCGGCCGCTATCAGTATCATGGCCGGGTTAAGGCTTTAGCCGAAGCCGCCCGCCAGGGAGGATTAAAGTTTTAATATGCCCAGATTCAATCATCAGCAATCGGGAGATAAAGAATTTTCCGAAAAAGTAATTCAGGTTAACCGGGTTTCCAAAAAAACCAAAGGCGGCAACCAATTTGGCTTTTCCGTTTTAATGGTTGTGGGTGACAAAAAAGGCCGGGTCGGCGTTGGTTTAGGCAAAGCCCCGGATGTTTTATCTTCCATTCATAAAGGCGTCCGTTTAGCCAAGAAAAATATGTTTACCGTCGTTATGAATAAAACCACTATTCCTCATGATATCAAGGTTAAATTCGGCGCGGCCGTGGTTTTGTTAAAACCCGCTCCGGCCGGCAGCGGCGTGATTGCCGGCGGCGCTGTTCGGGCAGTCATGGAAGCGGCCGGAATTAAAGATATTTCCAGCAAAGTCCTTGGCAGCCGCAATAAGGCCAGCAATGTTTACTGCACCATCAAAGCTCTTAAAATGCTGACGGCTAGAAAGGAAACTCATGCCTAAAAAAAGACTTGGTCGGGGTTATGGTTCCGGCAAAGGCGGTCACACCTCCAGCCGCGGCCAAAAAGGCCAAAATTCAAGAAGCAAGCGGCCATTGTATTTTGAAGGTACGCCGATGCGCAAAAGTTTAATCCGCCGCATGCCCATGTTGCGCGGCAAATTAAGGTTTAAATCCCGCCAGGATAAGCCGCTTATTTTAAATCTCAAAGATTTAGCCGGCTGGCCGGTTAAAGAGGTAGTTTCCGTGGACAATTTAATTAAATTTGGACGTTTGCCCAAAGAGGCTAAGCTTTACGGCGTTAAACTCTTAGGCGAAGGCAAGCTGGAAGCCAAATTAAAAGTTGACCTGCCTATGTCTAAATCAGTCGCCAAAAAATTAACCTAAATGCCCAACTTTTTAACGCCTTTAATTAACGCCTTTAAGATTAAAGATCTCAGGCAGAAACTGCTTTTTACTTTATTAATTTTTGTTGTTTTTCGCTTTTTGGCTTACATTCCGGTGCCGGGCGTCGACTTAAACGCCATGCGCCAGTTATTCAGCGGTAACCAAATTCTCGGGATGCTGGACATGTTCTCCGGCGGCACCTTGGCTAATTTTTCCATCCTGGCCCTGGGCCTTGGCCCTTACATCAATGCCTCGATTGTGCTGCAGCTGGCCACGATTATTTTCCCCAAGCTCGAAGCCTTAAGTAAAGAAGGCGAGTATGGCCGGGAACAAATCAATCAGTACACCCGCCTCTTATCCATTCCTTTATCTGCCCTTCAGGCAATCGGCATGGTTTTGCTTTTAAAAAACCAGCAGATTTTAACTTTTAACTCTCCCTTGGATGTCGTTAACGTCGTTATTACCATGATTGCCGGCTCGGTTATTTTAATGTGGCTGGGTGAATTATTAACCGAGTACGGCATCGGTAACGGCATCTCGGTCTTAATTTTTGCCGGCATCGTCGGCCGCTTGCCCGTGACTTTGCTCCAAACCGGCTCTATCAGCCAAACTTTAAGCCTGACCAATATGCTCTTTTTCGGCATTTTAGGCCTGGTCGTGATTGCCGGGATTGTTTTTGTTAACGAAGCCACCCGGCAGATTCCCGTCCGTTATGCCCGCCGTATCAGAAGCAATACTAGCGGTAGCCAAACCACCCACTTGCCCTTGCGCGTCAACCAGGCTGGCGTTATCCCGATTATTTTTGCGGTTTCTTTAGTGGTTATGCCTTCGGTTGTTGGTAATTATTTATTGCAATCCAAATTGCCCCAACTGGTAACTTTTGCCCGTCAGTTGGTCAACATTTTTGACCCCAACCGCTGGCCTTACCATCTGATTTATTTCTTATTGGTCATCGGTTTCACTTATTTTTACACTGCCGTCACCTTTAACCCCGATAAAATCAGCGACGAAATCAAAAAATACGGCGGCTTTATTCCCGGCATCCGTCCCGGCCGCTCCACTGCTGACTATCTTTCTTTTGTCTTGAACCGGATTACCCTGGTTGGCGCGGTCTTTTTGGGGTTAGTGGCGATTTTGCCTTCTTTGGCCAGTTACGGCACCGGCATTTCCACTATGACTATCGGCGGCACCGGAATATTAATCGTGGTTTCGGTAGTTTTGGAAATCAGCAAAAGTCTGGAATCGCAATTAATTATGCATAATTACGAGGGTTTCCTCAAGGAGTAACCCCCAAAGGGGGCAAGTATGTTTATAATCTTCTACGGCCCCGAGGGGTCCGGCAAAAGCACTCAAGCCAAATTATTAGCCGAAAAATTGAAATTGCCCCACTTAGTCTCCGGCGATTTAGTCCGTTATTATGCCGGTAAAGACAAGGGGATTATGGGCGATATCTGCCGCGAAGCCTTAAAATTAGGCCATTATGTGGCTGACTCGGAAATGTTTGTGCTCTGGAAAGTCCGCCTCAAGGAACCCGATGCCGCCAACGGTTTTGTCATCGACGGTTTTCCCCGCAATCACTCCCAGGCTCTGTTTTTAGACGATAAACTCGAAAAATACGGCCACCAGGTTGATCATGTGTTTTTCCTCGAGGTCAGCGAAGCCGAATCTGTTAAACGCTTGTTAAAGCGCAGCCGGGTCAATCCTGACGGTTCCTTAAATGACACCGAGGCAAACATTAGCGGCCGGTTAAAGCTTTACCAGGAGCAGGAAGCCGACGTGTTAAAGTTTTACGAGCAAAAAGGGTTATTGAAAAAAGTTAACGGCGAACAAAGCATTGAGAAAATTCACCAGGATATATGCCGGTTGTTAAGCCTGTAATTATTGCCGTCGTTGGCATGGCCGGTTCCGGCAAGTCCGTTGTCTCTGATTATTTAAAATCCAAAGGCTATCCTGTCCTTAGGTTTGGCGACGTCACCGACGAGGGTCTCCGCCTGCAAGGTGAGACCCTGCAGGAAGAAAACGAGCGCCTTTACCGGGAAAACTTGCGTCGCGACCTCGGCATGGCCGCCTATGCTATAAAAATCGAACCCCGCCTTAAGAAGGCCTTACGTTACCACTCCGGAGTGGTAATCTTAGACGGTCTTTACTCCTGGGAAGAATATTTGTACCTCAAACCAAAGTTTCCCCAGTTAAAACTCTTGGCGGTTTACACCCAACCGGAATTGCGCCTTCAGCGCCTCTCCAAACGCTCGATTCGCCCCTTAACCGGTGCTGAAACTGAAGCCCGCGACCAGGCGGAAATCGAAAACCTCCACAAAGCCGGCCCCATCGCCCTCGCCGATTACTTGGTTACCAACAACGGTTCTGTTAGTGATCTCCACTCCCAGCTCGACATTTACCTTCAGGGATTATCCCTGCAAGGCCTATAATTTTCCCTATTGACATCTCCAGAGAGAAAGCCTATTATCTGGGTTAAATATGGCACTAAGAGAAACAGTTGAAAACCACACTCTGGTTTTAAAGGCCAATGGTAAAATCCTCAGTATAGAGGCTACTCTGAGTGAGGCATTAGTCAAGGTGCCAGTGGATGGTTCTGGTTCGACACAACTTCTTACTTTCGGCGACACATATACCGATGCCGCCGGTAATCTTGTCAAGCACGGCGTCACTGACGGCCTCACCCATTAATTTCCCCCTTTCCCATATTAAAACATCTGCTATAATCAAACCTATCTAATGGATTCTATTGACAAAATAACAGCTGAGGGCGAGGTCATTGAAGCTCTTCCCAACGCTACCTTTAAAGTTAAACTTACTGATTCCGATAAAGTCATTTTCTGTCATTTGGCGGGAAAAATGCGCCTTTACCGGATTCGGGTTCTTCCCGGCGACCACGTTAAAGTGGAACAGACGCCTTACGACCCCGCCAAGGGCCGTATTGTCTACCGGGATAAATAGGTGTATAATTATTCTCTTAACAAGGAGAAGTTCTGCCTTATGGCTTTCTCCTTGATTTTTTTATGAAAGTACAAGCATCAGTCAAAAAGCGTTGTTTAAAATGTAAAATTGTTCGCCGCAAAGGCCGGGTTTATGTCATTTGCTCCAACCCCCGCCATAAACAGCGCCAAGGCTAAATTATGATCAGAATTTCCGGAATCGACTTGCCCCTTAACAAACGCACTGAAATAGCGTTGACTTATCTTTACGGCATTGGCCGGAAAAACGTTCATTTTCTCTTAAAATTAGCCAACGTGGACGGTAATAAACGCCTCAAAGACTTAAATCAGGACGAAGTCGTCCGCCTCCAAAAAGCCGTCGACACTCTGCCGACTGAAGGTTCCCTTAGAAAAATCGTCATGGAAAATATCAAGCGTTTAAAACAAATCGGCACTTACCGGGGCCTGCGCCATTCGGCTAAACTGCCGGCCCGCGGCCAGCGCACCCGCCACAATGCCCGCACCAAGCGCGGCCGGAGAATGACAGTCGGCGCCCTCAAGAAAGAAGATGCTACCAAAGTTGAAGCCGCTCAGAAAGAAAAAGAGGCCAAAAAATAACTATGCCTAAAGCCCCTGTTGCCATCAATCTCCGCTCCGGTTTTATCTATATCACCGCGACTTTTAACAACACTTTAGTTAGTGTGACCGATACCAACGGCAACGTCGTTGCCTGGGGTTCGACCGGTTCTTCCGGTTTCAAAGGTTCTAGAAAATCCACTCCTTTTGCCGCTACGACCGCTATAGACAGCGTCATTAAAAAAGCCAAAACTTACGGCCTCACTACCGCTGAAGTTTTCATCAAAGGCCCTGGCCCGGGCCGCGATGCGGTTTTAGGCGTTTTGCGCGCCAGTGGTTTAAAAATTACTCAAATTGCCGACGTCACGCCGATGCCTCACAACGGCTGCCGTCCCAAGAAAAGGAAACACGGTTAAACTATGGCTCGCTACACTCGCTCCCGCGCTAAATTAGTCCGCAACTTTGCCGAAAACATTTTCGGTTTGCCAAAATACGACAAAATTTTAGCCAAAAAACCTTATCATGCCGGCGCTCACGGTAAAAAAATGCAGCGCCGCCCCTCTGATTACGGCTTGCAGCTCAAAGAAAAACAAAAATTAAGGGCGATTTACGATGTTGGTGAACGCCAGTTTACTCATTACTACGCCACTGCCCGCAAAACCCAAACCGCTACCGGCGAAAAACTCCTGCAAATTCTGGAATCCCGACTGGATAATTTAATCTACCGCGCCGGTTTTGCCGCCTCTCGTCCTGCCGCCCGCCAGCTGGTTAACCACAACCATGTCTTAATTGATGGCCGCCGGGTCAATGTTCCCTCTTGTATTGTTAAGTTGGAGCAGGTGGTTAGCTTAAGCCCTAAAACCGCCCAAATGCCGGATGTGGCCAAATTACTCGCCAATAAAGAAATTAATATCCCCAAATGGCTCAAGCGCCAGGCTTTAGCCGCCAAATTTCTCCGCTTGCCGGAAAGAAGCGAGATCGACACCAACATTCAAGAACAATTAATAGTTGAGTATTACTCAAGATAAAGGAGATTTATGAAAATAAATTTTAAAACCACTGCCATTGCCGAAACAAAAGATTACGGCCAATTCGAATTATCCCCGTTGGAGCCAGGTTACGGCACCACCGTCGGCAATGCCCTGCGCCGGGTGCTTTTATCCAGCTTGCCCGGAGCCGCGATTACCAGTGCCACGATTAGCGGCGTGACTCATCAATTTACTACCCTTCAGGGCGTTAAAGAAGACGTTGTCGAATTATTATTAAACCTAAAACAAGTTCGCTTAAGCTACACCGGTGAAAAACCAATCGAAGTCAGCTTAACCGCCACCGGTCCCGGTAAAGTCAAGGCAGGGGACATTAAAGTTCCGGCTAACGTCACGATTGTTAACAAAGATTTGATTTTAGCCAATTTAGCGGATAAAAAATCCAAATTGGACGTCAAGTTGGAAATTAGTTCCGGTTACGGCTATTTGCCTTCCAAAGACCGCCAGCCGAAAAAATTAGGCGAAATTATTTTAGACGCCTCTTTTTCCCCGGTTTTGCGCGTTAATTTCCGCGTTGAAACCGCCCGGGTTGGCCGCCGCGCTGACTTGGATAAATTAATTTTGGAAATTTTCACCAACGGCGGTTTAAAACCCTCTGTTGCCCTGGAACAGTCCGCCCAAATTTTAATTGATTCCTTTATTCAAATTGTTTCGCCGACTTTTGAAAAAGAGGAAGCTAGCGAACCGATTGTGGTCGAAGGAAATGAGGCTTTCCGCTTATCGGTTGAAGAATTAGATTTGCCGACTCGGATTGCCAACTCTCTGCGCAAAGGCGGTTTTACCACGGTTAAAGATTTAGCCGAAGCCACTTTTAAAGAAGTTTCCCAGGTTAAAAACTTGGGCGGTAAATCAGTGGATATTGTCGTTGCCAAATTAAAAGAGAAAGGCATTGAGTTAAAATAACTTATGCGCCATCAAGTTAAAGGCAGGAAACTGTCCAGAAGCACCCATCAGCGCCAGGCTTTATTCAAAGGCTTGTTAAATTCGTTAATTCGTTACGAAACGATTAAAACGACCGAAGCTAAAGCCAAATCAATCAAAGGCCAGCTGGATAAAATGATGACTCTGGCCAAAAAAGGCACCTTAGCTGCCCGTCGCCAGGCATTTGCCTTTTTGACGGATAAAGAAACCGTGCATAAATTATTTACCGAGTTAGCTGACCGTTCTAAAGCCCGGGCCAGCGGTTTTACCCGCTTAGTCCGCCTTGGCCGTCGTTTAGGCGATAACGCCATGATTACCCGCGTCGAATTTGTCGACAAGAAAGAAGTGAAAAAATGACCACCTTTGTTACTACCGCCAAAACCATCAAACGCGACTGGCACTTAGTTGATGCCAAAGCCCAGGTTTTAGGCCGTATTGCCACTAAAATTGCCACTTTATTGCAGGGCAAAAATAAAGTTTATTACACCCCTCAGTTGGATTGCGGCGATTATGTGGTCGTGATTAATTCCGACCAAATCGAGGTTACCGGCCGCAAAGCCTTAAATAAAAAATATTACAGTCATAGCAATTACCCCGGTGGTTTCAAAACCGTGCCTTATGCCGATCAAATGGCCAAAGACTCCCGCCGCATTATTATCCGGGCCCTAACCAACATGTTGCCCAAAAATAAATTGCGTCAAGGTCGCCTTAACCGCCTCAAAGTTTTTAAAGATGACCAGCATATTTATCAAGATAAACTTCAGCCAAAGGCTGATACCAATAAAAAATGAATAAAAAATATCCTAAAAGCGTCAATTACATTCCGGCCATCGGCCGCCGCAAACAGGCCATTGCCCGCATCCGTTTGTTTAAAACTTCCGGTGAAACTTTAGTTAACGATCAGCCGATTGAAAAATATTTTCCCGGCGCTGTTTTCAAAAGCATTTACTTGGAGCCGTTTATTACTGCCGGGGTCGAGGGTAAATACCACGCCACCATCAAAGTTTTAGGTTCCGGTAAAAACGGCCAATTAGGCGCCGTTGTTTTAGGTTTAGCCCGCGCCTTAGTGAAATTAAATACGGAAAAATTCCGCGTGGTCTTAAAGAAAAAAGGTTTATTAACCCGCGACCCGCGCAAGCGTCAGCGCCGCATGATTGGCATGGGTGGCAAATCCCGCCGCAAGAAACAATCGCCTAAACGGTAAATTTAATCGTACATGAATTTAGCAGAAAGAATAGCCATACAATCGCCTGAAATAGCACTTTATGAACAATATCTAAATGATAAATTAGACGCAGGCCAATTAGAAAGTTTGATAGCGCCGACAACTTTTATCGTCACTAATGAGGCATGCCTCCCGCTTATCAAAACTTGCGCTTTTGAAGACTTGGTTCGTGAATTACAAAATAATAGTTCCGAAAAAGAACATCCGGAAGGGGTTAATGTTTCTATTGTATTGGATTATGATTTATCAACAGATTTATTTTACTTGGAAGTAGGTGATAATGTTACCTATTCAGCAGCTGAATTGAAAGCAATTTTGAAAAACGTTAATTCAAACCATCCGCAAAGAACTGGGAAAAAAGCCGAAAGGGAGTTAATGAATTCCGCCGCCGATGATGGTTCCGGAATTGTAATGACTAGGAAAAAACTTAAACAATTTGACGGGAAATATAGTTTTTATGGGACAGAAGATAATCGGATTGTGCAAGTTATCACGATTAATAAAACCATGTTTTTTACTAAAACAAAAACAGTGTTACCCTTATTCCAAACTGATTAAATAAATTCCACACCCGGTGTGGCATACTCAAGCCACATAAGGATTTTCTATAAAATCTCGCTTTTTCGCTCGTCGGTTTTTGTTGGCAAAATATACACTTCCCGGTTCATTTCATCCACGCTCACCATTTCCGCCTGCCCGGTAATAATTTTTTCCATAGGCTTACAAACATTGCAGCCGTTGTTCGGGCATTTAAAGCGGTTAAGTTGCCGCGCTAGCTTCATTTCTTTGGCCAGTTTTAAAATGTTTTCTTCGCTGGTTTTTAGATTTGTTAATTTTTGTTCTGCCGGCTCGCTGCATCGGTCAATATACCAATAGCTTAATTTTTTCACCTGTCTGGCTTGGGTATTGCTGGCCAAAAGGTAATAAATCGGCAGCTGCAGCGAGTTTTCATTTTCGTCCTGCTTGCCGGTTTTAAAATCAATGATGTGGACTGCCTCCTCGTTTGCCAGATATTCCATCCAGTCGATTTTCCCGCACAAAATAATATTATCTTTTTCCGACAGCCAGTAATAGGGCAGTTCCATCTGGATTTTTACTGCCAGATTTTTTAGCGGCCCGGGATTTTGTTCCACCCGCCTCAGCATTTCCTTGCCCCGTTCTTTATACTTAAACTCTTCGTCTTTGTCTGCAAATCCGCCCTTTTTGCCGCTAATTTTCTGCCAGACGGTTTCCAGCCGGTTCAGTAACGGTTCGCTAAATCTTTTATCGGTGGCGATGACAGATAAGCTTTCAATTACTTCATGAACCGCTTGCCCTAAAGCTAAGGGCGGGCTCATCAACGTCATTTTCCTGCCCGTTTTGGGATTTTTGTAAACGTTTTTCAACCAGTACGCCCGCGGGCATTGGCGCCAGTCGCCGATCGAAGAATGCGACACCCACACCGCTGAAAACTTGTCCTTCACCATATTATCTATTTATCCTCACGGCGTAATTAAATTGTAAAAAATATTTTTGCCACTCTTCGGCCGTTGAACGGTACTGATTAATATCCAAAAACCAATCGCCGAACATTTCTTTACTGCGGCTAACTTCTTTCAGTCTTTTTCGGTTTTTCGGGTCGGCTAAAGTCAATTCAAATAATTCCAGCGCCCGATAATAAGCCCCGGTTGCCGTTTTAAAGTCTTTCTGTTTCCAGTTGATCGCTCTGCCGATCTCGCTTCCAATATTGGCCATCTGCTCCATGAGGCTTAATTTTTGCCATCGTCCACTAGCCAATTCCTGATGTAGATATTTCATGTGGTCACTAATTTATTTACTATTTGCTTGATTTTTTCTCTGATTTTTTCGTCTTCTACCCCACGGCTTAAATTATTTTGCCTTGGTCGCAAATTAATCATTGAGTCAAATTCGACAAAATCATCCTGCCCGAATTTTTCCGGATAAAGATTAATTCCCCACAAATTTTCTTGTTTTGAACCATTTTCCAAAAGCATTATTTCCTCATCCGCGTGCATTTCTGCATCAATTACCATAATTTCTTTTTCCGCATCTACCACTGCTTTTACTAATTGGCCGAATCTTGCTTCTGCCGCTTTTTTAATTACTTGAATTGATACGGACCGATTAATTATCTGCATTAATTCTTATTATACTGTAAAAACTGCTAAAATCAGGCAATGCTTGAGATTATCCATAAGCTTCGTGTATTTGTTAACGAAAATAATAAATTTGGAAATCATGTTGGGATAATTATTGATGTGGAGAATAATATAAATAAGCACAAGAGGCAAACCATTGCTACAAAACTTGGATTTAGCGAATCTGTTTTTATTAATAAACTTAATCCTGCTAGCGTTAGCATCTTTAACCCTCAGCGGGAAATTTCATTTGTTGGCCATGCAATGGTTGGTGCAGCCTGGTTTTTAAAGCAATTTCATAATCAAAAAATTAATTTTATAGATTGTGCCGGTGGACGAATTAAAACATGGGAAGTAAATGGTTTTACCTGGATTCAGGCTGGATTATCGTCAATGCCGCCTTGGCAATTTGAGCAACTTAAGGATATTGTAGCAGTTGAGACTTTCCCAACGAAAAAAGCTTTATTAAAAAAACATACTTTTGTGTGGGCTTGGCAGGATAAAAATAAAGGAATAATTCGAGCTAGAACTTTTGCGCCGGATTGGGGTATCCCTGAAGATGAAGCCAATGGATCTGGAGCGATGAAATTGTCAGCCAAACTAAGGTCTAAAATCACTGTGATTCATGGACAAGGTTCTGTTATCTACGCAAATTTTGCGGGAGCTGGATTAGTTGAAGTTGGCGGTAGAGTTGCTGAGTTGTTAGTATAATCATCTCATGCCCAATATTTGGCAGAGTTTATCTAAACCTATTTTTTGCCTCGCCCCGATGTTTGGTGCTACTGATTCGGCCTTCCGGCAATTGCTCGCAGAAATTGGTAAACCCGATTTAATGTTTACCGAATTTATCAATGTCCAGCAAATTTTTTCCCCTGACATTAAAACCACCACCCAACTTTTAAGTTACACCTCCAAGGAACAGCCCTTAATTGCCCAGCTTTGGGGCTTGGACCCGGAAATGTTTGAAGTTGCGGCCGACTTTATTGTTGACGCTGGTTTTCAGGGAATTGATCTTAACTTTGCCTGTCCGGTAAAAGCCGTAGTGAAAAAAGGCAGTGGCGCGGCTTTAATCGACAATCCTGCTTTGGCCGGTCAGATTATTGAGGCTACCCTTAAAGGCTCCAAGGGCCGTTTGCCGGTCTCAGTTAAAACCCGTATTGGTTATAAAACCATCACCACCGAACCTTGGTTTAAATTTTTGCTTCAGTTTGATTTGGCCGCCATTTCCGTTCACTGCCGCACTGCCAAGGAAATGTCAGTCGGTCCCACTCACTGGCCCGAAATTACCAAAATTGTGGCTTTAAAAAATAAATTAAATCCCAAAACTTTGATTATCGCTAACGGCGATATTTTTTCCCGGGAGATTGCCGCGCAAAGACTTAAAGAAACCGCTATCGACGGCGTCATGATCGGCCGGGGAACGTTTCATAACCCCTGGATCTTTAATCCTGTTCAAACCCCGAAAACTAAAGCCGAAAAAATTGCCGCTTGGCAACGCCATTTAGAAATTTACCAAATCACTTGGGGAAAATTAAAACCGATTCACCCGATGAAACGCTTTGTTAAAATATACTTAAAAGATTTTCCCGGCGCCTTACCCTTGCGCGTCAGTACCATGAATTCTTTATGAAAAAATTAATCCTACTTATTTTCCTGCTTTTTTTAACCGGCTGTACTCCTCAAAAAAATATCCAATTATCTAGTCCTTCTCCTGCGCCTTCTCCCCAGCTAATAACCATTACCGTCAATCAGCAAGCCTACTCCTATGTTTACGCTACCATCGACGATTTATCCAGTTTAAAACTTTTCTCCAATCATTCCCAAAAACTTTCTTCCCAGGAATTGATTAATCAATATTCCTGTCAAATTTTGGTTAACGGTAATTTTTACGACGAATTTGATCGGCCCTTAGGCTGGCTGGTGAGCGACGGTCGGGAATTATCCCCGGTGATCAAAAGCGCTTTATTTAACGGCTTTTTATCATTTTCCACCTCTAAGGTGGAAATTTCTGCCTCACCTCCTTCAGTCTCTGTTAATTTTGGCCTTCAGTCAGGCCCACTGTTAATCCTGGATCAAAAAATCTTACCTTTAAAAATAAATAACGACGAGTCCCGCCGTCGGGTTGTGGCAGCGCTTACCGCCAATAATCAGTTAGTTTTTCTGGTAATTAACAGTCCTTTATTAGCCGACGCCCCAGGTGTTGTTTCTGCTATTGGCCGTCAAATTAATTTGCCTTTTGTTGCCGCTATTAATTTGGATGGCGGTTCTGCCTCGGCTTTTTATTCCCCGGAAGTTTTTCTTAAAGAATATTCTTACATCGGCAGTTTTTTTTGCTATACTAATTTATGACCAAAATTTTTTCTGCCCTAATTCTTTCTCTCGCTCTTGGTCTAATTATAAAATTTCTTCCCATAACCTTTGCCCCGCAGGCAACCATTACCGTTACCGGTGAGGCCAAGGCCGATAAAGCCCCGCAAATTGCCCATTTTTCCGCTTCAGTCTTAGTTTTTAATACTGATAAGCAAACCGCCGTGAACGAAGTGAATACTAAAATGGAACAATTAGTTAAAAGTTTGAAAGACTTTGGGATTGACGCAAAAGACATTCAAACTCAATCAGTTTCGGTCAACGAAATTAGCAATGAAATCGAAATTATGATTTATCCGCCCCGTCCCCGAGGCGAATCAACCGGTTGGCAAGCTTCAAATTCAATTACGATTACTTTAAGAAATGTTGACCAGGCTTCTGGTTTAACTAATTTATTGCAAAATAGCGGCGCCACTGATGTTTCCGGCCCCAGTTTTTCTTTGGATGACACTGCTAAAATTCAAACCGATTTATTAGCCGAAGCCATTGCCGACGCTAAACAAAAGGCTGCCAAAGCCGCCGCCGCCGGCGGCCGCAAGTTGGGCAAGATGATTACGGTTTCCGAAGGTTATAGTTACAACCCTACGCCTTTATTCCGCGCCGGTGCCGCCAAAATGAATTCTGCCGAAAGTTCTGCCCTGGTCGAGCCTGGTACCGAACTCGTTTCCCAAACCGCTACCGTTGTTTTCGAGCTGAAGTAAAATCACACTCCTGGTGTGTGATAGAGGTAAAGTCAATATTCACTCTTTACAGTTTTTCGATTTTTGGTAGCCCGCGGCTTCTGCTTTTTCTTTTGAGTAAAACCATTCTTCGCCCATATTTTTCTCAATGATTGTAAATTCGTATTGGGCGCAGCCCGGATAGTAATAAATTTTCCGGCTTCGGGCATTATCGTCGATATTGCCTTTAATCTTGCATTTTGGTTCTGCCTTGTTTTCCGTTTGCCGGCACATTTCGCTCCAGATACCAAGTTTATTTTCTCTGGCTGTTTCGCCGCTTGTTTTTAATTCTTGCCTTTTGGAAATTACATCGCTGTGATATTTAGCCCAGCCTGACTCAATCATTTTTTTGTTGACTAAAATATTATCCGAGTATACCAAAGCCATTGGCCTGGCTTTTAAATCCATGATTTTTTCTCTAATTTCCACTGTTTTCCCGTTAACTAATTTTTCCAGTTCTTTTTTTGCTTCTTCGCCTCCGCAAAACTTCAGCTCCGGCGCATCCACGCCCCGGAGTCGGATTTTCGCGTTGCCTTCCAGCACCAGCGTATCGCCGTCAATCACCCCTTCTACTTTATAGCCGTTTGGATTATTTTTATTTTCCTGCCACTGCCACAGATTTAACCCGATTGATGTTCCTAAAATTAAACCTATGATTATCTTGCCTAATTTTGCCACTGATTAATTATAAACTCTTTTTATTTTACCAAGTAAACTTCCGGAAACCCTGGCAGAAGTCATTTAAGTATCTTGCAACATCTTGCAACATCTTGCAAAAAATAATATTATTAAGCATGAAGCTTAATTATTATTTTCATTCCACCCCCAGTTTACAAAAATCAGAGCAGCGTTTATCAGTTTTATCTGAAACAACAAAACTATTACCCAATTTGTCAATCTTTGCGGTCAATTGGCAGCGTCAATCTTTATTAAAAAGTTCGCTTTTTTCTGCCCGGATCGAAGGCAATAATTTACAGCCACAGAATTTAACTGAAGTTTTTTCCTCGCCTAAGTCCAAGGCCAAACAGGAAATTATTAACTTATATCGAGCCATGCGCTGGCTTTATTCCGGTCATTGTCCCAAGCGATTATCTCAAAATTTAATTCTTAAGCTTCATCAAATAACGATGCAAAATTTAATTTCTCCGGCTGGCCAGTGGCGCCGGGAAATGGGTGCAATTTTTAATCAGGCGGGAATGGCCGTTTATTTGTCTCCGCCTCCGGATGAAATAATTCAGCTAATGGCTGATTTAATTAAACAAATCAATCAATCTCCAATCTCCGGTCCGGTTAAGGCCGCTCAGTTTCACTTTATCTTTGAAAAAATCCATCCTTTTTTAGACGGTAATGGTCGCGTTGGCCGGTTAATCTCAAATTTTTTATTAAAACAATCAGGCTTTGATTTTAACGGCGCATTGATCCTAGAAGAATATTTAGCCAACAATCGTGAAATCTACTACGATTTATTGGCTGATAATTCCAAAGACATTACCCTGTTTGTAGAATTTTTCGTTCAGGGTTTGGTTATTCAGGCTGAAAAAATTATCACTGCCGCCAAAAACACCTCAACTAGTTCGGCAGATAATTTATTACCCCGGCGCCGGGAAATTTTAGCTATTATTCAAGATCACCAAACGATTACTTTTGATTTTTTAAAACGCCGTTTTTTAAGTCTTCCGGCCCGAACCCTGCATTATGATTTAACGCAATTAATAAAATCCGGTTTTATTAAAAAAATTGGTATTACCCGAGGAGCGATCTATTCTGTAAAGTAATCTACCAGCTACCTCCGCCGCCGCCGCCGAAACCGCCGCCCGACGAACCGCAAAATGAATAATGGTAAAATAGGCTTTTATATCAATCTAATTAGTCGGGGAGCAGGGAATTGAACCCTGACGGCACGACCCCCAGCCGCGCATTCTACCGTTAAATCACTCCCCGTAATTTAAGCTCAATTTTAACATAAATATTTCTCCTTGACAGTTTCGGGTTTTATTTGATTAAATAAATTAATGCTCAAGTGGAGAATTACATATTATTCTCTTTCTTCAGGAAAATTTCCGGTCAAAGATTTTATTGATACTTTGAGTTGTTCTTGACAAATATCGCAAAATTGTGATATTAATATCACATATGGATTGGCAAACTCACAAAAAGCAATTATTAAAAAATCCTCATTTTAAAACCGCGTTAAAAAAAGATCATTTGGAGTACGAAATTGCCCGGGCTATTATTAAAGCTCGATTTAAACACCAGCTTACTCAAAAACAATTAGCTAAAAAATTACACACCAAGCAGTCTGTTATTTCACGGGTAGAAAATGCTCAAACAACCGCTTCGGTTTCTTTTCTTCAACGATTTGTAGGAATTTTTGGCGGAGAATTAAAAATTAGCTTTAGCGGCATTTAATTTTCTCCTTGACAGTTTCGGTAAAACTTTGTTTAATGGGATTATGACAACCGATCCTAAACTTCAGGCAATTAAAGTGGCAATGGAACAAATCGAAAAACAGTATGGTGCCGGTGCGATCATGAAATTAGGCGACCGGAAACACCTGGAAGTTTCGGTTATCCCCACCGGTTCAGTCGCTTTAGACCTAGCCTTGGGTGTCGGCGGTTTGCCCCGCGGCCGGATTGCCGAAATTTACGGCCCCGAAGCTTCCGGCAAAACCACTCTTTGCTTGCATGTCATTGCTGAGGCGCAAAAAGCCGGCGGCACCGCCGCTTTTATCGATGCCGAACACGCGCTGGATCCCCAGCGGGCGGAATCAATTGGCGTTAAACTTAACGACCTGCTAATTTCCCAGCCGGACACCGGCGAGCAGGCTTTAGAAATTGTGGAAACTTTAATCCGCTCCGGCGCCATTGACGTCATTGTCATCGATTCCGTTGCCGCCCTGGTTCCCAAGGCCGAAATTGAAGGAGAAATGGGCGATTCCATGATGGGTTTACAGGCCAGGCTGATGAGCCAAGCCATGCGTAAATTGACCAGCGCTATTTCCAAATCCAACGCCGTGATTATTTTCACCAATCAGCTCCGCATGAAAATCGGCGTCATGTTTGGCAACCCGGAGACCACTACCGGCGGCAAAGCGCTTAAATTTTATGCCTCGATCCGCTTGGATTGCCGGAAAATCGGCAACATTCAGGACGGCGAAACCATCATTGGTTCCCGCCACCGCATTAAAGTGGTCAAAAATAAAGTTGCGGCTCCATTCCGGGTGGCAGAGTTTGATATTTTAAATGTTGGCGGCATTTCCAAATTAGGCGACATTATTGATTTAGGGGTGGAGTGGGGTGTACTGGATAAATCCGGCAGTTTTTACAAATATAACGGTGAAGTCATCGGCCAGGGCAAAGAAGCCGTTCGTCTGGTTTTAAAAGAAGATGCCAAATTAGCCAAAACCATTGAAACCGAAATTTGGAAAAAAGTTAAAGCCGATGAAGCCAACCCCCAATCTGCCGCCGACAAAAAACGCGCCAGAACCGCCAAAAAAGAAGCCTGAATACTTTTTAAACCGGGCGATTAAATTACTGTCTTACCGCCCCCGCAGTGTTTTTGAAATTTCTTCCCGCTTGCGCCGCGCCGGCGCCGACTTACCCGTCATTAATCAGGTAATTGTCAAATTAACCGACTTGGACTTATTAAACGATCTTAAATTTGCCCAGTGGTGGGTCGAACAACGCGTTAACGCCAGTCCTCGCGGCAATCGGGCTTTAAGTGCCGAATTATTCCAAAAAGGCCTCAGCCGGGACATTATTAACCAGGTTTTATTATCTTTTGAGGCAGAAATAGCTTTAGCCGAAAAATTACCGCCTAATAAGAGGCTTAGCCGGGGATTTTCTTGGCGGGTTATTGACGCTTTGGCCAAAAAAGAGTAGAATATCTCTATTGATAAATGGTATTAGAAGAAAAAATGTTATTAAACTTAATTTCAGCTTATTCCTCTTCCCCAGCTCCCTTGGCGGAGTAGTCCGACGTTACGTCGGACCCATTTATCTTATTGTTAAATTGTAGTTAGGAGTTATTATGTCGTTTTTAAAACGTTTTATTGGTATTGTCAGCGGTCAATCTAAGCCGGTTCATCAGCCTCAGCCGAAAGTTAATCACCCTCAGGTTCAGTCTCAACCCAAGCCCCAGCCGGTGGTTAATCAAATCAAGTTGGCGGAAATTGAAGCCCGGGCCCGGGAAATTATCATCGAAGCCAAAGATCAGGCTTTGCAAATTAAAACCCAAGCTCAAAGCCTTAAAGACGAAGCTTTCAAAAAAGTCGCGGAAATCGATCATCGCTTAGGTGCCGTTGAACAGCGGGAAAAAACCGTTAGCGGTCAAGAAAATAGGCTTCAGTCAGAATTAAAACAGGCCGAAACTTTAAAACAGCAGCAGCTGGAAAAACTCGAAGCCATTGCCCGCTTAAAGCGCGACGAAGCCAAAGATTTAATCATGAAAGCTTATGAAAAACGCTTGACCCGGGACGTGGCCCAAATTATTACCGAGGCCGAAGATCAAGCTAAAGCCACCGCCGAAGAAAAAGCCAAAGAAATTTTAGTTGAAGCTATGCGCCACGGTGCCACTGACTATGTGGCTGAATACACGGTTTCCCTGGTCAAAGTGGCCGATGACGAAGCCAAGGGCCGGGTAATTGGCCGTGAAGGCCGCAATATCCGGACTTTTGAAAAAGTCACCGGCGTCGAAGTCGACCTGGACGAACCGGGCGTCATCCGTTTGTCTTGTTTTGATTCCATCCGCCGGGAAATTGCCCGGGTGACGTTAGAAAAATTAATCGCCGACGGCCGGATTCAGCCGCTTCGCATCGAAGAAATTTATCAGCGCACCAAGCTGGATATTGAACGGATCATGCACCAGGAAGGCGAAAAACTTTGCCATTCCATGAAAGTTTTCAACTTGCCGGTGGTGATTGTCGACATGCTGGGCCGGTTTAAATACCGTTTTTCTTACGGCCAAAACATGATCGCCCACACCATGGAGGAAACCAAGATTGGGATTAAGCTGGCTAGCGAAGTCGGCGCCGACCCCAACATTGTTCGTTTGGGTTGTTTGCTTCACGATATCGGTAAAGTTATCGACGAAGAAGAAGGCACCCACGTCGAGCTAGGCGTTAAGTTTTTACGCCAGCATCGGATTCCCGAAGCGGTAATAAATTGCGTGGCCGAACACCACGAAGACAAGCCGTTTTCGTCCCTGGAGTCGACCCTGGTCTATATTGCCGATGCCATTTCCGGTTCCCGTCCGGGCGCCCGGTATGAGGACCATGAGGCCTATTTAACCCGTATGACCCAGCTGGAAAAAATTGCCACTTCTTTCGATGGCGTTGATTCCGCCTTTGCCATTCAGGCCGGCCGTGAAGTCCGCGTCATCGTTAACCCCAAGGTCTACGACGATGCTGGCAGTATCAAATTGGCCAGCGATGTCCGCGACAAAATCAAAGAAGAGGTTAAAGCCTTTCCTGGTCAAATTAAAGTTACGGTTATCCGCGAAACCCGTTCCGAAGCAATTGCCCATTGATTTAGCTTGATACAACAGCTATAATTTTAATTCAAATGACTAAAGCGGAAATTTTTGAGATTATTGCTAAAAAAGCCCATCTGACCAAAAAAGCAGCCAGTGAAGCCATCGACGCTTTTTTGGATGAAATTATTCGCCAGATAGATAAAGGTGAAAAGGTGGTTTTATCCGGCTTTGGTACCTTCAAAATTTCCAAAGTCAAAGATAAAAAAGGCCGTAATCCTCAAACCGGCGAAGACTTAATCATCCGCGGCCACCGCGTTGTCCGTTTCCTCGTCGGCAAAACCCTCAAACGCCTCGTCAAGAAATAACCTGAATTAGTGTTACAATTTTTTCATGAGAAAGCTATTGGCTTATTTTCGCGTTGCCTTAATCGATGCCTTTATTTACCGGGCCACCGGTTTTATTTGGATGCTAAACGACGTCGGTCCGGCAGTCATTGCCTTAATTTTTTGGTCGGCCGCCTTTACCACTCATTCCAGTTTTGCCGGCTACACCTTCCCTCAAATGCTGCTTTATTATCTCGGCATTATGTTTGTTAATAATGTCATTAATACCCAGCCGCAGTTTTTTCTCTCCGAAGAAATCCGCTCCGGTGACTTTTCTAACTATTTATTAAAACCGATTAATCTGGCTCTGTTTAAATTTGCCAGCAACAGCTCCTGGCGTTTTGTCCGCTTAATGTTTATTGTCCCCACGTTGTTGCTGGTGGCCAAGTTATTTTCTTTGGATTTAAGTCTGCTCCATCTGTCTTTTTTCCGTTGGGGTTTGATTATTTTTAGTTTAATTATGGCCTTTGGGATTAATTTTTTCTTAAAATTAACTCTTGGCTTAACCACAATTTGGTTTGAAGAGTCGGGCTGGTTGTTTTTCGGCTTTGTGATTTTAGGCACTTTTTTAAGCGGTGAGCTAATTCCGCTCGACTTTTTTCCAGCTGGTTTATTAGCCGTGAATAATTTTTTACCCTTTAAATATATGCTTTATTTTCCGCTCTCGATTTTGTTAAATCGTTTATCCGGCCAAGAGTTATTTTTCGGTTTACTGTTTCAATTTGCCTGGTGTTTATTTGCCTATGGCTTATATCGTTTAGTTTTTCACCGCGGCAGCCGGATTTATTCTGCCTATGGCGGTTAAACTATGATTCGTTATTTAAAACTTTACCGGGCTTTTTTTATCAACTGCTTAGTCAGGGAAATGGAATTCCGTGCTCATTTCTTTCTTAGCAACTTGATCAGTATTTCCTGGTCAGCCGTGTTTCTGTTAACTTATTTTTTTATTTTTCGCCAGACCAGCAGTGTTAACGGTTGGACCCTGGAACAAATGTTATTATTAACCGCGATTTATTTTCTGGCCGACCGGGTTTACGACAGTTTTCTGGAAATGAATTTTGAAGATTTTGTTAACCTGGTGAACACCGGCCGGTTGGACTTAATTTTAACCAAGCCAGTCAATTCTCAATTTATTGTTTCTTTACGCCGCTTTTCTTTTAGTTTTACCATTAGTTCCTTAATGATGTTTGGTTTATTAGTTTATTTAGTGGTCCATTATTTTTGGCCTTTGCCTTTAATTAATCTTTTGGTCGGTTTATTGATTTTTATTGCCGGTTTAGTCATCAGCTATTCTTTATGGTTCATGACCTTATTGCCTGTCTTTTGGTGGGGCCGGGTGGATAATATCCAGCACTTATTCCGGCCCTTTCACCAGTTGAGCCGGATTCCGATCGACATTACCGGTCGGTTTATCCAGCCGTTGTTTACTTTTATTTTCCCCTTGGCTTTTATTGCCACAGTTCCTACCCAAGCCTTAACCGGTCAACTAAATTGGCCCTTAATTGGTTATGGCGTTTTCGCTGCCGCTTTATTATTCTATCTTTCTCACCGCCTGTGGAACTTCGCTTTGCGTCACTATACCTCTGCTTCCTCATAAGTCCTTGACAAAGGACTATTTAGGGACTAATATTAAGTATATGGATACAATTCAACTGAAAGTCACTCTACCGGTAGAGCTTTATGATTATTTAGAGTCGAAAGCTCAGCGTTTTGGCTTAGCCATGGCCACTTATATTAAACACTTAGTCATTAAAGACGTGGAAGATATGGATTTGCCCACTTATAAAATGAGCGCTAAAACCGAAGCCGTTGCCCTCCAGGCTCTCAAAGATCACCGGGCTGGAAAAACTAAACTTCTTCGGTCGATTGATGATTTGTTATGAAGATTTTTTTCACTGCGCATTTCCGCCGGGCATATAAACAACACTGTAAGAAAAATCCTCAATTAAAAACAAAAATCGAACGGCAAATCAATTTTTTTCGGAAAAATATTCTTCATCCATCTTTACGGGTTCACAAACTTAAAGGCAAAAGAAGCGATCAAATGGCTTTTTGGATTGAAAACAATTTACGGATTGCCTATATCAAAGATGATTCAGATTTTATCTTAACTGATATTATCACCCACGACGAATATTAATAAACTTTCGTGCTAGAATTGGGTCATGGCATTAATCTCTGTTTCTCATCTCAAAAAATACTACCGGGTTTACAAAAAAGAGCCGGGCTTAAGCGGTTCCCTTAAATCTTTATTCCACCGTAAATATGAAGACGTAAAGGCTGTTAATAATGTTTCTTTTGATATTAAAGAAGGGGAATTAGTCGGTTTTATCGGTCCCAACGGCGCCGGCAAAACTACCACTTTAAAAGTTTTATCCGGCCTGCTTTATCCGACTTCCGGCAAGGTTTCAGTTTTAGGTTTTATTCCGTTTGACCGTCAGCCCCAGTTCCAAAAACAGTTTTCTTTGGTCATGGGCCAGAAAAATCAATTATGGTGGGATTTGCCGGCCCTGGACTCTTTTCTGCTTAATAAGGAAATTTACGAAATTCCTACGCAGCAATTTAATCAAACTTTAGCGGAGTTGGTCAAGATGCTGGATTTGGGCGAAGTCCTAAAAGTTCAGGTGCGTAAGCTGTCTTTGGGCCAGCGGATGAAGTGTGAATTAGTGGCCGCTCTACTTCATTTGCCTAAAGTGTTATTTTTAGATGAGCCGACGATTGGTTTGGACGTGGTGATGCAGCAGAAAATCCGCGATTTCATCAAAGGTTATAACCAAAAATATAAAGCCACAATTATTCTTACTTCCCACTACATGGATGATGTGAAAGAATTATGCAGCAGGGTAATTATTATTGATAAGGGAAAGATTTTTTTCGACGGTAAGCTGGATGCGATTATTAAAAAATACGCCGACCATAAAATTTTGGAATTAGTGTTTTCCGGTCCGGTCACCAAATCAGATTTTAGCGTGATTCCGGCCGCCAAAATTAAAGACTTTGATTTGCCCCGGGTGACTTTTTCCGTTCCCCGCGATTCTGCCAATGAAGTTGCCGCCAAACTGTTAACCAAGTTTCCTGTTGCCGATCTCAATATTACTGAGCCGTCGATTGAAGATATTATCCGCGAAGTTTTTACCGGCCGGGACATGTCTTAAAATGCGCAAGTATTGGCAAATTTTTAAAATTAGTTGGCAAAACACCCTGATTTATCGCTTCAATTTTTTTATGTGGCAGGTGCGCACGGTTTTGTCATTTTTAACGATTTACTTCTTTTGGTTTGCTGTTTTTACCCAGTATAACCAGATTGGGACTTACACTCGGACTACCATGTTTGCGTATCTCTTGGTGGCCGCCTTCCTCCGCAATTTAGTTTTATGGAGCGATAGTTACCATGCCTGTGTGGAGATTGCCAATGGTGACCTAAATAATTACTTGCTTAAACCCTTAAGTTATTTTGGTAATTGGTTAGCCCGTGATTGGGCGGATAAAATTCTCAATCTGCTTTTTTTCGTTCCCGAACTGGCTTTATTAATTATTATCTTTAGAATTCCTTTAGTTTTTCCTACCTCTCTTTGGGTTTGGGCTTGGTTTATTGTCCTCGCCATTTTAGGGTCTTTACTGTATTTCTTATTTAGTTTTTTGGTCAGCAGTTTTTCTTTTTGGTATCCCGAACACGATGGCTGGCCGCTTAGGTTTTTTATGCTGATGTTTCTGGATTTTCTTTCCGGAGCCGCTTTTCCCCTGGACATTTTTCCTCAGCCAGTGACCACCCTTTTTAAATTCCTGCCCACATCTTATTTTATTTATTTTCCTACCCAAGTCTATTTAGGCCGGCTGTCATTTAGCGATCAATTAAGCGGTTTAGTCATTATGCTCTTTTGGCTACTGGTATTTTTCTACTTAGTTAAAATTGTTTGGCACAAAGGGTTACAAATTTACGGGGCTTACGGCCGCTAACTTATGTCGTTAAAAAAATACTGGCGTTGCTGGTTAACCATGGGGGCAATGACTTTTAGCTCCTTAATGTCCACCCGCCTGGCCTCATTGTTGTTTATTTCCGGCAAAATTGCCCGGATCTTTTTATTTATTTTGTTATTGCTGGCCCTTAAAACTAAAATTACCCTGTTGTCCGGTTACACCCTAGATCAATTATTAATTTTTTATTTGATTTACACTTTGTTTGATTTGCTCGGCCAAATCTTTTTTCGGGGGATTTACTGGTACAGGAGCGATCTTTTATCCGGCAATTTTGATTTCACTTTAACCAAACCCTTAAGTCCTTTATTCCAGGTTTTAGTTAATCACACTGATTGGTTAGATATTCCGCCCTTAATTTTAACCGTAATTTTTTTAATTTATAAATTGCCGTCAGTCAGCGTTTCGACTTTGCTTGGTTTTATTTTTTTAAGCTTTCTAGCCATGATACTTATTACTGCCGTTCATATTTTTGTGGCCGCCATCGGTGTTTTAACTCTGGAAGTTGATCATACTATCTGGATTTTTCGGGATTTATCCCAGATGGCCCGTTTTCCGGTTGATATTTATACTCAGGGTGTCCAATTTTTCTTAACTTATATTATTCCCATTGCCTTTATTTTTACTTTTCCTGCTAAAATTCTTTTAGGTTTATTATCCGGACGGTTAATTTTAATAACCGTTTTGGTTACAGTTGCGTTTTACTGGCTGGTTATCAAATTTTGGCAATATGCCCTTAAAACTTATGCGTCGGCTTCCAGTTAAAAATATTCTCATCATTTGCGGCCTGGTTTTATTGGGCTTGGTGATTTTAAGAAGCTTTCTTCGCGTCGGCTTCCCCCAAACTCACGACGGTGATATGCACCTCGCCCGTCTGGCCAACTTAAATCTGGCCTTTCACGACCACCACTTTCCTTTCCGCTGGGCCCGGAACTTAAATCACGAATTTGGCATGCCGATTTTCAATTTTTACTACTATTTATTGGAATTACTCGCCTTTATCCCCATGAAGCTGGGTTTTAGTATCGAACACAGTTTAAAACTCGTCACGGTTTTAAGTTACTTGGGGGCAGCCATTGTTTGGTTTATCTTTTTACTGCCGAAGTTTGGCCGTTTGGCGGCCACAGCGGCGGCAATTTTTTCTTTAACCGCGATTTACCCCTTAGCGGTCATTATGATCCGGGGCAGTTTGGGCGAGGTTTTAGCTTACAGCTTATTGGTTTTAAATTTTTATTTATTGGATTTATTTATTTCCCGTCCCAGCCGCTGTCGCTATTTGTTGGCGGTGGGGGGACTAGTGTTGTTTTTACTCTCCCACAACATTACGGTAATTTTTGGCTTGCCCATCTTGGCGCTTTTTTGCGCGGTTCTGCTTTGGCAAAAACCATTTAGCCTCTGGTTAAAAGTGGCAGCAGTCTTTATTAATAGTATCGGCCTGACTTTATTTTTCTGGCTACCGGTTTTACTGGAGCGCTCGTTTACTTATTTCGATTCAATTTCTACCGGCAAGGAATTATTTAAACATTTCCCTACCCTTGGCCAACTAATTTATATGAAATGGGATTTTGGGACGTCTTTGCCTGGTCCCAACGACACCATGAGTTTTACTTTAGGCCCAGTCCACTGGCTGATAATTTTATTGGCTTTTTTGGTTAAAAAGCGGGGATTTTTTCACTGGGGGTTTCTGGTTTTTGTTTTTTTGGCTTTGCCGGTTTCCGCTTGGTTTTGGCGCTTGTTTCCGATGCTTAACTTTGTCCAATTTCCCTGGCGGCTGGTATTATTTTTAACTTTATTTGGTAGTTTTTTAGCCGCAGTTGCCGCCAAATTTTATCCCAAATTAACTTCGGTTTTACTGGTTGCTGCCGCAGTTTTTACCCTTAGCACCGTCTATGACCAGTGGCATTTTAACTGGCCCGATGCTTTTTATTTTCACTATCCCTTTACCACCACTACTCAGCTGGAAGCCATGCCTAAATGGTTTGACGCCACCGGTAATGCCAAGTTTTACGGCGTGCCGGATAAAGTATTTTCTTTAACCGGCCAAACTGTAGGCATCAATAATTCCAATTGGCAAACCCAAAAACATACTTATCAAATTGAGGTGAAAGAAGCCGATCAATTATTCGAGCGCACCAGTTATTTCCCCGGTTGGGCTATTACAGTTGATGGCCAGCCCCGGGATATTATTTATGAAAATAAGCAATTTCCCGGCCTGATCGGGTTTAGTGTTTCTGCCGGCACCCACCAAATTGTGACGACTTTTTCCGACTCCACCCCGGCGCGTTATTGGGGCGACAAACTTTCGCTTTTAAGTTTGGGCATATTAATAATTACAATTATTTTTTATGAAAGAAAAAAAATTAACCATAAAAATTAACCGTTCAACCGTCGCAGTTTTTGAGTTTTGTTTAAATCCCAAAAATACTCCGCTGTGGGCTGACTCGATTGTCAAGGAAGAAGCCAATGAACAGCCGACAAAACTTGGCACAATTTATCGGAACGTTAATCGTAATGGTCAATGGTCGGAATATGCTGTTGTTGCCTACGATAAAGATAAAATGTTTGAGCTTAAATTAAATGACAATAATTATCATGTTCGCTATACACTAATTCCAGTTGGGGAGAACGAATGCAAATTAGAATATTATGAATGGGTGGAAACAGATGATCTTGCCGTTCCTTTCACCAAGGATATTTTAAACAAACTTAAAACCGTCATTGAAAACACTAAGTTAATTTAAATTATCTTAGTATCACACTCCCGGTGTGTGATAGAGTAAATTTATGAAAATAATGATTTTTTTACACGGTACGGCGACCAAACCGGCAAAACTTGATTTGCTCGGTCAGAATTTTAGAAAATATGAACCAACGGGTAATGCCGTGGCTAAAATTCAAGCCTGGGTTGATCAAGGCGCGCAAATTTGTTATTTAACTTCGCACCAAAATTCCAAAATGATTCCGGTCGACCAAGCGGTGTTGGATAAATTCGGTTTTCCCAAAGGTGAAATTTATTGGCGGCAAAACGGCGAAGCTTATAAAGACGTGGCCGAACGGATGACACCGGATATTTTAATCGAAGACGACTGCGAGTCGATCGGCGGCGAAGCGGAAATGACTTACCCGCATATTCGGGAAGACTTAAAGCCGAAAATTAAATCTATTGTGGTCAAAGAATTCCAGGGAATAGACCATTTACCTGATTCTCTGGAAGAATTAGAATAAGTTAATGGTTAAAAATAAACTGGCAGTTTTTGAAGGGATGAAAATCCGCAGACACTGGGACGATAAAAATGAAAAATGGTGGTTTTCAGTGGTGGATGTAGTAGCGGTGCTGGGGGGAAGTGCCAGCCCCCGAAAATATTGGAATAAATTAGCTGAGCGTTTAAGAGCAGAGGGAAGTGAGTTGGTGACAAAATGTCACCAACTGAAAATGTTGGCTCCTGATGGCAAATATTATTTAACTGACACTGCTGATACGGAAACAATATTACGCTTAATCCAGTCAATTCCGTCGCCTAAGGCCGAGCCGTTTAAGTTGTGGTTGGCGCGCGTGGGGTACGAGCGGATCGAAGAAGCCGAAGACCCGGAAAAAGCGATTCAGCGGGCAATGCAGTTTTACTTAAAGCGCGGCTATTCTAAAAACTGGATCAACCAAAGATTAAAGAGCATTGAAATTAGGAAGGATTTAACCGACGAGTGGGAAACTCGCGGTGTCAGCCAAGGCGACGAATTTGCGATTTTAACCGATGACATCACTTTTGCCTGGGCGGGGATGAAAACTAAGCATTACAAAAAACACAAAGGCCTGAAAAAAGAAAATTTGCGGGACAACATGACCAATTTGGAGCTGGTTTTGAATATGTTGGCCGAAGTTTCCACTACGGAAATTTCTAAAAAAGTCCAGCCGGAAAATCTTATCCAAAATCGTCAGGTAGCCCGTGAAGGTGGCGGCATTGCCGGCACAGCCCGCCGGAAACTGGAGAAAAAGACCGGCAAAAAAGCCATTACCAGATTAAATGCCAAAGACTTAAAATTAATCAAATGACTAAACAGTTTTTGAAAGACGCGTTCGGTTGGGGATTTTTGTTATGGTTAATCGGTTATGTTTTGGGAATGATGCTTTTTGCCGTGTTGCCGGTTAATTTGATTGGCTGGGTAATTATGCCGCTAGGTATGGCGATTACTTTATGGGTGCTGTTTAAAAAAATCAAGAGTGAACAATTTGATTATTTTATAAAACTGGGAGTGGTTTGGCTGCTGATCGCCATTCTTTTTGACTACTTCTTTTTAGTCAAAGCCTTCAAGGTCGTCGGTTACTACAAACCCTCGGTCTATTTGTATTACGCCCTAACTTTTATATTACCTCTTTTGGTTGGTTGGAAGAAAAAATAATTCTACGTTTTTCATACGCTCGAGCGTTGCCAAAACATAGGTTTTAACCCGGGGTAAAAATTAGAGTAAAATAAGATAATGGCGGGAAACATCGAAGCGTCAATCAATAGTATTGTGGACTTGGGCGACGCCAATGAATGGATACTCTTTGACACTAAAATGCTGGGTGTTTGTGACAATCTGGCTTATGTTGATTGGGCGACAACCTCTGGTTTGGCTGATACGCGTTTAAATGCCCGGGATTTAGCCGTATCAATTTTTGAAAATACGACCATTCAACCGATTTTAACCGAGAAGCAGGAAAAAGACCTGTACCATATTTTAGATGAAGACGAGAATCTTCATTTGCGCCGCAAAGCCGCGTTTGCTTTATGTAAATTCGGCAAGCGAACCCCAAAAGTAATTGATCAGATTAAAGAGGCGGCTGATAAAGATGACGAGTTAAGATATACTGCCCGAAAATTTTTAGATCAACTTAGTACAGACGGCTATACTTAGTAAATTACACCTCTAAGGTGTGATAGAGTAAGTGAAACCACTAAGTTAATTTAAATTATTTTAGTAATGAAACATAACACTTTTTTATACGATCGTATACTTATTCGTTATGTTGATGAATTAACTATTCCTAAATTAAATTAGTTGTCCGAGAAAATCGGACAACTGAAATTTTCTAAAGTGCTAAAATTAATCAAATGAAAATAATGGTGTTTTTGCACGGGACAGCAACGAAGCCGGCTAAGTGGGATTTAACCGGCCAGATTTTTAATAAATACGAACCAACCGGTAATAGCGTCGCTAAAATAAAAGCTTGGGTGGATCAAGGTACCAAGATTTGTTATTTAACTTCACACCAAAATCCGAAAATGATTCCGGTGGACCAAAAAGTTATGGACAAATACGGTTTTCCCAAAGGAGAGATTTATTATCGTCAAGCAGGTGAGAAATACAAAGATGTGGCGGAGCGGGTGAGGCCGGATGTTTTGATCGAGGATGATTGTGAATCCATCGGCGGCGAGGCCGAAATGGCCTATCCGCATATCCGTGAAGATTTAAAGTCGAAAATTAAATCTATTGTGGTTAAAGAATTTCAGGGAATAGACCATTTACCTGATTCATTGACAGAATTGTCATCCTAATCTTCATAAAATCTTCATGAACCAGGTTGTAAGCTATCGGTGGAGTAATTCACTATGTCACCCAAAGCGATTATTATCAGTTTATTGGTTATTATCAGTTTTGTGGTTGGCATAGCTTTTATTCTGACTGCGGGGCAAAAAACTTCATCACCGCCAGCCACTTTTTCCAGCCAGGATGTTGATAGGCCCCAAGCCGAAATCGGTCAGGCATTATTTGACTTGGGCGAGATCAAAGTCTCTGACGTCAAACAACAGGATTTTACTCTGAAAAATATTGGCAGCCGGCCCTTGCAAATTCTTAACGTTAATTCCAGTTGCGGTTGTACTGCCGGCCAGATTATTTATCAGGGTGTAACTAGCAAAGAATATAGTATGCACGCCCAGGGCAGTGGCTATGTCACTGAAATCGCTCCGGGAGATGAAGCTACAGTAAGGTTGATTTACCGTCCGGCAATTATGCCGGTCTATGGCGCTGTCGAACGCGAAGTTTATATTTCTACCAATGACCCAATCAAGCCCAAATTAGTTTTTAGCATTAAAGCCGTGGTTAAATAGCATGAACTTAAATTTCTTATTCGGCGTGTCTTTAACCGCTTCTTTTTTAGCCGGCGTTCTCGCTTTATTTGCCCCCTGTTGTATTACTTTTCTTTTTCCCTCGTACCTCGGAACTATTTTTAAGGCCAAGAGAAAAGTCATGGCCTATACCCTAATTTTTGCTTTGGGTTTGGCTTTTGTTCTGGTGCCGATTAGCTTGGGCTTTCGCGCCGTGGTCTTTTTTCTGGATACCTACCATCTTCAGGTTTATTATCTTGGGGCCTTGATCATGATTTTGATGGGAGTGATGACCCTAAAACCGATTTTCCACTTGCCGCAATATTTCCATGTTCGGATTCAGCCGGGCCAACCAATTAACGCCGCCAGCGTTTTTGCTTTGGGTTTAATGTCCGGCCTGACTTCTGCCTGCTGCGCCCCGGTTTTGTTTGCCGCCGTTACCTTAACCTCGCTTTCACCGACATTATTGCAGGCTTTAATTGTATCTTTGGCTTATGTCTTAGGCATAGTGATGCCGTTATTTATCATGTCTTACGTTTATACCCGGGCGACTGTCTCAATTTCCGGCCCCAAGCGCCAAAAACTTTATCAAATTCTGAAATATCTCGGCGCCGGTATTTTTTTTCTGACCGGAATTTTAATCGCCGTCTTTAATTTTCAGGGTAAAATTCAAATGAACCAAATGGAACCGTACAGCCAGAAAATCAGATTATTAGTTTTTGAGATCGCCAAATATTTTCAAAATCCGCTGCTGGATCTGCTTGTTTTCAGCATCATCATTTTTATTTTTTATAAATTATTAAGGTATAAAATCAATGTTGAAAAATAAACTTTTTCCGGTTTTAATTCTTAGCGCCTTTGTCAATTTACTTTTGCTGGTTTTTTTAATTATTCCCAAAATTTCTCCGCGGCCGGCTCCGGTAGCAACCCCTGACTTTTCGGCCGGTCAGGCAAATTTATTCAATGAAATAAATCCGGAATCTGGTTATGAAATTTCTGCTCAATTTGGCGATCTGGGCCCGAAAATGATTTCTTTAGGCGTAATCGATCCGGAAAAATTCAAGAACGCCTATCAAAAATCCAATCAGCCGTTAACCCCGGAACAGGAAATCATTTTATTCACCGGTTCGGACCAAAAGATCACTATTACCCGGGACAATGCCTACTTTTTATTAAATTTTTTCTGGGCGGCCGGTTTGGCTAACCACTCCGATATTTTAGATAATGGCCAAATAATGCAGTACGGCGGCAAAAAAGAAGCCGGTAAATTTGCCTCAACCGGCGGCTGGACTTTGGCCAAAGGCGAGCCAATGAATTATTACTCCAAATCAGTTTTAATTCCCTTAACCCGGGAACAGGCGGAACTGGTTGATTCGGTCGCCGCTAATATTTTCCGTCCCTGCTGTAATAACTCGACCGCTTTTCCCGACTGCAACCACGGCATGGCGCTTTTAGGCGTTCTCCAGCTCATGGCTTCAAGCGGGGCCGGTGAACCGGAAATGTATGAAGCAGGTAAATATTTCAACGCCTTTTGGTTCCCCGGCAATTACTATGATTTGGCTTTATATTTTAAAAATAAAGACGGGTTATCCTTCAAAGACGTTGATCCTAAAATCTTATTAAGCCGCGATTATTCCTCGGCCTCCGGTTGGCAAAATGCCAAGCAATGGTTGGCTGAAAAAGGTTTAATTCAACCACCGCCCAAGCAGGGCGGCGGCTGCGGGGTGTAAGATAAAATTAACTTGGTCTTTAAAGGGGGTGATAAATTGTGAAACATAATCCAATTGCCTTAGCCAATGCTTTAGGTGTGGTTACAGCCGGAATCTATATTGCCTGCCGGGTCTTGGTTGGCCTATTTCCCGGTATGATGTTTTCCGTCGCTCAATCATGGCTTCATGGTGTTGAACTTACCCAGCTTAATTCCTGGAATTTATCTCTGGGAGCATTTTTCGTCGGTTTAGCCTCATCCGCAGTTTTTGCCTGGCTTATTGGTTATTTTATTGCCGTAGCGTACAATTACTTCGACAAAAAATAATCAACCACCATGAGAATTTTAATTATTGAAGACGAACTCCGGTTAAACAATATTATCAAAACCGGCTTAACCGAAGCCGGTTTTGCTGTTGACCAGGCCTTTGATGGCGAGGAGGGTAAGTATTTGGCTGAAAGCGAACCGTACGACTTAATTATCCTGGATATTATGCTGCCAAAAATTAACGGCTTAGACTTGTGCCGCAAACTCAGGCAGAAAAATATTAAAATACCGGTATTAATGTTGACTGCCAAATCAAGCACGGAAGATAAAGTGGCTGGTTTGGACAGCGGCGCTGACGATTATTTAACCAAGCCGTTTTCTTTTATTGAACTTCGCTCCCGGATCCACGCCCTAATCAGGCGCAGCCATCAGGAAACCGCGCCAATACTTAAAGCCGAAGACTTGGAATTAGACCCCTTAAAACATTTGGTTTCCCGTAACCAAAAATTAATAAAATTAACCCCCAAAGAATTTGCCATTTTGGAACTTCTGCTCCGCCGCCTGGGCGAAGTTGTCAGCCGGACCATAATTATCGAACATGTTTGGGATTACAATTTTGACGGTTTAAGCAATGTCGTGGATGTATTTGTGGGGTCGCTGCGCCGAAAAATCAATTTAAATGCCAAAATCAAATTGATCCATACAATTCATGGGGTTGGTTATCAAATCAACGCTTAAATTATGAACTCAAAAAATATCCGTTTTCGCATCCTGCTTTGGTACAGCCTGACGATTTTTTTTGCCGCGGCGATTATTTTTTCCGGTTTTTATCTGGTTACCCGCCAAATTTTATTTGCCCAGGTGGATAAAGAATTAAATCTTCATGCTGTCAAATTGGCCGAAATCGCCTCGCGCCAGGGAATCAATCTTCACGAAGCCATGCTCAAGCAGCAGCTTTACAATGAATTCAGCGATATTCCCGGGATGGCCGTAGTCTTGCTGGATAGTAACGCTAGTTTGGTCAGAAGTTCCTTTACCGCTAATAACCCCTATGACGCCTACAACTGGCTTTACCGGCAAGCGCGAAACAACAATCAAGCGGTATTTTTAAATCAAAATATTAACAATGTCCAACTCCGGTTTGTTGGCTTGTCGATTAATAGCGATGACAATTTTTTAGGCGTTGTCTTAGTCGCTCATCCGGTCGAAGCCATTCAAAAATCATTAAATGTACTCCTTAAAACATTAGGGATAATATTTGGATTTTTAATCATTCCGCTTGGTTTCTACTTTAACCGGCTTTTAGACCAGTTGCAGCAGGCTTTTAAGCGGGAGCGGCAGTTCATCGGCGATGTCGCCCACGAATTGAAAACGCCTGTGGCAATTTTAACCAGCGGTCTTGAGCTGGTTTTATCCAAAAAGCGGCCAATCGCTGAATACCATCGTGTTTTAAAGGAATCGCTGATTGACGTTAACCGGCTTTCCCAAACTATTAAAAACATTCTTGATTTGGCTTGGTTAGAGTCTGAAAACGCCCGTTTGCCTCAAAGCCGTTTTAATTTATCTGATGCGTTGAATGAATTAGCAGAAATTGCGCAAAAATTAGCCGCGAAAAAAAATATCCGTTTAACTGCCGAAATCGCCCCTGGAATTATTATTGCCGGATCCTCTGATAAAATTTTCCGGGCAATTTTAAATGTGACTGATAACGCGGTTAAATTTACTCCTTCAGGAAAATCAATTTCTTTATCTCTAAAAAAACTCCGGGACCAGGCAGTAATTACTATTAAAGATACCGGTATTGGAATTCCCCAAACAGAATTGCCGCACATTTTTACCCGATTTTACCGGGGGGCGAAAACTGCCAAAACTTTGGGATCAGGCCTGGGTTTGGCGATCGCTAAGGGTATCATTAAAGCCCATCAAGGCGAAATTAATATTACCAGCCAGGTAGGCAAAGGTACCTGTGCTACGATAAAATTATGAAAATTAAGCCATTGAGTCCATTGGAGCAAGAAGCGATGAACATTGTTTGGAGCTTTAAACAATGTACGGTCAGAGATGTTTTAAGGAAACTAAAGAATAAAAACCTTGCCTACACGACCGTTTCCACAATTCTCACCCGCTTGTATGAAAAAGGGATGTTAGCTAAACTTGGGGAAGGCGCCGCCATTATCTATGAACCTAAAATAGAGAAAAAAGATTATGGCAAGTCAGTTGCCGGATCCTTCTTCGCCAAATTTTTTCATTCCTTTGGCGATGCGGCCATTACTTCCTTTGCTGAATCGATAGAAGAGTTACCTAAAAAGAAAAAGAACTATTTTTTGAAACTTTTGAAAAAGCGCCATGAAAATTAATTACTACTTATTGGGGTTTGCGGGCCTTTTTATATTTTTGGTATCGAGCCATTTTATTATTATTTTCAAATACTTTCAGATACTTATTCATCATAGTATTTATTACTGCCTGGAAATGGCTAAGGCGTTGAATTTGCAACTGTCTGGAGATTTAGGGAGAGCCATAGTTGGGATTTTAGCGTTGGCGGCGCTTTTTACAGCAGTTAGAATATTTATCGCAATTTTCAAAGTGTATTCTTTTAGAAAATATCTCTCCGGAAATATTATTCAAACGAGAGGAAACGTATCTTTTTTTAAACAACGCCAACCTCAGGCTTTCTGCTTTGGAATTCTTAAACCTAAAATTTATATTTCTAGCGGACTGGTGCGGCTGATGAGCAGTCAAGAGTTGGCAGTGATCTTGCGGCATGAAAAATATCACTTGGAGAAAAAAGATTCTCTTGTATTCCTGATGGCTTCTCTCATAGAATCATTATTCCCATTCTTTCCGGTGATTTCCGATTTCATCAGCGTTTATAGAACTGATAGAGAAGTGGAGGCAGACAAAATTGCTATTAGAAGCGCGGCCGATAAAAGATCGCTGGCTGAAATATTAAAAAAACTACTATTGTATGAACCAGCCCAATATCCAGCCTTTGTAGCGGGAATAATTTCTGAAAGTATGCTTGAAGCCCGTATCAACTCGCTGCTTATGGTTAAAACTACATATAAAAAAGTTCGCGGCAGAAATGTAGCTCTAAGTCTTGTCTCGCTCCTTGTTTTGGTAGGATTGATGGTTACTCCAATAAATGCGATAGAACTTCATGCCAATGGCCGCGATGCGGTTGTGATTTGCCCAATATAAATTTACCAGGTTGACAGCAGGTCACTTTTACTACTACACTATGTAGTAATATGACAAAAATTTTAGTTTTTCTTTTGTTAATTAGTTCATTTTTTCTCGGTTCTCTTTCTACGAAAGTCAGGCTACTCGAAAAAGGTGGCCTGACTGTTGATACTCAAGCCCAGGCCAATAACCAAGCGCCGGAAGCAGCTCAACCACAAGCTATAACCAAAGGTGTTGCTTTAGTTGACGACGATCCGGTATTAGGTGATAAAAATGCGCCAGTCACGATCATTGAATTTTCCGATTATGAATGCCCGTTTTGCAAACGCCATTTTGATCAAACATTGCCTCAGTTAGTAGAAAAATATGTGGATACAGGCAAGGTAAAAATAGTTTTTAGAGATTTTCCGCTATCGTTCCACGATCCGATGGCCACCAAGGAAGCCGTGGCTGCCAACTGTGCACGGGAGCAAGGCGGAGATAAAAAATACTTTGAGTTTCATCATGAAATTTTCCAGCGGACCACCTCAAACGGCAATGGCCTTGATGATGCCAAAATCAAGACGATTGCCTCAGATTTAAGTTTAAACGTTGCTAAATTTTCTACTTGTTTGTCAAATAAAGCCATGGAGGATGAAGTTAAAAAGGATATTGTTGATGGAACAGCGGCTGGCGCTTCCGGCACGCCAACGTTTGTAATTGGCAAAACAACTGAAACCGGAGAGGTGAATGGGGATTTACTGGTTGGCGCCCAGCCGTTCGCGGCTTTTCAGGGGCTGATTGAACCGCTGCTCCAGTAGGCCGTCATGATAAAATATTTAACCCTGTCAGTTTCCGTTTTTATGTTAGTGATTGCTTTTGCCGCTTGGTTGCCGAATTTCCACCTTATTACTAAAACTATGACATCTTCGACCATGACCTTGTGGCAAAAAACAAATTTGCTGACCAGCTTATTGGGTTCTTTGCAGACTAACTTTACCCCGCTGTCACGCAGTCTAACGATTATCAGCGCCGCGCTCACCGGGATACAAACCAGTTTGTTTATCTATTACTTGCGTCAATCGGTCAGAATCCAGCGGGAAATGGGCGTCTCTTTGGCTGGGGTAGCCACCAGTTTATTAGGAGTTGGCTGCGTGTCATGCGGTTCAGTCATGCTCACCTCGCTGATTGGGTTTGGCGCGGCAACGACGGTGTTAGGAGCGTTGCCCTTTAGAGGACAGGAATTTGGTTTTGCGGGTATTGCTATCTTGTTATTCGCCATTAGTTTTACTCTTAAGAAAATAAATCAACCATATGTTTGTGAAGTTAAGAAAAAATAATATGGAATTTCCGGAAAATTGGAATCAACTTTCAAAACACGAACGCAAACAGTTCAAGCGGAATTATTATCGAAAACAGCAGATTTGGCAGAGCAGAAAAGCTCAGATCAAAAAATATGCTGTGATCGCATTAATTATCCTATTCACTGGTGTTGGAGGTTATTGGCTCGTAAAAGAATTAACTAAACCACTGCCTGGTGAATTTGTGGCCTCGCTTGGCAATAAACACATTGCCAATCTTACTGATACCCACGAACAATATAATTCCTTACCGCCAACTTCCGGTTCACACGTCGGCGGCAAAGCATCATGGGGGGTAAGCGATTCTCCGATTCCTGACGAATTGCAGCTTCACAATCTTGAAGATGGCGGGGTGGTGGCGCAGTACAACTGCGTTGAAGCTCAGGTAGACTGTAGAAAGTTAATTGAAGACCTAAGCGCTTTAGTGAAGCAATACCCCGATAAAGTCCTCATGGCGCCATATCCTCGGTTAGATACCCAGATAGCGTTAACTGCCTGGACCCGGGTTGACAAGTTTAATGATTTTGATCCAGAAAGAATCCGAAAGTTTATTAAAGCATTTAAGGGTATAGACCATCATTAGTGGAATAGCTATAATGTATTTATGAAAAAAGAATCGATTCTCTACGGTATTATTGGATTATTAGCTGGTAGCTTATTAACTTGGCAGATGATGGGCATCCGCCAGGGGATTGGTCCTTCATCTATTGACAATAATCTCGATAGGCACTTTATCGAACAAATGATTCCCCACCACGAAGGCGCGATTGAGATGGCTAAACTGGCTCAAGAACGCTCAAAACGTCCTGAAATTCTGACGCTGGCCCAGGCTATTATCCAAAGCCAATCCAAAGAAATTACTCTGATGCAAGCTTGGTACAAGAACTGGTACAAAGTAGAAGTGCCGGTTAATGCAAACGCTGGTATGGGTATGGGGCGAGGAATGATGCACGGCGGCATGATGGGCGGTAAGACGGCAGACATTGAGTCGTTAAGAAATTCCGCTAATTTCGACGAAGCTTTCCTGCAGGAAATGATTCCCCATCATCAGATGGCGGTGATGATGGCAAAGATGCTTCTTTCAGGAACTAATCGCTCGGAAATGAAACAACTGGGTCAAGATATTATTAAAGCTCAAGAAGCAGAAATTGCCCAAATGCGTTCTTGGCTAGAGGAGTGATCTTTATGAATATGAATTTTGATTACACCGTTACCACCGAAAAATCATTTGACGAAGCGGTGAAAGCGGTTGAGCAGGAAACGAAAAATGCCGGATTTCGCGTTCTTTATATTCATGACGTCACCGCTACCCTAAAAGAAAAAGGTTTTAAAATTGAGCCATTTAAGATTATCGAGGTCTGCAATGCTAAAAGCGCGTATGCAGTGTTGCAAGTAGATATTAAAATCGGTCTTTGTTTGCCTTGCAAGATAAATGTCTATCAAAAAGATGGGGAGACTTATATTTCAGGAATGAGGCCGGTTATTTTGTCTCAATTTTTTCCTAACGCCAATCTTGGCAATCTTTCGGTTGAAGTTGATAAAATAATTAAAGGGATTATTGATAAAAGCCAGTAATTTATGTATACCTGCCCGATGCACCCGGAAGTTCAGCTGGATAAACCCGGTATCTGCCCCAAATGCGGCATGGCCCTTGTTCCTGTTGCCGGAAAAATCAATCATGGTGTGGCAACTGAAACATTTCCTCTGCCGGAAACACTGCAAAAATTAGACCCGAAACTCATAGAGCAAAAATTAAAAGTTCAACGTCATATAACTAATGCTAAAGTTAATTCAAAGCATTCTGCCGTTGAAATTTCCTTTCACGCGGAATTGATCACCCCGGAAGAACTAAATAGCCTGCTTCAATCAAACGAGCTTCAAAATTCTTCGCCGCCTTTATTGTCAGGTAAGGAAGCCTTGGGAATTTTCGAACATAAAACAGATCACGCCCATCACGCGATGAAATCTATTTCTACAATGTCTTTCTGGGAAAAACTTAAAATGAGCCTGACCATGACTATGGGTATGGACCATACCGGTTTAGCCGGCCGGGAAATGGCTAAGTTGATGGAAGAAGACATCCGTAATAAATTCTTTGTGGCGCTCGCTTTAACTATTCCGGTGATTTACCTGACGATGGTCCGGCCGAATCCTTGGTGGGCATTGGCATTGACGACTCCGATCTATTTTTATTCCGGTTGGCTTTTTCTTTATTCGGCCTATTTTGAGATCAAAACCGGTCGTTTCGGCATGTCTGTTTTGATTGCCGTCGGCATTACTGCCGCCTATGTTTTTAGCGCGGTTTTAACCCTTTTGGGGAGCGCTGAGTCATTTTATGAAGCCGCGGCCATGCTGATCACTTTTGTTTTATTTGGCCATTGGATGGAGATGAAGTCGAGGCGGGGCACAACCGATGCTTTGCAGGCGCTTTTTAATCTTGTTCCTCCCCAGGCCCGGGTGATCAGAAACGGCCAGGAAGAAATTATTCCCACTGCCGAGGTTAAACTGGGCGATATTTTAGTTTTAAAACCCGGAGATAAAGTCCCGGTCGACGGCGAAATTATTGCCGGTGAAACTGCCATTGATGAATCGTTGGTTACCGGCGAGTCAATGCCGGTAGTGAAAAAAGTGGGCGATTCGGTAATCGGCGGCTCAATCAATACTTCCGGCTCGGTCAAATTCAAGGCGACCAAAATTGGCCAGGATACGGCTTTAGCCCAAATTGTTAAACTGGTAGAAACCGCCCAAAATTCAAAAGCCCCGGGCCAAAAAATTGCCGACCGGTTTGCTAAATACTTAGTTTTTGTGGCCGTTGGCGCCGGTCTGCTCACTTTTACTGTTTGGTTTTTCGTTCTCGGTCAGCCGTTGATGTTGGCTTTGACTTTTGCGATTTCAACTGTGGTTATTGCCTGCCCGGATGCGTTGGGTTTGGCCACTCCGACCGCGGTGGCTGTCGGCACCGGCTTGGGCGCAAAACATAATATTTTAATCAAAGACGCGCCTACCCTGGAGCAAGTTTCTAAAATTCAAACTATTGTTTTGGATAAAACCGGCACTTTAACCGAAGGCAAACCTAAAGTGATCGAAATCACCGGCTCCGAAACTTTAGCCATTGCCGCCAGTTTGGAAAAACTCTCTACCCACCCCCTGGCAAAAGCGATTTTGGCCCAGGCTGAGGAGCAAAATATAAAATTATTAGCCGTCACCAACTTTCAGAATCTTGCCGGCCAAGGAATAACCGGTAATATTAACCAACGGGAATATTTTGTGGGGAGTTCTAAAACCGATGCGGCGATCATTGTTTCGCAGGGCAGCAAAATTTTAGGCAAAATTTTGGTGACCGATCTTCTTAAACCTTCTGCCAAGCTGGCGGTTGCCAAAATGCATCAAGCCGGTTTGGAGGTAATTATGATCACCGGCGATAACGAAATTACGGCCCAAAGCATCGCCAAAGAGGTGGGGATTAAGCGGTTTTTTGCCCGGGTGTTACCTGAGGATAAAGCCAAGTATGTCAAAAAATTACAAGCTGAAGGTAAATTTGTCGCCATGGTGGGCGATGGCATCAACGACGCTCCGGCGCTGGCCCAAGCGGATATTGGCATTGCCATTGGCGCCGGCACCGACGTGGCTATCGAAACCGCCAAAGTGGTACTCATGAAATCCGACCCTACCGATATTTTGCGGGCGATTAAACTTTCTAAGGCAACGGTGCGCAAGATGAAGCAAAATCTTTTTTGGGCGTCAATTTATAACCTGCTGGCGATCCCGGTCGCGGCCGGAGCGTTGTATCCCGTTTATCACATCTCCTTGCGTCCGGAAATTTCCGCGCTCTTGATGAGCATTTCCTCAATCATTGTGGCCACCAACGCCGTTTTGCTTAAACGCGTGGAAAAAGATTTAATTAGTGTGTAAGTTGTAATATTCTGACTTTCCGCTTGACTTTGACTGAATCGGTAGTTAGACTAGCAAATAGTTTATGAAACAAAATAGAGATTTAATAGTTTGTTGTTGCTCCCAATTACAGGTTGGGAGTGTTTTGTGTAGCAATTAAAGACAAATAAATTCACAAACACACCTCCCAACCGGGAGGTTTTTTTATGTCAAAAATTTACCTTATTAACAATCAGAAATTAAAGCCGCACGAGCAGATTAGAAAACGCTATCTAATCAAACTGGCCCGGCAAATTAAACGTGACGGTTTGATCAAAAAGCCGATCATTGTGGACCGGAAAACTTGGGTAATTTTAGATGGCCATCATCGCTTCGCCAGCGCCAAACTTCTCGGTTGGCCGTCAACTCCGGCGCATTTGGTTAATTATCACAGTGAAAAAATCACCGTAAGATCATGGAGAAAAAACATAATCGTTACCAAAAAAATGGTTTTATCAGCTGGCTTATCAGGTAATTTACTCAAACCAAAAACTTCAAAACATAAGGAGGTTTTATGAATTATTCCAATATTTTGAATCTTATCGGCAATACTCCGCTGGTGGAAATAAAAAAATTAAATCCTAATTCCCGGATTAAGTTATTAGCCAAGCTGGAGTATTTAAATCCCGGCGGCAGTGTTAAAGACAGAATTGCTATTGCCATGATCGAAAGAGCCGAACAGGAAGGTAAATTAAAGTCGGGCGGAACGATTGTAGAACCGACTTCCGGTAATACCGGTGTTGGCCTGGCCATGGCCGCGGCAATTAAGGGCTATAAAACCATTTTCGTCATGCCGGACAAAATGAGCCAGGAAAAACGCGATCTGCTGACAGCTTATGGGTCTAAAGTAATTATTACTCCCACCAAGGTCAGCCCGGAAGATCCACGCAGTTATTATCAAGTGGCTGCGAAATTAGTCAAAGAAATAAAAGGCGCCTTTATGCCCAACCAGTACGCCAATCCGGCCAATCCGTTGGCACATTACAATACTACCGGTCCAGAAATCTGGCGCCAAACTAAAGGTCAAATAACTCATGTGGTTATTGGTGCCGGTACCGGCGGCACCATTTCCGGTGTCGGCAAATTTTTAAAAGAAAAAAATCCCCAAGTTAAAGTAATTGCGGTTGATCCTGTCGGTTCAGTTTACGCCGAATATTTTAAAAGCAAAAAAATTAAATCAATTTTTAAAACTTATAAATTAGAGGGAGTCGGGGAGGACTTTATTCCCCAGACAATTGATTTTTCAGTAATTGACCAAGTGATCACCGTAACTGACAAACAGGCTTTTTTAGCCACTAGGCAATTGGTCCGAAAAGAAGGGATTTTAGCCGGTGGCTCGTCCGGTATGGCTTTCTATGCCGCCCAAAAAATCGCTACAACCGTTGTTGCTAATTCAACTGTCGTGGTCATTTTTCCGGATTCAGGCAAATCCTATTTATCAAAAATTTTTAACCATTTGTGGTTAAAGGAGAATTTATGAAGTTTTCTACCAAAACGATTCATGTAGGCAATGAACCTCAATTTAAAACCAGCGGGGATGTGGTGGTCCCGATCCATTTAGCCACCACTTTTGCTCGGGAAAAAGTCGATCAGCCGACCGGCGGCTATGAGTATTCTCGTTCCGGCAACCCCACCCGCTTGGCTGTCGAGAAAAGTTTGGCCGCTTTGGAATCAGGCCGGTTTGCTTTTGCCTATGCCTCCGGTTTGGCCGCCGAAACAAACTTACTGTTTTTATTAAAAGCCGGTGATCATATTATTGTCAGCGACGATGTTTATGGCGGCACTAAACGGCTGTTTGATCAGGTGTTCAGTCAATATAACTTAACTTTTAGTTACGTGGATTTATCTGATCCTGACGGATTTAAACGTCTCAAAAAATCCATCACTGATAAAACCAAACTGGTATGGATCGAATCACCGACAAACCCGCTGTTAAAAATTTCTGATATCCGGAAAATTACGGCTGTAGCCAAGAGAAACCAGTTACTGTCGGTAGTCGATAATACTTTTGCCTCGCCGTATTTTCAGCAACCGTTAAAGTTGGGGGCCGATCTGGTTTTGCACAGCACGACCAAGTATTTAGGCGGCCATAGCGATACGGTTGGCGGAGCGATTATTACCAGTAACGCAATGGTAGCGGCGAGATTAAAGTTTTTGCAGAATGCCGTTGGCGCCATAATGTCCCCATTTGACAGCTGGCTGTTGCTTCGAGGGATTAAAACTTTGAGTTTAAGAATGCCCAAACATCAGGAAAATGCTCTAAAAGTTGCCGAGTTTTTACAAAAACATAAACAGGTCAAAAAAATTTATTATCCAGGCTTTAGCGGTGTTTTATCGTTTGAGCTAAATGGGTCATTTAAAAAAACCGTCAGGTTTATGGAGTCGTTAAAATTAATTAAAATTGCCGAAAGCTTGGGAGCGGTGGAATCGTTAATAGAACATCCGGCGTCAATGACCCATGCTTCGGTGCCCAAAAAAGACCGCTTAAAAATAGGTCTGAGCGACGGTTTAATCCGCTTGTCAGTCGGGATTGAAGACAGCCAAGACCTGATCGCCGATTTAAAACAAGCATTATCTTCATAAAATCTTCATGAGCGTTGGTGTATTCTTTGAGTTATGTCTCACTGTCAGGTCCATATTAAAGGCATGCACTGCCGTTCGTGCGAAATTTTAATCGAGGATGAATTAACTAAAATTCCTGGCGTCAGCCAGGTAAAAGTTGATTACCAAACCGGCACTGCTTCTTTGGTTTCACCGGAAAATTTAGGCGAATCCACCATTGCCGCGGCCGTGGCCCGCGCTGGTTATAGTTTGGGTGAAGACGAACGGCCGCTATTATCCCGGCGAGCCCAGGATTGGGGCGAATTGGGCATGGCCTTTTTAATGGCCCTGGGTTTATATTTTATCGCCAGTAGTTTAGGTCTGGTTAATTTGTCCCAGCACGGCAATAATTACAACAATTTACTCACCGTGTTGTTGGTCGGTTTAACCGCCGGCGTGTCCACTTGTATGGCTTTGGTTGGCGGTTTGGTTTTGGGCGCCTCGGCTAAATTTGCCGTCAAACACCCCCAAGCTTCCGCTTGGCAAAAATTCACCCCGCACTTATATTTTAATCTTGGCAGGATTATCAGCTACTTGATTCTTGGCGGTGTTATTGGCGCCTTAGGTTCGGTTTTTCAGTTATCGACCGGAGTTTTGGGGTGGCTAACGATTGCCGTCGGTTTAACCATGCTGCTTTTGGGCGGCCAATTAATGAATGTCTCGCCGTTTTTAAGTAAACTCAGCTTCACTTTGCCCAGCGGTTTGGCTAAGGCCTTGGGGATCAAAAGCATATCCAATGAAGACTATAGCCACAGTAATTCATTTACTTTAGGGGCGTTAACTTTTTTCCTGCCGTGCGGTTTTACCCAGGCCATGCAGCTTTATGCCATGAGCAGTGGCAGCGCTGTCACCGGCGCCGTCACTATGGGAGTTTTTGCTTTGGGTACCGCGCCCGGTCTGCTTGGAGTTGGCGGCTTAACCTCGTTAGTTAAGGGTATGGCCGCCAGAATGTTTTTCAAAACCGCTGGCGTGGTCGTGGCCGGTTTAGCTATTTTTAACATCGGCAACGGCATTAATTTAACCGGTGGTTTACCCTCAATATCTAAATTGGTTTTGGCGTTAGCCGCCAGTCAGCCGGCCGAAACCACGGCCGCTGCCGGTTTGGTTAATGGTTTTCAGGAAGTCCAAATGGTTCAAAAATCAAACGGCTATTCGCCTAATAGTTTCACAATCAAGAAGGGTGTCCCGGTTAAATGGATTATTACTTCCCAGGATGCCAATACCTGTGCCGCCAGCTTGGTTGTTCCCAAATTAGGGATCAAAAAAATGTTAACTGCGGGTAAAAACACCATCGAGTTTACGCCCAATGAGGTTGGCACCATTCGTTTTTCCTGTAGCATGGGCATGTTTACCGGTTCATTTAACGTGGTTGAGTCAGTCGGCTCTGCTGCTAACCCGGCGGTAGCTTCTCCAGTCTCAGCCCAGGCCCAATCATGCGGTAGTGGTGGCGGCGGCTGTGGCTGTGGCGCAGGCGCGAAAAAACCAATCCAAGAAACTGTTGGTAAAACCAACGTTCAGGGGTCAATCCAGCTTCTCAAAGCCACTTATTCTAATTTAGAAGACATTGTTCCCAATCAATTTACGGTTAAAGTTAATCAGCCGGTTAAGCTGGAAATAGCCGCCAAAGACAATGGTCAGGGCTGTATGGGCAGCGTCGCCCTGCCCGGTTTATCTAAACAAGTCTCTGGTTTTGCTAAAGGTGAAACCGTTACTTTTGAATTTACGCCGACGAAAGCCGGCGCCTACGATATTACTTGCGCCATGGGCGTACCCAGGGGAGTGATTAATGTTCAGTAAGACTATTAAATTATCCGGACTCACTTGTCCGGCGTGTCAGAAATTAATCGAGAAAAGAATTATGACTCTTCCCGGAGTTAAACAAGTTAAAGTCGATTATAATACCGGTATCACTATTATTAGTGCGGATAGAAATATTCAATTAGCTGATATTAAAGAAGTATTAAAAAACACGCCTTATGAACCGCAAAATTAACCTCAATATTTCCGGGATGCACTGCCAGTCTTGCGAACTGCTGATTAAAGATGAATTATCTTCTTTGCCCGGCGTCAAAGATATCACTATTAATCATCAATCCGGCACCGGCTCGCTGACAATTACTAACTCCCGCTTAACCGATTCCGCCATCATTAAAGCCATTCAAACTGCCGGGTATAAAAGTTCGCTTGCCTCCGGCGATTCCGCGGCTACGGTCATGGAAATTGAAGCCAAAATTGCCAAAGATGCCGCCGGCCAGTTAACTTTAAATGGGAAAGTCCGGTTTGTTAATGATTCTCCACCTAATACAGAGGCCCCGATTGGTAATAATCCTATTTCTGTTTCTGATTCTGGTTCCGGCCGGGCTAACTTAATTATTTCCGGAATGCACTGCTCCTCGTGCGCCTCAATTATTGAACGTCAGTTAAAAAAGGTTCCCGGAGTCAGTGAAGCCGGGGTAAATTTTTCCGCTGAAAAAGCCTTTGTGGTTTATGATCCCAAGCAAGCCAGTCTGGATAATTTAATCAACGCAGTGGCCAAAGCCGGCTATCACGCGTCTCCGGCTGAAACCGAAGATTCCGGCGCTCAGGCCAGAAGGCAGGCCGATGAAATTAAGAAGCAATGGCATAAATTTATTGTCAGTTTAATTTTGTCCCTGCCGATGATTTATTTTATGTTTTTTGATTTTTTTAGTTTCTTTCCCGGCGCCAAGCTGTTTTTGCCCTATGTGGGGATAATCTCTTTTATTTTAGCCACCCCGGTCCAGTTTTTTATAGGTTCAAGTTTTTATAAAGGCATGATTTCCGCCCTTAGAATGCGCACTTTTAACATGGATAGTTTGATTGCCATCGGCACTTCCGTGGCCTATTTTTACAGTGTGGTTAACTTCGTTAAATATTTCGCTTTAAATAATTCCGTCATTGGTTTGGAGGGGATGAAGATTCCTGATTTATATTTTGAAACTGCCGCTTTTTTAATTACTTTTGTGATTTTGGGTAAATTTTTAGAGGCCAAAGCCAAGGGCAGAACTTCCGAGGCCATCAAAAAACTCATGGGTTTGCAGGCTAAAACCGCCCGGGTAATTAGAGAGGGTGTGACTCTGGATATTCCGGTCGATCAAGTAGTTAAAGACGATGTTGTCTTGGTCCGGCCGGGCGAAAAAATTCCCGTTGACGGCATTATTCTTACCGGTTCTTCGTCTATCGATGAATCCATGATTACCGGTGAAAGTCTGCCGGTGGAAAAACACCCTGGCGATATCGTGATTGGCGGTACCATTAATAAACTTGGCAGTTTTGAATTTACTGCCACTCGGGTTGGGGCGGAAACTACCTTGGCCCAAATTATCCGGTTAGTCGAGGACGCCCAGGGGTCTAAGGCGCCGATTCAAGCTGTAGCCGATCGGATTTCCGCCTATTTTGTTCCGGCGGTAATTATCATTGCTTTAATTACTTTTGTAGTTTGGTATTTTGTTTTAGGCGCGGCCCTAAGCTTTGCTTTAATGGCCTTTACGGCCGTAATCGTGATTGCCTGCCCTTGCGCTTTAGGTTTGGCCACCCCGACCGCGATCATGGTTGGCACCGGCGTCGGCGCAGAACACGGCATTTTAATTAAAGGCGGCGAGCCCTTGGAAAACGCCGGCAAAATCCAGACAGTTATTTTCGATAAAACCGGCACGATTACCAAGGGTAAACCCGAGGTTACCGATATCGAAAACTGGGGGAAATTAACTGAAGCTGAAGTCTTAACCCTTGCCGCCAGCCTGGAAAAACAATCAGAGCATCCTTTAGCCGAAGCCATCGTGAACTATGCCGCTGAAGAAAAAATTACCCTGAGCGAGGTTAAAGAATTTACAGCTATTCCCGGTCACGGGATTCAGGGGATCGTCAATAAAAAACAGTATTATTTTGGCAACCGCCGCCTGATAGCTGAGACCTTGGGGTTGGCCCTCGATCAATTTGAGCGCAAGTTGATTCGCTTGGAGGAACAAGGCAATACCGCTATGATTTTAGCCACCAAAAAAGAAGTTTTGGGTTGTATTGCCGTGGCTGATACGGTTAAAGCCACATCCAAAGAAGCCGTGGAGCGGTTGCAATCAATGGGTTTAACGGTCTGGATGATCACCGGCGATAATTCCCGCACCGCCAAAGCCATCGCCGCTCAAGTGGGGATTACCAATGTTTTGGCGGAAGTCTTACCGCAGGATAAAGCCAATGAGGTGAAAAAACTACAGGAACAAGGGAAAAAGGTCGCCATGGTTGGTGACGGAATTAATGACGCTCCGGCCTTAGCTCAGGCGGACTTAGGGATTGCTATGGGCTCAGGCACCGACGTGGCCATGGAAACCGGCGGCATTGTCATTATCAAAAATGACCTGCGGGACGTTGCCCACGCCCTGGATCTTTCCAAGACTACCGTGCAAAAAATTCGCCAAAACTTGTTTTTTGCTTTGTTTTACAACGTCATCGGCATTCCCATTGCCGCTCGGGTATTTAGTTTTATCGGTTTAGTTTTAAAGCCGGAATTGGCCGGCTTGGCTATGGCTTTAAGCTCAGTGTCGGTGGTGGGAAATTCCCTGCTTCTGCGCCGTTATGTCCCCGGCAGGAAAGACTATTTATCCTTGTTGGCCCCGGCAATTATGATGGTGGTTTTCACCTTGATATTTGTTGAATTTGCCCGCTTCAGCTCCACGATGGCCTCTAATTAATCTGATACAATAGAACAATGAATTTAGGTTTAATTTTTTTAACCGGCTTAACTACCGGCGGTCTGTCTTGTTTGGCTGTCCAGGGCGGCTTATTGGTGAGCTTAATCGCTAACTTGAAAAGCCGTTTTTTATTTCTCCCGGTAGGGATGTTTTTATTAAGCAAAGCCGTTGCTTATACTATCCTGGGTTTTTTGCTCGGCCTTTTTGGTTCTAGGATCAGTTTCAATGAAACCGTCTCAGCTCTTTTCCAGCTTTTTGCCGCTTTATTTATGTTCGGTACGGCGATGAATTTGTTAAACGTGCATCCCATTTTTCGCTACCTCACGATTACTCCGCCGGCATTTGTCCGCCGCTGGCTTAAAAGCACCGGTAAAAGTGAAGCGATTTTTACGCCTTTAATTTTAGGCGCCATGACGATTTTAATTCCCTGCGGCGTCACCCAGGCGATGGAAGTTTTGGCAATTAATAGTGCCAACCCGATTCAGGGCGCTTTGATTATGCTGTTTTTCGTTCTGGGCACAGCGCCGTTATTTGTTTTATTTGGCATTTCCGCCGCCAGATTTTCCGAGGCTTGGCAAGTCCAGTTTTCCCGCGTTGCCAGCGTGCTCTTAATTGTTTTTTCTTTATACGTTTTAAATTCTAGCTTGATTTTATTTAATTCCCCGGTGAATTTTTCCACCCTGGCCCGCCCGGTTAAATGGTTTTTTTCCGACGAACGGTTTAGCTCAGGTAACACTCAAAATGCTCAAAACCAAGTGACCATTAATATTAATAATTCCGGCTACAGTCCTAAATATTTCAAGGTTAAAGTGGGCGAGCCGGTCGAGTTAACTCTAAAGAGTAATAATGTCCGCTCCTGCGCTTTATCTTTTGTCTTTAAAGCCTTTAATCTTCGGGCGATTTTGCAGCCAACTGACAAACAAACATTTACTTTTACCCCGACTAAAACCGGCAGCTATACCTATTCCTGTTCCATGGGCATGTACTCCGGTATTATGGAGGTAGTGGACTAACATGTGGCCATTTAAAAAATCTAACCTGCAGGGTCAGACCCTGCAGCTCCAAATTTCCGGCATGCACTGTAGTAGCTGCGCGATGAATATTGATAATTCTCTCGAAGAAATCCCCGGCGTTATTTCCTCGAAAACCAACTATGCCAAAGGCGAAACGGAAATTGTGTTTCAGATTGGTAAAGTCAATCAATCTGCCGCCAAAAAAGCCATCGAAGCTTTGGGCTATCAAGCTCTTCACACACCTGGTGTGTGATAGAGTATTTATGCTTTCTTTTGGACACTCCGCCGCCGGCTATTTAATCAGCAAAAAGACTAACTTTTCCGGTTTATGGTTCATTTTGGCGGCCAATATTTTTGACCTGGATATTTTTATTTTCGGTCCGGGTCATCATGGCGCTATTACTCACACCCCCTTAATGGGCGTAATTTATTTATTTGGTTTTTATTTACTTTTAAGGAATAAATTTTCTCATAAATTTTTTTTCTGGATAGGCGTGGCTTTATTAAGCCATTTAATTATTGATGATTTAAGCTACTGGTTAAGTCAGTTGGGGTGGGAAAAACCGTTGACGCCGCAGATTAATTGGTTTTTCCCTTTCACTCGGTCATTTAACAACAGTTATTCGGCAACTGAAGTTTTAACTTATTATTTTGTTACTTATTCTAAGTTGTTTTACCTGGAAATATTTTTAAGCCTTTATGCTTTAACTATTTTCTTTCGTGATAAAATAAGCGGCGATGTCAAAGAGTAAATCTTATTTTATTTATACTTTCGGCTGCCAGATGAATAAGTCCGATTCCGAGCGGGTGGCGGGTGACTACCAGGCCCGCGGTTATGTGGCCGCCAAAACCGTGGATGAGGCCGATGAAATTATTATTAATACTTGTTCTATTAGAAAATCTGCCGAAGACCGGGCCCGGAGTTTAATCAATAATTTAGCTAAAAAATACAAAAACAAAGCTCGGAAACCTAAAATTATTGTTACCGGCTGTATGATCCATCACGGCGAAGAAAAGTTGCTTAAAATGATGCCGTTTGTGGACGAGATTTTACCGATTAGCGAAGTCGGTTTTAACTTTTCCGCTATTCGCCGGGATAAACATCATGCCTGGGTGCCGATCAGTAACGGCTGTAATTCATTTTGTTCTTTTTGTATTGTCCCTTTTTCCCGCGGCCGCGAAATTTCCCGGCCAATGGCCGCTATCCTCAAAGAAATCAAAGCCTTGGTTTTGGCCGGTTATTCGGAAATTACGCTTTTAGGCCAAAACGTCAATTCCTATGGTTTGGAAAAAGTTGGGATTGGCCTAAGAAAATTATTAATGCGCGGGCCGGGGAGAATTACTCTGCCCAGCAATCAATCCCAATATAAAAAGTTCAGAGGGATTCCGCCGTTTGTAGCGTTGCTGGATCAAATTTGTTCTTTTCCGGAAATTACCAAATTAAGATTTATGACTTCTAACCCCTGGGATTTTTCCGATGAGCTAATCGACTGCATTGTCCGCCATCCGCAAATCGACCGGTTTATCCATCTGCCGGTTCAGTCCGGTAGCAACCGGACCTTAAAGCGCATGAATCGCGGTTATACCTGGCAGGACTACTTAAAATTAGTGAAGCGGCTTCGAACTAAAATTTCTAATGTTACTTTGGGGACCGATATTATTGTTGGTTTTCCCGGCGAAACGGATTCAGATTTTCAGGCCACGGTTAGTTTAGCTAAAAAAGTTAACTGGCAAGTGGCGTTTGTGGCCCGTTTTTCCCCCCGCCCGGGAACAGTGGCTTATCGTTTATATCAAGATGATATTCCCGCCCCGGTTAAAAAACAGCGTTGGCAGATTTTGGAAAACCTGATCAACCAGCCGCATTTAACTCACCGTCCCAAAGTAGTAAAATAACTCGATGAGGAAAATTCCCATTGCTTTAATTTACGTTTTTTTATATTCTCTTTTTTGGGCAATAAACATTATTATTTCTAGGTTTGTATTAAAAGCTGGCTTTAATCCTTTAATTTTAACTTTAGAACAAAATTTCTTTGCCGCTCTTTTTTTAAGCTTTTTTTTATTTTTTCAGTTTAAAACCTTAACCAAAACCTCAAAAACTAGCCTATTAGGGGCCATGTTTATTGGCTGTTTTGGTTCGGGGTTTGCTGTTTTGCTTAGTCAGTATGGCTTAAGCCTATCCACATCAATTAATTACAGTTTTTTAATTATGACATCGACTGTTTTTACTGTAATTATTGCCAAGTTTTTATTAAAAGAAGCGATTAGTGGATTAAAGCTAATCTTTTTATCTTTAATGATGTTGGGTGCCTTTCTTTTGTCAACCAAAGGCCAAATGATTATCCCCAACAAAGGCGATATTTATATTTTAATTGCCGCCGTTTTCTTTGGAGTGACTGCCAATATTAGCCGTTTAATTATTAAAAAAGACATTCAGCCTAACCTTGTTTCCTTCTTTAGGGTTTTTTCCGCCTGGATTACAATTAGTTTAATTTATTTTATTAGCGGTCATACATTTAAATCTTTGACGATAACTTTCCCAGTGATTTTAATTGGTTTTTTTCAGGCAGTCTTGTTATTTTTTCTTAATCAGGCCTTTAAGGTTGCCAGCGCTTCTTATGTCACTATGATTTCGATGATAACGCCTGTATTAGTTGCTTTAATGGCCTATCCTTTATTAGGAGAAAAACTAATTTTTATTCAAATAATCGGTGCTTTAGCGATTATCGTTGGTGGAGTTTTAACTCAAATTAAAAAAGCCGCCTGATTTGTAATGACTAAAATTTTAATTATTTGCGGCCCGACTGCCACCGGTAAAACCGTCCTGGCAGCAAAACTGGTCAAAAAATTTAAGGGCGAATTAATTTCTGCCGACTCCCGTCAGGTTTACCAAGGAATGGATATTGTTACGGGTAAGGACCGACCCAAAGGCGTTAAAATTCACGGTTTGGATTTAGTTAAGCCCGATGAAGACTTTTCCGTGGCCCATTTTGTAAACTATGCCACGACTTTAATTAATCAAATTAGTTTAAAAAAGAAATTGCCGATTATTGTTGGCGGCACCGGTTTATATTTAAACTCGCTCATTAACCCGCCTCAGACTTTATCAGTTAAGCCGAACTGGCAATTAAGAAAAAAACTGGAATCATATTCGATACTTCAATTAATTAAATTATTAATCAAATTAAATCCTAAAAAATTTAATTCCTTGAATCACTCTGATCAAAATAATCCCCGCCGTCTTATCCGCGCGATTGAAGTCTCGCAGAGCCTACAAGGTCCAACCTTGCAGGTAAAAAAATACGATTCTCTCTGGGTTGGTTTGCGGGCCGATCAAGCAATTTTGGATCAGCATATCGCCGAACGGGTTAAAGCCAGAGTTAAAGCCGGCGCGATTACTGAATGGCAGCAACTAAAGCAAAAATATGCCAGCGCTTTACCCTCAATGTCCGGTATTGGGTATCGGCAACTGCCTGATGTTAACGCCTGGATTAAGGCCGAACAGCAATATTGCCGTCGTCAACTGACTTGGTTTAAGCCAAATCCAGCCATTCATTGGTTTGATATTGCCAAAAAGTTTGAACCCAGGGTAGTCAAATTAATCACTACTTGGTATAATAAATTATGAAATCCAGTAAAATCGAAATTTCCCTCAAAACGATTTTTTTTACCGTTTTATTTTTAATTTTGATTTACTTTTTATTCGCGATTCGGGATATTCTGCTTTTGATATTTATCAGTTTAATTTGCATGTCTGCTTTAAGCCCGTTGGTGGACCGCCTGGAACAAAAACGAATTCCCCGCGCGGTGGGCATTTTGTTTTTTTATGTTCTGATTTGGGGGTTTATTAGTTTTGGGGTGGCTGCCTTAGTTCCGCCTTTGGTTGAACAAACAACCCGTATTATTAATATTTTACCTCAAGGCATCGAGCAAATTACCCAAGGCCGGTATAATCTGCAGTTATTTGAGCCGCAATTAAATGCTTTGCCACAGCAATTATTGCAAATTGCCGTTGTAGCTTTTAACAATGTTCTCGGCTTATTCACCTTTATGGTGATTCTTTTCTATTTGATTATGGAACGTGCCAACCTAAAATATTATTTAACTTTTCTTTTTGGCGAGAGTAATCAAGAAAAACACGCGGAAATTTTTGTCAATAAACTGGAGCAAAAACTGGGCAGTTGGGTTAGGGGTGAATTAATTTTGATGCTTATTGTTGGGTTAATGTCTTATATTGGCCTAATGTTTTTAGGGATTGAATTTGCAATTCCTTTGGCTTTTTTAGCCGGTTTATTGGAAATTGTGCCCAATATTGGCCCCACCGTGGCAGCTATTCCGGCAATTTTGGTGGCTTTGGGCCATTCTCCGGTTTTGGCTTTAGCGGTAACCGCTTTATATTTTTTGATTCAGCAGTTGGAAAATAATTTTATCGTGCCAAAAGTTATGTCTCGGGCGGTTGGATTAAGCCCGTTGGTAGTCATTATTTCTTTATTAATCGGTTTAAAAATTGCCGGTCTTGCCGGCGCTATTTTAGCGGTTCCGGCAGTTTTATTGCTGGAAATGGTGGTTAACGATATTTACCGTGCTCATTTTAAAAATCGCTAGGAAGCTGTAAGCCAGATTCTGTCTCCGACGTGACGTCGGAGGGATGACATCTCTCTAATGCCTTCAATCTTCGGTTCTCGGGAAAGCGTCCTGATAGCGAACCAGTCGGAAGTTGCTGCGGGGAGAATTACCCAAGCCCCTGACAACATAGGCGTCAGGGTCGTTTCATACTCGCCCCCGTGGGGGTTGCTCGTCTCTGTGGCTTCACTGTCTCCGCTGGCCATGCCCATCGGAGCCCCCGGATTTCGCCGGGGCACCCTGCTTTCAGCAGTCTGGACTTTCCTCCCCGATAGGCTTAAAAGCCATCGGGGCGTCATCCCGCTTCCTAGCCAGCCAATTATAGCTTATAATGGATTATATTAATAATAAAGGAGGTGAGAAAATATGTCTTATCCTTTTAGCGCTATTTCCAGTTGGCAGGAAGCAGTTTTAATTGCCGGTACCAATATTTTAACCCAATTTTTCGGTTTCATTCCCAAATTATTCGGCGCTTTGGTCATTTTTCTTTTTGGTTTAATTTTGGCCCGGTGGTCCAAAGTTATAATTATTAAAATTTTAAGCGCTATCAAGTTAGACAAAATTTTGCGGGATAGCGGTTTGGAGCCATATCTGGACCGGGCCGATGTCCGAGTCAAAGCTGAAGTCTTTATTGGCGAAATTGTTAAATGGCTGATTATGGCCGTCTTTTTTATCGCCGGCATTAATGTGCTTGGTTTAACGACAGTTTCGGCGGTCCTAAACAGTCTTTTGGGTTATATTCCCAATATTGTTTCGGCCATTCTGATTCTGACCATTGGCGTTTTATTAGCCGGTTTGGTCGAAAGCCTGATTAAAGGCGCGGTCAATCAAGTCGACCCTAAAACCAGCCGCTTATTAAGCAAAATTTCCAGTTATTTAGTGGTCATCGTGGCCGCCTTGGCCGCCATTAACGAACTCGGGATTGCCCAATCGTTAATCAACACTTTAATTACTGGCGTAGTGGCGACTTTGTCTTTAGGTATTGGTTTAGCCCTGGGTTTAGGTGCCAAAGACTTAGTTTCCAAAATGTTGTTAGATTGGCACACCCGGTCTAAGAAAAAATAGTTAAAGCATGATAACCTTATTGCAGGCAATTATTTTAGGCCTGATTCAGGGCCTAACTGAGTTTTTGCCGATTTCCAGTACGGCCCATTTGGTTTTGGCGCAAAACTTATTTAAGCTGACTGAGCCGCCGGTTTTGTTTGATGTAATTTTGCATGTGGCGACTGCTTTGGCGACTGTGATTATTCTTTGGCCGGAAATTAAAGCCCTTAATTTAAAACTCCTTAAATTTATTCTTATTGCTTCTCTGCCCACGGTTATTTTAGGTTTATGGTTAAAACAATGGGATCAATTAATTTTCGGTTCGCTAATCTTTAGTGCGATCACTTTAATTTTAAACGGCGGTTTATTATTATTGCCGAGATTTTTTAAAGCCAAATTAGCGCCTCTTAATAAGTTTAAATCTTTTAATATCGGCGTGGCTCAGGGGTTAGCGATCTTGCCCGGCATTTCCCGCTCCGGCGCCACTATTGTTGCCGGCCTTCTGCAGGGTATCTCTCCGGCCGACGCCTATAATTTTTCTTTTTTAATTTCCTTGCCGGCGATTGCCGCCGCCCAAATTTTACACTTCAATGATTTAAATTTAGTTGCCTCGCAGTTATTGAATTATGGCGCCGGTTTTATTGCCGCCTTTGTTTCCGGCATTCTGGCGTTGCTTTGGCTTCGCCGCCTTGTTTCCCGTGGCCGCTTCACTGGCTTTGCTTATTATAGCCTTATCCTGGGTACATTAATGCTTTTTCTTTAAAAACTTACGTACAGGGGACTGGCTTTAACCGGCACTAAGGTACCATCGCTTCTGACAAATTCCGCCCGGGCGATTCCTACGGTTAACTGGTCGCCTTTTTCAATTTTTAACAAATTGTTACTGGGGTTATTTAATTTTAATCTGACTTCGTAAACTTTACCGACGGGGTAAGTAAAACTGTTTTGTTCTATGGTTACTC
>JBBTRT010000005.1:0-71272 GCA_038065055.1 Patescibacteria group bacterium
TAGAATTACTGTATATTAATTTGAAGTAAGTTCGAGTTTCACTGTATACACGCTCAAAAGGATTGATATATCAATCTAATTTAGTTGCCAGATCGAGAAGTTTAAGACGCTGGCAAAGGAGACCCAGAGTAAATAAGGTACCAATAACCAGGTCGACAGTTTATTGAAGCGGTAAAATTGAATCATAGCGGCCACGATTAATCCCCACAAAATAACAATTCCGATTAAACCTAATCTCGGACTTCTCAGGCCAAAAAATAAGACAGACCAAAGACTATTAAAAAATAGATGAACTAGAAATAAAGTTTTGGGTGCGCCTTTTCTCCAGGCTAAATACCAGGCTAAACCCATCATTAGGTACAAAATCGTCCAGCCCGGGCCAAAAAGCCAATTCGGAGGCGAGAAGCTGGGTTTGTTTAAAAATTGGTACCAAGAACTGATGGCGGAGAAAGTAAATAAACTGCCGATTAAGCCGGCAAGCTGGGGTAAAGCCAGGGCAGTTAATAGTTTCATGATTTCATGGTATCATATTTTGATGAGCGATCTTCAGGAAATTGCTAAACTGGTTCGTTATTACATTTTAACTTGCACGACTAAGGCCGGTTCCGGCCACCCCACGTCCTCGCTTTCGGCCACGGATTTAATGACTGAACTGTATTTCAATCGTTTGCGGCTCGATTTTGACCGAATAATTTTTTCCAAAGGCCATGCATCACCTTTATTTTTCTCGCTATACACTGCGGCCGGGTTACTGCCGGAAAAAGAACTTTACACCTTAAGGCAGTTTGGCAGTGTGGTCGAAGGCCACCCGACGCCGAAATTCAAGTACGCGGAAGCGGCCAGCGGTTCTCTGGGACAAGGCTTGTCGGTGGGTTTGGGAATGGCGTTAAATGGAAAATATTTGGATAGACTCCCCTATTTTACCTATGTCCTGATGGGGGATTCGGAAATGGCTGAAGGCAGTGTTTGGGAAGCAATTAATTTAGCTGGGCATTATAAATTGGATAATTTGGTCGGGATTATTGATGTTAACCGTTTAGGCCAGGCTAACCCGACGATGCTTGGCTGGGACACGGAAACTTATAGCAAAAGAGTTCAGTCATTTGGCTGGGAAACAGCGGTAATAGAAGGCCACAATTTCAGTGAGATTACCCGAGCGTTTGACCAAGCCGGAAAAGTGAAAAATAAGCCATTAATGATTATTGCTAAGACGATTAAAGGCAAAGGCGTGTCATTTCTCGAAGATAAAGAAGGCTGGCACGGCAAAGCGTTAAACCAGGCAGATTATCAAAAAGCCCTAAAAGAGTTAGGGACAATTAATTTTAAATTAAAATGCTTTATCAAAAAGCAGAATTAGTCCCGACCAGGCTGGCTTACGGCCAGGCATTAGCGGAACTCGGAACAAAATACCCCAAGCTGGTAGCGCTGGACGCGGAAGTGAAAAACTCGACTTACGCAGAACTGTTTGCCAAAAAATTCCCGGAGCGTTTTTTTGAGATGTACATTAGCGAGCAAAACATGATCGGCGCGGGGTTGGGGCTAAGCAAGTGCGATAAAATTCCCTTTGTGTCGACGTTCGCGGCTTTTTTAACCCGGGCGTACGACCAGATCAGGATGGCGAGTTATTCTGCTCCAAACCTGAAAATTTGCGGTTCGCACGCGGGCGTATCAATCGGCGAGGATGGTTCGTCCCAGATGGGATTGGAGGATATGGCCATGATGAGAGCGTTACCCGGCAGTACGGTGTTATACCCCTGCGACGCGGTGAGCACGTTTAAACTGGTGGAACAAATGGTAAAACATAAGGGTTTGGATTATTTGCGCACTTCCCGGCCAGCAACTGCGGTGATTTATGATAACAGCGAGGAATTCCCGCTGGGCGGGAGTAAGATTTTACGGCAGTCCCCCTTTGATAAAGTGACAGTAGTGACGGCAGGAATTACCGTATTTGAAGCCTTGAAAGCCAGCGATGAATTGGGTAATGTCCGGGTAATTGACGCTTACAGCGTAAAACCGATTGATAAAGCTGGGTTAATTAAAGCCGGAAAAGCCACGAATGGGAAAATTATGGTGGTAGAAGACCACCGGGTTGAGGGCGGTTTAGGGAGCGCGGTGTTGGAGGCAGTGGCCCAAGAAGGATTTAAAGTTTATCAGCTGGGGGTGACGAAAATTCCGGGTTCCGGCAAAATGGCCGAGTTGCTGAAATGGGAAGAAATTGACGCGGAAGCGATCGGGAAAATGGTAAAATCATTGATAAAGTAAGTTTGTTGCCAGGGTAACTCAGCTGGTAGAGTAGCTGTATCGTAAACAGCAAGCCGCGAGTTCGAATCTCGCCCCTGGCTCAAAAGGGTTGATATATCAATCTTTTGGTTCTTCCAGTTGTTTGATGGTTTGCAATTCCCGGCCGGAAACAGCTTGAAGTTCGCCGTAAATTCCGTGAGTACTATCCATAATTTTCCGAAGTTCTTTTTCCTGCCTGGCCCACTTGATCGAAAAAAACCGTTTTTCCTTTTCAATGTCTGTCTGTAAATTAGTAAATGATTCCACAATTGCCTCGATCCGGTGGGGAAATTCAGTGCCGGTGACATACTGCCATAAAACTTCCATTTTTTCGTTTTTACCCACGTTCATCCGGCGCTCGTAATTGATGTTAACCAAATTAAAGCGCAAGACCATGGCTAAACTTAAGACAGCTTGGCGGTCCACCACCCAGACGTTACTCACATATTTAAACAAACCAATCTCTTTGGGATGGTTGGTGGCGACTAAAACCGCCAAGTGGGCTTTGGCCTGGCGCTGGTCTTCCCTGAGTTTAGCAAGCCAGCTATCCTGCCACTGGGCGTTTTTGCTTTCCCATAAGATCAGGCCGCAGGTTTGGCCGCGTTTGTCGATGACGGTTTGGACCACATCGGCGCCGCGCTGGCCTTTTTTGACTTCTTTGATTTCATCGTCAGGAAATTCTTTTTTAAGCAAACCTTCCAGTTCCAGTTCCAAAACTTCGCCCTGGGTTTGCTGGGAACCCTGCTCGGCTTTTCTTTGGGCGGCTTCCAGAGCTTTTTTAAGATCGTTGATCACTTTTTCTTTTTCCTGGTCTTTGAGGGAGTGGGCTTCGCTAAACTGTTTGGCCAATTCCTCTTTGATCTTTCCCTCTTCCCGGGCCAGCTGTTTTTTCATCTCCAGCTCCCGTTCTTCGTCATGGCGCTGTAATAGGCGAATCTGATCAGTCAAGCCGGCCAATTGCTTTAAAAGCTGGCTACTGCGGGCTTTTTCCTGCTCCACTTCTTTTTGGGCTTCTTTTTTAGCGTTTTTAACCGCCTCTTCCTGGATTTCGTGCTGAAGGGCGTCGGAAATTTCCAGTTCCTTACCGCAGTATTTGCATTTTATGGTAGTCAGCATGACTCTATTCTACCATTACCACTACGGTTAACAGGATATTTGCAAACCTTAGAAAATGGTTTATTCTTAAAGTATGATTGGAAAATGGCCCGGATTAATTTTATTGATTTTGGCAGTGGTTATTGGAGGAAGATTAAGTTTCAACCGGGAAGAAACCAAACCGGATTTTAAGTTACAAGTCGAAAACGGGGTAAAAGGAGTTTTCCTCGGCCAAGAGGTGATGCCACCGCAAATTGACTTGGCTATGGTTGAGCCGGTAACCCAGGTTTTGGGCGATGCCGACGCAACCGGAGAAAAACATATTTACGTTGACTTAGCTACCCAAACCCTGACGGCCTATCAGGGAGACAGTTTGTTTATGAAAGTTCTGGTTTCCACCGGAAAATGGGGCCGGACGCCGACCGGGGATTTTACCATCTGGTCCAAATTCCGGGCGACGCGCATGTCCGGCGGCTCAGGTAATGACTATTACAACCTGCCGAATGTGCCCTATGTCATGTTTTTTTCCGGCTCTGGCGTAGCGGCCGCTAGGGGCTTTGCTTTGCACGGGACTTATTGGCATAATAATTTCGGCCATCCGATGAGCCATGGCTGTGTCAATATGAGGACAGTTGACGCTCAAAAAATATTCGGCTGGGCAGATATCGATACCAAAATAATAATCGATAGTCAAATTCAGGCAATTGCTGAGCCAAGCCCTAGCCCGGAGCAGACTTTAGCCGGCATATCATCAGACGGGAAAATTAACCTGGAGATGAAGCAGGAAAAAGGCGCGAGCGCCATTACCTGGACTCTGACTGCTAAACAAGGCGAGGAAGCGGCAAGCACCATCTGGTGGCAGACCTTAGCGGCTGAAACCACGATCTCGATCCCGCTCAACACGGTTTCCCCGGATAATAAATATATGTTTTTAAAGCAAACCGGGCCGGATAAAACCCGCTATTTGGTGCTAACTACCAGCGGCAAACCACTTAAGTCCGGCGCGCAAACAGTGGAGTTCGCCGAGCTGTTTGAGGCCAAGTACCCGGAATATAAAATTACCGAGGCGACCGGCTGGGGCGGGATGAATTTAATTGTATTTAATACCGATAAAGCCAAGGGGGGCATAGGGCCGTCTTTTTGGTTTGACTTGGCTGGTAAATCGTTTATTCAGCTGTCGAATCGATTTGAGTAGGAATTGCTACGTCTAACTGGCTAACACTGGCTAACACACCCGGGGTGTTAGCAGTGTGACAGAAAATTCAGGCATAATTTAAGGATATAAAGAAAATATGGGAAAACCCGGATAAACCTAAGTGCAGTATTAAAGGGAATATCGGCAGAGACGATAAAAGCCGCTACTATCATTTTCCCGGCTGCCAGCGCTACGATTGGATTTCAGTGGATTTATACCTTGGCGACCAGTGGTTCTGTACGGAAAAAGAAGCGCAAAAGGCCGGATTTACCAAATCCTCCCAGTGTTTTGAGAAAAAGTTCTGAGATCAACAGACTAACACACCCGGGGTGTTAAGAGTGTTAAGAGTGTTAAGAGTTAAGAGTTAATTATTCCATTTTGACAATGTTTAAACCGTCGGCAATAACCACTATATCCTGAGACAGAAAGGTTAAAACGGCCTGTTCGGATCCATGGGATTGCATTAAAGCATCGTGGTAGGAAATCTGAGTAATAACCTTTTTGATAATTTCGTCAGGTTTAAAGTCTTGAAATCTGCACCGGGCAAAAAAATTGCCGGCAAAAATAGCGGCAATAAACGAAGCGCCAGCGATTTTACCGGTTGGACTCCCCATCGAAAACCTACCCACTTCCACCAACGGAATCCTATAGAATGCCGGAATTACTGCCAGTAATAGTTGTTTTTTGGCTCCAAGTTCGAATACGGTATTAGCGGCGGCATTGGCATATACAGAATCTATGGCTACTTTACCAAATTGGACCGGCGCTGGAAATTTAAGTTCTTCCCTGGAATCGGTTAACTGTTTTAAAACCGCATAAAGGGAACCCTTTAAATTATGCTGAGTATCTTTAACTTCTTCTCTTTCTCTGGGTTCTAAATCTGCTAATTTTGACATGGAGGCATTATACAGTAAAAAGTGGTATAAATAGGGGTATGGACAGGAGTAAGACGCGGTTGGAGAGAAAAAGAGACCAGAATAGCCTGAAACAGGCGGTTAAGTATATTTTCCTGATTGTTTTAAGTTTGGGTTTAATTTTTAAATTCGGCTTGCCGGCACTGATTAACATGGCCGGATTGATCGGCAGTTTTAACCAGGCTAAAATCCCAATCGAAAAACAAGACGTGATCCCCCCGACCGCGCCGAGAATGGATTTTCTGCCGGAAGCGACTAACAGCGGCCAATTAGATATTCACGGCCAGGCGGAAAGCGGCACTACGGTCCAACTTTTTATCAACGGTTTAAATACCAAAGAATCAATCGCTGATAGCGAGGGGCAATTTAAATTTGACAACATTCATTTCCGCGACGGCGAGAATGAAGTTTACGTTCAGGCTAAAGACGGCGAAAATAACCTTGGCCAAGCCTCCAAAACCGTGACGGTGCGGGTAGACCAGGAGCCGCCGGCCCTGGAAATTACTAAACCCAAGGCCAGCGACCGCTTTTTTGATAAGGACAATCCCATCAGCGCGGAAGGGAAAAGTGAAGAAGGGGCAAACCTGACGGTGAATAATCACTTTGTGCTGGTGCGAAGCGACGGGAGTTTTAGCACGCAAATAAGTTTAACGACGGGAGATAATCAGTTAGATTTTGTGGCTAAAGACAAAGCCGGCAACGAAACCAAGAAAATAATTACCGTAAATTACACGCCTTAAATTCCGGCTAAAACAGTAAACCAGATTAAAACCCAGGGATAAAAGAGAGAGTTTTGAAATAGAGAGTGGATCAGTATGGCTACCAGGGAAACTTTCAGCACAAGAGACCGGGAAAAAATAGATTTGAGCCAAAATAAATAAGCCGTTAGGCCGACTAAGCCGGTGGTGACGGCTACAAACAGCAAGCTGGAATCCTGGCCAGCTGAGGCATGGCTGAGATAATCCTGATTATAGTAACGCAAGGTATTAAAACCAAGGCCAAAAATCGGCTGCTGCCATAATTTAAAGCCGGCTTGATAGTTTTCCCAGCGCTGGATAATCGAAAAAGTCCGCTCCAGTTTAACGCCGTCGCCGCCGGGACGGGGCAACAAAAAAAGCACTAAGCATAAAGCGCTAAATCCTAACAAGAAGAACTTTAATTTTTTATTTACTATTGCCAAATAAAGACCGGCGGCCAGTAAAGCTAAATAGCTGCTTCTTGAGTAAGTTAACAGCAAAGCCAGCAGGTGGATTGCGTAAAGCCACCAGGACCTGGGACGGTTAAAATAAATCAAAATTAAGCCTAAAACTAAAATCAGGCCGGTAAAATTGGGGTCAAATAAAACCGAGATCAAGCGGTAATAATGGTCGTCCCAGCCCAGCTGCGCCAAAAACCGGGTATCGGGAATAAAGGCGTATTGGACCAGGCCCAAACCGGCAATCGAGGTGGATAAATATAACAACCACTGCCAATTAATGGACAGTGAAATTAAAGCAGTGTAGCTAATAAAACGAAATAAATAAAGGCTTGCCAATAAAATGTTGGGAAAAGGCAGTTTAAAGGCAGCCAGAAACAAAGAAAAAATTGCGCTCAGGACAAAAATCAGCCAGGGACGGGAAAATTTTAACTGAGAATAATTGAGTAAAAGCAATAAAATGATGATTAAATCGTGAGCGTAAATTAAACCGCCGGGCAGGCGCTGGAGCTGGCCCAGGGCTAAAGTCAAGAATAAGAGCGGTATAAGAATCTTATTGGGGTTCATTGAGGTATAGTTTAACCCGAGTCAGGGAATTTTCATAGACAAGGGGCAAGTCTAAAACCGGTCCGCTATCCCCCACTAAAATATGAGTGTAGCGAGTATTAGGATTTTTCCAGGATTCGTGGTCAAAAGGAAAATCAACGTAATAAAGATTGTGAATGCCATAGATTAAAACTTTATCGGTCGGCTTAATGTTAGTTTTAAACCAGTTATCACAGTCGTAAAAGTCGCCGAAATCAAACTTTAAATTTTGGCATAAAAATTTTGTCCGGTCCGGCTCTAAATATTTAATATTGGCCCAGGCGCGTCCGGAGATGCCGATTAATGCCTGAAGGATAATTAAAGTCAGTATCAGGCGGGTAGGTTTAACTGCCGCCAGACACATTAAGGCTAAGGGAAATAAAGCAAAGCGGCCAAAATCGGTCCCCGGCATTAAAAACCAGAAAGCAAAAGTTAAAACGGCAATGCGGAGATAGGGATGGTTTTTTGCCAACAGAAAGATAACTAAAATAATCGGACCGACCCGGAAAGCCGGATCGAAAAACAAACGCAAAGGCCGGGACAGCCAAAACCAAAAACCATTAAAAAACCACTCGGATTCAAAACCAAAATTTTGCCCAAAGGGGTAAATAGCGCTACCGGTAGCGTACCAGTTAATCAGGGCAAAAGGCAAATAACCGAGCAAGCCCCAGGGAATTAAGGTAATCGCCAAGCCATAGATAATGGCCTGAAGTTTAGTGGCGCCGGCTAAAATTAACAATAAAATCCGGGTGTTTTTTTTAAAATACAAAGCTCCCAAAAGCCAAGCAGTCACCATGAGGTCGATATAGGCCGAGGTAGACAGCCAGCCGACTAAAAGCGTGGAATACCATAAAAGAGCCGGAGCCAAACCAGAGAGACGGTAAATAAAATAGGCAGATAAAACCCCAAAAAACCAATGGACCAGACTCCCTGGCAAAAACATATAAAGTATTTCGCCTAAGCGGGGCAGGCCGGACCAGTACAGCAAGTTGCCGGGAATGGGATCAATCGAGCCGCGCTGCCAAAATAGTTTAGCTTCGGTCAAGTGATACCATAAGGCGTCAAAACCCAGTTCCGGCCCCAAGGCGCCGATTAAATTAACCAAAATTTGGCCGATTAATATGACAAACAACCAATTAAATCGCCGCGGTTTTTTCATAGACTTTTACCCGCACCATCAGCGAGTGAAGGCTCATTAAAAAGGCTAAGGCCAAGCCAGGAAAACCGTCTTTAAAACCCAAGCGGAAAAAATAATTATAGATAAATTTAAAACCCGGAAAAAAGATCAGCTTAAGTAAATTCAGACTATCCCCGGCCAGCTCAACGGCCCGTAAACTGCTGTAATAATTTAAGCGGTGAATAAAACGGCGAATGCTGATGTTTTGCCGGTGGAGCAAAGGATGGACTAAAGTTTTCACCGGCAACGAGGAGATAAATTTTTCGTGAACCTGGCCCTGCCAACTGCCGGTTTTGGGCTGGACCAGGCGGATAAAACGGTTATGGCCGGATTCGCCGTAGTTTAGTTTTCGGCCGAGAAACCAGTCAGTCCGCTTAACCGCATAGTTATATGCCTTATGTTTCGCTGCCTGGTTTATTTCCCGGCGTAATTCCTCAGTTATCGTCTCATCGCTGTCTAAAAAAAAGGCCCAGGGAGTAGCTGTAGGACGCAGTAGGTCCTGGCGCGCCTCACTAAAATCAATGATCCGCGGTTGTTTTAAGGTAATATAGCTAATTAATTTGGTCATAGTTTTGACGATACCACAATAAATATTGATAATTATCCTGACCCGGCTGATCGAGAGAGTTTATTTGTTCGGTTATGGTCGGGCCATAAGGATAAAAATTATGGGCCAGCAAAGAATAAACATTAAAAACACAGATTAAAATAATTAAGCTTTGCAGGAATTTAGATTTAACCGTCCCCAAGGTTATGGCCCAAACCACAAATAAAACCGGAAAATAAGCTTCTGACGGCGCGCCGTGAATAAAAAAAGACAGCAAAGTTAAACCTAAAACTGCCAGTAATAATTTAGATTGGCGGGGTAAAGAATAAAAAAAGATAAAACCGATAAGAACCGCCAGAAGCGGGTAGCCCCAAGCAGTAAATTTAATCCAAAATTCCCAGATTGCCGGCAGGGCATTGCCGTAATGAAAAACATTAACCAAGCGGTAACCGGCCCAGGCGGCAAAACCCAAAGTCTGGGTAAAACCATGAGTCAGGTCATAAATAAGTTTGGGAACAAAAGGAATAAACCAAAATATCGAGAAACTTCTAAAGACCAAAATAGATAAAAACGTGAGCGGCAGGGTGGTGAGCTCAAACTGGAGTAAAACCGCGGCTAAAAAGAAACTCCAACCCAGAGATTTTTGCTTCAGGGCGATTAAATACAAAATCGTAAATAAAGGAATCGGACTGGTGTGGTAAGCCAAACGGCTATGGACCACGGCCAAGGGCGCGGTGGCCATAACAAAGGCGGCTAATCGGCTCCGGCTGAAACGATAAACCAGATAAACACTTAGTGTGCCGAAAACAGCAGTCATAATTGCCGGGGCGACCGGATGAAAATTTCCCAGTTTTAAAGCCAAAGCAATCAGCCAGATAAAGAACGGGCCCTGGCGCAGCCAGGGGACGCTGGAGGGAATGCCGACGAGAACCGGTTGACCGATCAACAACATATCCCTGGCGGCCAAGTAATCGCGGCCCTGGTCAGGAATAAAAGTCATTAATTCCGGCAAGCGGTAAAGCCGTAAAAATAAGGCCAAAGCCAGAATTAAAACTAAACGCCAGTTATTTAAAGCCATGCCTAGATAAATAATCACACCCTGAATTAATGAATGGTATTTCCGGTAATAAGCAAAAGCATCCCGGTTATATAGCGGAGAAATTGTTTGCCAGCCAGCCTTATTTGTGGAAGCCGAGACGCGGTGCCAAACCCGGGCCAGGCCGTAATGAATTGTGTGCAGACCAAAGGCCTGTAAACGACGGCAAAGATCGTTTTCGGTAAAGTAAAGTTTAAACCGGGTATCATAACCGCGAAGTTCTTTTAAGACTTTAGTTCTAGCCATAAAAGCAGCATCGCAAATCACTTGAGCCGGCCAAACTTTGTTCCGATCCTTATCTGCCATACGATAATGGCGTAAAGATTTTGGCTTAATAAGTTTGTGCAATAAGGTCAGCTCGGTTAAAGAATGCCAAAGAGTATCATGTTTAGAGCCGGTGGCTACAATCCGGCCATCTTCGTATAATTGGGCCGGCTCAATGGCGCCAACTTGAGGATTGGATTTTAAATACTGAAGCATTTTAAATAAGGCATTGTCTTTCAAGAAGATATCGGAGTTTAAAATTAAAAAATACTCCCCTTCACTGATCGCTAAGGCCTGATTATTGGCGCCGGTATAAAATTGGTTGGCAGAGTTGGCAATGAGTTTAACTTGAGGAAAATATTTTTTAACCATGGACGCAGAGCCGTCAGTCGAATCGTTGTCGACAACAATAACTTCAAAACTAAGGTTTTGAGTAAATTTAAAAATTGATGCCAAACAACGCCGCAATAAAGCTTTCGTGTTGTAGGAAACGATACTAATGGTTAATTGCTTCAATGCAGATTTGGTGGGCATAAAAATTGGGAAAATATTTGGCGATCCAGTTAAAATATTTTATCCCGCCGGCCGGGTCGATTTTAATGGTTTTTAGAGTAAAACCGGTTTGAATAATTAATTGCTGAAAAGTATCATATGTGTAAAATTTTAAATGGGTCCTGTCCAGAGTGCCGTAATCAGTATAATCCCAATGGCCGATTAATAGCTTAAGCCGCTGGCGCCAGTGGGCAATATTGGAAGTAGTAATGATTAATTTTCCCTTAGGCTTTAAAACTAATTTAATTAATTGAAGTGCTGTTTCCGGGTCAATTAAATGCTCGATAATTGCCGAGGCGAACACGACATCAAATTTACCCTTAGCTTTAATTTTTTCCCAGGTTGATTTTAAGTTTAAATCACCAGCAATATCAGGTTTGGCGGCCGGGTTGATATCAACGCCAACAACTTGGCAATGAAGCCAACGCTGAAAATATCGGGACATAAACCCGGTGGCACAGCCCAATTCCAAGACTTTAGACCTTAAAGGCACCAAAGCAGTAGATAAACGGTCAATATTATCCCGCCGCATCTTAGAGGGAATAAACGGGCCGGAATGAAAATACTTTATTTTTGGATTAAGAGACATTTGAGTTTTAATTGTTTATCTAAATGAGATTCTAATACTTTCAGCTTAAATTGGCGAATTAATTTCTCGTAGTCATGGGCCCAGGTAAAGTAATTTAACTGTCCCGGGCGAGACCTAACTTCTTCGATAAGAATGAGATATTTTTTTGAGACTCTGATTAATTCAGACATGGCTTTAACTAAATTTTGGGGTTTAAGATGCATTAACAAACCATGGGTAAAAACCAAATCGAAATTATCCGCGGGGAAGGGTAGTTTTAAAACATTGGCCCGGACAAACTTAATTGAATCAGGCGGTTGAAAAGCAAAGTCAGCGCCGGTAAGAATTGAAGGCTTAATCCCCTGCTTAATTAAATAGCTTAAGTTGCGGCCAAAACCGCAGCCAGGCTCGAAAATCGAGCGCGGCTTTAAAGCTTTAATTTTGGTTAATAACCAACGGTGCTGGGGAAAAATTTGCTGCTGCCAGAAATCCTTGCGAAAATCCGGAGTTAAATACTCCCAAAACCAGCGCAAATTCAGTCTGGCTAAAACGGACTTAAACATATTTGGTTAATAAATAGCTGTTCATTGTCCCAAGGGCATGACGGCTTTGGTTAACTATTTTTAAATGATTTAATTTATAAATTTGATTCAGCTCGCGGCAAGAAAAAAAATGAACATAGGGGTTGAAAAAACGATCAGCCAAATCTGAACGGGCTTCGGAGAATGAAGAAAATGATTTTAAGATCAAAAGACTAAATAAATTATAAAGGATAAAATACAACGGACTAAATAAATTAAGCCAAAACTGAGGATAAAACAATCGGAAAATAAATAAAGCATATAAATAGCGATAAGGATGAGTAGGGTTATATAAAGTTAAGTAAACCAGTCCCTTAGGCCTTAAAACCCGGCTGATTTGTGAAAAAACAATTAAATATTCAGGGATATGATGAATCACGCCACAACTTAAGATTAAATCAAAGGTTTTATCAGGAAAAGGTAGTTTGGCAGCCGAAGCTAAGCGATAATCGGCCGGAGCCAATTTTTTGGCGGCCTGCAAAGAGATACTTGAAGCGTCGATAGCCGTTACTTGACGCTGCCAGTAGAGTTGGTTAAATCTTTCGATAACCGCACTAGCACCGCAGCCAACGTCTAATATCTTTTTAGTTTTGACTGGTAAAGGAACTAATTTTCCTAATAAAGTATGGGTTTTTAAATAGACTAACGCCTGGTCAGACAATAAATGAGCGTAAGGATAGGTGTTGTAGTGGGTCATGACTTTTTAGTCACCAGAAAGTTACCGATGGCCAAAGCATCAATATCAGTCCGGGTAAAAGTAGTAATTGCCTGGGCCGGAGTGCAAACAATCGGCTCAATGTCATTAAAAGAAGTGTTTAAAACCAGGGGAATTTTAGTCAGTTGGTAAAAATCATGAATCAACTGCCAATAGCGCTGATTTGTCTCTAGGCTGACGGTTTGCAAACGGGCAGTTTTGTCAACATGAGTAACCGCCGGTATCAACTTTTGTTTACCGGAATTAACCTTGGCCAACAAAATCATATAAGGAGAATCAGCCACGTCAAAAAATTCCAAAGCATGTTCAACTAAAACCGAGGGGGCAAACGGCCTGAACCATTCCCGGTGTTTAACCCGCTGGTTTAAAATCGCTTTCATGTCTTGGCGGCGTGGGTCAGCCAAAAGACTGCGGTTGCCCAAGGCCCGGGGACCGACTTCCATGCGGCCCTGAAACCAGGCAATAATTTTCCCCTGACTGATCATTTTCGCCACCACGGCGGTAATCGATTTTAATTTTACGTAATTAAGCCGGGTTTTTTTGAGCTGGGTTAAAATTTCCGTGTCAGAATATTCAGGGCCAAAATAAACGTGTTTTAACGTGGTTGTGCAAGGTTGTTTTAAACATTGGTGGTAAAAATACAAAGCACTGCCCAGGGCCGCGCCGGCATCATTGGGAACGGGTTGGACAAAAATATTTTTAAAACCGGTTTGGCGAATAATTTCCCGGGTCATTAAGCAATTCAAAGCTACGCCGCCGGCCAGACACAGATTTGGCGAATGAGTCAGTCGGTATAAATGTTTCACCATATGAATCGCCCCGATCTCCAGAACTACCTGAAGAGCGCGGGCGATATTTTGCTTTTGTTTCGAACCAAAGCGCTTAATAAATAACGGAGATAGCCATTGCTGGCGGCCATGAGTGTGAAAAGAAAAATATTTTAAGTTCAGTTCAACCCGGCCATGGGCTTTAAGTTTAATCAACGGACGCATTAGTTTGACTAATGATTGGTTGCCATAGGCCGATAAACCCATCACCTTGCCTTCGTCGCTAAAGGCGGTAAACCCCAAGTAGTCGGTGACTGCCGAATAAAGCAAACCTAAAGAGTGAGGAATTTTTTCGGTTTGCAAAACTTTAATTATATTATCCTCCCCAATAGCCATCATGCTGGTAGCAGCTTCTCCCCTTCCATCCAGAGTGAGAATGGCAGCCTGATCAAAAGGAGAAACAAAAAAGGCGCTGGCACTGTGGGCAAGATGGTGCGGGCAATAAAAAATTGGCTTTTGGGCTAAATCAGGACTGACTGAAGCTAAATATTTTTTTAAACTTAAAACTGCCAAAACCCGCTGAGAAAAAGTATAACGGTCACTACCGGAAGGGCCGGTAAAGAGGTTTAAGCTGGCGGGAAAATAACGGAACAAATGAACCAGGTTTTGGGTCATTTCCAGCCAAGGCTGCCAAAAAAAAGTAATCTGGTCAATATCATTGGGGCGTATTTTTGCCTGCTTTAAGACTGCTTTAATTGCCTGAAGCGGAAAAACCGAGGTATGTTTTTCCCGGTTAAAACGCTCTTCTTCAATAAAGGCGGTAATCTGACCGTCCTGAATTAAACAGGCTGCGGATTCATGGGAAAAAGCAGTTAAGCCTAAGATATTCATCAGGTTATTCTAGACTAATTATTTTAAAACTGCCATTTTGATAAACCGGTTCTTTCGGCCAAATCCAGTCTGAGGGTAAAACCAAATAACTGGCTGATTCGGCCCGGGCCAGCTGAAGAATGGCTTCAGGCGGCATTTGACGGGCCTTGGCAATCAGTTGAGCGGTGATAATTGGGCTGGCTGAGCCTAAAGCGCGCCAATCGATTTGATAATCGGCCAGCAGTTTAAAACCGCTAATAATTGCCTGATCGTTAACAATCCCAATGGTGGTTTCCGGCCAAATCAGGTTGTGCGAGCGCAGGGAAAAAGACCGGAAAGTAGGTAAAAACGGCAACAAATACAACTGACTATCAGGGCGGGTGTTGGTCCGGAGCCAAAGTTGAGCGGCCAGCCAATTTTGATCATAGCCAGATGTTTTCGGTGGCAAATGCAAAGTCAACAGCAGAAGTGCGGCAATTAAAGGCAGGTTAAATTTTAACGGTAAGAGTGTTATTTTGGCAGCTAATCCGAGCCAGCCTAAAACCACTAAATACATGGAGAGCCGGAAAAACTGCAACTGGATGATAAATTTCAAAGGAAAAAATTCCGTGAAAATAAGCGCAAAGATAAAAATAATCATGGCCGAGCCAATCAATAGCCTGACACGTTGCTGGCGAATAAAAAATAAGCCAATGAGAGGCCAAAGGCCTTTAAACCAGGGGATTAAATCCCAGGTAAAAGGAAATAAGTGGTGGCCGGAGCGAAGTTGGTTAAAGGCCAGCCAACCGGACAAACTGACAATTGATGAGTGAAAAATGTTGGACTGGAAATTTTGCCAAATAATCGGGAGGCTAAAAAGCAAAAATAACCCCAGGCCGATAGTGGCCAGACGGATTTTTTTAGCCAATAATAAGGCTAAACCCAACCAGGCCAGCAAATGAATCGCAGTAAGGCTATGAAAATTAGCCATCAGTCCGGCCAAACTAAAGGCTAATAGTTCTTTTTGGCGCGTAAACAGCCAAAGACAGAGCAAGCCAAAAGGAAAGACAAAAAAGCTTTGGTACAAATAGCCATGATTGATCCCGACCATGATGCCGCCTAAGGAGAATTTAGGGAACATTAAAAAGAGAACGGCCAGATAACCGGGAAGAGAAGTTTTAAATAGTATCCTGGATAAAAGCACTAAGCCCAGAACAAAAATAAAAATCGAGATTAAATGGAAAATAAACCAAACCACAGTAACGCTAATAAAACGGCTAAAAAAAACAATCATTGGGTAAAACCAGGTAACATACTGATTTAAGGATTGGCGATAGACATCGCTGGGGCCGGGAAAAATCAACGGCAAATAATAGGCATCCTGGTTAATCCCAAAAGTGTGGCCACCAAGCAGCAAACTCAAACCGGTCAGGCAAAGAATGATCAACCACGAATTAAGGCGCATAAAAGCAAATAATATGACTGTAAATAAAACTTCACTCCGGGCCAGCCGCCAATGGAAGAAGATTCGCTGTAATAGCGGATCGGGATCGGTATTTCGCCAATTTTCAGGCCTTGGGAAATCGCGGCTAAAGTAAATTGCTGGTCAAAAATAAAATCAGTGGAAAACTGCTGAAACGGAACAGACTTCAAAGTTTTTAAAGAGTAGGCACGCATACCGCTCATATGTTCGGAAAAATTAACCCCCAAAACAGAATTAGCAATTAAAGTATAGGCCCGGTTTAAGAAATATTTTATTAAGGGCATGCCGCCGGTTAAAGCCTCCCGGCGCGTCCGGATGCGGGAACCAAACATGTAATCATAGCGGCCTTGTAAAAGCGGCCGAATTAATTCAGGAATTAAAGTGGCATCATATTGATAATCAGGATGAATCATCACCACCACGCTTGGTTTTAATTTTAAGGCTTCCCGATAGCAGGTTTTTTGATTAGCGCCGTAGCCTAAGTTTTGCGGGTGGGCAAAAACAGTTAGCTTTAATTTTTTGGCCAAAGAAACGGTTTGATCACTGGAGAAGTCATCGACCAGAATAATGTCGCTGACTATTTTCCGGTCAATATCAGCCACGGTTTTTCTTAAAGTTTTAGCACAATTATAAGCCGGCATGACAACGACAATTTCAGGTTTCATGAGAGAAATTTTATGAGTTGTTTAAATCGGCGGTAATAGGTATGGCGACGAAGCGTGCGGATTCGGGCGCGGCGGGAAATAAGCGCTAATTTATCTGGGTGAGATAAATAATAATTAATTTTGGCAACGCAATCCTGAGGCGAAGTAAATAAAACCGCTTCCCTGCCATTAACATACCAATCAGAATTTAAATGATCAGATAAAAGCAGGGCGCCGGCGGCAGGGATTTCAAAAGCGCGCAAATTGCCGGCTGAAGGCAAATGAGCCGGGGCTAAATTTAAACCGATTAAACTCTGCTGATAAATTTTAATTAATTGGGTACCTTCGGCTAAGCCCTGATAATTCGGCTTAAGCGCTGGTGAAAGTTTAATGCCCGGCTCCAACCGGCCCCAAATTTTTAAACCAGGATATAATTTGGCAATGGCTAAAAGCTGACGCTGACGGTAAGGGAATAAAGTGCCGACAAAACTAACGGGATAAATTTTTTTAAGTTTGCGGGCCGGAAAATCTGCCGGGTCAATGGCAGAAATCGGCAAACAAATTGTTTTTTTGGCCCCGAGCCGTTGCCAAACCGGTATATGGGTTGGGTCATTAACCACCACTAATTTTGCCTTAATTCCAATCCGGCGTTCGCTGGCTGATAAGGTTTCCGGAGCAACTCCGGTAAAGAAAACCGTGTTTTTAAAAGGCAAGACTGCATCCAGGCCAGCGGAAAAGAAAATTTCATCAGGCTGAAAATTATTAATAACAGATTTTAAGCGAAAATAATTAATAATTCTATTGCCGGGAAATTCAGTTAGTTTAAAGATTTTTATTTGGCAGTGAAGCTGGCGCAGGGCTTTGAGCCACAAATAATGGGACCGGTAAAACGGGGCCACGAATAAGATTTTCATGCCAGGATTTTTTTAAGCTTGATTAAAAATAACGGGTAAACGCTGATTTGGGCTAAGACAACGGCCCAGGCAGTGCCGACTAAGCCAAAGTTTTTAGTTAAGGGCCAAAGCAAGATAACCATAACTGCTAATTTGATTAAGTTAAAGCCCGCCACAATCCGGGGCTGGCCAACGGCATCAAATAAAGCCGAGCCAACGGAAACTAACGGCCGGGTTAAAGCATAAAGCAGTAAAACATTTAAAGCCGGAATCATGCCTAGCCACGCAGGGCCCAGGAAAATTGCTACCAGCCAGGGGGCAAAAAGATAAATCACCAGGCAAAAAGCCGCGCTTAAAGCAAAAGTAATGATCAGAGCTTTTAGAATACCGCGCCTCAAACGAGTGGTTTCGGTTTGAATCGTGGAAAAAATCGGAAAAATTATCTGGTAAATCAAACCTGCACCCTGAGTCGTAGTTAAGTTAGAAATTTTATAGGCAGTTTGGTAAAGACCAAGCGAGTAAGCGCCCAAAACTTTACTGACCAAAAAATCATCGCCCTGATCGTTTAAATAGGAAACAAAAGTGCCGACAGTCACCCACTTGCCGTAAGCAAATAATTCTTTAATTTTAGTGAAACTAATACGGCTAAAATGGACCCGGGAAAAAATAAATGATAAAAAAGTAAAAGCTAACCCGCCGCAGACAATTCCCAAGGGTAAGGCAATTAAGGTGCGCAGCTTTACAGCGAGAATAATCGTGGCGACGGATTCGGCAATGGAGGCTAAAGACTGGTACATAAATTCCTGTTTGAAGTTCATTTCTTTCCGGAATAAAACCACGGCCGGATTGGCCAGGCCTTTAAGAAACGGGGTCAAGCCGACTAAACGGATAGCTAAAGTCAAATCAGCCTGGTAAAACCGGCTGATAAACGGCGCGGCCACAAACAAAACGGCAGAAATTAAAAATCCGCGGAGAATAAATGCTACCCAGGCAGAGCTAAAATATTGGCGGACATCTTTGCGGGTTTGGACTAAGGCCTGGTACATCCCGGATTCGGTCATGACTTCAACCAAGCCATAGGGCAGCATCACGATGCCAAACCAACCAAAGTCAGCCGGAGTTAAAATCCGGGCCACAATGATTAATTTCAGGAAAGAAAAGGCTTTAATGACCACTTTTAATAAGCCCAGCCAAAACGCGCCGGTAAAACTTAATTTAGTTAAAATCATAAACTGCCTTGATGATTGTTTTTTGATCAGCCAGAGATAAATCCGGATAGATTGGCAACATGACAATTTTGGGCCAAACTTTTTCCACGGTGGGCACCTGGGACGGAAAAGATTTAAACATCGGGTAATAATGGTTCGGCAAGTAATGGACATTGGCAGAAATGCCTTTGGCGTTTAAATAGTCGATAAACCGGTCGCGAATTTTAGCCTTGACTTGGATAAAATAATTATGATGGCTGGAACGGGCCCAACTTTTAACCGGCGGAGCTGAAAGCCAGGACAAAGAAATAAAGGCTTGATTATAGCGCTGGTAAATTTTTTGGCGGCGGGCATTTGTCTTAACTAATTTAGCTAATTGAATTAGGCCAATGGATGCACTAATATCGTTCATCTGGTATTTAAAACCCAGGTCAGTAACCGCATACTCCCATTTATGAGGCTGGCGGCCGGAATAGCGTTTCCAGGTAGAAGAACTAATTCCGGACCAGGCTAAGTGGCGAATGCGGTCAGCCTTAGCTTTATCATTGGTTACCACCATGCCGCCGTCGCCAGTGGTAATATTTTTAATGGCGGCAAAAGAAAAGCAGCCCAAGTCCCCAAAGCCGCCCACGTGGCGGCCATAATAATAACTGCCGGCAGCGTGAGCGCAGTCTTCAATTAAAGTAATTTGTTTCTCCCGGCAAACTTTAGTTAAGGGCTTTAAATCCATGGGGTGGCCGCCGTAATGCAGGACTAAAATGGCTTTAGTTTTGCGGGTAATTTTATTTAAAACATCATTAACGTCGGTAGATAAAGTTTCCGGGTCGCAGTCGCTGAAAACAATTTTACCGCCGGCTTGTAAAATGGTTTGGTTGGCGGCAACAAAAGTCAGGGACGGACTGATCACTTCATCGCCGGGCCGGATGGAAGTTAAAAAAGATAAGTGGAGGGCAGCGGTAGCGGAATTCAAAGCGACCGCATATTTAGTATGGGTTAGCTTGGCCATTTGGGCCTCAAAGGCTAAAGTTTGCGGGCCATTGCCCAGCCAACCGGAACGCAAAACTTTTATCACCGCCGCTTCTTCGGCCTTGCCTAAGGAAGGTTTAAATAAGGGGATCATTATCTTAGAATTATACCAGAAATGGCTCCGGCCATAACCGCTAAATCCGCGGTTAACTGAAGGCCGGGCAAATAAATTATGCCCCGCCAATTGGTGAGATAACGAAAGTGTTTAAAGATTGGCCAAAGCAAGTAAAGCAAAAATAACCACGGAAAAAATATGAAAACTAGGTAACGGCCAAAAACAGTGGCGATTTTAATTAAATGCGGCCGAAAGCGTGCCTGAATATCGCCTTGAGCATAGTGATACAGCTGGCGGAAAAACCGGGAAAAACCAGCCGCTTGCCGCCAAAAAACAATTGCTTTAGGGGCAGTGGCCATTTTACCTTTGGCTTTCAGTTTTTGGGCAAAAACCAGGTCTTCGCAATAATTTAAGTTGGCTGGATATTCGGCAACTCCTTTTCTGAAAGCGAGTGAGCGGGATGAAGGCAGATAGGTTTTTGGGTTAAATTTATCCGGCATAACGCAGACAAACAAGGAAGCATAGTATTGAAAAACAGTGTCTATTTTCGGTTGGTAGTAGCCGGCCACGGACAGCACGGTTTTATCTTTAAACGGCTTAGTTAAGCGTTCCAGCCAATGCTTATCTAAAATACAGCCGGCGTCGGTAATGGCAATGATTTCATTTTGAGCGGCTTTTATTCCCAAGTTTCTCCCAGTTGATCGATTAGTCCCCCTATCACACACCAGGAGTGTGATAGGGTATTGCCGGAGTATTTCGAGCGTGCCATCGGTTGAACCGGCATCCACCACAATAATTTCACTTGGGGGCAAAGATTGTTCAAAAAGTGAATTTAACAGCGGCTTGATCGTCTCCGCTTCATTTAATACCGTAACTATAAGGCTAACCTTAACGTCGGACATTGATACCGAAAGTATTAGTAATTTTAAAGTCGATGCCGTCGGATTCAATGACCGCAAAACCTAAGTTGCTGATGGGCGGCTGGCCGCCTGGATGCCAACGCAACTGCTGGAAATCTGCCCAGCCAATACGGATCAAGAAATTCCTCATTAAAGCGCCGTGGCTGACCACTAAAACCGTTTGGCTGGAGTAAGCAAAACTAATCTCCCGCAAAAAAGTAATTAACCGGGTGACGGCGGCGCCCAAATTTTCAATCCCGTAAGGAAACTGAAACTCAAATTTTTCTTCGGTGGATAATTTCTCGTAATCGGCCAGCAGCTGTTTAAGCTTGGCGTGGTAAACAGTTTCCGGTTGGCCTTCCAGCTCGCCGAAACCCCGCTCCCGCAATATATGATGGGCCGTTACGGCTAATTGGTGCTGCAAGCCGATAATTTTCGCGGTTTGGTTGGCCCGGACAGCTTGCGAAGAAAAAGCGGCCGCAAACGGAATTGTTTTTAATTTTTTGGCGGCGGCCCGGGCCTGTTTAACGCCGGTTGAATTTAAAGGGGCATCGATTGTCGAACCCTGGATAATTCCCTGTTTATTATTGTCAGTTTCGCCGTGGCGGACGAGATAGATGGTGCACTGTTTGATTATTTTTGCCATAACTGAAGATATATTTTAGCAACTCCTGACCACTTAGGATACTTCGGGCATGGCGGCAGATTTTGATCAAGCTGGCTGATTAGCTCCTGGGCTGAATTGCTGATATGGATGTGTTTGGCGGCCGGAAAGGTAATTAAATAATCTTTTTTTAAGCCATTGTTGTACAAGGCAAATACCTGGCGCTTGAGCCTTAACGCTTCCCAAATAATCAGGTAAGACGAGCAGAAAACATGGCTGGCGCTGAGTAAAAAGGGTTGAATATTGTTAACTTTGCCAACAACCCGGCCAAGTTTAACGGCCTTTTGGCGAAGCGGGCCATCGCCCACAAAAGTAATTTTATAACCCTGTTTGGTTAAGATTTTAAAAGCCTTAAAGTACTCCAATAAACCTAAATCTGCTTGCAAGCGGCCGATAAAAATCAGGTGTTTAGTTTTAGGCTGGGCGGGTTTAATTTTAATTGGTTCAACGGCGCCATAAGAAATAAAATCAGGTTTGGTTTTATACCAAATGGTTAAATAGCCGCCGATGCAAATATTGCCCCAAGAAAGCCATTCATAGAGCTTTCTTAAAACCAGGTTTTTTAATGGAATAGGAAACTTCCCTTCCCAGCCGTGAAAGGTGGTAAAGACTGGTTTAAATGGTAAAAGCAGGCAAAAAGGCAAATACCAAAAAAAGATGTCGTGGCAGTGAATAATGTCAGCTGATTTAAAAAGCTGCCGATTTTGCCAAAGTTTGCGCCATATCCCCCATTTGGATTCGCAATAGGGGAGCCGGACGACTTTAATTCCCTGAATTAGTTCAAAAGATTTTAATTTGGGATCGTATTTTTGGGTGGCAATCGTGACTTGGTGGTTGCGTTTCACTAATTCCCGGCTGATCATTAAAACGTGTTTTTCAGCTCCGCCAATATGCGGATAAAAGAATTTAGTGAGGAAAAGTATTTTCATTCTCCTATATTTTACCAGACGCGGTCAGCCTGCGAGGAGAGTCCTTGTTGGCAGGGCTTAAGTTTACTAATCTGATAGACAAAGAACATAAAAAGTTAATATAATAAAAGAATGATGAAAATTGATAATAAACAGTATAAGGAAGATATAAAAAAAGAGGAAAACCTTTGGAATAATACAGCCAAAGAAGAACTAAATATATTTCAACCTGATTATAAATTTTATCAAAAAACAATACCTTATAAAATATATCGAGATGTTTATGTCAAAAAAATGTTAGAAAAAATCAGTTTTGGAGATAAAGTTCTCGAATTAGGTTGTTACAATGGTTGGTTCTCATTAGAAATGGCAAGAAAAGGAGCAATAATTGACGCTTATGATTTATCCTCTAATTAATTAACTAAATTATTGTAGATTAATGAAATTAATGTTAACTTTAGAAGAATAGTAAAATTTAATAAATTTATGCCCGCCCTTGTAGGATTCTTAGTAGGATTCTTACTAAAACTTAGTAAAGGATTATTTTTAATCTTTGGTTTTTTATTCCTTTTTTCTAATCTTCCTCAAGAAGCCTCAGCTGCGACCTTTAATATTGACCCAGGTGACACCACTGGATTAATTAATGCAATTAACTTATCAAATTCTAGTCTTGAAAGTGATGTCATTAATCTATCGCCAAATAGTGTTTATGAACTAACATCGATCAATAATGATACTTATTCAAAAAATGGAATGCCTGTTATTATTTCAGAAATAGTTATTAATGGAAATAATTCAACAATAAAAAGAATCTCAATTGATAGATTCCGTATTTTAGCAATCGTAGCCCCAGGAAAATTAACTTTAAACAATATTACAATCTCAAATGGTTTTAGCGAAGATCCTTATTATGGTGGAGGCGGAATATTTAATATTAATGGAAATCTTATAATTAATAATTCATTTATTTCAAATAATAATTCTCTTATTGGAGGAGGTGCAGGAATATGGGCTGAAAATGGATCCAATACATCAATTTATAAAACTAAAATTTCAAATAATAATGGTGGTGGTGGTGAATCAATATCAAGTGGCGGAGCTTTTACTAAAAGAGGAGCGGGAGTGTTTGAAGTTATCGAAAGTATTATCAGTAATAATTTTGCCAAGACAATTGGCGGAGCTATTTATTCCAATCATAGCGGTGAAATAATTTTAAGAAATACCGAGATTTCCAATAACTCTGCTAATAATGAAGGCGGGGCAATATTTGATTATGCAGGATTAATTACAATAGACAGGTCTTGTATCTCAGGAAATTCTTCAATAGCAGTTTCAATACCCGTCGATGGTCTCCCAACTGCAATTATTTCTGCTCCAAACAACTACTGGGGTCATGAGAGTGGACCATCAGGAGTCGGTCCGGGTAGCGGCGACTCGATCAGCTCCAATGTCAATTATTTGCCATTTTTAGCTGACTGTCCGCCACCCCCTTCCCCCTCCCCTTCCCCTTCGCCAAGCCCGGAGCCAAGCATATTGCCGTCGCCGCTGCCATCGCCCCAACCGACAAAAACTCCCGTAGTAATGCTTCCCGGCTTTGGCGGCAGTTGGAATACTCAAGCGTTAATTTCCGGAGGCGATGAAGGAATTTGGAAAAAAACTCCGTTTGTCAAAATCTACGACAACTTAAAACAGACTTTTTTAAACGCTGGCTACACTGAAGGCCAAAATTATTTTGAGCTTTATTACGACTGGCGCAAACCACTGGACAACCTCGCCGATCAATTAAAAAACTTTTTGGAAACAACAGTTTTAGCCGGCAAGCCGGAAAACACAAAAATAAACTTTATCGGACATAGTATGGGCGGACTAGTTGCCAGAACGTACGGCCAAAAATACGGCATAGATAAAATCAATGAATTAGTTACCGTCGGTTCATCGCATCAAGGGGCTATCCCCGCCTGGAGACTTTGGTCGGGCGCGGATGTTGACGACCATTGGTCATTTAGCCGGCTTGGCCTGCAACTTTACTTACAGTTGCAAAAAGGCAGGTTTGATTCGCCGGTTGCCGCGATTCAAGCCTTATCTCCCAGTCTACAGGACCTAACCCCAACCTTTGATTTTGCCAAAAAGAACAATTTGGCTGTGCCAATTAACACCATGAGTTTTACTAATAATTATCTAGCCGAATTAAATAATGCTTTAACGCCAAACTTGAAAAATATTTTCAATATTGTTTATGGGGAAGCCGAAAATAACACCGTTGAATGGGTTAATTTGGGAACCAGATCTTTGGCTGACAGGCTGTTGGGCCGGTGGCCGGACGGCAGACCGATTGATTACCTTTTCACTCCGCAAGGCGATTTAACCGTTTTGGCGAAAAGCGCAATCATAAATGAAGTTGGCTCTATTGCCACAGTCTCCGGCAATCATTCGGAAATTGTGAGCGAGGCGGACGGAATTCAGGCAATTTTGAACGCATTGGATTTAACACAAGTCGTGCCGTCGACCGCAACCGCAAGCGCCCGCCGCAACCCGCTTTTGTTTTTCTTTTTACACTCGCCGGCGCAAATTAAAGTTACCTCCGCTGAAGGACTGGAAGCCGGTTTTGGTTCAGCGGCGACTTTACCGGACACAATTTACTCGGAAGAAGATAAGTTGCTGCTAATTCAAAACGCTTTAAGCGATTATTATCAAACAGAAATAGTCGGGCAAGGTAATGGAGTTTACGGCCTGGAAATCGGCCAATTAACTGATGAAAGCGATAACTGGTTCAATATTGAAAATAATATCAATCAAGGCGAATCTGATTTTTTCGAGGTAAACTTAACCCAAGTGAAACCGGCCAATCCGCTGGAATTAACAATTTACCAGTTAAATAAAATAAAAAATTCCGCCAGCAGTAAAAAATTAATCAAAAGAATTGAAGCAATTATCAGGAAATTAAACCTGCAAAGGCAAAATGGATTGCTGGACATTATTGATGATATTTACAGCCTGGATTATAAAATCAGCGAACTGGATAAGGCAGGTAAATGGCTAATTGAAACGATTGAAGAACCCGTTAAAGACAGGTTGAAAATATTAACTAAACTAATAACGGCAAAAGAAATAATAACCAGCGAAAAGTTTTTGGAGTCGATGAAAAATAAAATCGATCAAAAAATTAAGAGCGAAAATCCGGAAATTGGAACAAGACTAGAGCTGGCGGAAGAGTATTTGGCTAAAGCGAAGGCTGATTTTGAAAAGGGGCTTTACCGGCGGGCAAGGGCGGAAAGAAAGATAGTTAAGATAATTTTGCATAAAATATTATAGAGGCAATGGTGGTGAAGGTGATAATGAAGTGGTAAGTGGTATAATTTATCCAATGCCAGGACAAATTATTCTTATTCATGATAGACCAGACTTTGCCGAAGTCAAAGCAGAGCTTTTAAGCTGGCAACTTGAATGCAAAGTAATACCGGTGACTACAGCCAAAGAAGCAATGGAATTAATTTCCAAGGGCTTAGGAAAAGTTGACACGGTAATAGTTCATAAAGACCAGGGGCAATATTCCAAAGAAGAATATACTGGATCTAATAGAGGGTGGGTTGATGATATCGTTGAGGCAATTCATAAAGAAAATGAAACAGTACGGATAGGAATATTAAGCGGAGAATTTCCTAACGGGATCGGGCACGTTAAAGAATTAAAAGCGGATTTTTACCTTAGCCCTGAAGACACCGTACGAGAAGAATCATGGTTTTTGGAGCAATTGCAAAAAGGACCTGTTTCTCCAAAGGAAATTGGGAAAAGAGGGCAAGAGGTAGCGATGCCGTCAGGCCCTTCGGCTGCTGAAAGGCTTTATTAATTTTTTTGGTTAAGATAAATTTTTAAAGCAAGGGGTGGGGCGAGGGCAGAGGCAATTGTGAAAAAAGTGATTATACAAAAGTGGCTTTGATAACTTTTCGATCACCCTGGCACCAATCCCAACCTCTGGGAATGGGGATACCGGCTTGAGACAAATGAGCAAAATTTTCCTGGTAATTCCTACCAGTCAACCGAATAGTTTCCCTGGTAAAATCATCACGGCACGAATAGCTGCTAACGGCAAGAAAAAATGGCAGTTCCTGACCTGATTCCAGCTGGGGCAACCTCGACCAGGTAGTTTGCAGGTTAATAATATCCCCGTTCATCGGCATGGCGGCCAGGTAAACACCTGAGGAAAGCGCCCTAAGGACTTGCTCAACTGACTGGGGATACAGCCGGCCAAATTCTTGAGGAATATCAAAGCAAATGGTCGCAAAATTGGCGACAGTCGCCGCTTGAGTATATTGGTACTTGACTAAACGCTGTTGCAAAAAATCTTTCAGGGCAGAGGTTTCTTGTTCGCTGTAAGCACCACAAAATTCTATTGACATAACTGTGTAGCTACTCGGCTAAAACTGATTCTCTCTGGACAGAAGGAAAAATAACCACTGAAATAGGCGCGTCAGTTACTGAAGGCGTAAATTTTACAGGAACATCTAGGGTATCAGCATAAAAAGTAGCCGTTATTTCAGGAACAATTTGAACTGGTTTGCCTTCTTCGCTTAACTCAAATGAACCTAGGTGTCTAGCTGTATCTTCGGTAGTAAAAACGTCAACTATGGTTTTACCTGGTTGACCTGTTTTCTTGTTTTTTCTAATATCGCTGACGGAAAGAATTAAGGCTGGCTGTCCAGCCTCATCAACTATATCTAATTTCTGATCTTGCCCGGTTGTTACCATAGCAATCGTGCCGGCATCCTTTAATTTAAGTTTGCTGGAAGGCGGGTTAATCGCCACTAAACCTTCCCCTAATTTAAAAAGCGCAGCTCCGGCAAGAGGCAAAAGAGTACCAATTAAACTAATTTCTTGAAACATATGGCATATTTTACCATTTTGCTATAATCTGGGTAATGAGAGAGTTGTTTACTAAATTCGAGCCGGAATTTTGCGATGCCCCGATAGCAAAAGAAGTTCAATTTGCTTATCAACTAATGGTTTGGATGAGTAATAAAAAAAGATTTCTTTCACCTAGAGACACCATTTCTAATTTAATGGCGGCGGTCACTTTAAGAATGGAAATGATGCCTCATGTTTACCAATTAGGTTTACAGTCAAACGCCACGATTGAAACTGCAATACCAATATACAGTCAACAAAATAAAGGCATTACCGCACACACTATTTTAGTGCCAGCTTATTTTGACAAGATATTTAATCTGCCTTTCAGAATGCATCAAGCCTTAAATGGTTTAGTCACCGCAACCAGCCAAATGAGATATGACGGAAGTTGCCAATTTGTTGAATATCATCGAGCCGCGTTCTTACAATCAGTCCACTAAATTTTGGTATAATAGGCTTATGACTAAAATATTTTTAGATAGCGGGGATCCGCAGGAAACTAAAACGGCTTTGCAGGTGCTGGGAAAACTGGATGGCCAAACGACTAATCCCAGCTTGATTGCCAAAAACCCCCAAGCGCAAGGAAAAAAATTTAAAGCCGTAGTGCAGGAAATTTCCCAACTAATCCCCCAGGGTTCGGTATCAATTGAAGTGTACGCGGATAAGACGACCACAAAAGAACAAATGGTCAGCGAGGGTTTGAAAATGAACAGCTGGATCCCGAACTGCCACATTAAACTGCCGATTTTTCCGGCCGGGCTGGAAGCGGCGGCTGAACTGGTAAAACAAGGAGTAAACGTGAACATGACTTTGTGTTTCAGTCAAGAACAGGCCGCGGCAGTCTACGGCGCTACCATGGGAGCGAAAAAAGGCCAGGTGTTTATTTCGCCGTTTATCGGTAGGCTGGATGATAAAGGCATTAAAGGCATGGATTTAATTAAAAATATTCTGAATATGTATAAAACCGGCGACGGGCACGTGGAGGTGCTAGGGGCCAGCATCCGGTCTTTGTCCCACCTGACTGACAGCCTGGAAATGAACGTGGATATTTTGACGGCCCCTTTATCGATTTTAACGGCCTGGCAGAATAAAGAAGCGGTGACTGAACCGGCGACCTTGCTAGGGATTGAGTATGAAACTCTGGATTTGAACAAACCCTGGCATGAATTTAATCTTGAACATGAATTGACAAATGCGGGAATGGATAAGTTCGCGGCCGACTGGAAAGGGATGATTAAAGAATAGTGCTCGCGTCTGGATTTGAACCAGAGACCTCTCGAATGTGAATCGAACGCTCTAACCAACTGAGCTACGCGAGCAATTTGGGATTAAGCGTTGACATAATTATAACAAACCCCTAGCATTAAGAGTATGGAAAATGACGGAATTTTAAAAAGATTGTGGCTGTGGTTTTTAGATTTTATCGAGACAATCGTAATTGCCCTGGCTATTTTTGTGGTGGTATACCGCTTTTTATTCCAGCCGCACCAGGTAAAAGGCAATTCCATGTTTGATAATTTTCATGACGGCGAATACTTGCTGACCGATAAAGTCAGCTACCGCTTTAATCTGCCGGTAAAAGACGACGTCATTGTCTTTAAAGCGCCGATGAATGAAGATTATGATTACATCAAGCGAATTATTGGCTTGCCCGGAGATAAAGTGTCACTAAAAGATGGTCAAGTATATATCAATGACCAACAAGACAATGAATCCGGCTATTTAGACGGCAGAATCCGAACTATGCCTGGACGATATTTATATGAAGGAGTAACGATTAACGTACCCAGCGGCAATTATTTTGTCATGGGAGATAACCGAAATAACTCAAGCGATTCCAGGGATTTTGGGCCGGTGCCGGGGGAAAATATCGTCGGCAAAGCTTGGGTAAAATACTGGCCGTTAAATGATCTGGGGCTGATTAAAAAATACCCTAAGTTAAAGATTTAACTAGCTGCTGAAGGATGGTTTCGGTGGCTTCAGGCGTTCCTTTTAAGACAATCTGCAACCGGGTTTCACGGTGGGTGCGGATTAATTTAACTTTCGCGCCAGGCAATGACTTGGTTAAAGATGCGACCATGGAGTCGATTTCCTGGCTGACTAAATGGGCCGGGCGGGAAGGCGAGGCTTTGGCCTCTTGGCCGGTTTTAGACTTCATCCGGCGGGCCAGTTCTTCAGCGCGGCGGACAGAACCGGATTCTTTGAGAATAATCTTGTACGCCTCAATCATCGAATTTTTATCTTCGATTGAAGATAAGGCCCGGGCGTGGCCTTCAGAAATCAGGCCGGACAGCAAGCCGTCTTTTAAAGCATCAGGCAAAGATAAAAGTTTCAAGGAGTTGGAAACATAAGACGGGCTTTTGCCGATACGCTGGGCAATCTCGGCATTGGAAAGGTCAAATTCTTCGATCAGGCGTTCAAAAGCTTTAGCCCGGTCGATGGCGTTTAAGTCGGTGCGCTGGACGTTTTCCACAATCGCCATCTCCAGCATTCCCTGAGGCGAAGTTTCCTTGATAATTGAGGGAACATGGCTTAAACCGGCTAGCTTGGCGGCCCGCCAGCGGCGTTCGCCGGCAATAATCTGAAAACCGGCCGGGGTGTGGGCCACAATCAAGGGTTCAATAATACCATGTTCGCGAATGGAATCAACCAAATCCATCAACGAATCCGGAGTAATCATGCCGCGGGGCTGAAGCGGATTGGGCTGAACCTGGTTAATGTCGAGTTGGTCGATGGCTTGTTTATCCGGCATAGACGGAAATAAATTTACGGCCTTGGCGGGTTAAAAATTTAACAATGCCGTTGCGCATAGCGTATAAAGTGTAATCGCGCCCCTGGCCAACGCCTTCGCCCGCATGGACAACCGTGCCATTTTGGCGGATTAGAATCATGCCGGTGGTGACTTTGGCGCCGCCGAATTTTTTAACCCCTAAGCGTTTACCGGGACGGGTGGTATGCTGAATAGTGGAACCGGTGGTTTTTTTATGGGCCATAAAATTAGATTTTTAAAATTTTAACCTCAGTTAATTGCTGGCGCTTACCAGTGGTCTTGCGGTAACGGGATTTAGCTTTAAATTTTTCCACCGAGATTTTTTTAGCCTGATATTGGCGAAGAATTTCCGCTGTCACCTTAACAGCTTTCAGGTAAGGTTCGCCGAATTCAGCCTTATCACCGTCTATGGTTAGCAGGACCTGATCAAAGTTAATTTTATCACCGGCTTTTCCCTCAAAACGGGGAATTGATAACTTTAGGTTAGGAGTGACTAAAAATTGTTTGCCTTTGGTTAAAATGACAGCAGTCTTCATAAAACGGTATTATAAAACAATTTTCACTTAATTGCCAATGGTGTTTTCACTGAGTGATGTGACTCAATATTAGCCACTAGCCCGAGACAAAACATGACTGATAAAAGTGAACTGCCGCCGCCGGAAGCCAAGGGCAAGGTAATGCCGGTAACCGGTAAAATCCCCAAATTCATCCCCAAATTTACAATTATCTGAAAACTTAACATGAAAAAACTACCCATGACAACCAAATAGCCGAATTTATCGGGAGCCTGACTGGCTAAAGTTAATAAATATTTAAGCAACCAAAAATAAGCCAAAATTAAAACACAAGAACCTACAAAACCCAATTCTTCTGCCAGGGCGGCAAAGATAAAATCAGTGTGGCTTTCAGGGAGAAATTGCAGTTGTAACTGGATTCCCTGACCTAATCCCCGGCCGAAAAAACCACCGGAACCGATGGCAACCAAAGATTGAATAACCTGATAGCCGCTGCTGCCGGCCTGCTGGTAAGGGTTTAAAAAAGTTAATAGCCGCTGCTGCTGGTAAGGGTGGAGAAATTTAATTGCCAGCGGGATAAAAGCCGCTCCGGCGATAATTAAGCTAAAGGGGTAAAACCACGGCCAATCCGAGGCCAGCAACATCCCCAGCCAAATGGCTAAAACCACTAAAGTACTGCCTAAATCAGGCTGGAAATAAATTAAACCGGCAGGCAAAAGGACTAATAGGCCATAGACTATAAATTGAATTGGCTGGGACCAAGAATGTTTGACGGATAAAAACCCGGCAAAAATAATAATTAACAAGGGTTTGATCAGCTCTGACGGCTGAATGGTAAAATTACCCAACTGAATCCAGCGGACCGAACCCCGGGTAACGACGCCAAAAACAAACGGCAGTAACAGCAGTCCCAAGGTTAATAAATAATACAACTTGGTTAAAACCAGGTGGTTTAAATAATAAAACCGGAAACTGATTACGGCGACGATTAGACCAAAAAATAAAAATAGCAGCTGACTGAATAAAAGATCAAGGGAAATCGAGCCTAAAATCGCTAAGCTTAAAGCTAAAATAATCACTACCGGAATAATCATAGCCGGATAACTTTAAGTTTTGGGCCGCGGATTAGTTTTTTCACCAAAGTTTTTTGGGAAATATAGCCAGCAAAATCATTGGGCCAATCAGGCAGTTCCAAATTAATCCATTCGTTGAGCTCGGTCCCGGCCAGCTTACGGGCAGATTGAATCTGGCGAACCAGCTCCCGGGCAATACCCTCTGACTTTAATACCGAAGTCAGTTTTGTATCCAAAACTACTGCCCCGTCTTCTTTGTCAGTAAAAATTAAAATTTTAATATTTGTTTCCTGTAAAATTAAGTTTCTTAATTCTGCTGACCCAAAAGACTGAGTATTTACAGTGGCTTTGGCTAAGGGTTGGCGGACAGGAAAATTTAAGGCTTTGCGCTGAGAATGAATTTTTTCGACTAAATCACGGGCTACAATCATATCATTTTCCAAACTTTGATTAATTAAAGCGTCATCAAATTTCGGCCAATCGGTTAAATGAACTGAAGTTTTAGAGCCGGTTAAATTATGATAAACCGTTTCGCTGATAAACGGTGTGATCGGCGCCATGACCTGGCTTAAGTTTAAAAGCGCCCAGGCAAGAGTGGCCTGTGAGTTTTTGTCAGATCTCACTTGTTCCCGGCTGTTGCGTAAATACCAGGTGGATAAATCAGTGACATAAGCCTGAATCAAACGGCAGGCCGAAACGGTGTTATAGCGATCGAGGCTGTGAGTGACATTAGAAATTAAACTGTGGGTTAAGCTGACCAGCCATTGATCTAATAAGCGTTCAGTTGAGGGGGTAAAGCCAGCGGCCAGCTGAGGCACATAAAGTTTATAGAAACTAAAAACATTAAAGAAAATCGAGATTAGTTTTTGATAAATTTCCTTAACGGAGATTTCCGAAAAATTAGGATTATCCGCTTTCATCACTGAAGAAGACATTAAGTAAAAACGCAAGGCATCAACGCCGTATTTTTCGATCAATAAATTCGGATCAGGAAAGTTGCGTTTGGATTTGCTCATTTTGGTACCGTCTTCGGCCATAATAGTGCCGGTAGTAAGAACGTTTTCAAAAGAGGGTTTTTTAAATAAGGCCACGGACATCACGTGCAAGGTGTAAAACCAGGCGCGGGTTTGGGCAATGTATTCGGAAATAAACTGGGCCGGGTAGTGGGATTCAAATTTGGCTTTATTTTCAAACGGGTAATGCAGGGAAGCAAACGACATACTGCCGGATTCCACCCAACAGTCGAATACCTCTTTGATCCTGGTGCCGGAGTCGGTCTTAGCCTCATCAACCCAAACCTTGATATCATCAATAAATTCACGGTGGATATCAGTTATTTTGGCGGCGGCTGGTTTACCCACGGCCCACTTTTTAAGCTCGGCAATCGAACCAATAACCCTCATTTTTCCGGTTTTAGAACTAAGCCAAACCGGCATCGGCGTGCCCCAATAACGGGAACGGGAAATGTTCCAGTCAGGCGCCTCTTCCAAACCTTTGCCGAAACGGCCGTGCTTTAAATGGGCCGGATACCAATTGATGCTTTCGTTCGCTTTAATTAATTGAAGTTTTAATTTTTGGATATTAATAAACCAAGCCGGAATCGGAGCATAATAAAGGCGGGTGCTGCAGCGGTAACAAACCGGCACCCGGTGCTGGTAAGGATCGTGGCGGTAAATTAAATTGCGTTTGGCTAATTCCTCATCAATCAAAGGATCGGCTTTTAAGATATATATCCCGGCCCATGGTTTAACGACTGATTTTAATTTTCCTTCTTCATCAACGTGTTCAATCATTTGAATTTTGTGTTTGGCCATAACCCGATAGTCATCTTCGCCGTAAATAGCCAAAGTGACAACGCCGGTACCATCAGCATCGGTGACATAATCATCGGCGACAATGACGCCATGACGTTCATCTTTTTTTGGTTTAAAAAATTGAAAGTGTTCCACAAACTCTAGCTTTTCCAAATCTTTACCGGCATAAGTGGCGACGATTTTATAAGGCTCAGGATTTAATATTTTTAAAGTGTTTTTGGCTAAAATGTAAAATTCATCCCCTTGCTTGACTTTGACATAAGTATATTTGGGATTAACGGCCAGGGCCGGAGTGGCTAATTTATTCCAAGGGGTAGTGGACCAAGCCAAAAGGAAAGTTTTAGCTTCAGCTTTAACCGGAAATTTATAAATGGTGGAAGCGTCGTTAATTTCGGCGTAAGAATTATCCATGGCAATTTCAAAGTTAGATAAAGGCGTGCCGCAGCGCGGGCAGTAAAGAATGACCCGGCGGCCCTGATAAACCAAATCTTTTTCGTATAAAGATTTAAAGGCCCACCAAACCGATTCCATATAGGTTGTGTCCATGGTTTTATAGGAATGTTTAAAATCCACCCAGCGGCCCATGCGACGAATGGTTTTTTCCCACTCTTTATCAAAGCGCAAAATAGCCGAGCGGCAGGCGGCGTTAAATTTTCCGATGCCCATGGCTTCGATGGCTTTTTTGCCACCTTTTAAATCCAACTCTTTTTCAACAATGTTTTCGATCGGGATGCCGTGGCAATCCCAGCCCCAAACCCGCTCCACCCGATAACCTTTCATGGTCCAGTAACGGGGAATAACGTCTTTAGTGGTGGAAGATAAGATATGGCCGTAGTGCGGCAAACCGGTGGCAAACGGCGGGCCGTCGTAAAAGATGTAGGAATGTTTGGGGTCGCGCTGGTTGACCGAAGTTTCAAACACGTTAGTTTTGTCCCAAAACTTTAAGACCTCGTGTTCCAGTTGAGGCAAATTAGGCCGGGTTTGAAAGTAAGTGATTTTTAAAGACATAGGGTTATCTTAACAAAAAATCGCCGGAAAGGCGATTATAAAACAACTATTTTAATTGCGGTTATTTAGTGTTAAGTTAAATTAATATGATCAATGATCTTAATCCTGAACAGAAAGTTTCTTTAGAAAAAAAACAAAATGGAACCGAAACCATAAAATGGTGGGAACTTTCTTTACCTGGAGAAACTTTACTTGCCAATGGAGGGGAATTGCCGGAGATTGCCGTTCCAGGTCATGAATCTCCAGTAGAAACAAATTCCCAATATAATTCTTATACTCTTTTAACAGCTCCAGAGGAACAAGGAAAAATTAGAGTATTGGCTGCTTGTTTCACTGGTCATATCTATTCTGATAAGGATGTAGGTTATGATCTAACTAGTTTGCATAATGATATTAAGTCAGAGATGGAAAGAAGGGGGTTAAAAAATTATACACTTAGAGAAGTAGTAGCTATTCTAAAAGATCGCGAATCAGAACTGGAAAAAGTTGGGGTAGAAATAAAACAACTAACAGGCGGCAAAATGAGTGTCGATTATATAAAGATTGATGAATAACTCCCCTACAAGGACGGACCTTGTAGGTAAAAGACAAATTAATGGCGTCCATAATGTTGAAGATGTTATTGTTAATAATTTTAATATTTATGACAATATCAACTTTACAACAATAATATTTCCTTCTTCTTTTACGCTCTTCTTTAATCTTCCTTTAATTTTAAGATTTTCAATAACTTTTTTAATTTTTTCAACATTTTCTCCGCCTATACCATGTATATTAAACTCACTAATGCCATATTTCCTCATTAAATCAATTTTCTTAGAAATTGACTCCTCAATATCTTTTCCGCTCATTTCATGATGAACAAAAAGTGCAAAAGGATAATTTAGAACAATTTCCTCATAAACCTTAAGAAAGCTTTCTGGGGTGAATTTTGGTAATTTTGACATTTCTTCATAAGCTGGCCTAACCCAACTCTCAAAGTAGCCAGCACTACATAAATTACTAATATTTCTCCCCCTTAAACCATATCTACGACTGATTTCTTCTTTTAATCCGCGCGTTTCACCTCCATTCCTAAGAACAGACCTTAAATATAAAGAAGCCTTTAATATAGGAAAGTCTTCTAATGGAATTTTTTCTTTAAAATAATTCAAGAGCTCATCGTTGTCAGACTCTCCAATCTTTGCAACATAGTCATCAGCTTTACTATTAAAATCCTCCTCCAGAACAGGCATTCCCCTATTAACAAGCTTGGGTGCACGACGAAGAATTGTTTGTTTTTCTTTTTCTGTTAGTTGGTTCCAATTTACATTGAGCGTTCGGCTATCAACAATATATGTTGCTTTTGCGTTATTGGAAAAGAGAGACACACTAATATTATTAAGAAGACGTAAATTAACGCTTTTAAGAGCAGGAAAAAGCCCTTTTAGCCATTCCCAATTCATCTACCGCTCTCAACAAATTCAATTAAAGAAGGTATATCAGACTTTAAATAAATCTCTGATCCTTTCGTAATACCAGCAAATTCTTTTATATTAACTTCCTCCCCATTACGAGATAAAATTCTTTCTCCAGTTTTATTATCTACTATTAATCCATCACCATCTATCCTCTTACCAAAAGCGCTGAGAATATTAAAGCCAATACTTTTATGAAATGTAAATACTTTTTTCATTTTATCTGAGTCAAATTTATTTATACACGATATAAAATTGTAAAGCAAGCATATATTTTATCTTCCCTGGCGGAGAAAGGCGGGGATGTCGAACTCGTCGCCGGGGTTGTCTTTGACTTCGGTTAGTTCCGGTTTGGCCAGCGGAGAGTTAGGGTCGGTACCCGGAGTAGTGGCCTGCACAATCGGCCGGGTGGATAAATCTTTTAAGCGCTGGCGGGTTTCATCAAAACCTGTGGCAATAACGGTAATTTTTATTTGATCAATTAAATCTTTATCAATCGAAGTCCCGAAAATAATATTGGCATCGGCGTCGGCCGAGCGGGCAATAATTTCCGAGGCTTGGTTAACCTCATTCATCGTTAAGTCAACGCCGCCGACGATGTTGTACAGCACGCCTTTAGCGCCTTCAATCGAGGCTTCCAAAAGTGGCGAGGCAATGGCCGACCGGGCGGCAGTCTGGGCGCGGTTTTCACCGACGCCGCTGCCAATACCCATCAAAGCCGTACCGGCATCTTTCATGATGGTTTTAACATCGGCAAAGTCAACGTTAATCAACCCGGTGCTGGTAATTAAATCAGCAATTCCCTGAACGCCCTGCATTAAAACGCCATCGGCCAGTTTAAAGGCTTCGATTAAAGTCAGGTTTTTATCGATCACATCCATCAAGCGCTGGTTGGGAACTACAATGAGGGTATCCACCTTGCCTTTTAAGTTCTCAATCCCCTCTTCAGCGGTAACCATGCGGCGGGTGCCTTCAAATAAAAACGGTTTCGTCACAACGGCGACAGTCAAAGCCCCGGATTCTTTGGCCACCTCGGCAATAATCGGCGTGGCGCCGGTACCGGTGCCGCCGCCCATACCGCAGGTAATGAAAATCATATCAGAATCGAATAAAAGTTCCTGAAGTTTTTCCTTGGACTCTTCGGCCGCTTGCTGGCCGATTTTGGGATCAGAACCGGAGCCTAAACCTTTGGTTAATTTGTCGCCGATTTGAAGTTTGGTATCGGCCTGGCAGGCCAGTAAAACCTGCGCATCAGTATTAATCGAAACAAACTCCACGCCTTTTATCTGGCGGGATTGAATCATGGTATTGACAGCATTGTTGCCGCCGCCGCCGACGCCTAAAACTTTGATTTTGGCAAAGGTTTTTAAATCAGGTTTAACTAAAGCCATAGTACAGATCCGGGCAGGGAGATTAAATAACAATACCCTATTTTTTAAATTAAGGCAAGAAGCTTTTAAAAAGCTTAAGGCCTTTGGAAAAAACGCCTTTGACGGGAATTTTACCCATAAAGTTACCTAAGGTTTTAAAGGCAGAATCGGACTTAATCCCTTTAAAATTTTTCACTCCATATTCAATCAATCCCCAGGCAGTGGCAAAAGCAGGAGATTTAATTTCATCAACTAATCCATTTAAACCTTTGGGGTAACCGACTCTTACCGGCAAGGATAACGTCCGTTTGCAGGCGCTGGTTAAACCGGCAGTTAAAGCGCCGCCGCCGGTAATCACAATGCCGGCCGGGGTGGCGCCGCCAAAACCGGATTGTTTTAATTGTTCACCGATCAGGCTGAAAATTTCGTTCAGGCGCGGACGAATAATGCCTTCAATCAAAGTTTTGCGGGAAAGTTTACCAACTTCTTCATTTAAATTTAATTTTTTAACATCCAATTCATCGGTAATTTCACCCTCAGGCAAACGACTATGGTCGGATAAAGCAATTTTAATTTTTTCCGCGGTTTCCAAACTAACCCGCAAACCAATCGCCAGGTCATTGGTAATATTTTTGGCGCCAACCGGCAAAACACAGGAATAAGACAGCGAACCCTCAACAAAAATGCCGATGGAAGTGCTGCCGCCGCCCAAGTCAACCAAAACCACTCCCAATTCTTTTTCCGTGGGGGACAAAACCGCTTCGGCGCTGGCTAACCCGGAAAAAACCAAACTATCCACTTCGACGCCAATTTCCGAAACACACTTACTGACATTTCTCATGGCGGTGGAACTTCCGGTGATTAGATGAGCTTCGGCCTCCAACCGAACGCCGCCCATTCCCACCGGATCTTTAACCCCTTCCTGAGAATCGACTTTAAAATCCCGGGGAATAACATGTAAAATATCCCGCGAAGACGGCAAAGAAACCGCCCGGGCGGCATCAATCACCCGGCTGACATCCTGATCGCTAATTTCTCCATCCGGTTCAGCCACAGCCACCACACCCTTGGAATTAATCGATTCAATGTGAGCGCCGGAAATGGAAGTTAAGCACGAAGATAAGGAATAGCCGGCCATGCGCTCGGCGGCTTCAACTGACTGGGTAATCGACTCAATAGTTTCTTCAATGTCGACAATCTGGCTTTTGCGCAACCCTTTAGCCGGCTCAACCGCTACGCCAATAACACTGATTTTTTCCCGGTTTTCACTTAAGCTCGCGATTAAAGTGGTCACTTTGGTAGTCCCGATATCAATGGCGGAGATAAGTTGATTTTTTGGCATATTATTCATAGCTTAAGACCGGCTTGTCAAAGCGTAAGTCAATTTTTGCCGGTAAAGCTTCATCTATTTTAAAGCCTGACAAGATGTATTGTAAAGCGGCAATACTAGCGGAAATATCTTTTTCCAAATTTATCACGGCTAAGGGGCCTTTGGCAGTTTGCAGTTCAATTATTTGCTGGGGCAGCCAAGTAATTTTTTGACTGGCAATAAAATATTCATTTAAAGCGGTAATAAGCTTGAACAATGAATCAGAGAAATCTGACCGGCCTAAGCTTACAGGCTTATCAGCGGGAACGTTAATTACCGGCAGCTGGCTGCTGGTTTGCTGGCCGGTAAAAATTTCGCCCTTAGAGTCCATAAAATAAACCTTGGCGTCAGCGGACTCAATTCTGGCTAAAGCCAAACGGCGGGTTAATTTTAAATATATTTTATCCGGCAAGGTCCGGCGCAGATTAATTTCGGCAAGGCTTGGATCAAGCGCCTGCAATTGGCGGTTAATCGAAAGGCTCGAGATTTGTAAAATGTTCTGGTTATGCAAACCAACTAAAACCGGCTCGTAAATCAACGGACAAGGGTATTGGTCTAATTCGCACCCAATTGATTTAATTTTAAAAAAATCGCTGCGCATTAAAAAAAAGCCGACCGCAATAATTACGATGGCTAAAAATAAAGGGAAAAAACGCTTAATTTTCCGCTTCATAGCTTAGTTCTTTGACAAGGATAAATAATTTGGCGGTTGCCTGTCTGATCAGAGAACGGTCAAGACGGCGCTGACTTGACTGAGGTAAAATTTTAAAGGCCACACGAATAGCTTTTTGGAGAGAGTTTGAAGTTAATTTAGGCTGGGGCAAAATTAAGGCTAAACCTAAGGAACGTAAAAATTTGGCATTAGTCAGCTGTTCATTTGGTTGCGCGGTGGTTAACGGAATTAAAATTGCCCGCTGGTTTAACCAGGCCAATTCGGTAACAATATTAATGCCGCTGCGGCTGATCACCAAGCAGTTAGGAGTTAAAATTTGGGCCAGTTCTTGGGGTTCAAACCAGGGCTTAACAACATAATTTTGGTGGGTAAATTCAGGCCAAGTGGTTTGATCCTGAGCCAAACCAAACTGATGATAGACCTGATAGCGCTTGACTAAATCAGGCAGAATCAAAGCGATAGCCCTATTAATTACCAATGAACCCTGATGGCCGCCGGTAATATAGATGGCCTGACGAGAGGAGGGTGACCGAAAGTGTAATTTTAAAAATTCCTGACGAATAGGATTACCGGTTAAAACAGTTTTACGGCGGGGGAAATATACCAGGCTTTCCGGCCAAGAAACGGCAATTTTATTTGCCAGAATTGACGTTAAGCGGGAAGTCAGGCCGCTAGCAAAAGTCTGTTCATGAATCAGCAACGGCACTCGTTTAATTTTAGCGGCCAAACAGACCGGCAAAGCCGCATAACCGCCAAAACTGACTATCACCGAGGGCTGCAGCTGCTTTATTTTCTGCAGTGAAAGAAAAATAAAATAGGGTAATTTGAAGAACGAGAGAAAGGATTTAATTGGTTTGTGGCGGTTAAATTTCGGCGAGTTTAAAGTTAAAAACTCCACCTGGAAATGATGTTTTTCCAGCTCTGATTGCAAAGCTAAAGCCGGAGTCAAATGAGCGCCGGTAAGTAAAATTTTAGGCTGAGTCATGCTTTTTTTTCGGATTAACGCAGAGGCGCGAAATATTTAATAAGATACCGACTGCGGCCAAATTAACTACCAGGGAAGAGCCGCCGTAAGAAATAAACGGCAAAGGCACGCCGGTTAACGGCAATAAAGCCAGCATAGCAGACAGATTGATGACAGTTTGAATCCCCAACCAACCGGCAATCGCTGAAGCTAAAAGCCGACTGAATTCATCCGGAGCGAAACGGGCAATGGTAATCGCCCGGAAAACTAAATAAAATAAGGCGGCAATTAAAATGGCGGCGCCGATAAAACCGACTTCTTCGGCAATAATGGCAAAAATCGAATCAGTGGATACCTGAGGCAAAAACTCATATTTTTGCCGCGATTGGCCAAGCCCCAACCCCCACCAGCCGCCGGAACCAATAGCAATTAACGCCTGCTGGATATGGTAAGAACTGCCTAAAGGATCGCGGCCGGGGTCAAAAAAAGTCAACAGCCTGGCCCGACGGTAATCTGAAAGCCAAATCAGGCCGCCACCGCTAGCTAAACCTAAAATTATTAAGCCAAATAAATGAAATAAATTAGCCCCGGAAATAAAATAAGTTAACACGGCCGTGAAAATTACGACAATGGCAGTTCCTAAATCCGGCTGCAGCATAATTAAACCTAAAATTAAAGCAATTAAAGCCAAAAACGGCAATAAATGACGTTTTTTGGCCATCCAGGCAGCTAAGTAAAGGCTTAAAGTCAGTTTAACCAATTCAGTCGGCTGCAAGGTAAAACCAAAAAGGTTTAACCAGCGGCGGGCGCCTAAAGTGCTTTGGCCAAAACCGGGAATTAAAACCGCAACCAATAATATTAAGCTAAAAATGAGGCCGGGAAGGGCCAGTTTTGCCAGCCAGGTTAAAGGAAGCCGCGACAAAACCAGCAAACTAATAAAACCAAATATTGCCCACAGGCTTTGCTGGCGGACAAAATGATACTTGTCAGCAAACAAGCGGTTAGCCTCAATAATTGAGGCGTCATAAACCATTAATAAGCCAAATAAAGTAATAACGACTGTCAAAACTAATAAAATTCTATCGACAGGTTTAGTTTTGGGTTTGAAGCTGGTTAACGGCATATTTAAACTGATCGCCCCGGTCTTTGTAATTTATAAACATATCAAAGCTGGCGCAAGCCGGCGACAAAACCACGGCACTAACCGGCGGGGCTAATTTAACGGCGGCGCTAACAATGGATTTCATGTCAGTCAGGCCCTCAATTACCGGCGCTTGAAGCCGGCCGGCAGCGGCAATCGAGGCTTTAATTTTCCCAGCCATCTGGCCGATTAAAATCACTCCGGCCAAACGATGACAACTATGCAAGGTGGCACCCAAATGAGAATAATCGGAACCTTTATCCGAGCCGCCTAAAATGATGACAATGGGTTCGTGAAAAGACTGCAGGGCGGCAATGGCGGTTTCCGGAATCGTCGAAAAAGAATCGTTATAGAATTTCACCTGATTTACCTCTTTGACTAATTCCAAACGGTGTTCCAAACCTTTAAATTCAAAAACCGCTTTTTTAATCCCCACAATCGAGGCCCGGGCCAAACGGCCGGCAACTATCGCGGCAGTCACATTTTCCCAGTTATGCTCCCCCCGCAATAATAATTTATCAACTGAACCGACCAAGAGCGGCTGACCCATGGTTTTTAAATACAAGCGGCGCTGGTAGACATAACTGCCAGTCACCCGCTGATACCGGCTAAACCAATAAATTTGCGCTTTGGTGGAGTGAGCCAAAGACCGGCTAAACTGATAATCAGAGTTTAAAACCGCAAAATCAGCTTTTGATTGCCAACGGACAAGATTAGTTTTGGCTAGGCGGTACTCCCGGGTATGCCGGTGAACATCAAGATGCTCGCTGGTAATGTTAAGCACAACGCTAATATGAGGACTAACAGTTAAATCCTGGAGTTGAAAGCTGGAAAGTTCCAAACAGACCCAGTCTTTGGGCTTTAAAACGCTTAATAATTTAAGCATGGGCTTACCGATGTTGCCGGCCAAAAAAACATTGATCCCGGATGCGCGCAAAATAGCAGCGATCAAAGAGGCGGTCGTTCCTTTACCCTTGGTGCCGGTGACGCCGATAATCTTAGCGGGGCAAAATTCAAAAAAAAGCTTAGTCGGGCTGGTAATTTTGACCCGGTGTTTCTGGGCCGCTAATAAGACAGGATGAAGGCGGTAAAAGCCGGGCGAGCGGACAATAATTTGGAATTCGTTTAAACCGGCAGCTAAATAGTCCGGACCAAAAAAAGTTTTTACAGCCAAGTCTGCAGGTAATTGTTTGATTAGCGGCGCAAGTTCAACTTCTGTTTGGCGATCAAATACCGTCACTGAACAGGTAGTTTTTAAACCGTCCAACCAACGGAGAAAATCAAGAGTTTCTAAGCCCAAACCGAGAACGGCCACCGACTGATTTACAAAGCGCATGATGTGAATATTATACTATTTTTGATTTTGGCCGGGTCACCAGTGGTAAAAAATTCATGAGTCGGATGAAGAGAATTACTTAATAAATTTTTTTGCGTTAATATTTTCCGGGTTTGGCAGGCAATGGCACGACTGGGTTCAATCAACGCAACCTGGCTGCCGACAATTTTTTGAATCTGGTCTTTTACCAAAATATAGTGAGTACAACCCAAAGCGATGGTTTTTGTTCCTGATGGGATCGGCGGGAAAAAATCGGTAATATTTGCTCCAGCTTCAATTGCTTCCGCTAAACCCGGGCAAGCAATCGTGGTCACCGGATATTGGCTCGATAATTTACGATAACCCCGGCTTTTAGCGGTGGACGGGGTTACCAAAACCACGCCGCCTTGTTTAACTGCCGGCTCAGTGCCAATAATCGGCAAGGAATAATGTTGGCGTAAAGGACTGATGGTATTGGTAGTAATGGTGTTGCAGGCAATCACTAAAGCTTTGCAATTATTAACCAGAAAAAAATTCATTATTTTTAATAAACGGCGGTTGATTGTGCCAGGATTTTTGGCACCGTAGGGAAAAAAGGCATGGTCGGCCAAATAAAGGATGTTTTCCTGAGGCAGTTCGGTTAAGATGGCTTGGTAAATCGCTAAGCCGCCCAAACCGGAATCCAGAATTGCTAAAGGACGGCGATCCATATTCCAAATAAAGCCAGCATGATGCTGGCCAAAATCGCCCGGGTAACAATTTTCGGTTCTTCCCAGCCTTTAAGCTGCAACCATAAATGAAAGGGTGAAACCGGAAAAATTTTGCGACGACGGAATCTTTTAGACAATAACTGCAATAAGCTGGAGAGGATTTCGGCAATAAAAATGCCGCCGATAATAATTAAGGCCATGACTTTCCCGAGCAATAAACCAACCACGGCAAAAGTAGCGCCAAAAGCCAAGGAACCGACGTCGCCCAGCCAAATTCTGGCCGGGTAAACATTAAAGTAAAGAAAAGCAATCAAACTTCCCAGCCACAGGGCGAGAAAAAAAGATAACGGCGTATCTAAAATCGAGGCGGATAAAAACCAAAAAGCAAACAAAGCGATCATTAAGACTCCGGAAGCCAAACCGTCCAGGCCGTCGGTGATATTAACCGCATTGGCAAAACTTACCACCACGGTGGCGGCAAAAGGGATAAACAACCAACCAAGCTTCAAGGTGGAGATAAAGGGAATATAAAGAATGTCGATGCCTAAATTAAAGTAAAACATACAGGCAATAATCAAGGCCAAAATCCACTGGATAATAAATTTGTGGCGCATTCTTAAGCCAAAAAAGCCGGTGTGGTCAAAATGGAAAAACTTCATGATGTCGTCGTAAAGGCCTAAAAGCCCGAAAGAAATAAAAGTAAAAAAGATGACGTGGATTTCCGCTTTGATCGGGTAAACATTGGTAATAAAAACCCCGGCGTACTTAGCTAGAGGAAAAAGCAAAAAGAAAAGCAAGGTCACAACACTAATAACTAAAAACCCGCCGCCGACCGGAGTGCCTTTTTTATGGGCGTGAAAGCGGTCAAAAATCGGCGTGGGCCGATTAAAAGCGTCTTTGGTTTTTTGGGCCTGGCGGGTAAAACGCCAGCGGTAAAGCAAGTGAATAAAAGGCACCAGGCTCACGGCAGTGATGACAAAAGAAAAAATAAGCAAGCTTAAAAGCAAAGCCATAGGTTGATTATAAATGGCGGAAGAGACGGCGGATAGTCTCAAATATATAGGTTAACCAATAAGTCCAGTGAAGCGGCAGATCATGGGCAGGCAAATAGTTGATTGACCGGCCCCCAAAACCGGTTTTAAATAAAGTCACGCCGGCAAAACGATGATGAGGATTATTTCCACTGGCTATCCCCCAAAAATTGTAACGTTTAAAACCACGGCGCCTGGCTTCTTTAATTACGGCCCACTGCAAGGCATAAGAAGCCGGAATATCCCGGAATTGGTCGGCCGAGCCAGAGTAATGATAAACCGCTTCGGGGCCGTAAAAAATAATAAAAGCAATGGCTAAAACCTGCTGTTTATAGATTACTTTAAATAGTTGAATTTGATTATCTGGCAAAAAAGCCTGAAATTGAGCCTCGAGGTAGGCAAGAGAAAAAGGAACAAAATGATGTCTCTTGGCAACCGCCAGCTGCAAATGGTAAAGGGCCTGAACGTCTTTAATGTCCTTTGAGGAGACGACTTTTAGCCCCAGAGACAAAGATTTTTTAATACTATAGCGGGTATTTTTCCTCATGGCGGCAAGCAATTGCTCTTCGGATGGTTCCAGATCTAAAACCCAAGTAGATTCGGCATGAAGATGCATGGGCGACTTAATTAAATTTAATTTAGGAACTGAAGTAATGTTCGGTCTAATTCTGATAAAGACTGCCTGTTCTTTCACACCTAAAGACTTTAAATAACTAAAAACATAATCAATTTCAGCTTGACTCTGCCAATTAAGAATCGGGCCGCCGGGAATTTCCAAATAAGTCGCCCGCTTGGCGCGAATTTTGATCGCTAAAATTAAGCCAACTAGTTTATTTGTCTCAAAAATACCCAGGCGAAAAATCTTATGGCCAAGCTGGAGATGAAATTCGCCCCAATTCCAGGACTGAAGGAAAGTGCATTGCTCTGACTTCTGTAAATAACTTTCCCAATCAGCTTTACTGGTAATTGGTTTTAAATTAAGCATGGGATTTAATGAAGTCAACGACTCTTTGGACGTCGCTTAAATTCATCCGCGGGTGAGTCGGCAAATTAATAATTTTATTTTCATACCAATTCCCCAGCCACAAATGCTCTAATTTAGCCAGTTTAATTAATTGAATTGGATCTTTAACGATTAAAGGAAAACGCAGGTAAGTTGCTTCCGGGTGAAAGGGCTGGTTAAAAGCCTGGCAATAAAGCCGGGCAATCTGGCGGCGGTGACGATTAAAACTATCCAGCCTCTGCCACTGATGCAAGGCCAGACCGGCCAAAGCATTGGGAAGCTGTTCAGGAACTAACTGGTTTAAAGGCAAGGCAATTAAGTTTAATTTCCGGCACAGATGAATTAAATATTTGCCGAAATAATAGTAAGCCGGCACCGCTAGGGAAAAAATTAAAGGGTGTAATAATTGCTTAAAAATCCAAAAATATCCGGGCAAAGGCATATTTAATTGAACTGTTTTCCGGGTTAAAAGAGCGCCGCCGAAAATCGAAGAGATGATTTTATCCCGGCCAAAACTCAAAACCGTGATCTCGCCAAAGCTACCGACTTTTTTACCTTTGAAAGTGGCGCCTAAGCTGTGGGCCAAATCTTCGATCAAGATTAACTGATGTTTTTTGCATAAACTGGCAATAAAAGCCATGTCATCGGGAATGCCGAAAAGATGCTGAATAATTAAAACTTTAGTCTGGGAAGTAATTTTGGCTTTGATTTGGCCCAATTCATAACCAATTGGTTTTAAACCGGCCTTAATAATCGCCTGAGGTACTACCTGACAAGTGAAACTGGGGTATAGAACCTCAGCTGAAGATAAATTTAATGATTTTAAGCCCAGGTAAAGCGCAGTCCTGGCTGAGTTTGTCAAATAAACATGGGGAAAATTAAAATAAGTTTTAATTTTAGCGGTCAAACGGCCGGTAAATTGGCCGGTTTGCCAAAGCCAGGGTTGCAGCAATAATTTTAATGCCAGCAAGACATCAGTAAATTGAGCGTTGGGTGAGATGCCGATCAGGATTGGTTTGAGCATAAAACTTTAATAAATTTGGCAGAAAAACGACCTTCAATTAATAATAAATGATTCTTAGTTAAAATTAGGGTCAATTTTTGAAGCAGATCGGCTTCAGAACCGGTCTTGACCTGGAAATATGGGGCAATCTCCGGTTTGGTAACAAAAATTTGGTCAAAAACAGGTTTCGCCTGAGCAGCCAGCTGGCGATGAATTTTGGCTGACTGACTGCCTAATTCAATAATCCCCGGGGTAATCAAGATTTTGGTTTTAAAAGGCAAATCAGAAACATATTTTATAGCCTGGTTAAAACCGGCAGGATTGGAGTTATAACTGTCATTGATAATGGTTGCTTGATTTAGCCCTTTAGTCAAAGTGAGTGCAGATTTTAATTGAGGGAGATGAGTTAAGTCAAATTTTTTAATTCCCAAATATTGCGCCACAATAATAGCGGCACTAAGATTTAATTGCTGGCCTTGGCCAAGCAAATTTATCTTTTGTTTGGCATAACCATAAAACTTGGTTGGGGCCTGGCTGATGGCGAGTTTTTTAGTAAATTGGTTAACGCCGTTAACGACCGCCAGGCCGTTTTTGGGTAAAGCTAAGAGTAATTCTGATTTGGCTTTAATAATATTTTCCTGGCTGCCAAAAAGACCCAAATGCTGCTCATTAATTCCGGTTAAAATACCAATTTTTGGCTTAACCAGGCGGCAGATGGCGGCAATCTCGCCGAGCCTATAAGCGCCCATTTCAACCACAAAATATTGATGGGTTGAATTTAAAGATTTAAGAATTGTAAGAGCAACACCAATGGTAGTATTGGAATTTAATGGAGTTTTAAGGACAGGATACTTTGAGGCTAAGATATGACTCAATATTTCTTTGGTGCTAGTTTTGCCATAACTGCCGGTAATACCGATAACAGTCAATTTTTTATAAAATAAAAGCTTAATTTTGGCGGCCAAAATAATCAGGTCGTAAAGCAAACCGGTTAGGGGAGCTAAAAATAAAACCGCTAAGCTGACAGTTAAAGGCAGCAATAAATAGGCCAGCAAAGGGTGAAATAAAAAAGAGAAATAAAAAGATAGATAAAATAAAATTAAAATTTTAAAGGTTAGGCGGGGGCGGAAAAGTTGAAGCGAGGGCAATAAGTATTGATTTCGGGCAGAAGTGGCTAACATGGCCCGGAACCGGTCCCAGCGGTATTCTTTCAGCTGCCAAAAATACAAGCAGCGGCTGATTGCCTGCAGCAATAATAAAAAATAAATTATTTTGAACCAATAAACCATAAGATTTTTTCCTTAAGCGGCTTAATGTGAGTAAACGGCAAGCCGTGTTGAGCGTCACTGATAACGAAAAAGCGCGAATGGTTAATCAATTCATGGATTAACCGGCCGTCTTTAAGCGGGGTGTAGTGGTCGAACTTTCCCCAGATAATCAGCGTCGGCGCCTTAACTTTAACCATATTTTTTTGTTGGTCTTCAGTTAAAATTATGGCCATGGTCTGCCTCATTTTTGGATTAGCGCGGTAATAATCAGTCGCGAGGAGTAAACGGTAAAGCAAAGATTTGGCTTTTTCCCGCAGGTAACCACGAAGCAATTTAGCCAGCGGGGTGATTATTTTCCGTTTCCAGCTTGGACGCCTAATTCCGGCGCTAGCAATAAGAATTAATTTTTTCACCCGCTCCGGATGGTTAGCGGCAAAATTAATGGCAATCTGGCCGCCAAAAGAATGGCCGGCAAGAAAAAACGGCGGTAATGTTTTGGTTTTCTGATAAAGCCAATCGGAAAAGTCAGCAATATTTCTGACTTTATCTTGGGGCAAACCAGGTAAAATTACAAATAAACCGGTAGATTTGAGTTTTTTAACCAATGGTTTCCAGCGGGACAAATCACTGCCCCAACCGTGAAGAATAACCAATGTCTCTGCCATCAACGATTAATTAATTTAATAATCGTACGGGCTAATTTGGCAGAATCGTGGCGCAACAAACTGCGTTTTAAGCTGTCGCTGGTTGGTTTTTGATAAGGAGTGTTGGCCAGCAATGGTTGGCGGATTACCCGGCTGTCTTCTCCCAAATTATCTTCCACCGAATATTCAGTTTGAGTTTTGTAGGCTTGTAAAATTACCGGCGGAATCGGTTGATTATTCACAATAATACTGTCAATCTTACGACCGCTGTATTTTTCCAGCTCTTTAATATGGTCCAGGGCGGTAAAATAATTAGTTTGGCTATTTAAAGTCATCAGGTTAACAATGTAAACTAATTTGGCTTGGGAACGTTGAAGCGCTGACCGCGACCCCTTGACAACTAAACTGGCAATCAAACTGTTAAACAAATCGCCCGGGGCAAAAATAACCAGTTCAGCGGTTTCGATGGCAACTTTTGCCTGAGGATTAATCAAGGCTTGAGGCAAAGTGTAAAGCTTGACAATCCGTTCATTTTTTTTCAGGCGGTGGACTTCGATTTTGTGTTCGGAAATAATGGTTTGGCCATCAGAATACTCGGCAGCCAGTTTGACCATCTGCCGGGAAATAGGCAGAATCGTGCCTTTAAGGCGGAAAAGTTTGGAAATTTGTTCAACAGCGGCCGGTTCACTGCCTAAAATGTCTTCCAAGGCAGTTAAAAATAAGTTACCCAGGCTGTGGCCCTTAATCCCTTTGCCTTTTTCAAACCGGTAAGTAAAAAGTTTTTGGAATAAGCCGTTTTCTTTTGCCAAGGCCGCCAAGCACTGGCGGATATCGCCAACCGGTAAAAATCCAAATTCATCCCGCAGGCGGCCGGTTGACCCACCATCGTCAGTGACCGGCACAATGGCGGTTAAATCGACCGGGTAATTTTTTAAACCGGAAAGCAAGACAAAACTGCCGGTGCCGCCGCCAATGACCACAATTTTTTTTTGTTGCACAGCGTCTATTTTACCATTTGATTGACTTTTAAGAAAATAGGAATAAACTACGAGTGTAATTTACAAAAATATAATTATGAGCTTAAATGAAACCTCGGTTACGTATTCTGAAAAAATAAATCCTGTTATCAAGGCGGCGGCGGCTTTCGTTCCGGTCAGTGATTATTGGCAATTAAGATTAAGCACAGCAATTCCAACTGATGAAGTAGGGCAAATTACCCGGGCAGTCAGGGCAACCAATGAATGGGCTCGGAATTTTGGCAAATCAGAAAAGATTAATCAGCCGATTAAGCCATCTTTAAATCCGATCGTGATCGCTTCAAGAAAATTTCTCCAGCGTATCCCTTTGGAGGAATATTTACCGGCCCGGCATGAAGTAATTGTAGAGGCAATTGCATCCAGTAACAAAAGGGTGGCTTATCTTGAAGAATCAATTGGTTATGATGCTGAACTAGATAAAGCTGAATGTGAAGGGATGGCTCTTTCAAGTGAACTTAGTATGACTACAGCAGCAATAAAGGCAGTCAACCAGCCTCCGGCTTGATTCAACCTGCAGGGCTGTCCTCGTAGGTGTATAGTTAAAGTAATGCCGGCAAAAAATAGTCTTAAGAATTATTCCCCTGAGGCTTACTACCATGTTTATAATCGCGGAGTTGCCAAACAACCTATTTTTCTTGACGAGCAAGATTTTAAAACCTTTTTATCTTACCTTAAATTTTACTTGACTACTCCCAACCTTCAAGGACTGTCCTTGAAGGTTGCCCCCTCAAGAAAACTAAAAAACTATACCGATCAAATTAAGCTGCTTGCCTATTGTTTAATGCCAAACCACTTTCATTTTTTTATTTTTCAAAAAGAAGCAAATTCAATGACTGAATTCATTAGCTCGATAAGTACAAAATATTCAATGTATTTTAACAAAAAATACAAATGCGTCGGCCATGTTTTCCAAGGAAGATATAAAGCATTAACGGTAATAAATGAGAATCAGTTTATTTATCTGTCCAAATATATCCACCAAAATCCCTTAGATATTTTACCTACAGGGACTGTCCTTGAAGGTTATAAATTCTCCAGCTATCAAAATTATCTAGGTTTGTATAATCAGGCTTGGATAAATAAGGATGAAATTTTATGCTATTTCAATCAAAATCCAACTAAACAATCTTATAAAGTTTTTGTCGAAGAATCAGATGAAAGAGATTTACCTATGATTAAAAATATTACCTTGGACTTCGAATAATAATGCGCCTACAGGGACTGTCCTTGAAGGTTATTTATTTTAGCACCAAGGGCCTGCAAATGGCCGATAAAGTTTTCGTAACCCCGGTTAAGATGCTCCACTCCGGTCAACACAGTTTCCCCCCGGGCACACAAGCCGGCTAAAACCAAAGTGGCGCCGGCGCGGATATCCGGAATCGTTAATTTTTGCCCCTGAAGCTTGGCCGGACCAATAATTTTAATGGATCCGGGCATCTGACTAATCTTGGCACCCATGGCTAGTAGCAGAGGCACAAACTGAAACCGGTGAGGAAAAATAGTATCCGTGACCTGTGACTGGCCCTGAAACTGAGTAGCGAGAACTGACCATAGTGGCTGCCAATCAGTCATAAAGCCTGGGTGCGGAGCGGTCTTAATGTTAACCGCACGTAACGGTTGATGATAGTAAAAACGAATCCCCTCGCTTAAAACTTTAAAACCCGCGCCAATTTCGGTTAATTTGGTTAAAAAAGCGGTTAAATCTTGTTCCCGGGCATGCTTGACCAGAATATTTCCTTGAGTAATCAAAGCGGCAATGGCATAGGAGACTGCTTCATTGCGATCCGGCATTACCGAGTAACTGGCTGAACCTAAGTCTTTAACGCCGTTAATAATGATCGTCCGGGGCGCTTGCCTGGTTATTTTGGCGCCCATTTGAGTTAAAAAAGCAATTAAGTCATCGACTTCCGGTTCCAAAGCGCAATTTTTAAGGATGGTTTTCCCTCGGGCCAAGACAGCGGCCATAATTAAAGTTTCTGTGCCGGTGTGGGTAGGCTCGGGAAAAGTATAATTTCCGCCTTTTAAAACAGGACAAGTGGCGTAAATTAATTGGTTTTTGAGCTTAATTTTGGCGCCTAAGGCCTGCAGTCCGGCAAAGTGCCAGTTTAAGCGGCGCTCCCCGATTTGGTCGCCGCCGGGCAAAGGCATGATTGCCTGCTGAAACCGGGCCAAAAGCGGAGCTAAAAATAAACTGGAAGCCCGCGAGGCCTGACCCAAACTTTGCGGCACAGTAAAAGACTGAAGGTTATCTGCCTGAAGTTTAAAATAGTTAGCGTCAGCCTTAACTTGGCCGCCTAGCTGAAGAATAATTTCTTTGACCAACTCAACATCGGCAATGCGGCAAACATTGGTTAAGTTAACTTCCCTATGGCTCAACAACGAAGCAATCATCAGTTTAAAAGCAGAGTTTTTGGCACCGCTTAAACTGACCGTGCCGTTTAAACGTTGGCCGCCTTGAATAGTAATTTCAGCCATAAATAATTATTTCCGGTTCCAAGTTTAAATTAAGCTTGGTTTTAGCCTGGGTTTGAATTAATTTAATTAATTGCCGGACATCGGCTGATTTAGCCCCGCCTAAATTAACAATAAAATTGGCGTGGCGACGAGAAATTTGCGCCTGGCCAAGCTGCCTGCCTTTAAGGTGCAGCTGTTGGTCAATAATAGCGCCGCTAGATTGACCGGGAGGATTTTTAAAAATACAGCCGCTAGATTGCTGGGGCTGATGAGCTTTTTTTAATTGGATAGTTTTTACTAAGCGCCGGGCGGCTTCAGAATCGCCGGGTTTTAACTGGACAGTGACAGTTAAAATTACTCCCTGATATTTGGTAGTTTTAATAACAAACTCTGACCATAAATGGCCGACGCCGTGCATGGCCACAGCGGTGGCGCCGCCAACAGTCGCCGGAATGCCAGCAAAAGCCTCCAGCCCGGTTAAACCGTGATTAATCAGGTGCATAATGGCTTTGGGTAAAAAAACGCCGCTGTCCAGTTCAACCCGCTGATGTGGTAAAAGCCGGATTTTGGCGGTGGAATTTTTAATTACCAAGCCTTTTAAGCCTTTATCCGGAATTAAAATATTACTCCCCTTGCCTAAGATGGTAACCGGCCAATGATTGATTTTAGCTAGTTTGACGGCTAATTTTAAATCACTAATGGTTTTAGCTTCGCAAAAATGCTCGGCCGGGCCGCCGATTTTAAAAGTGGTAAAAGGAGCTAAGATTTGATTTTGGATAATGTCCATAGAATCTCCTTGTGCCAAAGCCAGTTATTGCCGGCGCCAAGGGTAATTAAGATATCGCCGGAACGGCAATAGTGTTTGATAAAGGCTAAAGTAGCGGCTTTACCAGGGCAATAATAAACTTGGCGGTGGTGTTTAGCAACCGAGTTGCTAAAACTTTTACTGGTTAAGCCTAAGTTGTCTTTTTCCCGGGCAGAAGCAAAAATGTCGTTGATCACGACCAGGTCGGCCTGGCTAAAACTTTGACTAAACTCAGTTAACAAAGCTTTGGTACGGGAATAAGTGTGTGACTGGAAAATAGGAATCAAACGGCGGTCAGGAAACCATTCCCGGGCGGCTTGCAGAACGGCTTTAATTTCAGTCGGGTGATGAGCATAATCATCATAAAGACTAATTTTCTTAACCTCACTAATTAATTCAAACCGACGCTTAACCCCGGTAAAAGTTTTTATACCAGCTTGCAATTTTTGGGTTGAGGCCCCTAAATTATAGGCCGTTACTATGGCGGCAGTAGCATTTAAAAGATTGTAATTGCCGGGCAGAGTTAAAATCATTTCCGGCCAAGTTACGCCTTTGACTTTAAGGGTAAAAAACTGTTTTTTATCGGCCAAATGATGGCTAATAATCTGCCAATCGGCCAAAGGAGAAAAACCATAAGTGATCACCGGGCGGTTTAAACGGCTGATAAATTGCTTGCAGCGGGGATTATCGATATTAATAATAATAAAGCCATTTTTAGGAACTGGCTGTAAAAACTTAATAAACGAGTCAAAAACTGAATCTAAAGACGGATAAACATCCGGGTGATCGTATTCCAGATTAGTAATTACTGCCATATAAGGAGTTAAATAATGAAACCGGGGAGTTAAATTTTTTAGCGGGTCGGTGATGAATTCATCGGCTTCCGCCACAAAATACGGGGAACGGGAATTAAAGCGGCCAGGGGCCGGTAAGGAAAAAATCGCGCCGGCGCCAACCGCATAACTGGGCTGAAAGCCGGCCGCAGTTAACAGATGAGCAATCAGGGCCGAAACAGTTGATTTGCCGCCAACGCCGCTAACCGCCACGACCTGTTTACCGCTGGAAAATAGACCGAGCGCCTGAGCATGGCTTAAAACCGGAATATTTTTAGCTTGAGCGGCCACCACTTCCGGATTATCACTCCCCTGGTGAGCGCCGGTATAAATAACTAAATCACAATTACGGGGCAAATTTTTTGGGGAAAAACCCAGCTTAACTTTCAACTTCCTGGTTTTTAAAACCGCATCGGTAGGAAACACTTCAGCGGTGTCGCTGCCGGAGACTTTTTTACCTAAATCTAAAGCGCACAAAGCCAGGGCAGTCATACCGACGCCTTTAATCCCGGTAAAATGAATGGTTTTAAGTTTTTTTAAATTCACCGGCTGATAATGATTGATAAAGAACTAAACCGCTAGCCAGCAAGGCTTTAGCACCTAAAGTGACGCCCGGCATCACCGAAGAGTTAATTCCCAATTGGCTTCCTTTTGCCAAAATAGCGCCTAGCTTTGACTTGCCGGGAAGAACCTCTTTTTTGTCAAACCGCATATTGGCCAGCCGAGCGCCGGAGCCTAAATTGCTCCCCCCTTCGATAATGGAATCACCCACATAATTGGTGTGGAAAAAATTATTCGGGCCAACGTAACTCCGGGCAATTTCCGTGTAATATCCGACCGTAGTACCGGATTCAATGATAGAATCCCGAATCAAACAGTGGTGGCCGATGATAACTTTGGGGCCAATATAGGAATTAATAATCTGGGCGCCGGGGTAAATCTTGGCGGTTTTATCGATGATAGATTTACCGGTTAATAAACCGGCAGTTAAATCCAAAATTTGCCAAGGATATTTTAGTTGATAGAATTTGCCGGCGGCTTTAACCAGAAGCGAATTGGTTAATTGATTTAAACCGGCTTCGTAATCAGCTTTAAGCACGGCAATAAATTCTTCGATTTTAGGAAAATAGTCTAAGACGATTTTTAACCACTCGCTCGGTTCTTTTCCCTCGGCAGGCTTTTCGATGACCTGCAGGGACTGTCCCTGCAGGCTGAAAAAACCGCCGGTGAGACCGGGATGGCTCTTGATACCGGTAAAAATTACTTTATCAGGAGTAGTTTTTATTGCTCGTGAAAATTGCTGAATAATTTTAGGGTCAATCCAGTCATCTCCGTTAACTACTACGGTCGGGCCTACAAGGTCCAACCTTGCAGATAAGACGGCGCCGGCCATGCCGTTGGGTGCGGGTTGGACGACTATCTTGGCTTTGGGAAAAAGTTTAGCAACTGCAGTTTTGTCTTTAGGATTAACCACGATAATTATTTGGCTGGGTTTTAAACCCTGACAATTAGCCACAACATGCTCCAGCAAAGTCTTGCCTAAAAACGGCAATAAAGGCTTACTGGTAACAAGCGGCTGAAACCGTTTACCGATGCCGGCGGCTAAAACTAGTAATTGCATAATTTTAAAGCCTTTCTGACAGCCTGATGTTCAGACCAGGGCGATTCTATTGTACCAAAACACATTGATTGTTCGTGGGCTTTGCCGAAACAAGCGACGGTATCTCCCGGCCGGGCCAGTTTAACCGCCAGGTTAATAGCTTTTTGGCGGTCAGGCTCAAGGTAAAGTTTTTTCTTGGTTTTATAGCCGGCTTTAATTGCCTGAATAATCTGGTTCACGTCCTCGGTGCGGGGGTCTTCGGCAGTTAAAATGGTAATATCCGCCAAACGGCCGGAAATTTCCCCCATAAGCGGCCGTTTAAGACGATCGCGCAAACCCGCGCAGCCAAAAACCGCGATCAGTCTTTTTTGAGTTTTGGAGCGCAAATACAGTAAAGCTTTTTCCAGGGCATCGGGTTTGTGGGCAAAATCAATCACCACATTAAAAGGCTTGAGGCGAACAAATTCCATCCGGCCGGGAACACCGGGAAAAGTTTTTAGGGCCTGAGCAATAACTGTCTGCTTGATACCCATTTTTACGGCAATAGCGCTAGCGGCATTGTTATTGGCTTTGAAAAAATTGTCGGAAGGCGCAAAGCTGACTTTATTTTCCGACATTTGCAATAACTTCAATTTCGCCTGGCGGTAATTGGCAAAAGTCCGATGATAATCCAAATGCTCATGGGTGATGTTGGTAATCAGGCCGTATTTAAACTTAATTCCCCAATTGCGATTTTGATCCAAACCATGAGAAGTGACCTCGAGAACCACGTGAGTATGTTTTTTATCCAGATATGAACGGAGCAGTTTTTGCAGAGTAAACGGTTCGGGGTTAGTAACGTGCAGGCCGGGAACCGAGACAGTGGATAAAAGTGCCGCTTTATAGCCGGCTTTAGTTAAAATATGATGCAGGAGGTGGCAGACGCTGGTTTTACCGGAGGTGCCGGTAATGCCGATGACAATGAGTTTTCTTGAGGGAAAACCATAAATTAAGTTTGCCAAGACCGCCTGAGGCAAATGCCAAAAAAGATTAATTAGGTTTTGCCTAAAATTCATTAATCTATTGTACTACATTGGCTTTTTTTATCGAACTGATATAATATCCTATAATTAATTCTATGCTCTATCAAGAACAATTTGCTGATACCAGAGCCTTAATGGGTGAGATTGATAGTTTTCTAACTCATGTCGAACCATTAAATATTAAGTTAAGTGGTGACGTATTGGTAATTGGTCCGGCACCGGATTTAATTGACTTAGTCGTAGTAGAACCGCAGTTAAATCGAGTTAAGTCAATTACCATTGTTGATCAAGATTTTAGAGCGGAAAGGGCTGGTTTTCTGAGTATTTTTCAACAATGTCACCCTGATGTTGCTGTAACTTTAATACAACCTAAGCGATTTCAAGATTTAACCCAAACATTTGACGCAATTATTTTTATAGGCGCGAGCGCTTATTTTCATATATGTAATTCTTATTTAAGCATACCTAATCGCCTTAAACCTGGAGGAAAATTCTTCGGAACATGTAATTTCCCTCTTGAAGCGGCAACTGTAAGTTTGACTCAAGATTCAACTATGGAAGTCATTGTATCTGTGCCAGGTCATCCACGTTGGGAACCTGATTGGACCGGAATTATTATTGAGAAGGCACAACATTAAAATGATTCAGTAATTCGGCGGCGATGTTAAACCACAAAGGGGCAGCAGTTTCCGAGGCCCACTGGGAAGTTTTCGGTTCTTTTAAGGTAACTAGCATCACAAATTTGGGTTTGTCCGCGGGAGCAAAACCGATAAACGAAGCGTTTGTAACAGTGTCCGCATATTTACCACCGACCGCCACTTGAGCGGTACCGGTTTTACCGGCAATGTTATAACCGGTAACATTGGTCCACTTGGCTTCGCCGTCTTTAACGGCAGCCACCATCATATCAGTCACCTGCTGGGCGGCTTCCTGGCTGATAACCCGGTGGCGGGATTTAAGCGGCAAAGTAATCGTTTGCCGGTCGCTGATAATTTGATTCACCATTCTCGGCTCAACTAATTCGCCGCCGTTGGCAATCGCGGCCGTTGCCTGAAGCATTTGCATTCCGGTGGCTAAAAAACCCTGGCCAAAACTGGCAGTCGCCAGATCAACAAAAGTCCACTGTTTATCAGGTTTAAAGGGCGGCACTTGTTCATCCTGCAAATCAATGTTGGTCGGAGTCGAAAAACCAAATTTTTTAAAATAGTCCAAGAATTTGTCCAGCCCGAGTTTTTGACCCACAAAAACCATTCCAACATTGTCAGAATGGACAATAATATCAGTCATGGTTTCGTTAGGACGGTACTGATTATCCCAAGTATTAATCAGATATTTATCAATTTTAACCGGACCGTCACAGATTTCACAGATCGTATCGGGTTTAATTAAATCTTCATTCATGGCAGCGGCCATAACCACGATTTTAAAAATCGATCCGGGTTCAAAAGCATCGGCAATCACCGGATTTAAAAACAATTCCGGCTCGAACTGAGAATATTTAACCGGATCATAAGCCGGCAAAGACGCCATCGCGAGAATCGCGCCGGTAAAGGGGTCCATGACTGTGACGGAACCGGACTTAGCGCCATAACGTTCGAGGGCAGCAGCCATCTTTTTTTCGACCATAAATTGCAAACCTTTATCTAAAAAAAGCTTTAACTTCCGGCCGTCGCGCGGTTCCTGGTTGAAAAACTGGCCAAAAATAATCGGCTGGCTGAAAGCATCGTGTTCCTGACGGAGAATTCCCGGCTGGCCGGCCAATTCGGCCTGATAAAAGCCTTCCAAGCCATACACGCCTTTATCTTCTCCTTGATCTCCTTGGCCGACAAAACCAACGAGATGGGCGGCCATTGAGGCCTCTGGATAAAACCGAAGCTGGTCAGGTTCAAAACTTAAATTTTTCCAGGCTAAACTTTCTAAGGACCATTTTTGTGCCTGGCTGATTTTTTTTGCCAAAGTTACCCAGTTAGTTTTAGGATCGGATAAACGATTATAAAGCGCGGCAGAAACCGTTGAGTTTAAAAGCGGGGCTAAAGTATTAGCCGCAGTTTTTAGATCGGTGTCCGGGTTATTTTTAATAAAAAAAGCATTATAGGCCGGTTGATTGGCCACCAGATAACTGTTGTCACTGGTAAAAATTTCCCCTCTTTTAGCACTTACCGTAGTAGTGGTTTGCTGTTGGGAACGGGCTAAGGAGAGCAAGTTATCCGCGGCTAACACCTGCCAGTAAAACAGCCGCCCTAATAAAACAATGACCATTAAGATAAAAAACAGGCGAAGGCTAATTAAGCGCCAATGAATGCTCATGAAAATATTTTACCTGTGGTTTATCGGTATAACCGGCAGCCAGGGCCGCTTGCTGTAAATCAATTAAATTACCGCTTTTGGCCGCCAATTCAGTTGCCAGGTAGAAATTCTGAGTTTTAACCTCAGCAACAGTTTGTTTTAATTGATTTAAATCTCCACCCCAGGTAGCCGGACGATTAGATAAAACCATGCGCGTAAAAGCTAATAAAATCACTAAGGTAATTGAACCGCCAAGACACCACCGGCATTTGCGGCTAATTTGCTGATATTGAGTTTTTTCTCCTCTTGTCATATCTTTTCTCCTAAACGCAGCTTGGCACTGCGGCTGCGGGGGTTGGTTAAAACTTCTTCCCGACTGGGTTTAAGCGGGTGTTTCGTTAAATTTTTAAGTTGCTGATTATGTTTCATAAAATTTTTGACAATGCGGTCTTCCAGCGAATGAAAGCTGATAACGGCTAATCTTCCGCCTGGTTTTAATAGTTTTACGGCCTGAGGTAAAACCGCTTCCAGGTTGGCCAGTTCCTGGTTAACCGCAATCCGTAAAGCCTGAAAAACCTGGGTCGCCGGGTTGGTTCTCCCCCGGTGGCGAACCACAGAGCTAATTAACTGGGCCAGCTCTTGAGTCGTGGTTATTGGCCGGCTTTTGACGATTACCGAGGCAATCGCTAACGCTCTGGGTTCTTCACCGTAATCAGTGAACAACTGATAAAGCTCGGCTTCGCTCAGTTTATTCACCAGATCGGCGGCAGTCGTGGTTAAGCGCGGGTCCAGCCGCATGTCTAACGGGCCATTGGTTTGAAACGAAAAGCCCCGGTTAACATCGGCCAGCTGATTACTGGATAAACCTAAGTCAAGCAAGACGCCGCTTGCCTGGGTAACCCCGAGCGATTCGGCAACCTTGAGTAACTGACTAAAGTTAGCCTGGACAAAGCGGGCATTAGGTAATTTAGCCTGGGCCCGCTTTAAGGCATCCGGGTCAACGTCTAAACCGATAACCTCACCACCAAGGCGAGCAATTTCGGCAGCATGGCCGGCAGAACCGACGGTGCAGTCGAAATATATTTGGTTGGCGGTTATGTTCAAACCGTCAACAACTTCATGTAAAAGAACTGGGTTGTGCAGAGAGTTTTTCTCCTAAGGCACTGATATTTTTTGATAGGTATTTTTCATATTCGGTCCACCGGCTCTCGCTCCATAATTCCACCCGATTACCGACGCCGATAAACACGGCCGCCGTCTGAATCTGGGCATAATCGCGCAAGTATTTGGGAATAATAAAGCGGCCCTGGCTATCCAGATCAATTTCAAAGGCGCTTCCCAAAAGAAAGCGGTCAGTCGCCCGGGCGGGTTCAAGAGTAAGTTTCTGGTTGGTAATTTGGCCCACCACTTGCTGCCAGTCTTTATTAGAGACAATCATCAGGGATTGTTCGTAACCGGCGGTAATAATGGCTTTTTGGCCTAGAGCCTGTTTAAATTTAACCGGTAAGGCAGTTCTTCCCTTGAGGTCGATTTTAGTTTGATAATGACCGATAAGCATATATATTCACCACTATTCCCCACTTTGTTCCACTTTAATTGATTTTGATGTATTTTCACGGGCATGTCAAGTGGTATATAATCTAACTATGACTGGTCCACTTGTTCCAAAAGATTTTAAAGTTCCTGAAGTTTTAGAAACAGAAAAATTCAGATTAAGAATGTTGAAAATCAGTGATGTGGTTAAAGATTATGATGCAGTAATGTCTAGCCTTAACCATCTACGGGGAATTTTTGGTGATGGTAGTACCTGGCCACAAAAAGACTTGGGTTTTGAACAAGACTTAATTGATTTGGGATGGCATCAAAAAGAGTTCCAAACCAGATCATCTTTTGCCTATACGGTCATGAACCCTAATGAAAGCCAATGCTTGGGTTGCATGTATATTTTTCCCTCATCAAAACCAGAATACGAGGTCGAAATATTTATGTGGGTAAGAAAAAGTGAGTTCGATAAAGGACTTGATCAAGTGTTATTTAAAACCGTAAAGAGTTGGGTTGAAGAAAAATGGCCATTTAAAAAAGTCCGTTACCCTGGAAGAGAGTAAAACAAATTTTTGAAGTGCTGTGGAATATGGGGAAGAAGGTTAATCGGTAACCTCAACTCCAACCTTGTCAGCAACCTTAATCATTAATGACTCTAACCGATGATATTGTTCTGCCATAATTACTTCATTATCGCGATGTTTTTCTATTTCTGCTAAAATTGGGTCGATTTTTTGCTGCCATTTATGCTCAAATTCTCTGAACGTGTCTGATTTGAAAAAATTCCAATCTTCTTTCATTTCCTCTCGAAAATATTTGAATTGGTCGTTTACTTGTCCGAAACGCTTATCTACTTGTTCGAAGCGCTTATCTACCTGTTCGAAGCGCCTATCCATCTTTTTTTCTAAATGCTGAATATCTTTCTTGGTGGCAAAACCATTAGTTAATTTTTTGGTCATAGTTAATTAGTACCGCGTGTAAAGAAAAAAGTAAATTACCAAAAGTTAGAAAACAGTTATTATATCTTCAGCTTTTCTACGGCAATACCGGCAAGGACAATTAACCCGCCGCCAAGTAATTGAATCGGAGTCATGGTTTCTTTAAGTAAAGTCATGGCCATTAAACTGACAAAAACCGGGGTTAAGGAATACATCATGGTCAGATAGGCGGCCGAAGCATATTGATAAGCCCGGAAACGAAATAAAGTTAAAACAATGTATGCACCAGCCAACAAAATTATTAAAGCGATTGATTTTGGCCAATAGACAGCATGATTAAATAAAGCAATGAGGCTAAGGGGAATGACGCCAATTAAATAGGCAGCGGCCGCACTTAAATTCGGGCTCATTCTTTTAACCGCCATTTTCCCTAAAACAGTATTTCCCAAAGCAATTAAGGCGGCTTCGATTAAGGTAAAAATATCACCGGCAGAAAACACCAGTTTTTGCCCTTGGGCGATCAATAAATATGAACCAAATAAAATTACTATGGCTAGAACTATCTTCTTTAAAGTTAGTTTTTCTCCCAGAAAAATGTATGCAAACAAAAAAGTAAATAAGATTACAGTGCGAATTAAAAACGAGTAATTAATCGCTTGGCTATACCTTAAAGCTAAAGCTTCAGTGATGCCGATGCCGACGGTGCTAATTAAGCCCATGCCTAAAAGAATAGTTAGATCATATCGGGTAATTTTTTTAGCCGCCTCTTTTTGTTTTAAAAACACTATTCCCCAAAATGGAACCGAGAAAATAGTAGTCCAAAAAGCGACGTTGTAAGCGTTTCCGCCGCCAATATAAATGAATCGGGCAATAATAATGGCAATTGCCCAAGATAGTGCCGCAAGAAAAGTGTATTTAAACTTCTGGGTCATTTTGGCTATTTTACCACTTACTGGATAAGTTTTATTTCCAATTACAATTAAAATCGCTAAAACCCAGAGGCAACTTTAAGAATTATCTTTAATATATTGTTTAAATTGTTTCATTAGAGAATCGTCAATCTCAATCCAACCTTTTCTTAAATTTTCGTCTCTAGTTTTGATAGTCGTTTCACCAGGGATTCTCATTTTTTCCCCAACCTTCATTTTGGCTTTTTTCATTCTTTCAATCATCATTTTCATTTTACGTTTAAACTCTTTCACATCCCCGACTAGTTTTGGAGAAAAGACCAAAAGAAAATTACCCCAATCATTTCTTTTCGGCATGTCAATAAATCCAGCCCCGACTAAGATACCAGCTAAAATCTCCACGATCATAGCCAGGCCAGAGCCTTTATAAGTATTATCAAAAGAAAGCAGTGATTTAGCTTTATTGGGATTGGTTGTTAATTCCCCAGTTTCATCGACAGCCACGTTTTCCGGTAAAGATTTTCCCGTTGCTTGAGCTATAAGCAAAGCGCCCCAACTGATCGCCGTTGTCCCCATGTCAAAAATAAACGGCTGCGGTTCAGCAGGAATAGCAAAACCAACCGGATTGGTTCCAAATAAAGGTTCTGCAGTGCTAAAACTGGCCATGCATAATGGCGATCGCGCCATAGCTATTCCAATTAAATTAGTTTGAGCGATTTTTTCCAGATAATATGACAAACTGCCGCAAGTCGAGTAGGTATTTCTGGTGCCGGTTATCGCAAATCCTACTTTTGTGGCTTTTTCCATGGCTTTTTCCATTGCCAAAGACATCACCAACATGGCCGGATTCTGATTTGCGTCAATAATTTGTGATGCTGGCGTATCAATTACAATCTTTGGTTTGCCAGTTGGTTTTTGAGCCAGTTGACTCGACCCGGCAATAAACAAACGGACAATCCCATGAGAAGTTTTATTGGAAAGTTGACCAAATAAAATTACCTCGGCAATTCTGTCAGCATCTTTTCCATCATAATGTTTTGTTTTTAAAGCCTGATAAATTAACTTCCTTAACTCAGGAATTGTTATTTTCATATAAACTCTAAAATCTGAGGCAGCCGAACGCATTTATCATCATTACCAAAATGACCAAGCCCTTTAACTAAAACAAATTTTGCATTGAGCCTTTTACTCATTTCTTCAGCCGTAGAAGCAGTTACGTACGGATCATGTTCTCCCTGAATTACCACTATATCTTTGACATTATTCTTAATTTTCCGATGGTTAATTTTTGTTTTCCAAAATAATCGATGAGCTTTAAATAAATCATCAAAGTCCCAACCGGAAACTATAATCATCTTGGCAAATTTGTATTTTTCGGCTAAACGCATGGCAACCAAAGTACCAATACTATGGCCGATGATAATCGTGTTTTTATCGATTATTAAAATCTGTTTAACTTTCTGAATCATCTTGGTCAAATTTGGCGTTTTAGCCCTAATTGTGGGTAAATCTGGAAGAAAAACAGCATAACCACGTTTTTCTAATTCTGATTTAATCCACGGATACCAAATATCCGTTGTTTGGGAAAACCAACTTTGAAGAAATAATGCTTGTTTTTTTGCCATATGCCGCCTACCTTACCACTAAGAATGTTCCCAGGCTGGTGACCGGGGCGGAGAGCTTAGCTTCGCCAACGGTCGATTTTAACTCGGCGTAAGCCTTACCATCCCAAAACATTAACTTAGCGCCGGTCAGGTCATCTTTAGACTGGATGGTTAAAGTGGCAGACTTTAAAGTTTGTTTGTCGGCGGCTAAAAACGCGTACGGGCCGGCTAAAACTTCACCGTCAACCGGGGCGGGAAGGCCCATGGTGCCGGAAATAATTAAATAAGTGGCACTGGGTAAACCGGATTTACCCACGTCCAAAGTGGCTTTAATATCTTTGCTGGTAAACACCCCCTGGCGGTCAAACATATTTTGGAGGTTAAAGTCAGACTTTAAAGTATAAGCTTCGCTGCCGCCGTCGAAACGCAAAGTTAAACTGCCGCCGGAAACATTTTCATCGTAACGGCATTTACCCTTGGAGCAGGAACCAAAGAGTAGGTTTTTGGCCACCGGAGTGGGTTCTTGCGAAAAATCTATGTTGCCGAAAACGCCCTGGATTAAATTGTCAGCCTGGTATTCCATTTCGTACTCCACTTTAGTGGCATTGGTGACTTTATCAATCCCCAAGGTCACTTCCTTACCGTCTGCCCTGGGAATTAAGGTCACAAAAGGCCTGTCTTTGAGCGCTAATTGGTTGATTTGCTCGACTTTACGGCTAGCGGGTTTGGTAGTTTCTGTGTTTTTTGGTTTTTTATAAATATAAATACCGACGATTAAAACAATAATAATAGCGGGAATAATATATTTTAAGTAAGGTTTCATAGTTTCTCCTGAAAATAGTTAACTAATTGATCAATTTTGATTCGCTCCTGTTTCATGGTGTCCCGGTCGCGGACCGTGACCGCCTTATCTTTTAGGCTATCAAAATCCACGGTAATGCACCAGGGGGTGCCGGCTTCGTCCTGACGGCGGTAGCGCTTGCCGATGTTACCACCATCATCCCAGGCGGTGGTGAATTTAGGACTTAAGAGTTTAAAAACCTGACGGGCGGCAGTAACTAACTCTGGTTTATTTGGCAATAATGGAAAAACAGCGACTTTAAATGGTGCCAAACGGGGGGTTAATTTTAACACCACTCGGTCTTTTTCCTCAGTGTAGGCTTCAGTCAGTAAAACCAGAATTGAGCGGGATAAGCCAAAAGTCGGTTCGATGACGTGGGGAATGAATTTTTCCTGAGTGTAGGGGTCGGTGTAGCGCAAATCCACGCCACTTTTTTCCATGTGGTTTTTCAGATCAAAATCAGTCCGGTAAGCACAAGCAAACCACTCTTTAAAACCAAAGGGGAATTCGTATTCTAAATCTTCAGTGCGCTTAGAATAGTGAGCTAATTCTTTTTGGTCGTGAGCGCGCCACTTTAATTTCTTTTTGTTAACGCCTAAGGAAACAGCAAATTTCTCGATTTCTGATTGCCAGTATTCAAACTCTTTTTCCCAGGTTTTAGCGTCAATGTAATATTCAAATTCAGCCAAGTCGAATTCCAGAGTGCGGAAAACCTGCTGGCCTTTGGTGATTTCATTGCGGAATACTTTGCCGGATTGGGCCAGGCCAAAAGGCAGCTTGGGAGCAAAAGTATCCAAAATTTGTTTAAAGTCCACAAACATACCCTGGGCGGTCTCCCCTCTTAAATAGGCAAGGGATTTATTTTCCGGGACAATGCCGATGTGGGTTTCGAAAAGCAAGTTGAATTTTTTGGCTTCGGTCCAGTTAAATTGGCCGCAAGCCGGGCAAGCAATCTTTTTAGTGGTGATAATTTCGTTTAATTCTGCCAAACTTTTACCTTCGACTTTGGTTTTCAATTTGTCTTCGATCAAGTGATCGGCGCGGGTACGGGTGTGGCACTGCTTGCATTCAATTAAAGCGTCGGTAAAACTGGAGGTGTGGCCGGAGGCTTCCCAAACTTTGGGGTTCATGAGAACGCTGGTTTCAAGGCCGTAAATATTTTCCCGGGTGGAAACAAAAAATTCCCACCAGTAATTCCGGAGGTTGCGCAAAAGTTCGACGCCCAAGGGGCCGTAGTCGTAAGTATTGGCCAGTCCCCCATAAATTTCCGAGCCGGGGAAAATAAACCCGCGGCGCTTAGCCAAGGCGGTCACTTGCTTAAATAAGTCCATATCTGCCGGTAACCCTTTGTTTTAAAATTTCAAATTCCTGACGGGTAGGAGTAGTTTCGGCTAAATTGGCAATTGATTGCTGTAAATCCCGACCCATTTTATTCATTCTAACTACTAATCTTCGCTCTAACCGTCGTTCAGATTTGCCTAATTCGCTCTTTAAATCGTCTTTTGTGGGAAAACTTTTAAGATCATTTTTCGTGGCGAAATTTTTCAAGTCGCCTCTCGCAACTAATTTCCTTTGAGTGATTTCTTCACCGATTATTTGCCGAACATCGTCCTTGGTGGCAACACCAACATCTTTTAAAACTTTGATTAAATCTGTTTTTGTTAAAGCTTTATCTTTTACCATATATGTAATACTAACAAATTGAATTAATGAAGTCTATCAGTTAGCCTGCGAGGAGAGTCCTCTTAGGCTAATAATTACTTCTATCTACATCAAGTACCTGCAAGGAGAGTCCTCGCAGAGGTTCACAACTACGAGGTTGGACCTTGTAGGTTACTTGTAGGCTTATTTTCTTAAACTAATTCCTAACATGAGGAGGAGGTTGAAGTCGAGGAGCCAGGCGGCGGTGAAGATGATGAGTTTAATCGGACGGGTGGCAGATTTGGAAGACAAATACAACTTAACCGGGTAGGCGAAAACCAGCAAGCCGCAAATTAGGGCCGAAGTGGAAAGAAGAATCAGCTTTTAATTATACTACCTGATTTTGTTGGAATGAAGCGTGCGTTCGGTAATGGAGGCAATGTGGGTTTCTAAAGACTCGCGGGAGATTTCGGCGGGCAAGCCAAAACCCAATAATTTTAATAATTCTGTTTCAAAGTTAACGATTAAATCCGAGGTAACTGATTGGCTGTTTAATTGGGATAAATAAGTTTTGAGTAAAGCAAAAATTGCCACCTGTTCCTGGTTTTCGACCGTTAATTTGTCGACTAATTCGCAAAATAAATAGGCAATGCGGACACGGTTTAAATTTTGGCGCAAACGGGAAAAATTATTAACCGTGGCGGCTTCGGTGATCAAATCAATACTTTTAGTTGTCACGATCATTAAGCGGGATAAAGTAAAAATTTCCAAGTGGCCTTTTTTGCGGGAGGTCAATTTGCGGATACCTTTGGCCATTAATTTTAATTTGCCGGATCTTTCGGAAAAAACAGTAATTAAGCGGTCGGCTTCGCCTAAATTCTGCCGTTTTAAAATAATCGCGGTGGCCCGGTAAATTTTGGCCACGTTACCAAGCTAATTCCCGATCAGCGTCTAAAGCAAAGGTTTCTTCCTGGCCGTTGAGTTTAATGGTGTAGTTGAAATTTTTCACGCCTGGCTGTTTTTGCAATAAGAGTTTATACACCTGGCCGGAAGCTTGTTTAAAAGGCAATTGGTATTTGAAAATCAGCTTGGCTTTGGACTCCGGCCGCAGTTCGATAAAACCCTCAAAAACGGTTTTACCCAAATCTTCGCTGGTAGTCGGGCCAATGTCCGAACCTAAAACTTCTTTGAGCTCGCTCCCCTTCGGGACATAAATCCTGACCCAGTCGCGCAAAAGGCCGTTTAAGCACAAACCGCCGGATTCGAGATTGCAGTCAGACGGCGGTTGAGGATTGGTATAAGTGATGGTGACGGTTTTAGTAATGGTGCCATCACCGGCCACATTAATTTCCTGGTCCACGGCTTGGTTAACGTATAGATTGGATTTAGCCCCGGCAAAATTAGTATCGTTTAAGTGAAAATAATCACCGTCAAAGTCTTTGATTTTACCGGTGGCGTTAAAGTTTTCGGCCACCTGCTGCATGCCGGCATCATCCGGGAAGTAAAACATGATGTGTTTGGCCTGGATATTTTTCAAGGCAATTTCCATAAATTGAGGCCAGAGTTTTTTGGGCGAGTTCATGACGTTTAATAAAATAGAGTGCATTAAAGGGCCGATCATGCCTTTGCGGTTGGCTTTGATGTAATAAGTCGGCCGGGTGGCATAATCTTCCATTTTGTAAACAATCTGGGGACAATTGCATTCGGGAACAATATCCGCCGAATAAGTTCCCCATTCAGACACGCCGACCGGGCCTAAAACCTTTAATAAATCAACCGGAAACTGAGTGTCCATGCTGATAATGCCGTTAACGTCTTTGTACTGCGCCACTTCTTTATAGTTGGGATAAAACACATCCATGGAAACTTTAAAATCAGGCGAAAGATTCATGTCGCGCAAATGCCAGTTATAAACCAAAGGCAAGTACTTGGTAATTGGCTCCGGGGCCGGCAAGCGCTTGCCGAACTTATTATCCAGCTCATAAATATCCTGGGATAAAAGCGGCGTGATTTTCCCCTTATGGGTTTCCAGAATCGCGTAGGCGGTTAAAAAGCCGCCGCTACCCCTCATTTCGGCATCATTTTGGAAAATCAATAAATATTTCTGCGGATCAGGCTCGCCTAACAATTTAGGTAAGAGAGTCAACAAAGGCTTAATATTAGCCAGGCTGTCTTTGGCGGCGACTAAACTTTTTTGAGCGCTACTTAGCTGGGAACGCACCGGCCGGCCAAATAAAGATTGAGGATAGCGGCGGGGGTTAATATATTTAATTTCTGTTTCGATTTTAGCCACCGACTGTCCGATTGTTTCCAATTGGGGGGAGATTTTATCCATAGTGTCTAAAACAAAAATTATTTTCTCTTCGGCCGATTGAATGTTTAATTGCGTTTCCACCCCGGAAAAACCGAGAATATCAGCATAAGGCTTGATTGAATCCAAAACTAATTGGCCGGTTGCCAAACCGTCACCCGCCGCATTTAAAACATGATAGGCATCACTTACATAAGCGCCATATAAAGGAATAAATCTTATCCAGCTGATCAAGCGAAACCGAGCTGTTATCTGTTGATAATCAACTTCGGCGGCCTTTAACTTAGTTTCCGATTCATTAAGATCTTTTGTTTGAACAGCGGCGGCGCTGGCTTTAAGGTTGGCAGAAAAAGCTTTGGCCGGTTTAATGATTAAACTCGCCCCAATTGCCACATAAACAGTTAACAGGAGAAAAATAGATAAAATGATCAGTAGGGAAATTTTAAGTTTTACCATTTGGACAGCATTGCTTTAGGCGTCTTAATGATTATGAGCAAATCCCACCAAAAATTCAAGTGCCGGGCATAATAATAGTCCATTTTGGCCCGTTGGCTGAAAGAAATCTCATTGCGGCCGGAGGTTTGCCACGGCCCGGTAATGCCGGGTTTAACGCTTTGAATCGTATTAAGCCACGCTTTAGTTTGCGGATATTTTTTGGTTTGCTCGATTAATTCCTGCTTTATATAGGCCCGGGGGCCAACTAAGCTCATCTCGCCTTTTAAAACATTAAACAACTGAGGAAACTCATCAATGGTCAAATTGCGCAACAGGCGGCCGAGCTGGGTAATCCGCGGATCATGAGCCAGTTTCCAATCCCCGGCTTTAAATTTTTTCAATAATTGCTTATCCTTTTTATACAAAACTTCATCGGCATTTTTAACCATGGTCCTAAATTTATAAAGCCAAAATATTTTCCCAAATTGCCCGACCCGCTGATGGCGGTAAAAAATCGGCCAACCAGTATCAAACAAAACAATTAAAGGTGCAAAAATCCAGATCGGGAAAAACAAAGCGGCTAAAAATAAAGCCAAAATAATATCGATCAGTCTTTTAAAATAGGGGTACATAATTATTTGGAATAAAGCAGTTGATAGAGCTGTTTAACTTTCGGGGCGTCATTTAAAGGGCAAACCAATAAGCCTTCTTCAGTATCGACAACAATCATTCCTTTTAAACCAACCGCCCCCACCATCCTGTCATCTTTGCTGATGACTAAACAGTCAGCGCAATCCAAAAGTTTGGCTTTGCCAATCACCACATTATTGTTTTTGTCTTTCGGCAAACCGTGGTAAAGCAGTTCCCAAGTGCCAACGTCAATCCAACCCATATCGGCCGGCAGTTCCCATTGGGTTTTAGGCGGCAGTTTTTCAAACAAACCGTAATCAACCGAAATTTTTTCTAATTTTGGATATTCTTTGTTAAGCACCTCGCTAAAATCCGGCTGATCAATCGATGGTTGAATTTTAGCTAAAATTTTAAAAGTATCAGGCGCGTACTGCCGGTAATATTGCAGCAATAAAGCCGGCCGGGTGGCCATGTAACCAACGTGAATTAAATAGTCTTTGGATTTAAAAAATTCTTTGGCCGTAGTTTCATTCGGTTTTTCCACCTGACGAATAAATTCATAAACTATATGTTTTTTAACTTTTTTAATCTGTTTCCCGATTTTAATCCAACCGTTATGGACTGAAGGATAGCTGGGAGGGGTATCAATATGAACGATTAAATTATGAACAAAAGCCAGTTGGGCGGCAATTTTAACCGCAGATAAAAAAGCGGTTTCTTTTTGAACAATATGATCAGCGCCCCATAAAATTACCATCACCGAATCAGGGTAGCGGTGATTAATAACGCTGGCGGCCAAGCCGATCGCGCCCAGATTATCCCTCATAGCCGGTTCAAGGATAAAATTAGCCAGAGGAATTTCCGGGGCCTGATCTTTTAAAAACCGACCAAAATGTTCTGAGGTAGAAATATAAATGTCCTGCGGAGTAAAACCGGTTAAAACCCTGTCAACGGTTTGCCGGAACATGGATTTATTTCCCAGTAAACTTTCAAATTGTTTCGGGTGCTTTAAGTTGCTGATCGGCCACATCCTTGTTCCCTGGCCGCCGCACATGATTAGGACTTTTGTTGACGGCGCTGATATTGAATCCATTGCTCCTCCACTACTTGTTTAAATTGAGTTTTAAAAACCAACTGATCAAATTTTTTAGCCTGGGATTGAATTAGGTGATTATCCCAGTCCCTAGTTTTAGATTGTTTCATAGCACTAATCAAGCTGTCAACTGTTTGGTAAGCAAATAAAATCCCGGTTTGGCCGGAAATTATTGTTTCACTCGCTCCGCCTTTTTTAAAGGCGATCACCGGTTTGCCGCTGGCTTGGCACTCAACGCTGGCAATCCCAAAATCTTCTTCCTGCGGCATAATCAGGGCCTGACAATGCTGATAATAATTTATTAATTGCTTCTCCGAAACCGAACCGACAAAACTTATGGTTGGACCGCTGATTTTTTTCAAGCGGGCCATTTCCCGGCCGGTACCGATAATAATTAATTTTTCCCGCAGTTGGTTACAGGCTTTAATGGCCAAGTCAATTCTTTTATAAGTAACTAAGCGGGAAACGATTAGAAAATATTCCTGACTGGGAAAATAAGAGAATTTTTGCGTGTCAACCGGAGGAAAGATGGTTTGAGAATCGCAGTGATAATATTGTTTGATCCGGCTTTGGATTGTTTGAGAAATGGCTAAATATTGGTCGGGCCTCTGGCTATAAATTAAATCATCGGCTTGGAGTCGATGATGCCATAACTTAAGCCAAAAACCTAAAACCTGATCGGTAAAATAATGGGTTTTATGCGACCAAAGATAACGGGTAGGGGTCAGGCAGTAACATAAATGCAAAGTTTTCGGGCCGGTGATAATGGACTTGGCTTCGGCACTGGTCACAGAAATCACCACATCATATTGATCAAACTTAAATGATTCAAATGCCAAGGGAGTGAGCCAAGGGTAAAGCTCATGATGGTTTTTTGCCAAAGGAAAATAATTTAGCCAAGAGGGTTGAATCTTAATTGCGTCAGCCCAGCCGGCCTGACGGGGAGAATAAACCGCGGTAAAAAGCGGGGCTTGGGGCCAAATTTGATGCAGAGCCAGCAGAATCCTTTCGGCACCGCCAAATTTATTGATGCGGTCATAAACTAAAGCAATTTTCATAAGCTTTCAAAGTTAGTTGAGCGGTTTTGGCCCAGGAAAAT
>JBBTRT010000006.1:0-4958 GCA_038065055.1 Patescibacteria group bacterium
GCCCCCTATCACACACCAGGAGTGTGATTATAATAATTCAGTGTAGATCGTATTTGACCAAAAAAATTTCGTTGCCTCGTTAGTAACCGAGCGTTTCGTAACCATATAATCCCTTAGATCAGGTGTTAGTCTTTACTTTCAATATTAAAAATATTATTATATTTGCATATGCCAGATATTTCATCTATAGACACTCTCTTAAAAGAAAATTTGCCTCAAATTACTACCCCTTTTGAAAGAAAAAAACTAATATGGAAAATTGGTATTCATCACTAGGCCTGGCGGCTTATTATGTGCAAAGAGATTTGCATGAACTGGGCACTGCTGGCGCAAAAGATTTACACGACGGTCTTCTACGAGCACACCTGCAATACATTGCTACGAATACTCCCTCGGACACAGAACTCAATTTAATGACTTCAAGTCTCTTACCTAAAAACATAAAAACTGAATAAATTTATAACACCTTAACAAGGTTTGTCTATTAGTTAGTGTAAATCGTATTTGGCGAGGAGTTTTTCGTTGCCGGAAATTTGGTAACGGAGGAGTTCGGAATAAACACCCGGCTGTTTGGCTAATTCGGCCGGAGTGCCGCAACCGACTAATTTACCCTGATCAATCACTAAAATTTGGTCGGCGGATTGGATGGTGGAAAAGCGGTGGGCAATAATAATCGTTAATTTATTTTTCATTAAATATTCCAGTGCCGACTGAATGGCGCTTTCCGATTTACTGTCTAAACTGCTGGTTGCCTCATCCAAAATTAGAATCGGAGAATTGCGCATAATCGCCCGGGAGATTTGAATCCGCTGTTTTTGGCCGCCGGATAATTTCACTCCCCGCTCGCCGATTTGAGCGTCTAATTTTCCCGGCAAGTCCATGACAAAATCATAAGCATTGGCTTTTTTTAAAGCAGAAATAATTTGCTGGTCGCTGGTTTTTCCCATACCGTAACTGACGTTTTCCCGAATCGTAGTGGAAAATAATTCGTTATCCTGAAAAACCAAAGAAATATGGCTGCGGACAAATTGATGGCTCAAATGATTGTACGAGCGTTCATTTAAATAAATCCGGCCGCTAGCGGGCTGGTAAAATTTTAAAATTAAATTAATAATCGTGGATTTGCCGGCGCCGCTGTGGCCAACCAAAGCTACAGTTTGGCCGGAAGGAATCTTAAAGGATATTTTTTTTAAGACTTCATTGCCGGTTGTATCATAGCGAAACGAAACTTGATCAAAATGCAAGCTGGGCCGGGAAATTAATTTGGATTTAGGCAAGGCTAAAAGATTTAATTTTTCTTCCTCTTTTAAATCCATGATAGTAAAGTATTCTTTGGAACCGGACTCGGCAGCTTGAATCCGCTCTAAAATAAAACTCATGGCAAATAACGGCCGGCGCAATAAATTAATCAGCTGTAAAATCAGAACCATTTCCCCCAAAGACAGCTGGCCCTTGAAAGTTTGATTAAAAGTAATTAAGGAAATTAAAATCAGAACTAATTCCAAAGAAAATTCCCGGAAAAAATTGATCAGGTGGTAAGTCGTGGATTGACGGTCGTAAATCTGGTTGACTTTGGCCAAAGTTTTGGAGACTAATTTCCACTCCGGGGCTTGCGCCATAAAACCGCGGACTAAACGAATATTACCAATGACTTCACTAATCCGGCCGCGAGTAATATCTTCCAGGCGATTTTTTTTCATTTCTTCGACGCCCCATTTTTTCGTGGAATAATGGCTCATATAAATGTAGGCCGGGAAAATTAAAAGGGCCAAAAGGCCGATCGGCCCACTATAGTAAAACAAAATACCAACGGTAAAAATACTTTGGAAAATGGCCGGCAGGACAAAGTTGGTAAACATGCCCATGAAGTCCTGAATCGACTGAATACCGCGAACCAATTGGTTGAGAATTTTACCGGAAATTTCCGAGTCGAAATATTTTTGGGGCAGAGTGAAAACATGGGAATAAAATTCTTCGGTGAGGTAGCGGCGCAAACGGCTATTAATATAATCCCCAAAACGCATACTCAAAGAATTTAAGATCGAGGAGACAAGATTAACCACCAGCAAACCCAGCATCAAATAAGCCACGGTTTTAAAATTTCCCTGCTGATTAGTTAACTGAAGTTGAATGTTGTCGACAATAAATTTGATAAAAAACGGCTGTGCCTGCTGTAAAATCGACATTACCAAAACCAATAGGCTCAACAGCCAAGTCAGAGCACACAAGGGTTTAGATAAGGCAATAATTTTTTGAATATTTTTCATAAGTAATTATATGACATAATAGTGTTAATGAAACCGCAAATTCCTTTTACCCGGGCGGGTTACCAAAAAATACTGGACGAAAAAGAAAAATTAATTCAAGAGCGACCGGAAGTGGTCAGCAATTTACAAAAAGCCAGGGAAATGGGCGATTTATCTGAAAACGGCTATTACAAAGAATCAAAAGCCAGGTTGGGATTTTTAGACGGGCGGCGGCGGCGGCTGGAAAAATTAATCAAGTTCGGAGTCGTCGTTAAAGCTTCGCAAAGCGAAACCGTGGAAATCGGCAGCCAAATAAAAATCAGCGATGGAAAAAGTGAATTTTCTTACCAAATTGTGGGCGGTTATGAATCCGACCCGGAAAAACAGACAATTTCCCACTTGTCCCCGATCGGTAAAGCTTTGATGGGAAAAAAGAAAAATGATTCAGTTGAAGTAATGATGCCAGCCGGAACAAAAACTTTTAAAATACTGCAAATTAATGAATCGAATTAAAAAATTCTTAAAAATTCTCGGTCCGGGAATTATTACCGGCGCGGCCGATGATGATCCGTCCGGGATTGCCACTTATTCGCAAACCGGGGCCCAATTCGGTTACGGCCAGCTATGGACGGCCTTTTTAATTTTACCGTTTCAAACGGCAGTGCAAGAAGCCTGCGCCAGAATCGGGGCCGTAACCGGCAAGGGAATTGCCGCAGTAATTAAGCAAAATTACAGCCGGACAATTTTATGGCTGGTGGTGGGACTGATTGTCATCGCTAATACAATTAACATCGGGGCAAATATTGCGGCGATGGCGGCGGCAACGGAATTATTATTGCCGGTAAATAAATTATGGTTAGCCATTGGATTTACAAGCTTAATTTTATACCTGGAAGTGTTTTTAAGTTACCGGAATTATGCCCGGATTTTAAAATGGTTGGCTTTATCTTTGCTAGCTTACCCGTTGACAGTTTTTATGGTTCAACATCCGTGGCTTCAAGTATTTAAAGCGACTTTTATCCCGCACATGGAATGGTCGTTTCAGTGGTTATTTATTATTACCGGCGTGCTGGGGACGACAATTTCGCCGTACATGTTTTTTTGGCAGGCAGCGGAAGAAACCGAAGAAGAAAGAATGCAACATTTATTGGTCGGCAACAGCAAGCCGCACATTAACTGGCGGTTTATCCATAATTTGCGCTTGGATACAATTGTGGGGATGCTGTTTTCCCAAATCGGCGCCTGGGCAATTATTTTAGTGGCGGCAACGGTGTTAAACGGTAACGGCATAACGGATATAAAAACCGCGGCGGACGCGGCTAAGGCCCTGGAACCATTGGTGCAAACATTTCCTAACGCCGGTTTCATGGCCAAGCTGTTATTTAGCATCGGTGTGATTGGTTTGGGGTTATTATCGATCCCGATTTTGGCCGGCTCGGCGGCCTATGCCTTAACTGAAGCCTTAGGGGTAAAAGAGGGTTTGAATTTAAAGTTTAAAAAAGCGCACGGTTTTTACGGCACAATTATTTTCGCCACGGTTATCGGATTACTCATGAACCTTTTGGGAATCGACCCGATTAAAGCCTTGGTTTACACCGCGGTGATTAATGGCGTGGTAGCGGTACCGTTAATTTGGTTTATTGCCACAATCAGCGCCAATGAAAAAATAATGGGGAAGTATGCCAGCGGCTGGATTTCCAAAACCCTGCTGTGGCTAACGTTTTTAATTATGGGCGGAACCGCCGCGGGAATGCTGTTAGTCAATTACTTTTAATTTTCCAACCATGCCCTTTTGGCGATGCTGGCCGACGGCGCAGTAAAACTCAAATTCGCCGATTTTATCAGGTGTAAAATCAGTGTTGCCGGTTTGTCCCGGTTGAAAGATTTCACCCTTAACTCCGAGCTCATCCACAACAAAATTGTGGGGCATATCGACGCTGGTTAAAGTAATTCTAATTGGCTGGCCTTTTTTAACCGTAATTGTGTCCGGGCTAAAACGGAAATTTTCCCCGGCCATTTTAATAACGGTAAAGTTAGCCGGAACGGCAACCGGAGAAGCCGACTGATCAAGCTTGACTGACTGTGCCGGGACAACCTGAGCTTTAGGCTTCAGATAATACCAACCGCCAGCAAGAATAATTAATAACAGGAAAACATAAATTAAATTTTTCATATAATTTAATATACCACAACTAAGACTAAATTGGTAGGAGTTAAATTATGCTAGTCTTTTTTTAGTTTTGCCTGGGGTTAAAAAATTGCGGCGGGTGACGATTTGTTTGCCGGTTTTTTGTTCTAATTCTAAACGGGCGTGCTTGGCAATCCGACCGCCTTTGCGAGCCGGAAGCTTATTCTCGGTTAAACCCTGCGCCTTAATGGTTTCGGCAATCTGACGGGTGGACATTTCCGCCAAAGCAGTAAAAATTAACTCGGCTTCAGTCATGTGGTCACGTAGATTTTGCTGCTGTAAGCCTTTTAAGTTTTTGTGCTGTTTGACGGTTAAATCGCTCCATTCCTGATGAATAATGTTGGTTAAAATGGCATATTCGTCCTGTTCTTTGACCTGATGCTTTTGCCAATAATCGGTCAGCTTATTCCTGGTTTCCTGGCCCATCATCCGCTGCTGGATCCATTTTTGGCTGCGGCCCATCCGTTGCCAATATTTCCGGGCGCGGTTTAAAGACCGTTCCGGATCGGAAATATCCTGAACCC
>JBBTRT010000006.1:5058-8895 GCA_038065055.1 Patescibacteria group bacterium
CAATATTTCCGGGCGCGGTTTAAAGACCGTTCCGGATCGGAAATATCCTGAACCCTTTCATATCCGACTTTGGCCAGCCAGAGTTTAAACGGTTCGGCTTTTGGTGACGGAATGGATTGAATAATTCTAAATAAAGTTTCCGTGTCAGCACAATCTGTAAGGTATTTTTTACCATCTATTGACACAAGTTTCAGTTGTCGACAAATTGTCGACAACTCAATGCCATCATCATTTCTTACCCGAATTTTCATCTTAAACCAGTAATCTCTGGGGTTAACACTATCTGTTAAAGCCTCAATAATATCCACCACGGAAAAATACCATTTCTCCTGCTTTTCATCCCATTGACGGCGAATTGGTTTGCCTTTAAAAACCACTAGCTGTTTAACCATTAATTTATTTTACTCTAACAACTATAAAATTGTCGTGATAAAATAAATTATGACTGATAAAAAAATTGCTGTCGTCACCGGTTCATCGAGTGGGATTGGTTTAGGCACGGTTAAATTGTTGGCAGAAAAAGGTTATGCGGTTTTTGTAACTTATTTCAAAGATAAGGATTGGGGTGAAAAAGCGGTTAAAGAAATTACAGAAAAAGGCGGCGAAGCCACTTTAGCCCAAGTAGACGTTATGTCAGAGGAAAGCGTAAAAAAATTATTTGATTTGGTTAATAAAAAGTACGGAAAGCTGGATGTTTTAGTTAATGATGCGGCGGTTGATTATGCCACTCCAATTGAAACGGGTAAATTTGAAGATTGGGCAATCATTACCAGGACAAAAATTGACGGTAATTTTCTCTGCACTAAATATGCTTTGCCGTTGCTTAAAAAATCTAAACAAGGGAATGTAATTATTATTGCCTCCAGTATGGGCGATCGGCCTGACCCGACCGATCCAGCCTATTCGGTTGGCACTGCCGGCACGATTTGTTTTATGAAAGCCATGGCTTTAGCTTTAGCAAAATATAATATCAGAACTAACGCCATCGGCCCCGGAGAAACCAGAACTAATAATAAATTTTGGAAAGATATGGGCGATACCGATGAAATGTGGGCTGGCTTTGCCAAAAGCAACCCCATGGGGCGAGTTTGTACGCCAAAAGATGTGGCTCAAACAGTTTTAACGATTATTGAAGATAAAACAAATTTCTGGAACGGGAATATGATTTACGTCAACGGCGGCGGACACTTAAAATAAAAATTTAGCGCTTGTAGTTTAGGTTCTTTTTGCGGAGACGGAGGTGCTTGGGGGTGACTTCCAAAAGTTCATCGGGACCGATAAAAGTCAGGCATTGTTCCAAAGACATTTTGAGTGCCGGGCTGATTTTAATGGTGGCGTCGGAAGTAGAGGCGCGCATGTTGGTTAATTTTTTGCCGCGGCAAATGTTAAATTCCATATCTTCCAAGCGGGAGTTTAAACCAATAATCATGCCACGATAAACTTCCTCGCCGGGATTAACAAAGGTAGTGGCCCGATCCTGCATGCGGGCAATGCTGTAACCTAAGGCCTGGCCGGATTCGCCGGAAACAATGGCCCCGTTTCGCTGGTAAGGGATTAAATCGACTTGCGGTTCGTAATCCAAAAAGACGGAGTTAACGACGCTCATGCCGGAAGTCATCGACAATAATTCGCTCCGAAAACCGATCAGGTTACTGGTGGCAATTTTGTATTCAAACCTAACGCCGCTCGGCATATTAACCATGTTCAACATCGCGGCTTTGCGCTTACCCATGGCGTTAATGACGCTGCCGGAAAATTGTTCCGGAACTTCGATGAAAACTGATTCAAATGGCTCGTGAGTTTTACCATCAACCTGTTTTAAAATAACCTGCGGCCGGGCAACGGAAAATTCATAACCTTCGCGGCGCATGGTTTCGACCAAAATGGAAATGTGCAGTTCTCCCCGGCCGGCAACAATAAAACTATTACCGGAAGGACCAACGGTTACCTGCAAGCTGACGTTGGTTTCGACTTCTTTGTTTAACCGCGCGGCTAGTTGACGGGCAGTAGTGAGATCGCCGTCTTTACCGACTAAAGGCGAGGTAGAAACTGACAGTTCGACTTTTAGAATCGGGGGGGCAATGTTTAATTGGGGTAGGGCCTCAATTTTTTCCGGGCTACACAGAGTATCGGAAATTTGGACCGAGTCAAAACCGGCCAGAGCAACAATATCACCAGCTTGGGCGGATTGGGTTTCAGTTTTATTTAAACCTTTAAAAGTAAAAATATAAGTTATCCTGCCTTGACCGGCGGCTTTGTCGTGGCGGACAACAGTCAACGATTGACCCACAGTTAAAGTGCCGCGGGTGATTTTGCCGATGGCCAAACGGCCTTTGTGGTTGTCGTAGTCCAGATTGGAAATTTGAATTTGCGCCGGGCCGTTAATATCGCCAACCGGGGCGGGAATGGTGTCAATAATCGTTTGAAACAGCAAGGATAAATCAGTCACGTCTTTGAGAGCCATATCTGCCCCGACTTTACCCTGACGGCCAATGGCGTATAAAACCGGAAATTCCAGCTGTTCCGGTTCGACGGCCAAATCTAAAAATAAATCGTTAATTTCGTTTAAAACTTCGTCGGCCCGCTGGTCTTTGCGGTCAACTTTATTAATAATGACAATCGGGATTAATTTTAATTTTAAAGCTAAAGCTAAAACATAGCGGGTTTGGGATAAAACGCCTTCGGCGGCATCGACCAGAAGGATACAGCCGTCGGCCATGCTTAAAACCCGTTCGACTTCGCCGGAAAAATCCGCGTGGCCGGGAGTATCAATGATGTTGATTTTGTAACCGTTCCAGTTAATGGCAATGTTTTTGGCCAAAATGGTGATGGCCCGTTCGCGTTCCAGGTCGTTACTGTCCAGGATGGTATCCTGAGTCATCTCCGCCTCATGAGTGGCAAAAGAATGCGACTGCTTCAGCAGATGGTCCACCAGGGTAGTTTTCCCGTGGTCAACGTGGGCAATAATGGCAATATTTCTGATTTTTGCTTGATCCATAATGATTTTTGTGAGTTTTTCTCCCCAAAGAGTGTATTATACGCTTAGTTGAGGCAATTTGCCTGCCAGACTAGATTAGGTTTAACTCTTGGTTAAGTCTCTAATTAACTCAATTTTGAAATAACACGGAATTTAATATTTATGTTAAACTTTAAATATAATATGACAAATATAATTCCTCTTTTTAGTGTTGTCTTTATTCTTTTAGCAATTAGTTCTCCATTTTATTTTCTAGCACTTTCCCAAATTATTAATCGTTTAAAAAACAATTATCCACAAAAGTATGAAGAATTGGGTAAACCCTCTCTTTTCTTAAATAATTCAATGCAAAATGGAGTGAATTTAATTCGTTTCCTATTCGTTGCCGATGGGCTAAATGATCCGGAATTATCTAGGCAAAAAAATATTGCAAAATCCCTCTTAATAATTAACCTTCTAATTTTTATTCCCTTCTTTATTTACATTAATCTTCGTATTCTACTCCAATTCTAATTCCTTAAATCCATTCTATTTAGAGAATTCTTTGCGAGAGCGGTTTTCTAAGGGTAAATATTCGTGATGATAGAATATATTATGGATATAAAAATACGTCCAATGACTATTAACGACTATCCCCAGGTTCATGAAGTGGATATCTTAACCCAAAAGCAATACTTGGGCAAGAAATTTGATCAAATGAGCGAGAAAGAACAAAATTTTCATTTAGTTTCCAGAAAATCAGAATTCCAAACAAATGTGGATACGGGTTACTGCTTTGTGGCTGAAAACAAGGAAAAAATCGTTGGGGGCAGGTACCCATTAAACTGAACACTTAGTCTGCGTCTTTTTGCCTTTAGTAA
>JBBTRT010000007.1:0-56087 GCA_038065055.1 Patescibacteria group bacterium
CTATATCCTTAGCTTCATTAGCCAACCTTTGCGCCTCCAGCTTATCCCTCTCGGCAATTTTTTCTTTTTCATTAATAACCGAAACCGTTGGTTTTTTAATCACTGGCTCAACTGTTTTACCGTTCCCTATCTTAGATAAAAATGACGTTTCGGCAAACTCCAATTTATTAGGCACGATAACTGCATGCGCCGCTTCCCACGCCGCTTTCTGGGCTAATTTATCTTCCCGCTCTCTTCTGCCTTCTTTACATGAATTTCTGACTGAAGCGCTTCCCCGATCTTCACACGTTTGAACCCTGCCCCCTTTTGCCCAAGAATCAACTATAAATTTTTGCACCGGATTATTGGTTACCCCAACCGCTACCACTAATGAAGCCGTCAAAAAACTTAAGCCAACTAAACCTATGATATTAAATTTCAACTTTCTCATCATTTACTAATTCTAAACCTTTCTTGGGGGACTTCAAACTTATCAATTATCGGTTGATTTTGATCATTTCTTCTCAAGAAAATAATTACTCTAAAATCAGCAAAAACCACCGCCCATTCCGGATCTTTAACCCGGCTAATTAAAAACTGCTGTCCCCATGGGGTATAGTCATTAATCGAAAAAATAATCGCGTTAAATTGATACTTCTTCAGTTGTTCTTGCCATACCGATTCCTTCTCCTGCATTGGCACATATACCTGCTTAAAAAATTCTGCCGGATAGGCTTCGGGGCGATTATCGACAAAAACCGGTTCTTTCGGAAATAAATAAAAAATTAAAAAACTGCCGATGTCATAATTATTAAAAATCGGCCCGGATAAATTTTGTTCTTTAAAAAATTCCATTGCCTTAGAATTCCCCGGCTCTAAACCTAAACCGAATCTATTGGTCAAGCTAAAAACCGCTATTGCTACCGCCAGTAAAGTCACGGCCAAAAATGACTGATTTTGGTTATTTTTAACCGCCATAGAAAAATTCATTACCATAATCGGCCCGGCCAACAAACCAAACAAAGCCAAATTTCTCAGCGCCAGCCAACCGGCAATACTAATTCCCACGGCAATCAATAAATTAGTCACCGGTATTTTTTTAAGCTTTACCGCCACGTACCCAAAACTTAGCCATAAAGTCAAAAACATCAGTTTAAAAATTAAATAATTACGATTGGGAATTAATTTTTCAATCAGCCGTATTGGCTGGTTTTCCGCCAACCGGTAGCCATAATTATTAAAAATTGTCAGCGGCTCAATTACCCCCCTAAAACCAAAAGGATTAATTAAGGTGATCAGCGAACAAATTACCAACAGGGCCAATAATTTATAACTGGGTTTGCCTAATAAAAAACAAACGATTAATAAAGGTCCCAGAAAAAAATAAATGTGGCTATTAACCCAAAACAGCTGTAATAACGGTAAAAGCCACACCCAACGGCTATTTTGATATTTAGTCAAAATTAAGAAAAAACAACTGACAAAAAAATAAGTCAACGCCTCCGGCCTGATTTCCATCCGTTCCGCCAAAAGACTAATTGCAGGCAAAACCAATAAAGTAGCCAATAAAATATTACCCGAATTAACTCCTATCCAAAACATGATCGCAAAGCTGGCCACCGATAAAATAATAAAAAATAACTGCAAACCAACAAAACCGCCTGCTTGCCAAATTTTATAAAAAACGGCTCCGGCCAGCCAATGATGGTTAAAAACTTCAAATCCGACTTGAGTATATGAATAATAATTGGTGGTTAATATTTTCCCCTTGTCCCAGAAAATTTGGCCGTTAATCAAATGCCTGCCTAAATCGGCAGTCACTAAGTTAATTTTATGGCTTAAAAAAAGTCCGTACAATATCGCCCCCAAAATTACCAATAAAATTTTAATTAATCGATCGTAAGACATCAATCTTCCTCGGAGAAATTTTAAATAATACCCCTGCCGTTACCACCCCCATCGCTCCCAAAACACTGAAAGCCTGGCCATTCCCGGCTACGTCCGCCAAAAATCCAGCCATAATTGGCGACAATAAATATAAAGCCTTATGCCTCTTACCGTATTTTTGAATGTGATTCACCACGTGTTGCCAGTCGCACATACAATCAGAATAACAAACACACAGACTATTTACAATATTATATGAACTTAGTATTATGTTCCATAACCTATGTCTTATTCAATAACTTTAAAAGAAAATGCAGCTAAATTCCGTCAAGAAGGACATACTATTAAAGAAATTTCTATAAAATTAAATATTGCAAAAAGTACTGCCTCAGGCTGGCTCAATACACTTATTCTTAATAAACAAGCGCAACAAAAACTTCAAAAAAGAAAATTATTCAATTATTATAAAATCTCACAAAGGTGGCTACAAAAAAGATTAATAGAAAAAGAAAAAGCTCAAAATAAAGCACGTAATGCATCGAGAAATCTAATTCTATCTAAAAATCATTTAAAGTTTCTTTGTTCTTTTCTTTTTTGGGCTGAAGGGGCAAAAGATTTAGGTTCAGTGAAATTTATTAATTCTGATCCTAAAATGATAAAAACTTTTCTTTTCTTACTAAGACATTCATTTCCAATAAATGAGAAAAAATTTAGAGCTTTAATTCATATTCACGAATACCACAATGAAAAACAGTTAAAAGTATTTTGGTCTAAAATTACCAATATCCCTATTAAACAATTCTATAAATCTTACCTCAAGCCTCATACTAAAAAAAGAAAAAGACTAAACTATCAAGGCAGTATTAATATCAGTTATTACGATGCCAAGCTTGCTCGAGAATTATGTGCCATCTATAATACACTAACAGATAAACTTTTAGGGGTGTAGCTCAGCTGGCAGAGCGTCCGTCTCCAAAACGGAAGGCCGTAGGTTCGAAACCTACCACCCCTGCAAAGTCCTATAGTATTGACTTACTGACATTTTATGCTATTATTCAGCCTATGTCACAATCAAAACTAAATCTATCTGCACAAGAAGCCCTATTGGCTTGCCAACCAAAATGGAATGTAGGCGTTGATTATATTCATGATTTTGAACTAGCATGTCAAACATTCAAGGAAGTTGGATTTGGCAATATTTACATGACTACTTCAAATGTCAGAAAAGAAGACAATACTGTAACAATTTCTTTAATGCGTCATGGAAAAGGTCAACCGGCAGTTTTTGCTTCGTTTTTAGCCTTTCAGGCTGGAGACGCACGGGAAAAAAACTATAAAGATGACGAAATACTCATTTTTCTAAAAAATACTGTAGCCCCGGCATTGCTTGAAAATGATGAAATTAGGAAACAGGTTATGGAGCATTCATTGGCAAAAACTGGTTCTGATTTAGAGACTGTCATCCAAAGCGCCACTCTTCAAGCTGGTTTATTTGGAATGACTCATCCAGGGCAAGTGAGGACTTTACTAGAATCAAATTTGCAAGATAAATTCCCTGGAATTAAACCTTAAACCACGTTACAATATAGTCAACTAACCCCTGCCCTAAATTAATCCCTGCTGTACCTTCACAATATTCTCCGCTCCGCTCCGGAAAATTTTCGGCAGTTTAAACGCCCTTTCCATTGCCTCGTTTAATAAACCCCGGTGCCACAAATTCATTAACTGCTGGTGCGTGCCCCAAACCCGCAAATCATAACCCACCCTTAACTTCACAAACCGCTCCTGGATATTTTCTTCCCACTCGCCCCACGGCTCCATAAACAATAAAAAACAGCCCGCCGCCGCCGCGTCATAAGCCAAATCCCCTGAAGGCTTGGTAATCACTCCGTGTGCCCATGAGATCATGAATTTAATTAATTTTTCATTGGCATCCACGATATTATCCTCGTATAAAATTCTTAAATCCGCCGCTTCATTTTCCAAATCGCCGATAATCATATTTTGCTCGCCGGCAAACTCTTCAAAATAATTCCTGATATCCCGGTGCGTCCCGGCATACAAAAATAACCGGACTTTTTCCGGCAATTTCAATAATGGTCCTAACTGTTTTAACACCTCTTTAATTTCCGCGAAATTCGTTCCCAGCCCCCCGGTGCAAACCGCCAAATTAATCGGCTGTCCCTGAGTTAATCTTTTCTGCTTGGTCCCAATTTGACAAATTCTCGGGTCCACCGGCGGTCCGGTCACCACCACGGTTTCTGGTTTAACAATTATATTTTGCCGCTCAGCTTCCTTAAAAAAAGCAATTTTAGTTTTTTCGTCAAACACGCAATAAATAACTTTGTCATAAGGCAACCCCTTTAAATACTGCGGCCGGATATGCGGATCGGTGATTGCCTGAATTACCGTTTTCCCTAATTTCATTAGCTGATTCCCGGCTTCATAATGCAGCGAAATTATCGGTTGCTCCGTCTTTTTCACTAATTCCTGCAATGGCCTGACAATCGCCGCCGTAATCGGTAATTTATTCCGAATCACCGTATCTACTTGATCTTTCAACCACTTTAACCATCGAGTCCTAGCCACTAACTTACCCAATCCCGCCGTAAATTCAATTTTTCCCCACCCCTCGTGATTAATCACAAAATTAGTCGGATCAGACAGCCAACTTGTTTTACCCAACTTTTTCGCCGCTTCCTCGACTGCCTTGGCCATCGAATAGTGCGCCCGGGAAAAAACAACATCCGGCGCCGTATGCTCCAAATTAGGGTATTTTTCTGACAATTCTTTTCTAAAAGTCGCCGAAATCGTCACTATCGGCACCGCTACTTTAGCTAATTTTTCCTGTTCATCTTTTAACGCCCGCAATAAATCTTGTTTAACGTCCATTAATAAATATTAAACCATTCCAAACTTTTCTGCACCGCCAGATTCCAAGAATCGCTGGCACCAGCCAAATTATGGTCCGCGCCCGGATAAATATTTAACTCTACAATTTTCCCCTTTTCTTTTAAATTTTTTTCCAAAGCCTGCGACCATTCCAATGGCACGGCGTCATCCGCTGTTCCCTGATGGATCTGAATCGGCGCCTCAATCCAATCGTAATAATTATGAATCGAAAACTCATTGGCTTCGTACTGCGCGTCAAAACCCGCCACCACTTTTCTCAGGGCTTTACCGAAATCATCAAACTCATCTGTATAATACAAAATCGAGTAGGGAAACGGCTTGGAAACCGGCGCCCACAGGCTAGTGGGATATTTTTTCCCAGAAATTTCCAAAACTGCTAAAGCAATCTGGCCGCCGTTGCTATGTCCCCAAATCGCGATTTTATCCGGATTCGCCTCTTTTAGATTCTTCACCGATGCGATTAACTGCAACACCGTCACCGGGGTTAAAAACCTATCTTCTAAAGTATTATCCGGCGGCATATCTGACTCACCGTAACCTAAAAAGTCCGGCGCTAAAGTTAAGTAGCCGTTTTTGGCAAAAACTGTGGCGGCCGGATTGGTCCCGATCCCAGTTTGATAGCTTTCCCGATCCGCATAGCCCCGAATCATAATCACCACCGGCCAACCTCCTTCCGGGAGACTCCCGGAAGGTATTTTAATCTGCCCGCTGACTTTCCTGCCCTCTGTCCAAAAATAAAAAGTTGACCCTTCTACCCAAATCCCATCCGGCAAAAATACTTTTTGCCTCAGCTCCGGAAAACTGTACTTTTGCAGCGGCTTTTCCTGGAAAATCCACTTTGCCTCAGGCGATAAAAATCCGGTCTTTCCCTTTGGCCAAAACCACCACCCGCCCAATCCCAACACTATTATTATCCCAATTAACCAAAATATTTTTTTATTCATTACACAATTTTTTCAAAATCTCTATATTCTTTCTGTCCGGTCCGCCTCCGTCAAATCCCGGCGCTTCAGTAATCAGCGGTAAATTTTTAAAAGCCGGATAATTAACATATTTACCCAATTCCTTAAGTCCCATTTTGCCCTCGCCAATATTCTCATGCCTGTCCAAACCGCCGCCAAACACTCCTTTTGAGTCATTTACATGCAAACAAATCAATGATTTGACTAGATCAAACTGTATCAGGGTATTTTCCATATCTTTACCGAAAGAAATACCAGCTCCCCAGCTATGGCATGTATCCAAGCACCAACCAACTTTGTCACTATGAATATCTTGCAATAACAACTTTATCTCACTTAATTGAGAACATAATTTACCCTTCTGCCCGGCGCTATTCTCAATCAGCAACTTAACCCGGCCAGAACTATCCCTTAATACAGTTTTAATCGTACTTACCAGCTGTTTTTTCACCAAACCAAATCCTTGGCCCATATGGCTGCCTAAATGCACGATTAATCCGCTTGCCCCGATCATTTCCCCGACTTTTAAATCGTATTTTAAACTGGCAATCGATTTTTCCACTAATTCCTGATTAGCTGATCCCAAATTAATCAAATATTTGGCATGGATAAAAACCGGCAGTTTTATTTTTCCGGTGATAATAAGCGGCTTATTGTGCCACATTTGCGGACTACTGGAAAAAATCTGCATACAATTGCCGCCCATCCCTACAATTCTCTCCACCGCCTTATCCAACCCACCGCTAATCGATACATGCGCTCCAATTCGCCTCATACACTTAATTCCTCTTCCACTATTTTTTTACCCTCTTCCACTAATTCTTTTGCTTGTTCTAAACTCGGAGAATCGCTAAATACTCGAATTAACGGCTCAGTCCCTGATGCCCGGATAAATCTAAAGCCATCTCTAAAAATCTCTTTTATTCCTTTACCCACATATTTTTTTGGCATCTTGTCCCAACCGCACTTAATCGCTATTTTCTCCTGATAATAAACCGGATATTGTTGCCGCATCTCACTTAAAGACAATTTTTTTCTGGCCATTACCTGCAATATTTGCACTCCGGCCATTAACCCATCCGCCCATAAAAATTTATCAGCAAAAAAATATTTTCCTGACTCTTCATAAGCAAAATCAGCGTGATATTTTTTAATCGCCGCAATTATCTCCGGCGGGCCAACCCGGCATTCAATCACTTTCGCCCCCCATTTTTTGGCTTCGTTTTTAAACAGTCCTGAAGAATTGACCGGCGTCACTAAAGTTTTTTTGCCTTCTGCCAAAATCACCGCCGTCAAATCTTCCGATAAAACCATCCCCTTTTCATCAATAAACACCACCCGGTCAGCATCAACATCGGTCGCTATTCCCAAATCGCAATGATTGCTTACCACCTGCTTAGCCGTTTCCGCCAAAGTCTCCCGCCGCGGTTCTGATGCTCTGGCCGGCCTTTGGCCAAGCCGGTCATTTATCATCACCACCTCCCCTAAGTTGGAAAAAAGCTGCTTGCCAACCTCAATCGCGCAACCATTAACCGGATCAAATAAAATTCTAAAATTATGTTTTTTAATAAACCCCGCATCCACGGTTATTAATAAAGCCTTAATATATTCAGAGTGATCCATAAATCCGGGTAATTTTTTCGCCCATCTTGCCATAAATTCCACTGCCGTCTTTTAACGTTGGTATTATCCCAATCATATTCCAGGGTAAATGCGAGCCGGTCACTGATACCCCCAAATCATAACCCTGCTTCACCTGATACCAGGTTAATTCCGGCGTCGTTAAAATCCCCGCGTCAACTGCTTTCATTCCCGCTTCAACTAAACCTTTAATTAAGGCCTGCTTAATTTCTTTTGCTCCCGGCCGCGGATCGCAGACAATCAACGCTTTCTTTTTACCAATATATTTCCCAAGCGCCAAACCAATCTTAAAGCTAAAATTTGCATCAATTTCTTTTCCGATCAAACCCCTGATCCCCGAAGTGCCGAATAAATTATTTACCCGCATATCTCCACTCCGCTACTCGTACCAATCCTGTTTGCTCCAGCTTTTACCATCGCTTCAGCTTGTTCCCGATTTTTAATGCCTCCGGACGCTTTGACTCCGAATTTTGGCCCCACGGTTTTTCTTAATAATTTTACATCCTCCACTGTGGCCCCACCAAACCCCATTCCCGTCGACGTCTTTACAAAATTCGCTCCCCCTGTTTTAACTAATTTTGCCGCCAAAACCTTTTCTTTATCGTTCAAATTACCGGTTTCAATTATTATTTTCACTAACCTGCCACTGGCTGCCTTAACTACTGCTTTTACCTCTTGCTCCATATTCTCAAGCCTGTTTATCACCACATCCAGTTCATCCGCTCCGTCTTTAATCGCCTGCTTAACTTCCGCCACTTTTATCGCTAAAGTATTTGCCCCCAACGGAAACCCGATCACGCTCGCCACCCGCACTCCGGCTTCTTTAGCTAGCTTTACCCAGCAGGGATTCACACACACGCTCCAAAAACCATAAACTTTGGCTTCCTGGCATAATTTCTTAATTTCCCCCTCTGTGGCCGTCGGCTTCAGTAAAGTGTGGTCAATCAGTAAATTTAAGTTCATGTCGAAGATATTGTTTAAACTCATCTTTAATCTCCGGGTGTTTTAAAGCAAACTCCACCACGGTTTTCAAATACTCCATTTTATTGCCGGTATCGTAAAACTTACCCCCTTTAATCTCCACCGCCAAAACTTTCTTTTTATCTTTCAGCATTAATTTAATCGCGTCGTTGTACCACAACTCCTGGCCTGGTTTTAACTGCTCCGCCACTTGGTCTAAGTACTTAAAAATTTCCGGAGTAAAAATAAACCCGGACACATTCGCCAAATCCGACGGCGCTTTATCTTTACCTGGTTTTTCCAAAATCTGATCCACATCCATAATTCCCGGCTCAATTTCCTTGCCGCCGGTAAAACCGTACCGCCAATAGTCCTTTGGACTAGTCACCCGGATGCTTCCCAAACAAGTACAGCCATATTTTTTATAAACTTCAATCAGCTGTTTAAACCGGCTCGGCTCGGCCGCGATAAAATCATCGCTCCAAGTGTAAATAAACGGCTCATCGCCGATTAAGTGCCGCACGTTAAGTAGCGGCGTACCGTTGCCGTACGGTCCTTTTTGCCTCACATACACAAAATTTGCCAGCTCGGAAATTTTATTAATTTCGTCCAGTATTGGCTTTTTTTTGCCTCCGCCCAACCGCAAATTTTCCAACAAATCTCCACTCGGCGCGTCAAAATGGTCTTCAATCGTCCGCTTATGGTAACCGGTCACCATAATAATGTCTTTTATCCCCGCCCCCACCAATTCCTCCACCACGTACTGAATCACCGGTTTATCCACGATCGGCAGCATTTCCTTGGGCATCGCTTTAGTTTGCGGCAAAAATCTTGTCCCGAAGCCGGCGGCCGGAATTACTGCTTTAGTTACGCTTCTCTTGAACATAAGTCGACTCTAGTATAACATATTAAAGCATGCTAAAATCACAGCTTATCTCGCCATTGAAATTCATTCAAGAATCAATGGTCGAGTTAAAAAAAGTTGTTTGGCCCACCAAACAGCAGGTAATTAGATTAACGCTAATTGTCATTGGCGCCAGCGTCGCCACCGGCCTTTTAATCGGGGCCTTAGATTACCTGTTTAGCCTGTTAATCGGCCAAATAATTAAATAATATGACTGATCCAATTACCCAAGATATCGTTGCCGAACAAGAAGCCAAAGATAACGATGCCGCCCAGCACATTATTATTAACGACTCGGCCGCGGCCAAAAGCCACTGGTATGTGGTCCACACTTACTCCGGCCACGAACACAAGGTCGCCCAAGCCCTAACCCAGCGCGCCAACTCCATGAATTTAACTGATTATATCCTGGAAATCCTCATCCCCACCCAAAATAAAATCCAAATCCGCAAAGGCCAAAAATTCTCCATCAAGGAAAAACTTTTCCCCGGCTACATGCTGGTTAAATTGGTTTTAACCGACGATTCCTGGCTCGCCGTCCGCACCACCCAGGGTGTGACCGGTTTCGTCGGCATCGGCAACAAACCTACCCCACTGCCCCAATCCGAAGTCGCTAACATCATGAAATTTACCCAAATGGAAGCGCCCAAATATAAAGCCTCTTTCTCCATTAACGAAGCCGTTAAAATCATTGAAGGCCCGTTTGCCGATTTCCTCGGTTCGGTTGAATCAATTGATGACGCCAAAGGCAAAGTCAAAGTCTTAGTCTCTATCTTCGGCCGCGAAACCCCGGTTGAACTGGACTTCCTCCAAGTCCAAAAAATCTAACTTATGCCTTACGGAGAACAAGCTAAACATCGTGATATGCAAGCAATGCTTGAGAAACTCCCGTCGGAATTTAGAATTATTCCAACCGATTCCATAATTAACAGTCGAATTGCCCAAATAAATGCCAGCGGCTTAAGTTATTTAACTTTTTGGATTAATGGCTATGACACCAATGAAGCTATTGCTAATCAACTTGACGTCAAAACAGTCACCGTCAAAAGTGTCCTCTATAAAACTTGTCAACAAGTCAAAAATCTAAATGATGATTTAGCCGATTATTTTGACACAAATATACACTTGAATCCAGGTTTAATTGCCATGAAACTAATTAAAGGCGGTTTTTTCAAAATAGTCGAACCCGTCGAAAAAGCCTAAGTCTTGTCTCCCTAGAATTTTCCTGCTATACTATATTTACTTCGTCAACAGCGAGGCAGAGATAATCTCTCGACACTTAATTTAACCTTGCTGTGATGCAAGGTTTTTTTATACCTATGGCCAAAAAAGTCAAAATCATCTTAAAACTTAATCTTCCCGCCGGCAAGGCTAACCCCGCCCCGCCCGTCGGCCCGGCCCTTGGCCAGCACGGCGTGGCCATCATGGATTTTTGCAAACAGTACAACGAAAAAACTAAAGCCATGCAAGGCGTCATTCCGGCCGTAGTGACCATTTACGAAGACCGCACTTTTACCTTTGAACTCAAAAAACCGCCGGTCAGCGCCTTGATAAAAAAAGCGCTTAATCTCGCCAAAGGCTCGCCGTCACCCGGCCGGGACATAGTGGCTACCCTCAAAGACGCTCAGATTACCGCCATTGCCGAAGATAAAATGGAAGATTTAAACGCCAACAGTCTTGAGGCCGCCAAAAAAATTATCAGCGGCACCGCTCGCAGTATGGGCATCAAGGTAGAATAATATGGGGAAAAAGAAAATTGCTCTTGTTGATCTCTCTCAATCTGACAAAGCCCAGCTTAAAGCCAGCGGCGTCCGCAGCCAAAAGTTAATTATCAAAAAATCAACCAAAGCTCCTGAAGTTGCCGTTCCGGTCGTTGAAGTTGCTCCCGAATCTACTCCGGTCAAAACCGATAAAAAAACAAAAACCCGTGTTAAAAAAGGCCACTCCAAGCGCTATTTAGAAGCCCGGGCTTTAATCGACAAAACCAAAACCTATTCCCCAACCGAAGCCATTTCCCTCTTGCGCCAAGTTTCTACAACCAAATTTGACCCCAGCGTTGAACTCCATCTCCTCTTAAATATCGGCAAATTAAGCGGCGACCTTAACTTGCCGCACGGTACCGGCAAAACCGCTAAAGTCGAAATAGCCACCGAGGACACTTTATCCAAATTAAAAGCCGGGACGATAGACTTTGATATTTTGGTCGCCGAACCAAAAATGATGCCCAAGCTCGCCCAATACGCCAAACTCTTGGGCCCCAAAGGCCTGATGCCCAACCCCAAAACCAACACTATCTCTGATAAACCGGAAGAATTAGCCAAAAAATTAGCCGGCGGCTCCTGCCGTTTCAAAACCGAGCCTAAAGCCCCGTTAATTCATCAAGTAATCGGTAAATTAAGTTTTAAAGATACTCAATTACTCGAGAATTTAACTGCCGCTCTGCAGGCCGTCCAGCTGAAAAACATTCTTTCCTGCCACCTTTGCTCTTCCATGAGTCCGTCTATTAAAGTTGACTTTCAACTCTAATTGCAGTATAATTAATTTTTGTCCTAAGAAAGTAGGCAATCATAAGTCCTACCGAGGAAAACTATGCCAAATAAACGCAATCTTGCTTCAGTTTCTAATCTAACTGCCAAACTCCAAAAATCTAAAAGCGTTGTTTTTGCCGACTACCGCGGCCTTTCCGTCAATAACCAACGTTTGTTGCGCCGCCAAATTACCGCCGTCGGCGGCGAGCTGATCGTCGCTAAAAACACTCTCTTGAAAATCGTTTTTAAAGACCTAAAATACCCCCTCGAATCCCTGATCGACACTTTCACCGGGCCGACGGTTGTTTTATTTGCCTACGAAGACGAAATTGCCCCCATCAAAGCTTTAGCCGAATTTAGCCAAGCCCACGAACTCCCTGTTGTTAAAGCCGGCTTTTTGACCAAAGAACCCCTGACCAAAGCCCAAGTAGAAACCTTAGCCAAACTCCCCACCCGCCTGGAATTGATCGCCAAAACCATTGGTTCGTTAAAATCCCCGCTTTCCGGCATTGTCCAAGTTCTTTCCGGTAACATCCGTAAATTAATTTATGTTTTACAAGCCTTAACAAAGGCAGATCGAAAGGTGGTGAATTAATCTATGACAGATGACAAAGAAGTCAAGGTGACCGCAAAACTCACCAAAATCATCGAAGAAGTTGAAAAATTGACTGTTTTGGAATTAGCTGATTTAGTCAAAGCTCTTGAGGAAAAATTTGGTGTTAGTGCCTCGCCGGCCGTAGTGGCTGCGGCTACTGCCGCCCCGTCCGGCACCGCCGCAGGCGGAGCAGACGCCGGGGAAGAGAAAAGCGAATACCAGGTTGTCTTAACTTCCGCTGGCGCCAACAAAATCGGCGTTATTAAAGCTTTAAGGGAAATTAATCAAACCTTGGGCCTTAAAGAAGCTAAAGATTTAGCTGAAGCCACCCCGAAAGAAGTCGGTACTTTCAAAAAAGAAGAAGCCGAAACTGCTAAGAAAAAACTCGAAGCCGCCGGCGCTCAAGTGGAATTGAAGTAATCTGAAATTCCACCTGAGGAGAAACGTGACCCCGACGCAAGTCGGGGTTTTACGTTTCGCGCATCTCCCTTGACACACTCTACTCCCATTTGATATATTAGTTACAGTTAGATATTAATTAAGCCCAGTTTGAACAACCTATGAACGATCAAACAGCATCAAACGTTAAACCTGTGATATCTTTAGGTTCACTTCCTGATTTATTAACCGTCCGTGAAGTAGCTAACCTGCTCCGCGTCTCCCCTTTAACCATCAAGCGCTGGGGCAAGCGCGGCAAACTGCCGGCCATCCGGATAAACTCCCGCGGCGACCGCCGCTACAAAAAAGAAGCCGTCTTATGGCTTCTGGGTATCCAGGAAAAATAATTTACTACTTTACCAAACCATTTAACTGCAATTGATCTAAAGTATAATGATTTACCGGATCACCTATTATTCCAAATGAATTAACCCCTGTACGAACTAATATAGTACCCTGGAACCGATTAGTAATTAAAGCATCAATTATACCGTCTTTGTTCTGATCTAAGGCCCAGTAAAACCAGCCATCTTTACCCACAACTTCTTTAAGAATACCTGAGTTTATAGCTTCCGCCTTCAAGTCTGAATCGGCAACGAGTTTATTAAATTCAGCGACAAAACCCATTATCATTTCACCATCGTAAGGCTTATCGGGAGTTAAATCAAAATTTTGAATGAAAGTCTCCACTTGCCCCACCATCTGCGTCGCCGTGGCTAATATATCCGTCGCCATCGGCATTACTGACGGAATTGGCGCTTGCGGTGTCACGGTCGGCACCACTGGCTCCGGCGTAACCGGTGTCTCCGTCGCCATTTGCGTCGGCGGCTGTGTTACCGCCTGCGTCGGCACCTCATTATGAATTGTTTGAATTTCAGCTATCAAAATTCCGGATAAATTTACCAATACTGGAATTGATGTTGCCAAAATTACCCCTAACCTCACTCCTTCTTCCATCGCTTTTAGTGATTCTTTATCATCTTCAGTAAAACCATAAGGGAAAAAACGCGGTAATAAATAATTAAATAACCCTCGCATAACAACAGCCTTTCCTGTACTATGCTTAAACATATCTTGGGTTATGGAATTAATTAACAAGTCTATAACTCCGCCAGTTGCCGATACCGCCATTCCCACAATAAATCCATTTCTAAAATCTCTCATTAGGCCCTCTTGACTAATTCTACGCATTTCTTTCAGCCTACCTAATAAATTTACTGCTCCAAAGATTAAAAAAGCCGAAGCAGTTAAACCCAGCATATTTGGATCGGTTGCCATATCTTTTAAAACTAATGTATTAAAAATCAATGCCTCAGTTGGTCTAATCCCAAAAGCTGATTCAGTTAAAAAATTATAAATTCTCGCCGCCGAAAATAAACTTTTATTTTCCCTCCTTGGCATCACCGGCATTTCCGCTTCTTCCGCTTCTGCTGCCAAATTCTTCTTTTCCACTCTTATTTGCCAACCACCACCTCTTTTTTCCAACAATATTACCAATGGAATACCCGGAAAAGATATCTGTTCTCTTTTCCGCCAATTAATTTTTCTCTCTTGTTCCCCATCACTTAAAACAATTTTATTTTTAGAAAAAGTTAAAGTGAATAACCCCATTTCATGCATTTCCGGGTGAAAAATTGCAATAAATTCATTTGCCCTTCCCGGATCTTCACCAGCTGCAAAAATTTTCACCTCTGACACCATCCCTCTTGGTGCCAACACATTAATTGCTTCTGTCGGATTAACCATTTTTTCAATGGGCAATAAATTATCCCGTGTCAACTTAAAATTACCATCAGGCTGGTTTTCCACTAAAATCCATTGCTTTTCACCCCCGGTTGCTGATTCCACTCCCAACCACTGGTTATCCCCACGCCTAGTAAAAATAACTTCTCTATCAGTTATCATCGTAATGTTATCTAAATTTTCCATATAAGTCCTAACCTCACCTTTTTTTTGCTCCACCAAAGGCATTACTGCATGCAAATTACCATCATCGTCCAATCTCATTTCCACCTTTTGCCAATCTTTTCGAACAACTTCATCTAATTGATAATTACCCCCATGGACAAAAAAAAGTTCACCGTCAGGTCTAATCACCACATAACCATCACCATCCACTAACACTTCTCCCTCTGCAAAATCCTGAACTCCCAGAAATTTGCTCTCTTTCACAGCCTGCCTTTTTTCTGGCTCTCTTCCTTCAACTGGCTCCGCCGCCGGCACGCCCGCCGCCATTTCCGTCATCGGTGCTCCCGCTTCTCCCGCCTCCATTGCCGCCAACCAATAAGGAATTTCCCCCTCTGCCCGCTGCGGCTCACTGCCTGCAAGGTTGGACCTTGCAGGCCCTTGACCCCCGCTCTCATCCACCATTTCCCTCCCCGGCTTACTCGGCTTAATTGGTGGTAGTGGCAGATCTGGCACTTTTTCATACACCTTGGCCACATGGCCATCTTTAACCGGCGGAGGTTCATCACCTGGCCATCTTCCTGCAGCCGTTCCAACCGGCTCTCCGCTAACTACCGAAATTTCCTCACCTGCAGGGTCAAACCCTGCAGGCCCGTGCGGATTTTTCTCTGGTTTTGCCGCCACTTTTTCCGCCATCGATGGCATTGAGAGCGGCGGCGGCGGAAAATCTTTTACTCTTCTCCTTACATCTGCGGCTAACTCACCCATTCTAGTCGTTGCCGCAATCTCCTCATCCGCTCTCGCTCTGGCTAACAATGCTTCACCTTCTGCCTTTGCTTCCGCCTGAATCCCCTTTTCCGTCAACATCTCTATCCTAATTCTCCCGTTTTCTACCTTTACTCTTACAATCTTAACCTGACCATCTCCCTCTAATTTCAAATTTTTATTCAAAGCCTTTACTAACGCCTCATTTGGTTTATTCTTAATTGTTCCAAAACCAACTTTTATCAATTTTTCACCTTTTCCATTTGCCGCTAATTCTAAATTAGACATCTCCCCAACATCATTAGTATCAAAATCCAACTTTAAATCAGCATCAATAGCCGTTAAAAAACTACCTTGTTTCGCATGTGCCAAAATATTGCAATGAACCCCCCCTAATTCTACACTCAAGCCTGTTACTTCAGCATCAGGAGTCAAAATTCCCATTATCATTTCTCCGGCCTGATTTACCTTGTTTCCACCAAATTCATGCCTTGACGCTCCGCTTTGCCCCGCTAAATCAAACTGAACTGACCGCCTTGACTCCTCTTTATTTGCATAATTAATATCTTTTTTCCCATCACCCATATCCTTTTATTCTATGCTAATAGCTCCCACAGAACAATTCCCTTTTCCTACTCTTTTTTCCCTTTTACCGCCTGGACTTCCTGGATCACGGTAACCACCGCGGCCTGCACCACCTCTGTCACCAAACTAGCCAATCCCCCTTTGTTATCAGTACCCTTATCCGTTTTCATTGCTTTATTTAAATTTCTTAAAAAACTTTTACCAATCCTCTTAAAATCTGTTTTATCGACCCCCTCCGGGGGGGCATTTTCTCAACTAAATCCCCGTTTTCATCCAACTCTAAAACTACTGATCGTAAAACCTCGTTATCTTCCATGTTCATACCTTATTTTACCATATTCCCCACTGTTTCGCCAGAATTATGTTATATTATACTTATATTATGACAGACTTAACTAAAAAAACTATTCCCATATTAAAAAAATACGGCGTCACTAAAGCCGCGATCTTTGGTTCTTATAGTCGAGGTGATGCTCATCAGAATAGCGATATTGACCTCCTGGTTAATATCAAAAAAAATCTCAGCCTTTTTGGTTTTTCTGCCCTAAAAGCGGACTTGCAAGAGGCCTTAAACCGCCGCGTTGACCTCATCGAATACTCCCAAATTAAACCTCTGCTCAGAAAATCAATTATGGCTGACGCTCAAGTATTTTTTACCCTGTAAATGAAAAAATCAGTCGCTGTTTATATCCAAGACATTCTTGAAGCAATTGCAAAAATTGAAGATTACACAATTAAAAAATCTTTTTCTAAAACCGATTTTCTTGATGACGTTCAAACCCAAGATTCAGTCTTAAGGCGTCTGGAAATTATCGGAGAAGCCAGCCGAAAAATCCCTCTTGATTTCCGCCAGCAACACCCCCAAATACCCTGGAAAGCAATGGTTGGCCTAAGAGACGTCTTAATTCATGGCTATGATCAAGTCAATATCCATCGTGTCTGGCAGGTAATTATTAAAGATTTACCCCAGCTCAAAATCGAACTTCTCAAAATTTGATTTCTTATCCTATCCCCCACTGTTTTGCCAGCAGTTTCGCCTGGCCGGTGAAAAAATGCTTGACATGAATCCAATTCACCGGTTTCAACATCTCCGGCAAATCGTTTTCCTCGGCGTCAACAAAATATTCCAAACTTTTCACCGCGTGCCAAACCGGCACGTTATACTTGGCAAATTTTCTCTCATATAACTCCAATAAATAACTCAAATCATAGTCTTTACAGATAAAATATAAGTCAATAAAATCTCTTTTTGTCCCCCGCCGGCTGATCGCGTCCAACTTCATGCAGGCAATATCTTTAATATCCGCCACCTTTACCCCCTCATAATCATGCAAAGGAAATAATAATGGGTAAGGGTAAATAAAAAAACTTAATTTAACCTCATTAAAACTGCCGTTAAAAGTTCCCTCGTCATTTTGAAACACCTCAAGTTTGCCTAAATCTTTTAATTTTGCCACAATAATTCTCGGTTCTACCGGTTTATCACTAAACCAATCCAAATCAAAAGATAACCGATGGCCCAAATGCAATGCCGCCGCTGTACCTCCGGCCAAAAAATAACGGCCGACAAAATCCAATTGGCTTAATATGGCCAAATTGCGCTGAGTTTGTTTTGAGATTCCCTGCGAAAACACAAAATCTCCTTTTTAGGAATATTATAAATTATCTGGAAAAAATTGGCGGTTTTACGGTTAATTTCCCTGCCGGTTTTAACTACATCAATAATTTTTTGCCGGCCAAACGTATCCTTAACCCACTTAACAGACTCAAGATCGCCCAAATTAAGCAATCTTTCAATCACATATTTATGATATTTGGCTGTATCCAACTTGACCGGGTTAATATCCCAAAAAAACTTGTGAAATTGCTTCGGCAGCTTATTTGACCGCATACCTATATTTTACCATTTTCTAACCTTTCCAGCCAAACCTTTTTCCGCCTGGCTATCTGATGTTGATTTAAACCCAATTCCTCCATCGTTGACAACTGCTTAATTGCCTTAATCAATTCTTTCCCTGCATTTTCCATTCCTGTTTTCTTTAACCATCTTGTCAATTTTTCCTTTTGGCACTCCCCCAAATCCACCAAACTAACAATATCAATCAAGTCTTTTCTGCCTTTTCCACTACCCCGCCGCCCAATCCAGGCAACTAGTTTTAACACTATCAATAACTCAATTGCCGGAATCTTAAATCCCTCTTTAATTATCTGATTATCCAAAATCAACTCTGCCGCAAGACCTAAATCAGAATAATATGCCGAATAAACATCAATTTGAACTTCACCCTGGCGAAACTCGTATTTTTTTAACCGGTCATTTTTAACCAAAGCATATTTTTCTCTTATCCGGCTCAATTCTTCCGGCGCCACTACCAAATCAATATCTTTCGATTTTAACTGTTTGGTATATAACCACACCGCCCAGCCGCCGATCAAACAAAATTTATATTCCCGCTTTAATTTCTGTAAAAGCTGCCAACTAGCTTCGGTAACGCTATCACGATAATAAGCCATCCATCTCCTCTTTTATTCTGTTGATAAAATCTTTTGCCATCCAATCAGTTAAACTCCACAAATCTACCAAAGTATGGGCCAAAGTCGTCGTTTCTTTCCTTAGCGGAATTCTACCCGGCAATTGTAAAACTACTAATTCAGTCTCTTGGCCTTTTTGCCCCTCAAACCGTTTTTCCAATTCTTGCGGCTCCCGGTGATAAACATAAACCGTATTGTAATCCGCCGGCGCCTCAGAAAACCAATGCCGCACCGCGCTATAACAGGCTAAAATGCTTCCCGGTGGCAAAGCGCTTTCAATCTCCAACACCGACCCTGTTAATTTATTTTTAAAAACTATGTCTTTCTCTAATTGCCGGTGATTAGCCCAATTCATTAAAATTTTCTCAAAATCCACTACTTCCCCTCCCCTGCCGCCGATTTTTACCGCCCCCATCTGTCTTAAATTTTTTAAAGCGTGATTAACCGTACTTAAAGATAAATCCAGTTTTTTAGCCAAATCCTGCTGCTTAAAATTAATTTGCCGCTTTTCCAAAGTATCAAAAAGCAGCTGACACCATACAGTTTCGATTTTCTTCATACAAATACCGCCTAGTTTCGATGATAATCGAAACTAAATCATTTGTCAAGTTTTTACCCTATCCCCCACTGTTTCGCCAGCAGTTTCGCTTGGCCGGTGAAAAAATGCTTAATTTGCGGCCAATTATAATTCACCAACATCGGCCTCATTTCTTCCGCTTCCGTATCTTCAAAATAATTTAATGCCTTAACGATAAATACTTCATGTTCTTCTAAACAATGATATTTTTGGTCATAAAAATCACTAATTTCTTCTAAACTAAAATATTTAGTCAAGAAAAACAAATCCACAAAATCCCGCTTTGATCCCCGATCTTCAACCGCATGCAATTTCATTGCCGCAATATCTTTTAAGCTCGCGATTTTTAACCCTTCAAAATCATCAAATCTATCCAAAACCGTATATTCATAATAAAACAAACTGAAAGAAATCTTGCAAAAATCCCCCATGACTGTTTTCCAAGCAATTTTTTTTGATTCAAATTGGCCGGTTTGCTTCAATTGCATGAAAACTACTTGTTCGTCAAATTTATCCTGAGTAAAAAAGTCCAAATCAAACGATTGTCTGTGTCCCAAACGCAATGCCAAAGCCGTCCCGCCGGCCAAATAGGCAAAATCCAGCCAGTGATTCTTACCGATTAATTTTATACCCCGTAAGGTATCTGGCGATAAGGTATTTGCAAACATTTTACCTCACTCGATTTAAGATTTAATATTGAGGCCCAAAATAACGCTGTTTTACGGGAAAAATCCCGGTATTTCCTTAACACCTGCCTAAAATCATCCAAGGTATATTTTTGTTTTAACCAAAGAATATCTCGAGTTGCACCGTGCTCCAACACTCTTTTTAAAATAAAGTCAGCGTTTTTATCCACAGCTAACTGATCAATATCCACATCCCAAAAATACTTTTGCAACCGCTTCGGCAACTTATTTGACCGCATACCTATATTTTACCATTTTCTCCTTCAACACTAAATAGACATACTTAACCAGACTAAACTGTCTTTTTATCCGCCAGGGCTGGAGAATTAACCGCCACAGCCACTCCAGGCCAAAGGTCTGCATCCATTTTGGGGCAATCAGCCACGGTTTGGCTACTTGGTCCAGCGCTCCCCCGACTCCCATCGCGATCTTCACTTTCAATTTCGGCAAGTTCTTGGCAATCCACTTCTCCTGTTTCCCGTGGCCCAAAGCCACAAACAACAGTTGCGGCTGGATTTTATTAATCAACTCTATGTCAGGATCAGTTATACCCAATACTCCCAGCTTAAATGCCGCGGCTTGCGCAATCCCCGGCTTACCGCCCACTAATAAAGTTTTGATATCTTTTGACCTAGTTTTATCTATTAAACCTAGCATTACTTCTCGACCTGACACCCTTTGGCCTATTTCCGGGTTTCCCCACCTTAACCCCCACCCGTCCGGGATAGCCAAATCCGCGTTGTTTAACGCTTTTTTGAACTCCAAATCGTTCTGGGCCAGCACCATCATCTCCGGATTCGGGGTCACGACGTAAAATTTCCCCCTGGAAATTAAAAATTCCTCACAAATACTTAGCACTGAACTTATCGAAGTGCTATCCACGCTTATACCCAGTATTTGCTTGATTTGACGGCCCTTTTTAAACATCTTTCTCTGTTAAATAAATTGAATTTTTTTGGCTTAATTTTTTTGGGAAATTTTTTTTATTATTTTTTGTAGTCTCATTGTAATAAACTTAATTTTCATTCACAATTTTGATAATTTTTTTCTTAAATTTTCTCTCAAAATCATCTTTATCATTATTTTAGATATTATAAGTCTTTCTAAGCTCTAATAACTAAGCTCTAGTAACTAAATTGAACAATTTATTTGTTCAATTTGTATATCTTAAAATGTCAATCTTTATCAAAATATGCTTTTAAATACGCCGAATTATTATAAACCCTTAATAAGGGAACCAATAATCACGGGTTTTACTCGAATTTAAGTTCGTATGCAGATGTTTTTTAATGGTAAATTCCCACAGCCCGTGCTTGCCGCCTTCCACGCCCACGCCGCTTTCTTTAACGCCCTGATACGGTACTTGCGGGTAAAAAATTCCCGTATCGTTTATGTACACCGTCCCCACTTGCAGCTCTTTTTGGGCTTGAGCGATCTTTTCTTTTGACTTGGTAAACACCACGGCCGTCAAACCGAACTTGGTATCATTAGCCAATTTAATCGCCTCATTAAAACTCATCACTGTACACACCGGCAATAACGGGCCAAAAACTTCTTCCTGCATAATCTCCATCTTTGAATGAACATGGATCATTAAGGTCGGCTCATGATAAAACCCGTTTTTAAGCTCCTCGGTCCTTACCCGCCTGCCGCCGGCAATAATCCGGCCGCTCTGAATTACTCCTTTTGTCACCTGTTTTTCAAATTTTTTCAGCTGATCTTCGCTCACCAGCGGCCCAATGTCTATTCCGATTCTTAATTTCTTGATCTCCTCTGTTAATTTCTTAGTTAATTTATTGGCAATGCTCGACTCCACAAACAACCGCTTGATCGCCAAACAGTCCTGGCCGCAATTAGAAAACCTACCATAAACAATCGCTTTCACCGCTAAATCCAAATCCGCCTCTTTGGTTACAATCCCGGCTGAACTTCCGCCCAGCTCTAAAACATATTTTATAAACCTAGCGCTGCAATTTTGAGCAATCTGCTTCCCCACCTCGGTACTGCCGGTAAAGCTCACCATATCTACCGGAGAATCCACCAGCATTTGGCCGACTGGTCCCCGGCCGTGCAAAACCTGTAACACATCTTTCGGCACCCCTGCCTGCCAAAACAGCTTCACCATTTCCTGACTGACAAGCGGCACTAATGATGCCGGTTTAAATAAAACGCTGTTGCCCGTTAAAATCGCCGGCCCAAGCGCCCAAATTGAAGTTAAAACCGGAAAATTCCAGGGTTTAATTACCGCCACGACCCCCACCGGGTCATATCTTAAAATACTGGTTGCCTGTTTGTCTTTATGCAACACCTCATCCTGCAAATATTTTTCCGCTTCCTTGGCGTAAAAATTTAAATAATCAATTGTTAAAGCCATCTCGCCCTCGGCTTCAATTAACGGCTTTCCCATTTCTTCAGACATCAATTTGGCTAAACTTTTCGCCTGTTTTTTAAAATTCTGGCTTATTTTAGCCATAATTAGCGCCCGTTTTTTTAACGGTACGTCCCGCCATTTATTAAAACCCTGCCTCGCAGTTTTAACCGCAATCTCTATCTCTGCTTTAGTCGCCGCTTTAACCGAACCTAAAATTTTGCCGTTAGCTGGATTAATCGAGTTTAATTTTGCCACAATAGAGGTATTTTACTCCCAATTGGTTAAAATATCCAGTGTTTGCTTGGCCGCCTGCTCCCAACTGAACTTTTTTACCTGCCTAAAACCTTTTTCAATTAATCCTTGCCTCAGGCCCTCATTTTCTAATACTAATTTCATCGCCTGAGCGATTTCCTGCGTGTTTTCCGGATCAACTAATAAACCTGCCTCGCCCGCCACTTCCGGCAACGCTCCGCGATTGCTGGTTATTACCGGAATTCCGGCCGCCATTGCCTCCAAAACCGGCAAACCAAACCCTTCCATTAAAGACGGCCAAACAAATAAACGAGCATCGTGATAAATTGCCGCCAAGTCAGCCTCTGCTACCCGACCGATAAATTTAACTCTTTTTTCCACTCCAAACTTCTTCGGGGCTTCTAAAATCTCGTCATACATCCACCCCAACTTCCCAGCTATTACAAGGTCCGTCCTTATTGGATAATTAATTACCTTTGCAAACGCTTCAATTAACCTCACCAAATTCTTCCGCGGCTGAATTGTTCCCACAAACAAAATATATTCCTTCGGCAAAGAGTATTTGTATCTTATCTGCCTCATATATTCTCGTGACAAGGTCCGTCCTTGTCCTGGTCGAACACCCTCATAAACCACACTAATCTTCCCCGGGTCCGCTCCTAATCTTTCCACCAGCTGTTTTTTTGTCCACTTAGACACCGCGATCAGCTTATCTGCCTGTTTCACCGCGTATTCCGTTGATTTGTTCAGCCACAATTTCTGGGGAAATTGATAATATTCCGGCAAAAACTCGTACTCCAAACCATGAATGGTCACCACGGTTTTAATTCCCGGTTTTCGCAGTACCGGCAAAGTGTGCGCCGGCACCCACAACACCTCTGGCGGCCGCTTCCATGTCTCGATAGCCAAACCGCCCTGCGTCCACAACCTCGGCCAGTTTATTGGTATTTCCTCGATAAAGGTCGGACCTTGTTTACTGACAAGGTCCGACCTTGTCATCTTTTTATAGAGCCGGAAAGTATGTTTCCTCGACTCCGGCAACTCCAACATCGCCTTTATTAATTCATTTGAGTAATTTTCCGTTCCGGTTTTGTCTTTTACCTCTGATCTGGAGGCATCAATGCCAATTAACATTTTATCTTTTACTGATCGCCCGTTTATAAAGTTCCAAATTATCCAAAGCAATCCCTGTCCCCTTAGCCACGCATAATAGCGGCTCTTCGGCCACATGGCAGGCCACCCCGGTTTCCTGGGTTAATAATTTATCCAAATTCTTGAGCAAACTCGTTCCGCCGCTCATGACTATCCCTTTGTCAATAATATCGCTGGCCAATTCCGGCGGCACTTCCTCAAGCACGCTCTTAACAATTCCCACAATCTGCATTAATTTTGGCTTCATTGACTGTTCTACCTCAGCAGCCGTAATCTCCACTACTTTTGGCAGTCCCTGGACATTATCCCGCCCCTTAACCCTCATTGTTAAAGCTTGTCCTGAAGTATTCACCAGGGCCGCCCCAATCGTTAATTTAATCTGTTCCGCCGTCTGCTCACCAATAATCAAACCGTAATTTTTGCGTAAAAAAGTGGCAATCGCGTCATCCAAAGCGTTCCCCGAGACCCGGATGCTCTTGGAAATCACTACTCCGCCAAGAGAAATCACCGCCGCCTCGGCCGAGCCGCCGCCCATATCCACAATCATGCTACCCGAAGCTTCTCCCACCTGAATTCCCGCCCCCAGGGCCGCGGCGAACGGCTCGTGGATCACAAAAACTTCTCGAGCTCCGGCCGAACTGGTCGCCTCTTCTACCGCCCTTCTTTCCACCTGAGTACATCCGGCAGGCACGCAAATCATCACTTCCGGCTTAATAAAAAAGCTCCGGCCGCAAACTTTCTGAATAAAATACCGCAGCATCGCTTCGGTCACTACATAGTCGGCGATCACGCCGTCGCGCATCGGCCGCGAAGCCGTGATCGTGTCCGGCGTCCGGCCCAGCATTTCTTTGGCCTCATTTCCTACCGCCACCACTTTGCCGTCATCCACCGTCACTGCCACTACCGTTGGTTCCTGCAGCACAATTCCGCGGCCCTGTACAAACACCACTGAATTGGCTGTCCCTAAATCAATGCCGATTTTTTGTCCCCATGTCATAGTTAACCCAATTTAACATCTTTTAATCTATTTCTCAATTAAATTTTATTAATATATCAATCTATAACTTAATCTATCAAGTATTTATAGGCCGTTGACAAGCATATTATATATAGTCATACTGAAGCGTGAAAACAAAAATTAAATTAAGACAAACTTGGACATAACAGAGTAAAATAAAATGAAATTATATACCATCGATCAAGCCGCCAAAACCATCGGTGTCCACCCAAAAACCCTGCGCCGCTGGGAAAATAGCGGAAAAATTATTCCGGAGCGAACTTTAGGCAATCAGCGCCGCTACAATTCCACTCACCTGCTTCAGCTTAAAACGATTAAAAATAATCCCGGCCCTTTACTTTTAACCGCCCGCCGCCGCCACTTTTCACCTTGGTTAACTTATACCTTAATCAGTTTTTTTGTCACTCTTTTCGGCCTTTTCAGCTATTGGTTTTTTACCCGCAGCCCTTCTCTGGCCAGTCCGGTCATTCAACAGGCTGAAATTGCCCCGGATATTCAAGTAGCTTTACCCAGCGTTGCCAATTTCTTAAACGGCCGTATTACTGTTGGCTCAGATACCGGCGATCTTTCTTATTTAGACCAAAAAGGCAATTTTTACGTTAAAAACTCGGCTTTAATTGAGGGCGGCCTTCATACCAATAATCTCCAGTTTATCCCCTCTGCTAAGCCTGACAGCCAAATCGGTAAGCAGTATGTTGACCAGTTAACCGGCAATTTAATGTATTTTGACGGCATTGACTGGATCACTCTAAATCAAACTGCATCGCAATCAGCTAATTTTCCATCTCTTTTCGATCAGCATGACCTAAATCTGACTTTTGGCGACCTGGCCGCCTCAACTTCAGCCACTTCCGTTAATTTAACCCTAGCCGGCCCAAACAGCCAATTTAAAATTTTAGGCGGCGCCAGCCAGGATGTTTTAACCATCAACGATGACGCCATTTACCCCATACTTATTTCCCAACCTACCAAAATCACCGGTAATCTTTATGCCCCCAAATTACTCGACACTGACAACAACAACTACTTTTTAGACCCTTCGGCCGCCGGGCTCGGCTTAAGCCTGGCCGGCGAAGCCACTATTTCCGCCACTTTAACTTTTTCAAAAAATAACGAATATCTTACCAATAGCATCGATAATTACTTAATTTTTTCCGGCGGCCTCGGCATTAACGGCTCCACCACTTACGGCTTTAGCGCCGACGCTTATCTTAAAGCCCGCCAGGCCCAAGTCACTGAAGAACTGATTATCGATAACCTCAAGGTCTTTGATAACACCATCCAATCCACTACCAATGGCGGTTTAAAATTGTTTGATGATGCCGGATTAGGAATCACTATTGCCGACGGCGGCGCAATCACTATTAGCAGCACCCTTAATGGCACCGTCCCCGACTATGTTTTTGAACCCGGCTATAACCTACTATCTCCGGTTGATTTAGAAGCTTATATTTTCCAGTACCACCACCTCCCCGGTGTACCTAATGCCGCCGAAGTTAAAACTAATGGTTTGGATCTAACCAAAATGCTGTTTGCCTTGCTCGAAAAAACCGAGGAAAACGTCCTGTATATCTTGGACCTTAATCACCGCCTGGGCTTGGTTGAGGAAAAACTCCTCACCCCCACCGTGGCCACCGAAGTTTTAGCCACCCAGGCGCTTTCGCCTTTAACTGCCACCCCTATCGACGCCTCGGCAATTACCGGTCTAAAAGAAGCTATTGTTGCGCTTTTGCCCCTCACACCCGGTGTGGAATCTTCAAACACACCGGGTGTGGAAATCCCCTCTCCGGAAGCCTCACAGTCTGCCGCCTTAATCCAACTGCAAACCCCAATTGCTACCAACTCCGGCTATCTGTCTCTGGATGGCCTGGACGCCAAAATCGGCTGGTTTAGCGACTATTTGGCTGTTCTCGGCCAAACCACCTTAACCGACCTTAAAGTCACTAACGACCTTAACGTCCACTCTATTTTAGCCGGCTTAATTACCCTGGACGAAACCGGGCTGGTTACCATCAATGGAAACCTCAAGATTACCGGCTCAGTCACCGTGGCCGAAATCAAACCGCCCCTCGACCAAACTTTAAACATCAATATTGCCAGCAGCAGCGGCATCTTAATTTACAGCGATATTAACGAACCCATTGCCACTATTTCCAGCCAATCCGCCGTCTTTTCCCGCCTCAACATCTTAAATAGCGGCCTCGCCACCATCAGTGCCGGCACCAATAATACTGTTGTTTCCAGCCCCAAAATCACTCCCCAATCCCAAATTATCCTCACTTTTAGCTCCGACTACAAACCCGCCACCAAATACTGGGTCACCAAAGATGTGGCTAAAAAAGAATTCACTGTTTTCCTAAACTACCCACTTAATTCCGATTCTTCCCTCGACTGGGTGATAATTAACTAAAGCCTTATTTCCCCTAAAATCTTCTCCACCTGAACGTCTTTGATGTCAATTTTCTCCACCAAGCTCCACGCCCCATTCCCCTGCAAACTAATCCTCTCAATCTCCCCGCAATCCCCGTCGCTTTGGCAACGCTTGCTTTTATTTACCAAAATTTCATCCCCGGAAAAAGTTATCTCCCCGCCCTCCGGAATTACATAATGTTTTTCGACGTTGCTTTGCTTTACCGCCGGGTAATCCACCACGATCCAATTATCCCCGACTTTCCCCGCCACGTATTTTTTATCCGGGGAAATTATCGCCTGGGCGCTCGTCCCCAACGCCGTGTATTTTAACTTAGTCCCCTCTTTTAAATTATAAAAATAACTCCCGCCGGCATCAGAATAAAACAGCGCTTGCTCTTCCAAAAACCCAAAACTTGTTGGTTCAACTTCTAAACTTAACGGTTTAACCTCTTTGCACTGAACCTCGTACAATCGCCAGCCTGTTTCCTGGCCTTTGCCTAAAAAAATAAACCGCTGATTTCCCCAAAAACTTAAGCTGAGTTCCGGCCCGGCCTTAACATCCAACCTCTCTCCGTCCAAAATAATCGCCCCTTCTTGACAAGTTTCATCTTTTCCCCAAAACCGCAGCTCATTATCCAATTTATACACTACCAAATTACCAGCCTCGCTTAGTTTGTAATTATCTACCGGCACATCATAAACCGGCTCAATTACTGCTGCTGCCACTTGGCTGGAATAAGCATATTTTTTTACTTGCCGGTCGATTAATTTAATGTAAAACAGCTCCTCCCCTTGCAACTTGAACTGATGCTTCCCGGCCTCGTTTAAATTGCTCTGGCCAATTACTCTGGCCCTCAACGGATCGTAAAAACTCACTCCTTCGCCGCTCGCCAGCACCAGCACGCTCGGCGGCTGATACCGCTTTATTCCGACCTTAACCGAATAACCCTCTTTAGCTAAACTGATTTTCTTCCACTCGCTCGGCAAAAATTCCAGATTTTGCTTTTCCGGTTCCACCAATTGGTAATAATTTAACCGTTTAAAATCCTCCGCCGTCTCTTTATTTTCCAATTCGTAATTAACAAACTGGATTTCATAATCCCCTTCTGCCAAACCGTCGATTACCACTGCCCCATCCGCTCCGCTCGGCACTGTCCGCAAAGTTTGGGTATCGCCCGCCCGCCTGATCGACACGGAAATATCATTAAATAAAGCCTCCTGGTAATCAAACACATTATTTTTATTGGTATCATCGTAAAAAATCCACGCCATCCGACCGGGTTTTTTCTCCACTTCCATTGGCGTAAACACTTCCTGTTGCGGTTGGTTAGCCGTCTTTTTCGGCGCTAACTGTTCAATAATCGTAATCACAAAACCCAATAAAATTAAACCGCCGAAAATCGCTAACACCACTACTTTTGCCGTCGCTTTCTCTTGAATTTTGGCCAAAAAAGAAACCTTCTCTTTTTCCTGAGCCTGAACCCCGCCTTTCGCGAGAGACGGGGTATCCTCAAAAAACTGCTGTTCCTGGTCCGCTCCCATTTCCATAATGTTATAATACCATTATGCGCCGTTCTCCACGATTGCTAATTTTAATTCTCTTTGTTCTAGCCTTATCCGGCGGCATTTTTTTCGCCATTAAAATCGCCAAAGGCTACCGCCCCTCTTTAGCCAATAAAGCTCTCCAGGGCACCGGGCTTTTATCCGCCAACTCCACCCCGAAAGGCGCCAGCGTTTTTATTAACGACAAATTAACTACCGCCACTGACGACACGCTAAACTTGCCGCCCGGAGAATATAAAATTAAAATCGCTCTAGACGGCTACATTCCTTGGGAGAAAACTTTGCGTCTCACTCCGGAATTGGTCACCCAAACCAATGTCCGCTTATTCCCTTCAGTTCCCAACCTCAAACCCCTGACCTTTTCCGGGGCCTTAAACCCTACCCCTGCTCCTGACGGCCAAAAAATTGTCTTTGCGGTCGAAAATGCCACCACGGAATCCAAAAATGGTTTGTATGTTCTGGATTTGCAGGACCGGACTTTTTCCTTTAACTCCGCCGACCCAGTGCAAATTACCCGTCAGTCAGGCAAATTTGACTTTAACCGCGCCCGGTTAATTTGGTCGCCTGATTCTTCGCAAATTCTCGCCACCTTAAATTCCGGCCAAACTGATGAAATCAACGTTTTATTAAACGCTTCCGGCTTTAATGACGTTGCCAACATGAAGGATGTTACTGCCCGTTTGCCGGTAACATACCAGGAATGGCAGGATTTGGCTGATAAAAAAATCCACGAACAATTAATCGCTTTACCTGAATTTATGCAAACATTAGCCACTCAGTCCGCTAAAATGGTCTATTTTTCTCCTGATGACGAGATGATGATGTATGCCGCCACCGCCGAAACAACTATTCCTCAAGAATTAATTCCGCCTTTACCGGCCAGTTCTACCCAAACTGAAACCAGAACCTTAAAACCCAATCAAATTTATATTTACGACCTCCAGGAAGATAAAAATTTTTACTTGGCTGACGCACCCCAGCCTTCCCCGAAACCGAAAACCACCACTATCCACGAGAAATTACTTGAACTGGCTGCCGCTTACTCACCGATTTCCTCTCAACCTATCCAATGGTATCCTGATTCCCGCCACATCCTAATCGTCGAAGACAGCAAAATAGTTGTATCTGAATATGACGCTACCAACCAACATGTAGTTTATGCCGGCCCGTTTAGCGCCGGTTTTGCCTACCCCTCCACTAACGGCTCGCGCTTGATAATTTTAGCTTCCTTAAACGGCGGCACCAACCTACCTCCCAATCTCTACAGCATCAATCTTAAATAATGGACCAAATTGCTTCAGCCGTTAAAATTTTACAAGCCGGCGGCCTGATAATTTTCCCGACTGAAACCTGCTATGGCGCCGGCGTGGATGCCACCAATCCCCAGGCTGTCAATAAACTCTTAGCTTACAAAACCCGGCGCGAAGGCAAACCTTTATCCATCGCCGTTACCGATAAAACTATGGCCTCAAAATATGTCAAACTAAATACTACTGCTGTAAACTTATACACCAAATTCCTACCCGGCCCCTTAACCATTGTCTCCCGCGCCAGACATCGGGTTGCCACCGGCATTGAATCCGAAACCGGCACTCTAGCTATTCGGATTCCCGATTATCCCCTGGTCCATAAGCTTTTAAAATCTTTTGGCAAACCCATCACCGCCACTTCCGCCAACGTCTCCTATAAACCCCGACCGTACTCCATCCCCCAACTTTTAAAATATACTTCCAAAAAACAGCAAAAACTCATTGATTTAATCATCGACGTTGGCCAGCTCCCTTTCCGGCCGGTTTCCACCATTGTCGATACCACCCTGGACGACCCCCTGATTCTCCGTCAGGGGAAAATTACCCTATCACACTCCCGGTGTGTGATCACTAATTCCCCCCAGGAAACCATCAATCTCGCTAAAACTCTGATGCTTAAAAACTGGAAACAGCTTCAAACCCACCCGCTCCTATTTTTACTCATCGGCAACCTTGGCGCCGGCAAAACCCAGTTTGCCAAAGGCATCGGCAAATTCTTGCAAATTAACCAACCGATTACCTCCCCAACTTACACTCTGGAAAAAGAATATGGCTTTAACCGCCATAAAATTAGCGGTAAATTTCTCCACCTGGACACCTGGCGGATCCAAAATCCCGAAGAACTGGCTTTATTAAACCTGGAAAAACGACTGCTTCCTAAAACCGTTTGCGTTATTGAATGGGCCGACCGCACCATTGCTTATTTTCAACGCTTAGCCAAAAAATCTCACGCCAGATTGATTATTTTATCATTGTCAACCGTTGCCGAATCTTTTCCAAATCAGCGCCGGATAACTGTTTCCCGCTAAGATTATTTTCTTGCCCCGGCATTAAATGTACGTGCGCATGGGCTACTTCCACCCCGTACACCAAACTCCGCACCATGTTCCCGTTATTTTTCTCCCTTAAATGCCTCGCAATTTTCCCCACCGTTTCAAAATATTTTCCTAAATTTTTTACATCCCACACCCATTCGGTATGAACTTTCGGGATCACCAAAGTATGCCCCTCAGTTTTAGGAAAAATATCCAAAAACGCCAAAAACCCATCATCCTCGTAAATTTTATAACAGGGAATTTCCCCTTTAATTATTTTGCAAAAAAGGCACTCACTCATGCTGTTATAATAACATTACATGCCCAAAAATTTAAGAGTGATTTACCAAGTCTATACTTTAATTGCCGCTACCGTTATCTTTCTTTCCAGCCTGCTGCTGCTCAATGGCCCGGTCCGCACCGCCAATTTGATTGTAATCACGCCCTTAGTCGCCCTGGCCTGGATTAACTTAACTGATCCGCGAAAAACCTCAGAATCAATCTGGTCGCTTCGAATGCTAATCGTAGTTTTCTGTTTATCTCTCTTGGGACTATTTGCTTTTAAGCTCTCTCTTTGGCCAAAAAGCCAACCCGAATGTCCGGTTTGCCTGATGCCAAGCCCAATCTTAATCCCTGCCCCAAGTTTAACCCAGACGCCGGCTTCAACCGATTTTGTCCTTGGTTCAATCATCATTACCAGTCAAAATGCGGCTAAAATCTATGCCGAACCTAATTTAAATAGCCAAATCATCGGAACCGCAGACTACAATAACATCTACCCGTATCTGGAATTTGAGCAAGGCTTCTTCAAAATAATCTTTAACTCGACCAATTTTGGCTGGGTGAATTTGGAAGCAATAATTCCTAGCCCTTGACAGCATCAAAATAGCCCAATACAATAAATTCAATTGGTAAAAACTTGTAAAAACCAAGGCCTGCCATGAATTTATACACTGTCAAAAAAGCTGCTGCCATCATTGGTTGTTCCACCAACACTTTATACAAATACTTAAACGAAGGCCGGCTAAAGGCCAGTCGCGGCACTGCCGAACAAGGCCGATTCCGCATTCCCCAATCCTCCCTGGAAGAATTTTTAGGCACCCAACTATCCACTGCCGAAACCCGGCCTGCCTCAACAAAGACTTCCCGATCCCTGCCCCTTAAATTTATCCGGCTATTAATCATGATCAGCCTTTTATTAATATTGTTTGATGTTCAATTAAGCCGCTTAATTTTTGTGGCTATTGCCTTACTTTTAGCTTATCAGGAAGGAGGCTATCTACGCCGCCAAAATTGATCAATCGCACTATCAGGCTTTATTATGGCTGTCTTATCACCTTGCTGATTACTGTCAGCGCCATCACTAACCTTTCCACCCTGTTATTACTTCTCCCCTTAAACTTATATTTCTTCCTCGCCGCTTACCGCCAAACCATTAAAAATCGCCGCTTTACCCCGCCTCTCTTACAGCCATCAACCGCTTTTTCCTTTACCAGCTTTTTATTCCAACCCAACTTTGCCTTTAGATTAAGCCTGATTTTATTTCTAATCGCCATGGCCGGCTCTTTTACCGGCGCCCCGCCCGCAATTTTAAGCCCCTTACCCTAAAATATGCTCTTAAAATTTTTGCTCCTGTATAATTTAATCCTGATTCTGGTTTTGGAATTCACCAGTTTAAAATCAGTCGAATCTGCTCCGGGAATAATCTATTCTCTCCTGTTATTACCGCTAATTTATCATTTTGGCCTGGAATTACAACGGCGGCCAACCAAGCTCGGGCCAAGAATCGAGCCGGTAACTTTCCAAAAATCAATTAGTGGCGAGGTGATTCAAGAACAGGCAGGTATTTCTGACCGCGACCGGCGGCTGTTTTTAAAACTCATCGGCTCGACCGGTCTCTCTTTATTTTTTATGTCTCTCGTGTCCAAAGAAGCTCAGGCCACGTTTTTCGGCTCCATGCCCGGCCCGGGCACAGTGGCCTTAAAGGACTCGGCCGGCGCGGCGATTGACCCGGCGGAAAAACAACCAACCGATGGCTACAAAATCGCCCAACTCGACGATTCCGGCGGCACCTATCTTTATTTTGGTTATGTTAATAAAAATGGCGCGTGGTACATTCAAAGGGAAACTATTAGCGGCGGCAATACCGGCGATTACCGCTATTTTAAAGGCAGCAGCAGTTTTGCCGCCAATTGGAGCGACCGAAGCTCTCTCGCTTATGACGACTTTGAAGACATCTTTTAACCAATCGAATAAACACCAAAGAGATAAAAAATTCCTGATTATCCTAACTCTAATGCTGATCATCGGAGTCATTACGACTCTATCTGGCTATAAACTTTCGAAAAACATTCTCACCCGGGAAAAACTAAAAATCTTCAACCAGGACGCCGAAAAAATCCAGCAATGGATTGAAGAAAGAATGCTCAACCATGTTAACGCTCTGCGCGGCTTGCAGGCATTCTGGATCGGAAATAATCAAGCCGTCACCCGGGAAAAATTTAACCTGTATCTGGACTCGCTCAATCTTCTCAATGATTTTCCCGGCATTTCCTCGGTGGCGTTTATTAAACGGGCCAATGAAAAAATTATCACCACCTACATCAAACCCTTGGCGGACCGGGAAGCAGCTTTGGGTTTTGACCATAATACCGATCCGCAGCGGAAAGCTTTTTTTGAGCAAATTAGAGACACCGGACGGATCGCTGCTTCTGACCCGCTGGCGCTGATTACGACCAACCGGTCGGGAATGTTTCTGGCGGCACCACTCTACGCTGATAGTATAACTCCCGAAAGCATTATCGAACGACAACGCCAACTGGTCGGTTTTTTAGTCATTGTTTTCCGGGATAACGAGTTATTCAAAGCCATTTTCGGCCGGCAAAATCCCCTGCCGGACCTTGATTTTGTTGTTTATCACGGCAGTTATGACAATGGCCATAACACTCCTAAACATGTCTTGTTTGACTCTGACCCGGAATTTAACCCCATCACTGACACCAAATTCCTGCAAACCAAAAAATATATCAGCGTCGGCAATACGCCCTGGACGATCGTGGTCACCGCCAAACCGTCGTTTAGCTTGACCGCGACTGAGGAAAATCTTCCCAAGACCATGTTAACCGTCGGGCTCGCCCTGAGTGGCGTATTCGGCCTTATCATTTTGTCTTTTTACCGCCAACACTTGAAAAAATGGCACTAAAAAGCTTTCATTGACAATGAAAGCTTTTGGTGATATATTCTCATTACCAATGAAATCTTTCGAACAAATCCGCCTCGCCCTAATCGAACAAAAACAGGAATTTATAAACCAAAACCCAGGCACAACCAGAAACCTGTTGACGGTAGTCGCCCGGTACGTTAAAACGCCGTTTCCGGTCATTATTTCCGGGTTGCGCCGGGCCGGAAAATCCACCCTATTGGCCCAATTGGCCCGCCGGTTTTATCCTAACGGAAATTATTTCTATGTTAATTTTGAAGACGAGCGGTTTTTAGCTTTTTCCGCTGCGGATTTTGCCCGGCTTCATGAACTGCTCATCGAGCTTTTTGGCAACCAAAAGGTATTTATTTTTGATGAAATTCAAAATATTGCCGGCTGGGAAAGATTTATCAACCGCATGGCCAAAGGAAAATATAAATTTTATATTACCGGTTCCAATGCCGCGCTTCTTTCCCGGGAACTGGGCACAAAATTGACCGGCCGCTACTTGCCGGTCGAACTATTTCCCTTCTCCTTTGATGAATACCTGCGTTTCCGGAAAATTCCCCGCCCGAATTTAACCCGGCTCACCACCGTCCAAAAGGGCGGATTAAAAAAAGCTTTCGCCGCCTACTTACAAAACGGAGGTATCCCCCAAGTCTTGCAATACCCCCAACTGCCTTTGGCAAAAACGCTTTACGACGATATTCTTAACCGGGACGTCGCCCAAAGATACAAAATTACCGATATCAAATCTTTAAGAGGGTTGACTTTTTATCTTTTCAGCAACATCGCCTCGCTGATTTCTTACAATAAACTTAAACAGCTGCTGCAGCTGGGCAGCGTCAATACTGTTTCCGGATACATCGAATATTTACAGGCAAGTTGGTTAATTTTTGCCGTCAACCGCTACGCTTTTTCCGTTAAAAAACAGCAAATCGCCAATAAAAAAATTTACGGCATCGATACCGGATTGATTAAAACCGTATCTTTTTCTTTTTCCCAAAACCGGGGAAAATTTTTGGAAAACATTGTCTTTCTTCAACTTTGCCGGGAAAATCGGGAAAATATTTACTACTATAAAACCGCCGCCAACCATGAAGTTGATTTTTACCTGCCGCGTAACAAAACTTTTATCCAGGTTTGCCGCAGCCTGACTGATACTCAAACTCAAACCAGGGAAACCCAAGCTCTGGCTGAAGCCATGAAAGAAATCAAAAACAGCCGCGGCCTGATTTTAACCGAGGCGGAAACCAGCCGCCTTTATCTTAATCAACAATCGGTTCCGGTAATACCGATTTATGAATGGCTGCTATAATTAAACTTATGAAAATAGGTAAAGAATATATTTTATTAATCATCGCCGGTCTGTTTTTATTGGCTTACGTCCTGCAATCGGGTGTTAAACCTCTGACTATCAACCTGACCTCGCCGTACGCTTTCCTCAGGGCCGAATATTGGCAAACATTTCCTTTTACCACCGCCATTATTCTTATCCGCGGCCTGGCCTTATTTATTCTCCCTTTATGGCTCTTCTCTTTTTTCGGCCCGGCCCATTATGCTAAAGTTGCCACCCTCTTAATTCTCTCCGGCTTGGCCCAGCTTTATGCGCTTCAGGAAGTAATTACCGGCGCCAAAATGGTCCCCCTGGAATGGTCGCTGTCTTTATCTCTCTCCGGCATGGCTCTGCTTTTACCCACGCTGATTTTTTTCCTCCAGGGCTTAATCCACTCCGCTCACCAGAAAATTTCCAGCGCCCCCAACCCGTTTGCTAAAGACGAAAACGAGAACGACGATTAATCAAAAGCCAGTTAATTACTTCTTTCTGTAAAACAGGAATTATCTTTTTTTGGCCTCTTGGTAAAAATTTTCCTAAATCTTTGACTAATACTGTCTGGGGAATTGATTCTAATCTTTTAATAATTTGGTCTTTTAATTTTCCTGTCCGTATGCCTCTTGAAAGTAACCACCAAATGTCAAAAATGTCGCGGCCTTTCTGCCGAAATTCTAAGGCTTTAAATTTTTCGCTTAAAATTCTCTCCTCTGAAAGATGAAATATTTGGGGAAAAATCATCACCGGGAACCGGGTGGTTAAGGTCGAAATTTGCCTGTTTTTGATTATTTTTTGTTGGTGAAAATCCAGCCTAATACTCAACGGATATTTGAATTCACTGCTGTTATAGATAATTCTAAAACGAATCCCCTCTTTTCCCTTATATAATGGGTCAAGTTTTATATTTGGAAGCTCTCGGCTAATTTTTCCTACAATCTTTTTTAAAAGTCTGGTAATTTGTGAATCCTGGCAATTTGTGGAAAAATCTAAATCCTCTGAAAACCTAGGCGAGCCAAAAAGAAGCCTTAAAGCTGTTCCGCCTTTAAATATAATCTTGCTGGCTTCTTTTTCCTGATATAAATAACTCAAGAAAACTAATTGCAAATATTCTCTAAAAATACTATATTCATCCATCTGAAAAATTATTGATAAGTCTTTAATTTGATCTGTGGTGATCATAGGTGTTTTTTAATTTCTCTATATATTGTCTGCCCGTATATTTTAGCCCATTTTAAAAGTATTTTTTTCTCCAGCCTGGTTATATCTATTTCTTCCCAGTCCAAATTAGCCAACCCTTTCGAAGCAAAATAAACATAATCTAAAAGCGCCTTTTCCGGCCTGGCAATTAAAAAATCCGCTTTTTTCTCCCAACCCCAAAAAAGCTTAGGGTCAATTTTTGAATAAATAAAATCTTTTCCGTCAATTATATAATTTTTAGATTTTTTAATACCAATCGATGTAATTTGATAAGAAAAACCGGTCATTATTGAATGAAATGATAAGGCCGACTGCATCGAGATATACGACGGTTGATACAAAAAATTGGCCATCGAAAAATCGTCAACCGCTTTTAAGGTAAAATAATATTTGCCTTTAATCACTTTTTGTAAAATCTTATTCCTGGTCAGCCGTTGAATTCTTTTGTATAAAGTTTGCCGATTATTAATCGCTAAAATTCCCCCCAATTCATTTAAGCTAAAAAAAGGAATGCTTTTCAAAGAAAGTTTCTTAACTATTTGACTTATTGATAACGTTACCATAATTAGGACAAATATATACTAATTAATGAACTCTGTCAAACATTAAGCAATCGCATCGCTAATCTGGCTGACATAGACACTGGCCGCCAAATTGGTAATGCTGGTGTAAGTCTCCAACGGCACATATTTAGGCGCCGACGTGGCTTTTCTCACCCTTACCCGGATCACGTCGCTGTTGGTCGCCACGCCGGTAACCACTACCGTGGAAAGACTGGCGGTGCCGATGGCCAAAATAGCCGCGGAGGTCTCATCGTAAATTTCGTAGGTCGAACCCACCACCACGTTATTTAAGGTAATCGTCGCTAAATCCAAGGGGTATTGATAATCCTGGGCGGTCGTAGTTGAAATGGTTGTCAGATAAACGCTGGTGATAGCCGTGGCGTTAGTCGTACTCGTCGTGATTTCTAATTTCAGTTTAAAACCATTAACGGCGCTTATACTGGCTTCACCGCTTAACGCCGTTCCCAGCGTGGTGGCTGTTTTACTTGCCGACCAAGCGCTAAATCCGTTGCCATCATTTTTATCTATTTGATAACGGTAAGTATAGTTAGTGGCTGTTCCTCCGGCCATGACTCCAGCCGTATTAGTAAATCCTGTATATCCAATAATGTATTCGGGTATGGTAAAGACGGCTATTTGACCAACCGTTGGCATATACAGACCGCCGGCGCTGGTAAAAGCCGCCCCGCCGGATAAAGTCGCTTGTGAACTTGTCAGCGAGGTAGTTTCATTCATTATAATAACGATTCTTCCGGCAGTAGTTGAAGTGTGGCAGTCAAAAAAGTGGGTTCCGTAAATACTGGTCGCGGCCGTGAGGGCCGGAACGCCGCCAATACCTTTACGGGTCAAATTCAACATATTATTTAAATCAGCGCCGTCAGCATAATCTGTAAACACATTTTCAAACGTAATTCTCGTAGATGAGTTGTCTGGCGAAGTAGCACTTACGTAGTAAATACCATTTAACCTTGTATTAGAACAATACACGCGCTGGACTTTTATGTATGTCAAGTACCGATTAGTCAAGCCTGGGTAAACAACCAAGCCCAAAACGTCAGCCAAAAAATGACTGCCGCTTCCGATCCGTTTGACGATGAAGAAGATTAAAAACCGCCGGAATCAATTGATAGCGGTGTAGGGAATATAATTAACTTTATTTTTTGCAACAATTTTGTTATCCACTAAAGATATTACAGTCTGACTGACAAATCTAGTTGACTTTTTAGTAAAATAATTCATCCCTACGGCAAAAGCATCTTTGATCGACGCGGATAATTTAATTTCTATTAGATTAAGCCCGTTGTCCTCGATGACTAAATCAACCTCATGCCCTTCTTTGTCTCTAAGATAATAAATTGCTGGTTCTCTCCCTCTAAATAGATAGCTTTTGATAATCTCAGAAATTATGTAAGTTTCAAAAAACGCGCCCGGCATCGCCCCGGCTTGAAGCGCTTCCGGGGTCCCCCATTTAGTCAGATATGCAACCAGTCCGGTATCCAAAAAGTAAAGCTTGGGTGATTTGATAATTCTTTTGGTAACGTTGGGAAAATATGGCCTTAATAGATAAATTTGCCGGGTGTTTTCCAAAATACCCAACCATTCAACCGCAGTGGTGGGAGATACCCCGCTATCTCTGGCTAAATCCGAAATATTTAATACCTGGCCTGTTCTGGCCGCACAAACCTGGATAAAACGATTAAATTCACTGGTTTTATTCACCCCGAAAATTCCCACCAAATCCCTATCCAAATATGTTTGGATATAAGAATTAAAATATACTTCCCGGTTTGGGACCGGTTTTGATTGAAATATGGGAAAGCCGCCGGCAAAAATATCTCTGAATAGATCATTTATTTTAGGCTTTCGGTAAATACCGCCAAATGGGTATTTACCGGACATCCGGTCCAGATTTTTTTCCGCCATCGATAAACCAAGAATATTTAATACTGCCACTCTTCCGGCAAGAGACTCCTGGATATTTCTGATTAAGCTGAATTGCTGTGAACCGGTCAACCAGAATTGCCCATTTTTGCCCGACTGATCAACAATTTTTTTTATCTGGGAAAAAAGCTCGGGGGCATATTGCACCTCGTCAATGATAGCCGGTAAAGGCAATTGCTGCAGGAATAAAGCCGGATCTTTTTGGGCTAATTCCCTTTGATTTAAATCATCCAAAGTAATATAGCTGAATTTTTTATTCTCGGCTAATTTTTTTAAAACTGTTGTTTTCCCTACCTGCCGGGGCCCGCCTAAAAACACCACCTTAAAAGTCTGGCTCGATTCCCAGATAACCGGTTCAATAAACCTAGGAATATATTTCATATATGACCATTTTAAACTATCACTTTAAATTAGTCAAGTTTTAAGCAATCACGTCGGCGATTTGGCTGACATAGACACTGGCCGCCAAATTGGTAATGCTGGTGTAAGTCTCCAACGGCACATATTTAGGCGCCGACGTGGCTTTTCTCACCCTTACCCGGATCACGTCGCTGTTGGTCGCCACGCCGGTAACCACTACCGTGGAAAGACTGGCGGTGCCGATGGCCAAAATAGCCGCGGAGGTCTCATCGTAAATTTCGTAGGTCGAACCCACCACCACGTTATTTAAGGTAATCGTCGCTAAATCCAAGGGGTATTGATAATCCTGGGCGGTCGTAGTTGAAATGGTTGTCAGATAAACGCTGGTGATAGCCGTGGCGTTAGTCGTACTCGTCGTGATTTCTAATTTCAGTTTAAAACCGAGACTGGCATCTATTCCGGTCAAACCATTCAAAGCTGTTCCAAGAGTTGTGGCCGTATAACCGGCTGACAACGCGCTGTATCCATTCCCGTCATTTTTATCTATTTGATATTTATAGGTGTAGTTGGTCGCTGTCCCGCCCGCCATTACCAAAGCGGTATTGGAAAATCCGGTGTGGCCAATAATATAGTTTGGCGTCGTAAAAGTGACGCTGTGGCCAATCACCGGCATATACAGTCCGCCCGCCGAAGTGAAAGCGGCCCCGTTTAATAAGGCCACTTGTCCGCTGGTATCAGCCGACGCCTCGTTCATGAGAATAGCAATCCTGCCGGCCGTAGTCGAGGTAAAACCGTCTCTCCAGTGCGTGCCATATACTGAAGTTTGGGCGGTCAAGGCCCCGGTCCCACCCATGCCTTTGCGAGATAAATTAAGGACCGCCATCACGTCAACCGCGTCCGCATAATCACCCCAAACATTTTCTTCGGTAATATCTTTAGAGGAGTTGTCCGCCGTCATGATCCCGGTTCTGGTATTACTGCAGTAAACCCGCTGGATTTTGATATCAAAACAAGCTCCAGCGGCAGGTATGGTATAAATCAGTCCGCAAATGTTAGCGCTGCCAAAAGTTAAGGGAACGGCTCTCGTGCCAATATTGCGCAACTTAATATTCGCGCACCCCGTGGTCATATAAAGAAGTGAGGTATATGGATGGGTATTGGTCACCGGTAAGGTCAAACCGGTAAAAGTACAGTTAATCGTGTTGGCCGAGAGCATCCATACATAAGTGGCATAGGTAGTGACCGTGGTACCGCTTACCGCATTCGCATACACTACATCAGTCGTGGTAATCCCGTCACAGGTTATAAAAGCCATCGGACCTTGAATAATATTGGGATTGGTCCAGGTACATTGCTTTAACCGCGTGCCATTAACTGCATAAGTTGTAGCATTACCTTTTATAGTATTAGCCCGGATAGTGTCCCTTACAAAAGTAAAGCCCGTAATGTCTGTCAGGGTGTTGGTGTGCGCGCCGGAAGCGGCCTGAGATACTCTCGCCCAGACGCAATCGGTCAAGGTTCCGCCGGCAAAATTTAGAGTCATTGTCAGTGGTGACATTAAAAGAGCCGTTGTTGGTTTATTACCAACCCCGACTTTTGACCAGGTAATAGCGGTGGCACATTCTGACAATAAAATACCGTCCACGAATCCGCTATTGGTAATTTGAATCGAATATCCTTGAGAAAATGACCCATACCAAGCCGAGTTGCATTTATCGATATTGACTACGCCGCCGCCGGTACAGGTAAAATCATAACGCGTGGCAATAGTAGCGTTGGGAATTACATTGGCAGTTCTTGCGGCAGTTGTACAGTTTTCAAGAAATACATTACCGATTACCACAGCTAATCCCGAGGCCGGGGTATAGCCATTAGTCGCCGCCCCGGAATTACCGATACGCACCAGTCCCGTGTTATCAATCCAAACTACTTTGCCTCTGGTTGCCTCGGTACCGGTGGTAGTAGTCGTGCCGGCATTAGGGTAAAACTCATAGTCGGCCTGGCCGCTGGTTTTTTCAATAAAAACTCCGGCCGCGTAACGCAAAAGTCCATTATTGGGAATCTGAAGTGTCTGATTCGACGCGCCGCTGGTTGTGCCGAGCGAAAACCAAGCGCCGGTAATATTAACTTCGCCCAACCGGTTAGCGTTGATTGTCGAAGCCTCGTCCCCGACTATTTCCAGCCAACCAACGCGGCCGGCATCAGAAGCCGTAGCGGTAATTCCCGCCAAAGCCCCGGCGGCATAAGCCCCGGTTTTTTGCTTGACACGGATAAATCCGGCCGCCGGCATGGCTGCTCCTGTTGCCGTGGAAGCCGCCGTTAGCGCGGAATGAACGCCAATCAACTTACCGCTGCCGGTGCTGTTGGTAATAACCGTATTCCAAGCCGGAACATTTCCCGAACCGCCTGTGTAAGGAATCATCCAAATAGCCGTACCGTCGATATTGCATTTTCCACCAGTCGCCGCGGTAATGGTAATCGGTCCAAGAGTTGCGCTCGTTGTCTGATTTAGTCCCACCCGGCTATCTTGATCAATAGTTAAAATATACCCGGCAGTATTATAAGTATCGCCACCCGCCTTAGAAGTCAGAGCGTCTATGTTAGTATTTGCAGTTAATGTAAATGTAGCCATGAATTTATTTTAATGCTTTTTTTGAAATTTTTAACAGCTTTTTTACTTCCCGGTCAAAATCAGAGATGTAGTTTTTATCTTGTTTCTTACGGTATTTTTCAAATTCATTTTCTGCTAAGGCGATTGCCACTTCATGGCTAATTTTCCCTTTATCTTGCAAAATATCTTCTTCATTAAACTGTAAAAAGACGTCTAACTTTTTTACCCAATCTTTCATCTTCATCGCAATTCCTTTTTTAGCTTGCATCTCCGCATAATCCAGATACATGGTGACAATCCTATTTAATTTATCCAGCTCTTTTTCGTCTAAATAGTTTTTAGCAATGATAACGTCTGTTTTTCGGATCAATCCTTTGGGCGCGTTTTTCCAAGTGGTTAGACCTAAATATGGTTTTTTATTTCCAACTCGTTGATAAATAATTTCTGCAGCGGTTTGACCAGATATAGCAAAATGTAGTTTATTTTGTACTGTAGCAAAAAATTGTTTGGTTATTTCTTCGTTTGGATCATAATCCAGACTACATTGGACATAAATATCGGTAATTTTTTGGTAAAACCTCCGTTCGCTCGAACGGATGTCTCTGATTCTTGCCAACTGTTCTTCAAAATAATCCTTGCCAAAAATGTTATGCGGGTCTTTTAGTTTTTCATCATTCATCGTAAAACCCTTGATAATGTATTCTTTCAGTCTTTCCGTTGCCCAAATACGAAAAAGGGTTGCTTGCCGGCTATTTACCCTGTAGCCAACAGATAGAATTGCATCAAGGTTGTAAAATAAGGTTTTGTACTTTTTGCCATCTTTGGCAGTATGTTCCAAAATGGAACTAACTGAATTTTCTTTTAGTTCGTTCGTCTCAAAAATATTTTTCAGATGCTTTGTTATTGCCGGTCGTTGAACCCCAAAAAGCTCCGCAATCTTCACCTGAGTCAACCAAACATTTTCATTGTGAAGAAATATCTCCACCTCTACTTTTCCATTGGGGGTAGTGTAGAGTAAAAAATCACGAACCTGAATCTTTGTATTTAGTTGATTCTTTACGTAAGTTGTGGCCATAGGTTATAACTTTAATTTTAACAAAAAAATCGTCTCCTGGATCAATTTGGTTTTCACCCAGGCTTTCATCTTATTGTCCAACAGCTCCCCCATGCCGTCTAAAATATTAGTTGGCGGTTTTTTCTCCAGTAAATTAAGGCATCTTTGCAGGTATTTTTTTGGCTCTGTTTTAGTCCGCAATTTCAATAAAGCTTCATTTAAATCCCAATGATTATTTAACATAAACCAAATGTCAAAAATGTCCCTATGGGCCAATCTCTTTCTATCCAAAAGGGCGGTTAATTTGTTGGCAAACATATCCTCTGGTTTCATTACTAATGCCGGCTGGCCTAAATAATTTTTCATCTCATACTGATTTCCAGCGCTTCTCTTGGAAATCTCGATTTTCAAATGATTCAATCCTTTTTGGTAACTTAACAGCCAAAACAAAGTGAAATATTTTTCCCTGCCCTCTTTTAAAACGCCATATTTATTAACGATTTTAGTTATTTTTTTAAAAACCAGGTCTTTTTTAGATTCATCAAGCAAATCAAAATCTAAATCTACGCTGAAACGGGGCAAATCGTAAAAAAATTTAAGGGCAGTCCCCCCTTTAAAGCCCAACGCCGGACCGATAGTAATATCCGAGTAAATTTCTTTCACGATTTTAGTCATTATCAATTGATGCGTAGAAATCTTTAACATATTTTCTAAACCTCCCTTTCATAGCCTTATTGTTATATATTTTTATCAAGTCTTCAGCTTTTCCCCAATCAATTGGTTCTAAATTGTCAAAATAATAATTTTTAGATAAATAGATTCTGTCCAAAAAAGCTCTTTCCGCGCCGGCAATGGCATAACCGTTTTGGTTAACTATGCCTTTCGAGTTAGTGAGTATTTCGTCTTTAATTTTTTTAAAGCTAATCGTATATTCTCCCAATTTTATTTCTCTTGTTTGATAACTTAAAACAAAAATAGTGTGACTATAATCCTGAAAAGTAATCCCGCTTCTTTGAAGAACCGTTTCCAAACTAATATATGAAGGGGTTAAAATCTTATTGGCCGCCTCCAAAATTTCAAAATCGATGTTTTTCGCATAAAGACCTCTTTTTAAATTGATCAACCGGCCTTTTTTAACAAAATAATTGATTTTTGACTTCAACCGATTTAAGTTTGTTTCTCCAATAATTAAAGATATTTCTTGCGTAGTAAAAACTGTATTTTTTAATGAATATAAGCCAAAGGTAAGATTTTTCATTACTTCCAGCTTACATTAACCTAAAATATTTGTCAAACAATCTCCCCGCCCCAAGTGTAATCATTAAATTGGGGCGACGGCTGCCGGCCAATCAGCCGGATCTTAGTTATTTTAGCTTTTTTTGCCAATCGGACCAGTGAATTAAAATCCTGACGGGTCGGAGTCTCTCGGATACCGATCCCCAGCCGTTTATCTGAAACAAAATCAATTTCCTGGCCGGTTTTTAAAGCATAATATTGCCACTTATCCAGCCCGGACAACTGATTATAAACCGTATTTTTAAACTGCGCCTCGCCTGATAACTCTGCCAGCGTGTTAACTAACCCGGTATCGCTGAAATACAGTTTTTTAGCTTTAACAATTTCCTGCTCTCCGCCGCTGGTATAAACCGGCACGGTTTTTATCAAATAACTATTTTCCAACCTCTTCAAGTAGTCAGTTACCGTTGGCCGGGACAGCCCGGACAAACGGGCCAATTGGCTGATTTCTACCCGCTCATCCACCAACCCGGCCAGCAACTTCACCAAAGAATAAATTTTTTTCTCACTGGAAAATTCTGCGCCGGCGATAATTTCCAACAGTAAATCCCGCTTGTCCGCTTCTGCTCCGGCCAAAACCACCTGGGGAAACCCGCCAAAACTAATATATTCTTCGTAAAAAACCGCTAACCGGTCATAATCGCCGGAATTAAAATTCCCCCGCCGCCAATCAGCTGTCAACGCCGGGATGCCTTTAAATTCCAGCCACTCTCCCCAATCAAGCGGCCGCAATTCAAACGGCTTGGCCACCAAACCGGCTAAGCTATCTGCCCGCGATCCAATTAACACAAATTTTATCTGGTGGTGCTCGGTTAAATAGCCAATCACCTTAGCTAAATTAGGCAATAATTCCGCGTCATCCAAAGCTATTACCATCGGCCGGTCCAAGGTCAAGCCCCGATTAATAAAAATCTGCCTGATCGCGTCATAATTTGAATGTTCGAAAATCTCCCGGTTATCCGGCCGTTTTAAAGCTAGATAAAGTGAATTCTTGTTGCTGATTTCTTTTAAAGCTTGTTTCACCAAAACGGTCTTGCCGGTCCGCTTCATCCCCAACAACCCGGTAATTAAATTAGTCTGGATTTTATCCCTGAAAGCCGGGTAAATTTTCCTGGGTAAAAACATATGCAAGTTATACTTTACAAATAGTTTAACTTTTTGTCAAGTTATAGAGGAAAAAATTACTCTTGACACAGTCTAAAACCAAGGCATATACTGAAATATTGAAGAATATAATCGGCTATGTCTGATACTATTTTAACTGGCGATTTTACCATTTATTACAGCGCTGAAAACCGGCAAAAACGGATTGTCTGGACCGGTTCGGCCACCGGCACCCGGACAGTTAACCAACTCTACTCCGCCCTCCAGGACTTATTTGACGAACTAACCCAGATGGACGACGGCGTCCCCATGTCTGCCCAAACCCCGACCGAGTACACCATCGGCATCATCGACGCCGGTGATAAAGACCCCTGGTTTGTCGACCGGACCACGGTCGAGCATTTGACCGGCGGCGCTTTAAAAACCGCTTCCTGGGACCGGGTCACCACCACTAACACCGGTATTATTAAAGTCATCTGCAATAACACGGACATTGTCAGCGGCGACATCGGCCTGGATATTACCATCGGCACCAACACCGGTACGCTTTTGGATGTCAAAGGCACCGGCGCCGGCAGTATTCTTTGGATTAGGCCGGATTCCAATGCCGCCACTAACGACTTTGACGATGCCGGCACTTTAACCTGCAATGCCCACACCGCTGCCTGGACTTCAACCGCTTCGGCCGGCGAATCCTTATGGTCTAACATTTATACTTTAGGTACGATCGAAGCCAATACTCACCTTTATATCTCTCAAAATGGCGCCAATTTAGTCGCTTATAAAGACACCACCGACTGGTGGGCCGACGGCCACGTCGATATTTTAGTCAACGTTAAAGAATTAGGGGTGGAAACCGACGAAGGCTATATCACCGTCGCCGCCCGACAATATAGTAAAACCTTTTCCTACTACATTGTCGACCTAACCAACGGCGGCCGGAACCCGATTCCGCTGCAAACCGGCAACGATTTAGACAACCAAACCGGCTTCTGGACATTTACCGGCTCGGCCGGATCCGCGCCCTTTACCGTCGGCGAAGTGATCTCTAAAGCCTCAACTGCCAAAAAAGGCGTCATTACGGCAATCGGCGGCACCACCGGCTCGCCGATTTTAACCTACTATTTAATCGGCGACCCAATCACCAACTTTGCTAACGGCGATACCAGTGTGACCGGCGCCAGCTCCAGCTCCACCTGCACGGCCGGCACGCCCGCGGCCGCCGGACCGGCCGCTTTAGGCACGGCCCCGGTAATCGTCCACGGCGGTTTGAGCGACGGCGGCACCTATGATATTGACGAAAACGGCACCCCGGAAAACTATTCAATCGTCATTGACTGTAATCAAAACTCCCTGGCCAATGTTTATCAACACTCAAAATACATTACCCGAAGAGGCGAAACAGTCACTACCAATACTGACGGCTTACAAGGTCAATTCTATGTTGGTTCTGACTATAGGCTCAGATATTCCGGGGTAATTACCGGCACCTTTTCTGAAGGTAATACTTGTACCCAGACCACGTCCGGCGCTAAAGGAACAATCGTCGAAGTCAACACGACCGATAAAATCGTCATCCTGCGTAATTCCAGAGGTACTTTTGACACCGCCAATATTGTTACCGACGATACTGCCGCGGGAACATTTACTCCAAATTCTGAAGCCTCGGCCGTGACCCCGATCGCCGCGGCTCCATTCGGCACTTTTGCCGGCGGCAAATTCTTCTGCGCCCCGGGCGTAGCTTTAACCGATTATCAAACCGGCGACGCCAACAACTTTCAATTAGTCGACGACAACGGCACGGTCCGCGTCGCCCCTACCAAGGCCACGATTACCGTCAGCAACACCCGCGTTGGAGATAAAATTGCCGTTTTCCGCTTAACCGCTTCCGGCGGCGATATTAATAAAACCGAGTACAGCGCCACCGTCCAATCCCAAGCCGCCATAACCGCGGTTATGGGCGCGGCGATTACCACCGACTCGCCGGGAAAGTCGGCCGGCGGCACCCTGCGCCTGGTGGATACCAGCGCCAACACCGAATACCGAATGCGGTTTTCCAGCTGGACCGCTAGCACTTTTACTCTGGCTTATACTAACGTCGCTTCCGCCGACGCCGGCACGACCACCACTAATATTACCGAAACCGGCATCGGCACCGCCAGCCTGGTCGGTGATTTAGTCTTAAACGTCACCCAAACAAACGCGGTTTCTTATGTGACTGCCATAGTTGACGCCAATAATGTAACGATTTCCCCGGCGATTACCGGCCAAACCACCGCTGACAACATTAAATTCAACTGCTTACCGGTGGCCACCACCACCTCGCCGCAGGATTACTGGTACGTGCCGTTTATCGACGTCTACGAAACCACCGGCTCCAGCGGCACTCCCGGCACCGAAGCGGTCATTATCACCCACTCGGCCACTGACGCGGATATTTATATCCGGGTCCGCGCCCGGCAGGCCGGCAATATCTTGCCGTTCGAACAAGATTCGAGCGTGGTCGGCGCCAACCCCACCACCGTCAGCGTCATTAGGACCGCCGATACTATCTTTACTTAAAAATAAATTATGATTTATAAACGTTTTGAATTCTCTCAATCTTTAAACGGCCAACGGCTTCTCCATATTGCCCGCAACAGCGCCGGTATCGTTGTTTTTCGGGAAGAATCGGAAAACCAGCTTAAAAAAACCATTGATCAATATCTCAAACACAAACAAGAAGAAGAAGAATTGGCTAGCGCCAAAGCCACCCAAAAATTAGCGGAAAAGGCCAAGAAAAAAAAGAAAAGCTTTTTAGGATAATCAAAGATGACCGACCCGACTTTGCCGGTCACCAAAGAAGAACTGGACAATCTTAAAGAGATTCGCCGCTACGGAATTGAAGATTTGGAAAAATACCTAGTTAAAATCAAGAAAAATATCAGCGTCTTTGATGAAGCCATTGCCAAAGAAAACCAAGAAATGCAGCGGGTCCAAAACATGATTAAAGTTTTAGAAAACGACATTAAAGACGCCGATGACAAATTACATAATTAAAACCCCTAAACCGGCCGAAGACCTCAAACGCATCAATGATTACTTTCTTACCTTCCTCGGTGAAATTAAACTGCCCCGGCTGGCTATCAAAGCTAAAAAACTTATTTTATCCTGTCCTGAAAACGATTCTGTTTCCGTTCCCCTGATTAGAAATTTGGGTTTGAGAATTTTTAATCCCCGCCTCAAAGCCTTTATTCCGGCTGACCCAAACATTTTGGAAGTCAACCAAACCAACCCGATTTTTAAGCAATATCAATTAACTCCGATTTTTAGGTTTAACCACAGCCTCGTCTTTTTCTGCCGGGACAAAATCGGCCGAATTCACTTAGTCAACCGCCACCTCCTGGAATATTTTTCCAGCAATCCTGCGCCCAACGTGGTGCGGGACAAAAATTTCAGCGCCGTCATCGCTAAAAATATCGCTACTTTTATTGCCCTAATTGACCGGGGTTTGATTCCTCTGGACTATTATCAGTACTCTAAAATAATCAATCTTTCCGGTTTAAATTTAACCAAAACCCTGAAAAAAATAATCTACTTCCAGTTGGATGAGGTGAACCAAACCTTTATCCAAACCGGCCGGGAACTAACTAAAATCCCCAAAAAATACCTGGCAATTAAAGTCAACCAGGACGTTAATTTCATCAAAAAATCTAACCGGCTGGTACCGCAACTAAACGTTTCGATTTTTTTAGCCTAAAATAAGTTATGGCCACTTTAACCTTTTTTAAAACCGAACGGGTCATTCAAGTTGACTCTCCCCAAACCGTCATCACCATTCAGGATTTACTTAATCAAATCCGGCTCTACGAAGAACAGCCGATCAACCTCGATTACGCCACCATCGCCAATGCCTACGGCAAACAGCCGCTGGGCGGCGGCTCGTACATCGGCATCACTCTGGAACTGATTAACGACTGGCGGATCGCTTTTGAAGCCCGGCCTGGTCCCAGTACAATTCTCTGCACCGCCTCCGGCGGCAACTTAGTTGCCATCAATAATTACAGCAATAACCCGATTAAACCCACCGCCTTTACCCAAATAGTCATTTCCCAATCGTCGTCGCCGACGATCATCCAAGCCGATCCTGACTACGCCACCCTCTATCTTTTGGAATCACTGCGCGGCCGCAATAAATCCGTCGGCGGTATTTGGTACTGGAACCCAACCAGCGGCAGTGACGGCAGTGACGGCTTAACTCCGGCTAAAGCCGTCGCCACTTTTGCTAAAGCCCAAACCTTGGCTTCGGCCGGAACCGGCGATATTATTTTCGCTCTCGCAACGGCCGGCGGCGGCACCACTACGGTTACCGAAACTTTAAATATTACGAAAAACAATTTAAAAATCCGCGGCGCCGGTTACGCCTTTCAGCTGGCCCCGGCCGTGGCCGGATCGCCAACCATCACCATCGGATCGGACAACGTCGAGGTCTCCGGTTTTTACCTGACTACTGCCGCCGGCGGCACTGACAACGGTGTCACTATTACCGGAAACAACACTCTAATCGAAGGCTGCTGGGTAAAATCAGCCACCGCCAACGGCATCGATCTGGCCGGCGCCGGCCGGACAACTATTGATACCTGCGCCGTTGAGTCCTGTGCCGGCAACGGCCTTAATCTGGGCGCCGGCACCACTTTATCGAAAATCAAACAATGTATTTTAACCGGCAATCTCGACGGCGCCAACCTTGCCGGATCGGGCATCGCTGACAATATTTTTGAAAATAATTTAATTTACAATAATTCCGGCTACGGCATTGACATCGGTGCCGGGGTCGCTCGTACCGGCGTCCGTTTAAACCATACTTTTTCCGGCAACACCGCCGGGCCCACCAGAGACTTGGGCGCGGGCACCTTTATCGAAACCCAAGCCGGCGGCGCTTCGGCCACCGATATTGCCGACGCGGTTTGGGACGAAGTCATCGCCGGCCACGCCACCCCCGGCACTACCGCTCGGGTCCTTAAAGACGCTAAAATGAAAGCCACTATTGCCTCCCTAAGATAACTATGGACCAAGACAAAATCATCGCCAAATACCTGCCCTACCTCAAAGAAATCCAACAAAAACTCCTGCACGTTATCCTGGTCTTTTTTACTGCCGGCGCCATCGGCTTCATTTATTACCAAAAAATTATCGGTTTAATCATGCGTATTTTTAAATTAGACGGCGTCAATATTGTCCTAACCTCGCCTTACCAATTCATCAACTTGGCCGTTAATTGCGGCCTGTTAATCGGCCTTATTTTTGCTTTGCCGCTTTTAGGCTACCACCTGGTTCATTTCCTCAAACCGGCCCTGAAAACCCGGGAATTCCGCCTCCTCACCCGGCTTTACCCGATTAGCCTGGTTTTATTTATTATTGGTTTTCTGTTTGGCGCCTGGATTATTCAGCTCGTGATCAGCCTTTACACCCAGGTTTCCCAACAATTTGCCATTCAGAATTTATGGGATATTGGTAACTTTTTCTCCCAAATTCTCTCCACCGGCATTTTGATGGGGCTGGTATTTCAAATGCCGATTATTTTATTTGCCTTATTGTCCCTAAAAATCATCAGTTTAGCCGGCTTAAAAAAATCCCGCAAATATGTTTATACCGCTATTCTTGTCTTTGTCGCCCTTTTGCCCCCCAACGACATCATCTCTTTAATCGTCTTATCTATTCCCCCTTTACTTCTCTTTGAACTGACGCTAATATTATATCAATCATCAAGTAAGCAGTCATAATTATGTTTAAAAATATCGGCACGCCGGAATTAATCGTCATTTTAATTGTCATCTTGGTTCTGTTTGGCGGTAAAAAATTGCCTGAGCTGGCCCGCGGCCTAGGTCTGGCCGGCAAAGAGCTAAAAAACGCTAAAAATGATCTGCAAAAAGCTATGAAAGATGAAAAGGGGGTGAGTAATTAATGTTTAGAAACATCGGCACAACTGAAATCATCATTATTGCAGTATTAATTATCATTCTGTTTGGCGGTAAAAAAATCCCCGAATTAATGCGGGGCATCGGCCAATCAATTAAAGAATTTAGAAAAGCCAGTAAAGAAAGGAGCTAATATGTTTGCTAATCTTGGCACTACCGAACTGATAATCATCGGGGTAGTCATCTTAGTCCTCTTTGGCGCTAAATTTCTTCCCAAAATGGGTAAAAATTTAGGCGAATCCAAGGTCGAATTTAAAAAAGCCACCAAAGACCTTAAAGAAGCTATTAAAGACAAAGAATAACTGCCTATGTTTAACAATATAGGCTTAGGCGAAATCATCGTTATTGCCCTAGTCCTGATGCTCTTTTTTGGCGGCGACAAACTGCCGGAACTGGCGCGGGGCATCAGAAACGCCACCCGCGAATTCCGCAAAGCTCTTAAGGAGAAGAACTAGGTCAACCATGCCCTACCTGCTTACCCTCGCCTTTTTCCTCTTCGCTCCTCCTGTCTTAGCCGCTACTTATCAACAATGTACTACTTCTTCCACTTGCGTTATTGGCGAATTTTTATACGATGATGAATACCAGCCTCAAACCGACGCCATTTGTACTTTAACCGCCAAATACCCTGATGGCAGCGATTTTTTAACTGCTTCTGCTTCTGCCGGAAGCAATGCTTGGTACTATTATGATGCCGCCATCGGCACCACTGAAGGCCTGTATCCGGCTAATCTCTGTTGCAGCTCGGACGCCGACTATTTATGCCTGGATAAATCCTTTGAAGTTAAAGCCGCGGCCGCGGCCGCCGCCGCGACCAGTTTAACCGCCGCCGACGTCTGGAATTACAGCTCCCGCTCCCTAACCAGTTTTGGCTCTTTAATTACCGACACCTGGAACCACTCCACCCGCAGCCTCACTACTTTTGGCGACCTAATTTCTAATATTTGGAACTACTCTTCCGCCACTACCACTGCTCCGGCAGTTATTACCAATCTCGTCCAGGAGCAAACCGAACAGCGGGTTCTTTTGGAAAAATTGGTCAACACCCCGGTCGTCACCTTATCTCTGGATGAAGGCCAGTCAATCCCCGATTTAAACACTAAGCTTGAACAAAGCCAAATCCAGGCAAACGCTCTTTACGAATCGGTTCAAAACGGTAAAATTAACAATCCTGAACTGCTGGCTTTAGCCGACGTTTGGAACGCGCCGATCATCATCGAACTCAATTTGGCTACCAGTCTTAAAAAGCTGACCCTGCTCGAAAAATTAGTGGGCCGGCCAAATGATGACAGCCAACAGCCAACCCTTTTTGGTTTTCTGTCTCAAATAAGCGAGAGGAATGAGTCCCTAAAAGCCGAAAACCAAAAATTAGCGGTCCTTTTAGACGGCTGGAACGGCCAAGGAGAATCAGGGCTGGAAAAAGCCATCAGCGCCAGCCGGAAACAAATTCTGGCTTTAAACGAATATCCTGGCGGCAGCCAACTGTTACAGCCGGCCAAAACCAGCCCCGACCGCAAACTCACTCTTAAAAATATTGTTTTTAACCTCCAGGCCCTGCTCGGTTTAAACCGTCAAATGCTTGCCGCCGCGCCCGGTGACCCGCTCCGCTCTCTTTGGCTGGAAGAAGGCAGTGTTATTTTCCGGGCGGCAATTTCTAATCCTTCCACCGTTATTTCTCAGACTGTCCCGTTAAAATTTTACTTGCCCCGGGAAATTAAAACCAATGACATTATTACCCTTGACCCCTCGCTCACGACTCAATATGACACCACTGAAGAAGCTTTGTATGTTACCGGCTCTTACACTCTCTTGCCATTGGAAACAAAACTGGTTTTCATTGAAGTGCAAGACATCTGGCAGCTTTCCGAATCAGAAACTACCACTCTTAGAAAACAGGCAACCGAACTACTTCGCCCGCTGGAAAAAACCAGTTATTTTTCCCAAGGCACAGTCTTAAAATCCGAAATTGACGTTAATCTGGATAAAATCCTTCTGGCCCAAAATAAAGCCATTACCCCGGAAAACCGCATCCGCGCCTTCCGCGAAGCCCAGCTGGAACTTAATGGGGTTAATACCAACATCGATCGGCTTCAGGATTTAGTGGCCCAGGCCGCCAACACCGGTTCGATTTTTGGTTTTGTCGGCGGCGTCCAAACCGTCGCCGTCTGGGGCATTTTACTGATTGTCATTGCCAGTTTTGTCTTTTTAACTATTTATATGCGCCAGTTAAAATTGCCAGCGCCAAAAACCATTGCTGCCCCAAAATTACAGCCTATTTTTTGGTCTAAACCAGCCCTAATTCCCATCATCGTCATCCTGACTTCACTGGCCACGGTGTTAATCACCCAACTGCTCTTTAAGCCTAAAACCGCCGCTCCTCCCGCCATTCTGCAGGTAGCTGAACCGTCACCCAGCCCGTCCCTAAAACCCCAGGAAATTAAAATCAAACAGGAAAAACAAGTCTTGGGCGAATCCACTCCCCGCCGCCTGGCTGTTCCGGAAAACAGCAGCGTCAATATTAGAAACAAACCCAGCCCTGACGCCCCCATCATTATGACTGTCAAAACCACAGTCGATGTTTTCGTCTTCATCGCCAAAGGCGATTGGTCACGGATCGATTTTAGCCCGACCGATACCAATCAATCCTGGTGGGTCAGCTCGCAATTTTTAGATTAAATCCCGCGTGCATTAAAATTGCCGCGGCTAAACCTAGCCACCAATACTTCTTTCCCCCGGCGTAAAAAACTAAACTGGTTGCTCCGTGCATCGGTACGGTTAATAACAGCCGCCGCCAAACCGCGCTAAAATTTCCCAGCCAATTAGCATTAACTAAAAACAGCATTGTTTCGCTTAAGCCAAACATTAAACCTAACCCCAATGCTTGCTGCCACTTTTCCGCTCGCCGGACAATAATCGCTTTCGCTATTTCTTCGACTATTGCCGGTAAAGGTAAAACCAACTCCACCAGCCAAACAATTAATGGTAATACCATCATTTGTAAAAACTCCATAAAACCATCATAACAAAAAATTGTTGTTTTTACCAAATATATTACAACCCTATAACGATTACTATATACACTTAATAATTTCTTAAAAAATGCCAATAATGAGTACTATATTAACTCAACAAACCCTTCTTTTTTATCAATGAACACATTTAGTACTCAATATTGACTCTATAAACTTCATTTATTGATGTTTTCACGCTTTTTATCTTCAAAACCCTTTAAATATATCGTTTTTACTCTGTAAAATCAGTCGTTTTAACCTTAAAAAACCTATATTATTAAATATAAGGATTTAAAATAATTTATTCTCGATAAAATTATAAGTTCTCTTTACCACTTTTTACCAGTTGGTAAAAACTTCTGTTCCCTGGCTTACCTCAAACTTGACCATCTCCAATTTCTCCCCGAATTTTTCCTGATACTTAGTTTTTAATTCTTTCTCAAACTCCTTCATCTTTTCATCTTTCACCAACGCTAAAATTATCGCGCTAAACCCTCCGCCCATATTTCTGGCCCCCAAAACCCCATCCAATCTCTGCGCTGCTTCCATTAAATATCTTAGCTCCGGCGTGTTCTCCGCCAAATCATACAAATCCAACGCGCTCTTGCCAGACTCGGACAATAACCGCCCGAACTTATTCATATCATCCGCCGCCAACGCTTTCACCGCCGCTAACACCCGCTCATTTTCATACACAATGTGTTCCACCCGTTTCCTAGTCACCAAATCCAATACTCCCTTTTTTCCTTCAAAATCTTTCCCGCTTAATTCTCTCAAACTTTTTATCTTTAATTTACCGCAGGCTAATTCGCAGCTTTTTTTTCTGGCAGGATAACCGGATTCACCCAAAATCCGCTTAACCGTTTTATCGACCACCACCACCAAAGATACTTTATGTCTGGCTAAATCCGCTTTAATTAACTTCACTTTTACCGGTTCCTGAAAATCTAAAAAAACCATTTTGTCTTTTTGCGCGAAGGCAATCACTCCCTGATCTAAAAATCCGCACGGGCTTTGGACTAAATCGCTATTTTCCCCTTTTTTACACCGCCAGGCCATGGCTTCCGACTCAATCTTTTGCCCCGCCAAACTCATCAACCCATAAGCAATGCATAATTCCAATGCCGCCGAGCTGGACATCCCGCCGCTGGTGGAAAAATTCGTGTCCACCAAAATTTCCGCCCCGCCAATCGGCTCATGCGCTGTCAACAATTCCCTGGCCACTCCCCGGACATAATTTCCCCATTTCACTGTTTCATCCCGTTCGATTTTATCCAAGCTAAACTCAATCGCCTCGCTTTCAAATCCCGCCATGGTCGTCCGCGCGATTATTTTTCTATCTTCCCGCTTTTTAAATAAACCAATTGTGCTTTTGGAAATCGCGCACCCTAAGGCATAACCCAAATTATAATCCGTGTGGTTGCCGATTATTTCCGCCCGGCCCGGCGAATTCACTGCTACTTCCGGCTCAGCGCCGTAATATTCTTTAAAT
>JBBTRT010000008.1:0-24437 GCA_038065055.1 Patescibacteria group bacterium
GACATTCAAATTATCCGGGATCATCCGGACCAAATCAAAACGGCAGTGAAGAATAAAAACTACGACCCGAAAATCGTGGACGAAGTTTTGGAATTAGATAAAACTAGGCGGGAGAGGCTGCAAAAAATTGAGTCTTTAAGAGCGAAAAGAAATCTATTGACAAGGACGGACCTTGTCAAAGGAAAACAGATAAAAACAGAACTAAAAACACTTGAGCCGGAATTAAAAGAGATAGAAGAAAAATATAAAATTGCTTTAAATCAAATCCCCAACCCGGCATCGCCAAAAGCGCCGATCGGTAAAAATGAAACTGAAAATAAAGAAGTGAAAAAATGGGGCGAGGTGAAAAAGTTTACTTTTACGCCAAAAGATCACCTGGAATTGGGCAAGAGCTTAGGGATTTTAGATTTTGAAACCGGGGCTAAAGTCAGCGGATCGCAATTTTACTTTTGGTACGGGGCCGGGGCCAGACTGGAGCTGGCGTTAATTCAATACGCGTTTGACCTGCTGGAAAAAGAGGGTTTTAAACCGGTGATTACGCCGGATTTGGCTAAGTCAAGATTTTACCTGGGCACAGGTTATATCCCCAAGGGTAAAGAAGCCCAAACTTACGAAATTAAAGACCAGGACTTAGGTTTGATTGCCACGGCCGAAGTGACTTTGGCCGGCAAGCACGCCGATGAAATAATAGAGGGCAAAAATTTACCGATCAAATACATCGGCTATTCGCATTGTTTCAGGCGGGAACAAGGGGCTTACGGGAAATATTCCAAGGGATTGTATCGGGTGCATGAGTTTACTAAAGCGGAAATGTTTATTTATTGTAAGCCGGAAGAATCGGATAAAATGCACGAGCACTTATTGGCGATGGAAGAAAAAATTTATCAAGGCTTGGAACTACCCTACCGGGTATTGGAAATGTGCACCGGGGATTTGGGGGCCATGGCGGCAAGAAAATTTGACATTGAAGCCTGGATGCCCAGCCGCAATGAATACGGCGAAGTGACATCAACCTCCAACTGCACTGATTACCAAGCCAGAAATTTAAACATTAAATTCAGGCGCAACGGAAAGATCGAATATGTCCACATGTTAAACGGCACAGCCATTGCCACGTCGCGAACGCCTTTGGCAATTTTGGAAAATTACCAACAAAAAGACGGATCAGTACTAATACCAAAAGCGCTGCAAAAGTATATGGGCAAGAAAAAAATATGATCTTTTCCAGGGTCAGGCAATGGCTGACAATGCAAACAATTAAAGAGGTGAACTCGCCAATCAACGGTTTAATTAAAGTGATGATGATTTTTAACCGGCCGCGGTTAATTATGGGCGGCATGCTGCAATCCGGCGGTTCAGTGATAAAACTGTGGTTGAAAGCCATCGCGGAGCTAGTAAAACAGAAAAGGCCAGTTAAAAAAGCGTTAATTGTGGGCTTGGGCTGCGGGGATTGCGCGTTTGCGATTCAGAAATATTACCCGGACGCCAAAATGCTGGGAGTGGAAATTGACCAGGAGGTAGTCAATATTGCCCAGTGCTACTTTAGCTTGGCGACGGTAAAAAATTTAAAAATCAGCATTGACGAAGGGGCAAGATTTATCACTAAATTAGCAGGCAAGAAAAAGCAAAATCAGTTTGATTTAATTATCTTGGATGCGTATTTGGGCGATAAAATACCCAAAGAATTTACCACGATAAAATTCTTTAAAAATCTGACTAAAATTATGAGTCATGACGGAGTGGTAATTTTAAATCATTTATTTATAGACCCGTATAAACAACAGGCAGAAGCGTTGGTAAAAGAGATGGAGAAAATTTTCGGGAAAATTACCTTACAAAGAACCGGCAAGAATCTGATGATCTTCGGCTGGTTTTAATTATGTTTAATTTTTTAACGAAAATTTTTGATACCAATGAAAAAGAAGTTAAAAAACTCCGGCAGCAAGTAGCCGAGATTAATCAGCTGGAAGAAAAATTTAAAGATTTAAAACTCACGGATTTTAAAGTTAAAACTCAAGAATTAAAAGAAAATATCAATGACAATGAAGCCTTGGCCCTGGCAAGAGAAGCCGGCAAAAGAACTTTAAAGCTGAGACTCTTTGATGAGCAGTTGATGGCGGCTTTATGTTTCCACCACGGCAAAATTGCCGAGCAAAAAACCGGAGAAGGAAAAACTTTATCGGCCGTACCGGCGCTATATTTGAATACTTTAACCGGCAAAGGCTGCCACTTGGTAACGGTGAATGATTATTTGGCCCAAAGAGACGCGGGCTGGAACGGACCGGTGTTTGATTTATTGGGCGTCAGCGTAGGCGTGATTATTCACGAACAAGCATTTATTTTTGACCCAAAATACATTAACAATGCCATTGAAGACCCGCGCTTAAAAAACCTACGGCCGGTGGAGAGAAAAGAGGCTTACAACGCGGACATTACTTACGGTACGAACAATGAGTTCGGGTTTGATTACTTACGAGACAACATGGTGAATAAATTGGACCAAATGGCGCAGCGGGGGCATAATTTCGCGATTGTGGACGAGGTCGATTCAATTTTAATCGATGAAGCCAGGACGCCGCTCATCATTTCGGCGCCGGACACGGAACCGACGCAAAAATATTACCAGTTTGCGGCTCTGGTCGGCCAGTTATCGAAAGCGACGGATTACGAATCGGACGAAAAAATGAAAACCGTGAACTTGACCGAGCACGGCATTAAAAAAATCGAGAAAAAACTGGGAGTGGAAAATTTATACGAAAAAGATTTTGACACAATCCATCATTTGGAGCAGGCATTAAAAGCCCGCGAACATTTTCAGCGGGACGTGGATTACGTAATTAAAGACGACGAGGTGGTGATCGTGGATGAATTTACCGGCCGGTTAATGTTCGGCCGGCGCTACAGCGAAGGCCTGCACCAGGCAATTGAAGCCAAGGAAAACGTGACAATCAAGCAAGAATCGAAAACCTTGGCGACGATTTCGTTTCAAAATTATTTTAGGATGTACGACAAATTATCCGGCATGACCGGAACGGCAGCCACCGAAGCCGAAGAATTTAAGAAAATTTACAATTTGGAAACCGTGGTGTTGCCGACCCACCAGCCGATGGTCAGAAAAGACGCGGCTGACATGGTATTCAAAACTACCCGGGCCAAATACGCGGCCATTGTGAAAGAAATTGAAGAATGCTACCAGAAAAACCAACCGGTATTAATCGGCACAACTTCGATTGAAAAAAACCAAATGATCGACGATTTATTAAAACGAAAGAAAATCCCCCACCAGGTTTTAAATGCTAAAAACCACCTAAGGGAAGCCAATATTATTGCTGAAGCCGGCCGGCTTAAGGGTGTGACGGTGGCGACCAACATGGCCGGGCGCGGCGTGGATATTGTTTTGGGCGGCGACATGAAAGATTTTAAGGATAAAAAAGAATGGCAAAAAGCTCATGGGCAAGTGGTGAAGTTGGGCGGGTTGCACGTCATCGGCGTGGAGCGGCACGAATCGAGGCGGATTGATAACCAATTGCGGGGCCGGGCCGGACGGCAAGGCGATCCGGGCTCATCCAGGTTTTATGTCTCGCTCGAAGACGAGATTATGCGGATTTTTGGCGGAGAGAGAATTGCCAACCTGATGACAACTTTAAATATGCCGGAGGATGTGCCGCTGGAACACGGGATGGTATCGCGGGCAATTGAACAAGCGCAAGTAAAAGTAGAGAGTTTTCATTTTGACAGCCGTAAACATTTAGTGGAATACGACGACATCATGAATAAGCAGCGGGAAATTATTTACAAGCGGAGAAAGCAAATTTTGGAAGCTAAGGATTTAAAAGAAAAAGTCCAGAAAATTTTAGAAAATGAGTTAATTAATGTGGCTGAATTGCATATTCACCCGGATACTAAAGAGGCAAACTATGACGGAATCGTGAATGATTTAGTGATGATAATTCCGTTTGACCCGGGGTCGCAAGAGCGGATTAAAAATCAATTTGCGGTGGCCAACCAACCGGAGGCAATCCAGGAACGGTTGATTGAATTAATGAAAAAAACTTATCAGCAAAGAGAAAAACAAGTGGGACCGGAGTTAATGCGCGAGGTAGAAAAATTTGTGATGCTGTCGACGATTGATAGTTTATGGATCAATCATTTGGATGATATTGACGACTTGCGGGAAGGCATCGGCCTAAGGGGCTATGCCCAGCGCGACCCGCTGGTGGAGTATAAAGCCGAGGCCTTTACCAGTTTTGAAAAACTGATGGGCAATATTGATTATGAAATTGCCAGGAAAGTGTTCAGGGTGCAAGTCAGTCAGCAACCGCCAATGCCGATGACAGCCCCAAAAGCTGAAGAAATAATTCCGGAAGCGCCGAAACCACAGGCCGCGGCGCCATCATCTTTTGCGGCAGCATTCGCCAAGGCTGGTTCCAATACTTCAGGTAGAGTACCTGAAGTACATCAAACAGCATCAAGTAAACACGAAAAACTGGGTCGTAACGATCCGTGCTGGTGTAATTCTGGGAAAAAATTTAAAAAGTGCCACTACCCGCAACAAGCTAGTTAAAAAAATATGCAACAACAAACTAAATTAATATTGCGCCGGGGGTTGGGAATTTTTCTGATAGTTTTGGGAGTCGCCGGAATGATTTTACCGATCCTACCCGGCTGGCTGGTGATTATCGGCTTGGAAATTTTGGGTTGGAAACTGGTGATAAACCGCCATAAGCCTTGGCGGGAAATGATTAGCTTTAAAAATAAGTCGAAAAATTAAAACTTAGCCGGGAATTTTTGGCGGAGAGTAACGGCCTGCTTATCCCGCTCGGAAATGATCATTTTATTTTTGGCGATTGGCCAATTAATATTTAAATCCGGATCAAACAGCGAAATCGCCTGATCGCCGGATTGATTCCTATCCCGGTAAAGTTTGTCAATGCAATAAATATAATCAACCGGGCCCTTGAGAACGCAAACCGAATTGGCAATACCTTGGGTAATAAAAAGCGACCCTTTGAGTCCGTTATTGTCCGGGCCAAATTCAAAAGTTTCCACCTGGCCGAAAGTAGGCGAATCAGGCCGGACGTCGGCCAAAGCGCTAAAAGCAACACCATTAACAACACTGGTTAATTTATTCCAGCCTTCGGCATGCATGCCCCGGACAACATTGGTTAAAGAGCGGGAATGGTTGACTTGGGCAATTTTGAAAGGCTGACCAGTAAGGGCTTCGATTTTGTAAGCATGGCCGATTTCAGTAAAAAAACCGCGTTCGTCAGGGTAAAAATTAAAACTTAAAAAATATAAACCGTTAATCCTAGTCTTATACACATTGTCATTAAGGAATAATTCCGGAGTTGGTTTAAAGGTAGTGGCAATCGGCATAAAGTGAATTATACAACAATCGGCCAGTTAAAGTTGGGGGTTAAAATTATGGGTTTTTTATCTTGAACTACCACCATATACTCAAACATGGCAGTGTTGCCGCGATCAGTCATTTTAACCGTCCAACCGTCTTCGGCCACGTAAACCTGATCGCTACCAGTCACTAACTGGGCTTCAACACAAAGCACCATCCCCTTTTCCAGTTTGGTGCCGGTATGCGGCTGGCCGTGAGCAGGGAGCATCGGTTGTTCGTGCAAGGTGTGGCCGATGCCGTGGCCGGTATATTGTTTTAAAACATCAAAACCCGACGCTAAGGCAATCGCGTGCATGGTGTGGCCCAAGTCTCCGGAATAAGCGCCGGTAGTTGCCTGCAAGGCGGCCGACTGAATCGCTTTTTGAGCGGTTTTAACCAAAAGCTCGGTTTTAGGATCAGGCTGGCCGATAACCGCGGTGAAGCAATGGTCGGTAAAAAAATTTTCGTAAACTAAGCCAAAATCGACTTTCACCGTATCGCCGGGTTTAAATTTTTCCGTGCTACTGGGAATACCGTGAACCACGCTATCATTAGCGCAGATACAAGTGGCGTGAGGAAAAAGCCCCTGGCGGCCGGCCACGCCTAAAAAAGACGGCCGGACGTGATATTCCTGGCAGAGTTTTTTAGCTAAATTATCCACTTCAATCGGTAAAATTCCGGTTTTAACCGCGGCTTTTAACTCTTGTAAAACGCGCAAAGACAAATCCGCGGCTTTTTGATAGGTAACTAAATCCTGAGAAGAATTAATAATCATAAAGTAAATTTCCCGGAACGGTAAATAACTTTAGTCACGCCGCCAGCTAAAGCGGCAGTGACGGTTCGATCGGAAGTAGAAATAATATCGGTATGCTCGGGGGAATCATTAAAACCATGGTTAGCCCAATCTTTGGCCGTCATTTTTCGGGCATCACCCCGAAAACAATCTTTGTAGGCCCGGCCAATAGCAATATGAGTATTACCAAAAGGGCCGGAAATATTTTCGTCGAACAAAGTTTCGGCCATAACGTGAGTGATGCGGGACATTCGTTTATCGGTTAAAGAAAATTCGCCCAGTTTATCCGCGTTGGGGCTTTTTAACATTTGCTGTAATAATGAATTGCCGATTTTAGCCTGAGCTTTAATAACTTGACCGGCTTTAAATTCCAGGCGGATATCTTTGACCAGATTGCCATAACGGTAAAGCGGCTGGTTGGCAAAAAACCAACCCTCGGTCCCCCGCCAATCAGGCGAGGTAAAAACTTCAAAGCTGGGGATATTGCGACCTGAACCGCCGCTAAAAATTCGATCCGGACCCAAAGTCAAGGTTAAATCAATATCCTGACCAATAATATGGATTGATTGAATTTTAAGAGCGTTAATTTTAGCCAAGATCTTTTTTTGCAGAGCGGTGATTTCGCGCCATTTTGAAATCGGATCAGTTTCGTTTAAAAAACAGGCCTGAATAATTTGCTGCCAGTAAGCTTTTAAAGACAACTTAACTAATTTGGCTTTAGCCTCTGTCCCCCACAAGCCGATCGTCCAGGTATATTTATTCCTGACTTCTTTATCGGTGAGCCAATCAACGTAAGGTTTGGTTGAGTCGCGTTTTAAAAAGATTTTTTGCGGAGCAATATTTTTCAGTTCAAACGGGTCGGTTTCGGCAATAATATTAATTTGGTGATCGATTAAATCCGCCTGCGATTTTAAGTAATTTTTAGGGAAAAAAGTCAACTGGTGATTTTTGGCTAAATTAAAATAGTCGCGGCTAAATCCGGTCGGCAATAAGCGGATAATCGGCTGGCCGCCGGCTGTTAAAATCGTATTTTGCAAAGCCAAGGCTAACGGTTTAGCCACATCCGGCACTTGGCAAAGGACAACTTCATTATGTTTAATCCCCTGGCCGGAGTTTAAGGCATAGTTAACTAAAACGTCGGCATATTTTTGTAAAACTTTGGCTGAGGGCTGATATTGATCCATGAGCGTAATTATACCCCTAAACTATCTGGGGACAAAAAGAATAGCGTTGGGGATGTCCCGGCCGGGGCCAACTCGGTAACCGCCGGACCAAAGAGCCGTGGAGCCGCCGGAATCCAAATTTAAAGCATTATCCATTCCCAAAGCGGCCATAACCCGGGCGGATTCGGCCATCGTGACGCCATGGACCACGCCAATATAGATAGTTGAACCCTTGTTGGCGATAAAACTCCGGTTGCCGCGGCTGCCTTGCTTGGGATCATCGTTGCCGCCGAAAACCACCTGGCCGCCACTGACTAACAGCGGGTAATTAGCAATAATACTATCCGGCGAAGTGTCCCGGCCGATGGATAAAGACTGACCGACAAAATTAGGGGAAGTACCGGAAAAAACCACTGCCGGAACCGTGGAGTAAACATTGTTAGTAGAGTTGAAATAAACTTTATTTTTGTTCATCAATAAAGTATCGAAAGAATTGGTTTTGCCGGCACAACTTGGATAAGAAGCGGGGCAAAAATATGAACCGTTAATGCCGGCAAAAGCGCCGGAACGGCTAACATAAGCGCCTAGAGATAAAACCGGGCAGTCGTTGGCACAGTCGCCATCTGAGGCAGTATCGACAATCACCCGGGTGGAGTTTAAATCAGCCGCCACCAAACTGACGGTGAAACTTCCAATGTCGGTAGTGACAGATTGGCGGGAAAAACCACTGCCGGGCGGAGTATTGCTAGTTAGGGCTGGAGCAGGTAGAATAACTGCTTTCTTTAGCGCAGAAATCGAGGCCTCAAGATTTTTCAGTTTTTCGGCTAAATCCAGGTTTTCGGCTTTAAAAAACAAGAGTTCATTTTTAACCGGAGCCAAGTCAAGATTGTTTTGCCAAGCTGTCCAATTCAATTTAGCAGTGGCCGAAGAACTTTGGTAATAAAACCAACCGGCAAGTAAAAAAACAATGGCGCCAATAATAATGGGAATATTTTTTTTCATGTCAGCTATAATGATATCTTAATGACTAATCAAACTAAAGCATTGCTGGCAGTGTTAGGTGCGGCGGTTTTTGGCAGTGGAAGCGTAATTTATTCCAAAATTGGCTTAAAAGAGATTCCCCCTTTTAGTTTTATGTTTTTACGTTTTTTAATTGCCTCGTTGTTCATTTTGCCTTTCTATCTTAAATCCCCGCTGCCGCTTCGCCGGCTGTGGCCACCAATTTTAGTCTCTTTGTTTTCCAGCGCCAATATTTTTTTATTTGCTTTTGGGATAAGTTTAACCACAGCCACGGTCAGTCAAATTATCTACAGTTTAGTCCCGGTAATAACGGCCATTTTAGCCCATTTTTTAGTCAAGGAAAAGTTTAATCAAAAGAAAATTGCCGGCATTGCCTTAGGATTTGTCGGACTATTGGTGATTATCGGTCTGCCGCAAACCTTTACCGGTAATCTTTTACTGTTCATTGGCGCCTGTTCGTATTCTTTTTACCCGGTGTTATCAAAAAAAATTCAAGCACAGTATTCCCCTTGGAATTTAACGGTCATGTTTATTTTTACCACCACTGTTCTGGCTGGTTTACTCTCTTTGACGGAATTAAACCAAGCCGCAACTTGGATAAATTCTGCCTCAAGACTTGCCTGGTACAGCCTGTTTTTTGTCGCTATTGTCGGGACGATTATTTATTACTGGTTAACCCAAAGGGCGATCAAAGACGGCTCAGCGGTAGTCGGAAGCATGATTCTTTATTTACAACCGGTGACGACTTATTTATGGGCGGCGGCAATTTTAGGGGAAAGATTAACTTTACCAGTGGCCATCGGCGGAATTTTAACTATCGGCGGGGCGTACTTGGTGACGAAAACAAATCATAACGAATAATTATACGATCGTGAGTAAAAGTGTTATGTTTTCTAGGGCTTAATTTGGTAGCGCTGGTAGAGGGTTTTGCCGGAAGTTAAGTTAATTTTTAAGGTTAAAACCATATCAGTAATGTTGGTGTGGTAAGTGCAGTTTAAGCCGGAGCAGGTGCCGAATAAAATTTCTTTTTGGTTGTTGCCGATATTCGGATCGTAGGTGCCTTCGACTCCCTGGGCGACTGAGCCGGAATAATAAGATAAAGTATAAGTGACACTGCGGGCATAGTTCATGCCGCCTAAAATTAAAAGCAAGGCATTGCGGTCGGCGCGCAATTTTGGCTTGGCCCAAGCGCCATAAGGATGGGTGGCGCTTGTTTGACTTACCTGGCGGCGGATTAAGGGTTTTTTAGCGTAAATCGGACTGGCGAAGAGATTAAAAATGACAAAAAATACAATCAGGGATTTTAATTTCATGTTGAAATCATGATATACTTGACATGAAATTATGTCAAAGAATTTAAAAATTGGGTTAGCGATTTTAATCACTTTAATTATTGGTTCGGTCACGGTTTGGGAGTTGAAATTTAAAAATACCGGAACAAGCGAACCAACTGAAGTGACAATTAAACAAGCGACTTTGCCCATGCCGGAAATTACCGCTTATGAAGACGCGGCCGGATTTAAGTTTAATTACCCGGCCGGACTAACAATCAAGGAAATCGAGACTGACGACGCGACAATTTATTCTTCACTGGAACTAACGGCGCCGAACAACGAAAAGTTAAATTTAAGAATCACCGACACGATTTATAATAATGTAACTGAGTGGCTGAGTTCATTTGAGAAAACCAACCCGGTAAGCAGCAGTAAAGAGATTGGCTGGGAAACAATGTCAGCCAAGCAGTTAACTTACAGTTCGCCTTTAAGAATGAAGACGATTGCCATTGAAAATAATATCAGCTACAGCCTAGACAGCTTGCTAGATAAAGACAGTTATTGGGAAAAAACCCAAAATATGATTTTGAGCAGTTTTGAGTTTAGCGCCGTAAAGCTGCCGGCGGCTTCAGCGACGGCGATTCCGGCTGAACCAACTGAAACCGACATTGTTTTAATTGAAGAAACAGTCCAATAAATATGGATTTATTATCTTGGCTTTATTTCCCCATCTGGTGGTACAAAGACAGTTTATTGTGGTTTAAAAGGCTGACTAAAAATTTATTGGTGTTTTTGGACAATAAAACCGCTTTTAGGCTGATGGCGGCAACTTTATTGGTGCCAATGTGGCAGGATACCAGTTTTTTGGGCAGAATTTTAAGCTTGATTTACCGGGTGACCCGGTTAATTTTAGGGTTAATGATCATGATTTTGACTTTGCTGGCAATCATAATTTGGGTACTGGCCTGGTTGGTGATGCCGATGGTAATTTGGCTCATCAGCGACTGGGGGAAACCGGCGCTGATCCTGCTAACAACAGGAATCGGCTGGCGGCAGTGGCAAAAAACCCAAAACCGGCTAGTGAAAAAGTACCGTTCCGGAACGGAACTAATTAAATTTTTGCTCAAAGATAAAGAAGTTCAGGAAATGCTGGAGCGGCTGGAAATCGCGCCGCAAACTTTAGCCCAAGCTAACATTGACCTTAAAGACCTAAGCGAACCGACTGATTTTATCCTGGATTGGCTAAAAAACGCCAACTGGCGTTACAGCGAAGCCAAACAAACCGTTAATTGGATGAAGGCGGAAAAACAGTGGGCCAGAACCCCGTTTTTGTGGGATAAGGATTATTTAAGCCGGCCGATCGGCGGGGTAAACCGGGCGTTAACCGGCACACCGACCCCGACTTTGGATAAGTTCAGCCGGGATTTTACCAGTATGGCGCAAAAACAACAGCTGCCGGAAATTATCGGTAAAAAAGAAGCCTTAGACCAAATGGTAAAAATTATGTCCCGGACGCAAAAAAATAACGCGCTGGTGATCGGCGAACCGGGCAGCGGCAAAACGACTTTAGTCAAAGGCATGGCGCAGGAAATTGTCCGGGGAATTAACAATCCTAATTTTAAGTTTAAACGCTTGATTGATTTAGATATTACCAGACTGGCAGCCGGAGCGGACGCAGCCGCGTTAAAACAAAGAATCGTTATTATTATCGAGGAAATTTACCAAGCCGGGAACATTATTTTATTTGTGGACGAGGTCCATAATTTACCGCCAGATTTATTAACCGCTTTGGAAACACCATTAGCCGAAGGCAAATTTCAGTTTATCGGGGCGACCAATACAGCCAATTATAAAAAAATTATTGAGCCAAATGGAACGTTTAGTAATAGCTTTGAAGTGGTGGAACTACCTGAAGCCACTCCGGAAGCGACTCTCCTAACCCTGCAATACCTGGCCTGGAAACTGGAAAAAAGAAAGGCAATAAAAATTACCAGCCTGGCACTCAAAAAAATCATTGATCTTTCCGGCCAATTATTGCACGACCGGGTGTGGCCGGATAAAGCAGTTAATATTTTGGACGAAGCGATCGCGACGGCTAAACTGCAAGAAAAAACCTGGGTGCTATCCACTGACATCGAACTATTAATGACTAAAAAAACCAAGATTCCGCTGGCTACCTTAACCAAAGAAGAAGCGGACAGATTGCTGAATTTGGAAAAGAAACTGCACCAGCGGGTCATCGGCCAGGAACCGGCGATTAAAGCGGTCGCTGACGCCTTAAGAAGGGCCAGAACTAAGTTAAAAGACCCGAAAAAACCGATTGCCAGCTTTTTATTTTGCGGCCCAACCGGAGTCGGAAAAACCGAGACCGCGAAAACTTTGGCCCAGGAATTTTTCGGCAGCGAGAAAACCATGATCCGGCTGGATATGAGCGAGTACCAAAATCAGGACAGTTTGGACCGGCTGACCGGATTATTAGGCGATTCGGTCAGGCAACAGCCTTATGCCTTGATTTTGCTGGATGAAATTGAAAAAGCGCACGAAAAAATTCTCAATGTATTTTTGCAAATTATTGACGATGCCCGGTTAACCGACGCGACCGGCAGATTGGCAGATTTTTCCAACACGATTATTATTGCCACGACCAATGCCAAAGACGTCGAAGCCCAGTTTGCGCCTGAGTGGTTAAACCGCTTTACCGGAATTATTACGTTTAAAAATTTAACGGAACCAGAAATTGAAGCCGTGGTGGCAATTAAATTAAATCAATTGGTCGAGGAGCTAAAGAAACAAGAGATTGAAATCAGCTTTAAAAAAGACGTAATAAAACAAATCAGTCGAATCGGGTTTTCTCTTAAATGGGGCGGACGGCAAGCGGACCGGACCATCCAAGAAAGGGTGATGAACGTGATTGCCAAAAAAATTCTAAGAAATGAAATTATTAAAAATCAGCCAGTGGAATTCGGACTTGAGGATGAAGTATGAGCCAAGTAAATGAACTTCGGCTCAGATTGGACCGATTAATCAAGGCGGTTAATTTACCGGAAATCAGCCAAAAAATCAGCGAGCTGGAAAATAAAAGCAACCAGGTAAATTTTTGGGCAGATAATGCCACGGCCCAGTCGGTGATGCGGGAACTTAATGACCTAAAAACTGAAAAGCAAACTTACAGCGAAATGCAGGAAAAAATTACCACCCTGGAGGAGCTGTTGAAAAACGCCAATGAAGAGGAAAACGCCAGCTTAAACGAAGAGCTTAAAACTGCCGAACGGGAAATCCAAAAGTTGGAAAATAAACAGTACTTATCCGGACCGCACGACAAAAGCGGGGCAATTTTATCGATCCATGCCGGACAGGGCGGGACGGAGGCGATGGATTGGGCGGAAATGCTGAAGCGGATGTATTTACGGTACGCGGAAAGCAAAAACTGGCGGGCAGAACTGGCAGATGAAACCGGCGGCGAAGAAGCCGGAATTAAAAGCGCCACGATTACAATTGAAGGCCGATATGCCTATGGATATTTAAAACACGAAAAAGGGACTCACCGCTTGGTGCGGCAATCCCCGTTCAATAGCGACCATTTGCGGGAAACTTCGTTTGCCTTGGTCGAAGTGCTCCCGGTGGTTGATGATACCGAAGAAGTGAAAGTCAATGAAGATGACCTAGAGATCAGTTTTTTCCGGTCGGCCGGGGCCGGCGGGCAAAATGTCAATAAAGTCTCCACGGCAGTCAGATTAAAACATAAACCAACCGGAATCGTGGTGGAATGCCAAACCCAAAGATTCCAAGACCAAAACCGGAAAGCGGCCATGAAAATATTGCAGGCAAAATTATGGGCGATTGAAGAAGACAAAAGGCTGGCGGATATTAAGCAAATCAAGGGCGAGTACCGGCAGGCCTCGTGGGGCAATCAAATCCGGTCGTATGTTTTGCATCCGTACAAACAAGTGAAAGATTTGCGGTCCGGCTGGGTGGAAACCGATCCGGAGGCGGTTTTATCAGGCAAACTGGATAATTTAATCGAAGCCACAATGAAGCTATGATATGATTAATAATGTTAATTAATTTTAGGAGACAATATGGAAGATATTAAACCAATAAATTTTAATCAGACAGTTAATCACAATGAAGCGCCAAAATTGGCCAACAGTACTAAACCCAATAAAAAAATCATGATCTTGATGGGCGGGTTAATCCTTTTGGGAGTAGTGACCGGTTATGGAATTTTCTACCTAAAGCAGCCAAAAATGCCGCAAAAATTATCTACGGCCACTGAGGGGAATGTGACTACAGGCAAAACTTACGGAGTCCAGGATAAAAAAGCGTTTCCGGATGAAGCAACCGGGAAATTGGCCATCGGCGGGATTGACGGAGAAGGTTCACACCATTTAGTCCGTGAGGGCGGCGAATCGCAAACAGTGTATTTAACTTCGTCAATTGTTGACTTAAGTTTATTTACCGACAAACAGGTTAAAGTGTGGGGGCAAACTTTTGAAGCCCAAAAGGCCGGCTGGTTAATGGACGTTGGCCGGCTGGAAGTTTTAGAATGATCGTCTTTAAATCAGTCACAAAAAATTTCCCTGACGGCAGCGCCGCCCTGGAAAAAGTTTCGTTCCAAATTAATGATGGCGAGTTTGTGTTTTTTATCGGTCCGTCCGGAGCAGGTAAAACCACCATTATGAAATTGCTCCGCAGAGAATTGGTAGCTTCTGAAGGCACAATTATGATTAAGAACACTAATTTAGCAGAAATGGCGGCAAGAGAAATTCCGCTGCTTAGAAGGCAAGTAGCGATGTGTTTTCAGGATTTTAAATTGCTTTATGACAAAACCGTAGAGGAAAACGTGGCCTTAAGCCTGGAAGTGGCCGGGGAAAACGATGCAGGCGCGGAAAAGAAAGTTAAGGAGACATTGGAAAAAGTTGGTTTAGGCAAAAAAAGCAATTTTTTCCCGATCCAACTTTCCGGCGGCGAACTGCAGAGGGTTGGGATTGCCAGAGCAATTGTAGCCAATCCCAGTATCTTGGTGGCCGATGAACCGACCGGCAATTTGGACCCGGACGCGGCGTGGGAAATATTAAAATTATTTAAAGAAATTAACTTGTCCGGGACCACGGTTTTGGTGGCCACCCACAACGCCGAGATCGTCAATAAATTTAAAGAAAGGGTTATTTCCCTGAAAAAAGGCAAAATTACCAAAGATGAGAAAAAAGGCAAATATGCTTAAAAAAACCTGGATCCAGCTCCGGCGCACGCCCTACCAGGGGTTGGCGGCCGTAATGACGATGACGCTGACGATTTTAGTCATCGCGGTATTCAGTTTAATTTCGGCCGGCTCGATTAAAATTTTGAAGTATTTTGAAACCGCGCCGCAAGTAATCGCGTTTTTTAAACCGGGCGAAGATTTAACTGATATCCAAATTGCCAACATTAGGGCCCAGATGGAAAAAACCGGCAAGATGAACCAATTCCGCTATGTGTCTACCAGAGAGGCGGAAGCAATTTATAAAGAAAAAAATAAAGACAATCCGCTGTTGCTGGAATTAGTGGATTATAAAATCCTGCCGGCATCAATAGAAATTTCAGCTACAGAGCTTAAGGATTTATTGGAGTTGAAAATCGTCTTACAAGGCCAAGAAGGGGTAGAAGAAGTGGTTTATTATGAAGATGTGATTGCTAATTTAGCCAATTGGATCAGCAGTGTGAAAAAAATGGGTTTTGGAGTGATTTCCTATTTAACTTTGGAGTCGGTGTTAGTGATTTTGGTAATAATCGGGATGCAGATTGCCAGCAAACGGGAAGAAATTGAAATTCTAAGATTAATCGGGGCCACATCCTGGTTTATCCGCAAACCGTTTTTACTGGCCGGAATGATCTATGGTTTAATCGGCAGTTTTTTAGCCTGGGGAATCAGTTATATTTTACTGCTGTACTCGACGCCGTTTTTGGCTAACTGGCTTCAAGATATTCCGCTTTTACCGGTACCGGTTTGGTTTATGCTGGCACTTTTGGGGATGGAATTATTTTTAGGCGCGGCAATCGGAATATTCGGCGGATTAGTCGCCACTCATAGATTTTTAAAAGAGTAATAACATGCTGAGGAAATTAATTTTAATCGGCTGTATCAGCCTACTATTGTTGGCGTTAAAGTTTCCGACCCGGGCGCTGGAAGATTGCGCCAGTTTATCAAGCGATGGGAAAATAGAATGCTACCAAAAAAAACTCAATGAAAATCAAGGACAACAAAAAACTTTAGCCAACACGATTACCTATTTAAATAATCAAACTGCTTTAACTGAAAGCCAAATCAGCCAAACAGAAGAAGAAATTAAAAAATTAGAAGAAGAAATTGCCATTTTAAGTATTAAGATTGATCGATTAGATGAAAATTTAGACGAAACTGCCAAATTATTGGTAATCCGGGTAGGCGCAGATTACCGACGGCACTATATAAAACCATTTTTTGTCTTTTTATCTTCAGGCGGATTTGCCGATTTCCTGGAGAGAAATAAATATTTACAGGCAGTCCAACAAAATGATAGGAAAATATTACTGGAACTGCAAAATTCAAAAACCCAACATGAAGAACAAAAGAAAATTGAGGAAGAAAAACAAAAACAGGCTGAAGCTTTAAAACAAAAACTAGCCAATCAAAATGCAACTTTACTTCAGCAAAAAAGGGCAAAAGAAAATTTACTAGCCGTGACTAAAAATGATGAAAAAACTTATCAATACTTATTGCAAGTAGCTAAAGAACAACAACAAGCTTCGGCGATTCAATGCTCAGGAGGGAAAATTACCTATAGCATTGGCGGCCTAGCTGATAAGGGTAATATTGGCGCCGGACAGAGAATCGGAACAATGGGAAATACCGGCAGTCCCGGTTGCTCTTCAGGGGCCCACCTTCACCTTGAATACATAACCGGAGGAAAATTCGAAGGAGACAAATTAACAGGCACGATTAACAATCCATTAAATTTTTTAACCGGTCAAACAGTTAAATGGTTTACTGAGGAGAACTCAATTGCCGAAGGCAGTTTCGGATCAGGATCAAATATTTGGCCGCTTAATAATTCAATTATCACTCAATTTTTCGGCAAAACGCCATATTCTAACAGATATGCCTGCGGTCTTCATACGGGATTGGATACGGTCGACTTGGACAATAAAACTATTAAGGCCGCTAAAGGGGGTAAATTATATACGGGAACTTTAACTTGCAATGCGGGGAGTTCTCTGATTAAAACTGCAATTATTGATCATGGAGATGGAACATTTACTACTTATTTGCATCTAGACAGCTATTGATACTTTTTGGCTCAAGGATCCCTTTCTTAGAAACCTGCGTTTGTTTACCGCTCGAGCGTTGGTTAAACATAGATTTTGACTAATTCCCAAGCTTGTTCCCCCAACCAATCATCAGGTAAAAGTTCAAAGGGTAATTGCGGATCGTCTTTTAAAATCGAGAAAAAGCGGCTTAATATTTCCGGTGTCGGTGGTTTAGAAGGCCATTGATTAACAAATTCCTGGTAACGCTGATTAAGCTCATCCAATAAATAGACCCGGTTAACTAAGCTGTGAAGATTTTCTCCCCCCACACTGCCGTCTTTACCTAAATCAGAAATTAAAACTTGGCCAAATAAATCATTCTTTGCCACAAATTTTTCCAAAACTTGTTTGGGGTTATACGGGGTTAACCAAACGGATTCCTGTAATAAACCACAACCAAGCTGTTTTAAGGTTTGCCGGAGACGATCTCTGGTTATTTTCTTGTCATTGGGAATATCATAGCTAACGAGATAAAGTCGCTTATCCCAAATCCGTTTCTCGTCATAGGCGGGCAGTAATTGTCTTAACCTATCTTTACCTGCCTGAGTAATTTGCGGGGTTTGCCAAAGCCTTTGGGAATAATTGATCAGGCCTTGCTGTTTTAACCGATAAAAAACGGTTTTAACCGTGGCTTCGTCCAAAATATCGTGCAGTTTCCGAAAAGTTTTCCCAAAAAATTTACCGCTATGTTTTGAGGGCATTGATAAACTTAAGCCTAAAAATAATGTCAATAAAGCCAAATCTCCCATACGGGAGGCCAATCCCCAACTTAAAGATTCAATTTTCCGTTTTCTTGAAGCTTCGGCGAATTTGCCCATTAAGTTTACTCTATCACAAACCTACGTTTATTCAATGCTCGAGCGTATGTGAAACGTAGGATTATATTCTTGGTGTTTTGGGGATTTTGGCAGTAGAATTAATTTAATTAAAATGAAAACTACCTGGCCTGTTTCCATTGCTGCCTGCTTTATTTTTTTGTTTTTGGCAAATCCGGCGCAAGTTTTAGCCCAAGTAAAAATTAATGAATTTAGTTCTGAGAATGGCGCTGATTGGGTTGAGCTTTATTCTTCAGAGGAAGTAGATATTTCCGGCTGGATTTTACGTGATAATGCCACAACAAAAGTAGCAACTATTCCCAACGGAATAAAAATTGGGCCCAATACTAATCAGTTTTATATTATCGAGGCTGGTAATCGTTTAAACAAAGACGGAGACGTAATCATACTTTACAAACAAGATGACTCAACTCAAGTGAATCAAATCAGTTATGGATCTCAAGAAGATCTTTGTGCTCCTGAAGCGGGTCAAACTGCAGGAAGACTCCCTGACGGATCTGACAAAATCACCAGATTTGCTGCTCCGACTAAAGGACAGGCTAATTTAGTTGCAGAAGCTCCTTGTCCTTCACCTAGTCCGTCGCCAACGTCATCGGCAAGTCCTGCAGTAAACCCAAGTCCTGAGGCGCAAGCGAGCCCGTCACCGGCGCCATTAGCGTCAAAATCGCCTATCCCCAGCCCAAAAGCATCGGCATCGCCAAGCCCTGAACCAGAACCGGAGCCAACACCTGAAGAAAAAATAATTGAGGAGAATTCGCAAGTTTTGGGGGCTTCGGATAGCGCTAAACCAACTAATCCCTACCGGGTGGCATTTGTGTTAATCGGGCTGGGTTTGGCTTTAATTGGCGGCAGTATCTGGGGTATAATGAAACATGGAAAAGTGGCAAAAAGTTAAATTATGGCTGCCGGTAATAATTTGGGCCGGGATAATTTTTGGTATTTCCAGCCAAGCAATTAATAGTTCAACCGCTCAATTCAGCTGGTTGGATTTCGTGGTTAAAAAAACCGCCCATGTCAGTGAATACGCCATCTTATTTTGGTTAACCTGGCGGGCAAATAAATCTTTAAAATACAGTTTAATAATGTGCTTGTTGTTTGCTCTTTCGGACGAGTGGCACCAAACGTTTGTGCCGGGCAGGGAGGGTACCTTGCGGGACGTTGGTTTTGACACCATTGGCATACTGTTATCCTTAAATCAAATTAAGAAAAATTTATGAAAGTTTTAGTGACCGGCGGCAAAGGGTACATCGGCAAAATTGCCAGCCAGGAGCTAATTAAGGCGGGATTTGAAACAGTGATTTACGACTTAAAAAACGGTGAGGATATTAAAGACAGCGCTAAGCTCGCCAAAATTTTAACCCAAGAAAAAATCGAGGCGGTAATGCATTTTGCCGCGTTTATTGAAATGGGCGAATCGATGATCAAACCGCAAAAATATTTTGATAATAATTTTTTTGGGTCGGTATGTTTAGTCAATGCGATGCTGGAAGCCAAGGTAAATAAACTGATTTTTTCATCGACAGCCGGAGTTTACGGCAATCCGGCCAGAATTCCGATTAAAGAAGATGACCGGAAACTACCGGAAAATCCTTACGGCCAAAGCAAGTGGATGACGGAACAGTTTTTGGATTTTTATGACCGGACTTATGATTTTAAATCAATTTCGCTGCGGTATTTTAACGCGGCCGGGGCGAGTTTGGACGGAAAAATGGGCGAAAATCACCAACCGGAAAGCCATTTAATTCCTAATGTGATCAATGCAGTCTTGGCAGACAAGGAATTTACTTTATTCGGCAACGATTACCCGACTACCGACGGAACTTGCGTGAGAGATTACATTCATGTCCTGGACCTCGCCGAAGCGCATATTTTAGCCTTAAAGGCGCTAGAAACAGGCCACAAAACCGAAGTTTACAATGTGGGTGCGGGCAAAGGTTTTTCGAATTTGGCAGTGATTAAAATGGTAGAAAAAGTGTCCGGCAAAAAAGTTAAAGTGAAAATTGAGCCCAGGCGAGCGGGAGATACTAATGAATTGGTGGCTGACAGCAGTAAATTGCAGAGTGAGTTTAAGTGGCAGCCAAAGTATTCGGACTTAGAAACAATCATTAAAACCGCCTGGCAGTGGCATTCAAACCAGTGATACAATAATTAAATGGGATGGTTCATCACCTTTATTTACCAGCCGCTTTTTAACCTGCTAGTGGGAATCTACTGGCTGTTGGAGCAAACCGTGCCACAACACGCTGACATGGGCAATGCCGTGATTATTTTTACGGTTTTCTTTAGGATCTTGTGGCTGCCGATCACTTGGTCCTCCAGCCGGACAGCCCGGGAGGAATACGAAATCGGGGAAAAGGTTAAAAAAATCCAGCAGGAATTTAAAACCAACCCAATCAGAGAAAAAGAAGAAATGAAAAAAGTGCTGCGTAATAACCGGCGGATCGTGGTCATGTCCGCCATTAATATTTTTTTCCAAGTCATGGTCATGCTGATGCTGTACCGGATTTTCACTACTGGTTTAGAGGGAGCGGATTTTAACCTAATTTATAAGTGGATGCCTCCCCACCCGGAACAGTTTAATTTAACCTGGCTTAATGGCCGATTTGACCTGGCCCACCCCAATTGGACGTTAAACTGGATTAATTCCGGGGCGTTGTTTGTCATGGAGCTAATGGCCAGCTGGATGTCACCGTTTCCGACCGGCCGGGCGGAATTGATGTCCTTAATTGTTTTACCCTTGGGCGCATTTACTTTTTTCGCCTTTATGCCGGCCGGGAAAAAACTGTTCGTGATCACCACTTTGCTGATTTCTATTGGTATAATGCTTGCTAAGGCGCTAAAAATTCTTTATTATGAATCCAGGGGCAGGCTGAAGAAAGTCGCCTACAGCCTGATCTTAGACAAACCAACAAAGGAGAATTAAATGGAGTTTGATAAATTAGTGGTATCTTTCCTAGTAGACGAGGTGGTGGGCGGTTTTTTTGTGAATGTGCCGCCGGGACACGTGGCCTGTATTCATGATTTGGGCCGAGGGGTGTTAAAACGGGTTTGGGGGCCGGGACTGCACTTGAAAATCCCCTTTTGGCAAAGGGCTAAGTTGTTTAACGCGCAAATTTTAGAGTATTTAATCCGGCATCAATTTGATCTCTCTAACCCCGAATTTATGGGTGATGAAGATATTACCGCTAAAACATCGGACGGCAAGCACATGCAAATTGAGGGATCAATTTTGTTGAAAATCGATAAAAGCCGGGCTAATGAGCTCTGGGAGAATATCGGCGAGAATTTTATTTCCAAGATCGTCCGACCAGTGGCTCGAAGCCGGATCAGAAGCGTGATGTCAGAAGTGTCGATGAATCAGCTAACCTCTTACCGCACCCAAGTGGAAGAAAAAGTAAAGAATGAACTGAATCAGATTTACTCCAAGATCGGAATTATCTGCGAGCGGTTTCTGCTGTCGGAAATTAAAGATTTGGGTAATTCCAGTACCAATAAAGACGATAAGATTATTTTCGCCGAAAAAGAAAAATCAGACAAAAGCGAGCTTTAAGACCTGGTCCAAGTGGGAAACGAAGTGGAATTTAATGTCGTGTTTGACTTTATCCGGCACTTTAACCAAATCTTTTTTATTGCCCTGGGGCAAGATGATTGATTTAATGCCGGCGCGGTGGGCGGCAATCGCCTTTTCTTTTAAGCCGCCGATTTCCAACACCCGGCCGCGCAAAGTAATTTCGCCGGTCATAGCGACATCTTTTTTGACTTTTTTATGAGTCAGTTCAGAAATTAACGCCGTGGCAATGGTGATGCCGGCCGAAGGGCCGTCTTTGGGAACCGCACCTTCAGGTACATGAATATGAATATCGAAATTTTGGTAAAAGTTTTTGTTTAGTTTCAACTGGCGCCAGCGGGAACGGGTGTAAGAAATCGCAGCCTGGGCTGATTCTTTCATCACATCGCCTAACTGGCCGGTGAGAATAATTTTCCCTTTGCCGGGAAGAGCGCTCGCTTCCACAAAAAGCACGTCACCACCGGCTTGGGTCCAGGCCAGACCGGTGACTAAACCAACTTCATCTTGTTTTTCTTTTAAAACCGGCAGAAAGCGCTCCGGGCCTAAATAGCCGCTAAGTTTGGCTAAAGTCAGATTAAACGGACCCCGTTTATGGTCGGCAATTTTCTTGGCTACTTTGCGCATGATTTTACTGATCTCCCGCTCCAGATTGCGGACACCGGCTTCCCGGGTATAACTCTCGATAATCTTTTTTATGACAATGACCGGCAAGTTAAGATTTTGCTTGGTTAAACCATTGGCAGTTAAAGTTTTCGGCAATAAAAATTTACGGGCAATCGCCTCTTTTTCATCAGAGGTATAACCGGAAAAACTGATTATTTCCAAACGGTCTAAAAGGGCCGGCGGGATAGTGTCTAAAACATTGGCGGTGGTAATAAACATGGTTTTGGATAAATCGAAAGGAACTTCCAGATAGTGGTCGGAAAATTCATGATTCTGCTCCGGGTCCAAAGCTTCTAAAAGCGCGGCTGAGGGATCGCCGCGGAAATCAGCGCCGATTTTGTCGATTTCATCCAGCATAAAAACCGGATTATTGGTGCCGCTAGTTTTGATACCCTGAATAATCCGGCCGGGCAAAGCGCCAACATAAGTCCGACGGTGGCCGCGAATTTCGGCTTCGTCGCGGATTCCGCCTAAGGAAACTTTGACAAATTTACGGTTTAAGGCTTTGGCGATGGAACGGCCAATGGAAGTTTTACCGACTCCGGGCGGGCCGACAAAACATAAAATCGTGGGACCATGATGATCCTTTTTGGCCTGTTTTTTCTTGAGCTGCATGACGGCCAAATATTCCAGAATTCTTTCCTTAACTTCTTTTAAGCCATAATGATCGTGCTCTAAAATTTGTCCGGCTTTTCTAATGGCAACTTCATTAGGGGTGGAAATGCTCCAAGGCATTTCGCACAACCAATCCAGATAAGTGCGGATGTAACCGGCTTCGGGATTATAAATATTCATGTCTTTTAACCGCTTTAATTCTTTTTCCGCTTTTTCCAGCACCTGAGGCGGCATTTTGGCGGCAGCGATTTTATCTTTAAACTCTTTAATATCCTTATCTTCTTCAACATCGCCTAATTCTTTTTGAATAGTTTTCATCCGCTCCCGCAAAACACTTTCGCGCATGTTTTTATCAAATTTTTTCTGGGTTTTGCTGGCAATCGATTGCTCAATTTCCAATATTTTTAACTCCTGGCTCAGACGATCGGAAACCAGCTGTAGCCGTCTTTTAACTTCTAATATCTCCAACAGCTCTTGTTTTTCCGGAGTGGAAACATCCAGGTTGGCCGCCACCTGATCGACTAATTCCGAAGTGCTGACCCCGCCCATTAAGCGCATAAAAACTAAAAAATCGACTGATTTGCCAATATTTACCGCTTGTTTAAAGTTATTAATAATGTGTTTGGCGAGGGCCGTAACTTCATCGGACTCTTCAATCACTTCGGCAATGGTGGCGACTTTGGCAATTAAAAAAGGTTCATTGGCGGCAATGGAGATAATCCGGACCCTTGAAATACCTTTAACCAAAGCGTTAATTTCACCGTTAGTTTTTAAAATCCGCTCCACGCTGCAAAGAGTGCCTATAGTATAAAGTTCTTCTGGTTTGGGTTCGCCGGCTTCAGGATTTTTTTGGGTGACAAAGACTACCAAGCGGTCAGTCCGAAAAGCGGCTTCAATTCCGGCATTGGATTTGGGGCGGCCAAAAGTTAGCACAACTTCAGTATGAGGAAAAACTACCCCTTCGCGCAAGGGAACTAAGGGGACGGTTTTTTCCTGACTATGGTCACTTTTTGGTCCTAATAGAATCGCCATAAATTAGCAGTATATATTAATGAGTGCTAACGGTCAAGTCCGGTAATTAGGTTTTGTAAAGTTTGAACTGGGTCAGTTGATTTGGCAAATTCGGAAGCGACTAAAACGCCTTTGCAGCCGGCTTGAAGCGATTGGATGACGTGGCTGGTTTGCCTGATTCCCCCGCCGACGATTAAAGGCAATTTGGCGGCCACGGCGGCCTGGTTAACTAAATCAAAATGGGCATCAATCATGGCCACCGGACCGCCGATCAATTGAGGATCTTCAAAACCAATAAAATCAGGCTGAAGACGACTGACAGTCTTAATTTCCTCAAGAGAAGCAGTAATTATCATAATTTTCAAACCAGCTTCCCGGCAATATTTAACCGTTGCTGGTAAAACAGCGATGTCAATTGGATGATCGAAATGGTTTAATAAAACCCCGGCGGCGCCGGCGGCTTTTAAACTCAAAGGCAATTGATAGCCGGTAAATTTTCCGGGAGCAAACGGATCGGCATGCTGGGCCCAGACTTCCAGGTTGGGTAAGGCCAGTTTCACTTTATAAATATCAACCGATTGCAGGCAGGGAATGACTCGTTTGTCCTGAATTAAGCGGCAAAGTTTTAAGGTATTGTCACCACTGGTTTCCGGATAAGTTTTAAAATTCAAAAAGATCATAAGGTTATTTTACCGGCAATTAACTTCTTTGGCTACCGAGCAGATATCTTCCTCCAATAATTCTTCGCAGGCACCGATTTTTATTTTTTTAACTTGCCG
>JBBTRT010000009.1:0-4366 GCA_038065055.1 Patescibacteria group bacterium
ATCATCCCCACATTAGTGGAAAAATCCCCAAACTCCATATTTTCCGGATGCTCAACCGAAAATTTGACGTCTTTACCGACAGTTTTGGCGATCGCTGTTTGAATTATTTTGGCCAAACCAACTAATTCCGCCTTAGGTTTAACCAGCTTGGCCACCACCACCGGTTTTAACGTTTTAATATCCTTAGTTTGGTACTTAACTTCAACTTCCGAATGCTCCTGATCCAGCCAAAAAATCTCAGCCTGGCCGCCACACCATTTGGTAGCTAACTCGATAAATTCTTTAGCCGCGACGGCAATATTATCCCGATTAACATCAGTAAAACCGTCCATAATAAAATAGCCATCTTGGGATTCCGCGGTTAACTTGGTCCGCTCGCACTGACGCCAGTTTAAGGATTTAGTCGAAATATCCAAATCGTCGCCCCAAACCAGATCGCCCTTAAACGTCGGTTTACTTTTCTTGGCCCCGATACCGATCCACTGTTCACCGCCGGGAGAAAATTTCAAAATAAAGTCACCATAAAGCATGCTTAAATCTTCCCCACCGAAAGGGGTTAAATACTTCAAACTAACCGCATTATATAAATTTACCATGGGATTAATATCCGGGATATCCCCCCCCTCCAAAACTCGTTTAGCTAAAGCTACATGAGTCGGCACAATTTTTTCCGGATCGGCCCCAAACTGCTTAAACACCTCAAAATAACTGGCCGCCCGCTGATCTAACTCTAAATCTTCCCGCTTCATTCTCCTTGGTAAATCTTTTTCCTGCTCTCGTAAATACTGCAAAATTTCTTCGCCGCCTTTTTGATTGTTAAAACCCAAAATCACCGGTATTGCTACCACTAAATTAGGAAATTTTTGGAAAACTTCTGGCTTGATTTTAAATTTCATCTTGACAATTTTGGCGTATTTGATATAATAGATTTATCACGATGCGAGGAACACCTAAGGTTCGTCCGAAGGTTAATACCTCGCATTCATTTTTTTAACTTCCTTTTTAAATCTTCAACAAAAATTACATATTGGCCAAATTTTCTTAATAAAGAAGAAAAACTCTTTCGACTTGGGGAAATTAACTTCAGTAATTTTTTCTGCTCAACCATGTACTCGATCAAACAATGAAAATCGCCATCACCGGAAACAATGATCGCTTTATCAAAATTCCGCCACTCAATCATTGAGTGCAAGATTAATTCCGCATCAACATTACCCTTTACTTTAATTTTCTTTTCCCGCCTTAACTCTAAGGTGGGCTTAAAAATAACTAAAAAGTCATCTTTTTGCAGCTGCGTATAAAGCGCCTGATTCCCAGCAACATAACCAATAAATAAAAAGGCTTTAGTAGCCTGATATTTGTCTTTGAGATAAACCCGAAACCGCCCAAAATCCAATTTCCAACCCTGGTCTCTAACGCCAAGATTTAAATTCTGGCTATCAATAAAGGCATAGTTGTTTGGCTTAGATTTTTTCATAAAACCGCCACCGCCCGAATCGGCGAACCATCCCCGTCTTTAATTTTTAACGGCAAACCGTAAAACATAAACTGCTTTCCCAACGGCAATTTTTCCAAATTGACTAAATCAGTTACCGTCACAATCTCATTTTGCAATAATTTCCGCTCCATTGCCACCGAAAATTCACAATCTTTGTTAATTAATATAAACGGCGGCTGGGCGACCTTAATCTTTGGGTATAAATCTAAATCTAATTTGGCTTTAACAAAAGCCAGACCAATATTTTTCGGAAAAATATCAGTTATTTTTACTCTTTGCGCCGGTCCCATAAATTTTGACAACGGCATTTGATCTAAAGTTTTACCCTTCTCGTCCATATGGGAAAAAGCGTCAACGTGAGAACCTGTATGTGATGCAAACTGAAGATACCTTAAACGCCAGCCTTCTTTTGCTAAACTGTGAATTTGTTGAATCTTTACTTCCGGGTCGCCCGGATACACCGGCATTTTATTATATAGACTTTGTGATAAATCAATAATTTTCATTTTTAATAAAATTTTTGGAAGACTTCTGATTTGATTTTAAATTTCATGCTTTTATCTTCACAAACTTTTTAATATCCTCTGATCTCAATAAAATAGTCTCGCTGCTATTCTTAATTAAAGCATAACTAGGTTTGTGGGAAAAACCAACATAAACAACTTTCTTTTCCATCGATCTAACCTTCTCAATCACCGGCAATAAATCCGTATCTGAACTAATTAAGTAGACCACATCATATTTATTCTCATAAGCACCAACTAAAATATCCATTGCCATTTTAACATCGACCCCTTTTTCGTGGTATACACCACCATTCTTAAGTAAATAACCAAAATAAAGCTGCCAATTGCCACTCAGTAATTTCGCTGTCAATCTTTGTTGATTCTTTCTTAACGCTTGGCCTTTTTTATCACTTGGTTTAGCTCTAATTTTACCTACATAATAAGTTTTACTGATTAATTTACATTCTTTGGTCAAATATTGAATCAATCCTGAATAGTCAAATTCTAATCGATTTTTAAATTTCAGCTCTTTTAGCCTATGGAATAAATTACTACCGTCAATTAAAACAATCGCTTTATTTTTTACCATATAAAAACCCCGTCGTGACAATGTCAGAACGGGGGGTGTTAGTATTTTTACTATACCCCAAAGCCGCTTTTTTGTCAATTATCTGCTTCATCATAAATTCATTTTACTCTATTTTGGAATTAATCGCCCCCCAATGTTGCGTAACTCCAATGGCTAATTCTGAGCCGGCTTTCATCGCCGGTTTAAGCTCTTTAATTTTCAGCCAACTGGATAAAAATCCGGCTAAGTAAGCATCGCCGCAACCGGTGGTATCCACGGCCTTAACCGGCTTCACTTTCACCTTGAAAATTTTGTTGTGGGCTACTGCCAAACTGCCACCGGAGCCTAAAGTAATCACCACGGTTTTGGTTAAATTTTTAGCCAGTTGCAATAAGTCTTTAATCAAATTGCTGTCACTACCGGATAAACCAAAAAACCCGATATCCCACCAATTGGCATATTTTTTAACAAAGTTAATATCTTTATTAAAATCAGCTCCGTCCATAAAATCCACAACTTTTAAACCGGAAAATTTTATCTTGGTGATCTGGTCAAATAGATGACTGATTTGACTATAGAAAAGAGTGACTAAAACATCATGTTCGTTAATAAAATTAATATCATTCAGATCTAATTTAAAATCGCTTAGCACTCCAGGATAATAACCGATAAACTTTTTTTCGCCATTACCTAAAACCTGAATTTTTTGTTTGGCTGTTTCCCCTTGAAGACTATGAATATGACTAATATCGAGGTGAATTTTTTTAACCACATTCAAGGGAATATTGCTGTTTTTATCGTTGCCAACACAGCTAACCAGGTCAATTTTTAATCCTGCCTGCTTAGTATAGTAAGCAACATTTAAGCCACAACCGCCGGGATATAACTTGCCGCTATAATCATCAACGCCGCAGTCGCCCACATAAACCGTTTTCATATGGCCTCCTGGAAAATTTCCACCACGCCGTCGCTGGCAGTTCCGGTAGCAACAATGTGAGCTATGGCTTTAAGCTCCGGGCACGCATTCCCGACGGCAATTCCAATCCCGCCATACTTAATAACCAGTTTCATCGGCTCAATATCATTTTTACCGTCGCCGCAATACAAACTGGCGCCTAAATCGACCGCTCCCTGCTGGTGGAGCTGTTCCAAAAACGGTGCTTTGCCGACGCCGATTTGCACCACCCGCAAAGTCCCGTTGCCGACTTCTTTTAACTCTGTTTGTTTTAATAACTGTAAGGCAATTGCTTGGGCTTTAACCCATTCCAACACCAGCTCATAATCGCCGTGGTAATCCGGGCTGTGCATGTCCGGACCTTTTTCCCAAATACTGACTGAACCGACTCCCTGGTATTTTCCTTCGGCTAAAGCGACCGGCGTGGCGACTCCTGGCAATAAACCCCAATTGTCAGGATTATCAGAAATGGCTGTCCAGCTGGCCAAAAACATATTAATAGTTGCCTGCATCTCTTTTTGAGCTGTTTCGCTCGTTAAAATTTGAAACTCTTTATCCAAACTTTTATTTTTATTAACCAAAATATGGCCGCCTTCCAAAACTGATGGACCGGTAAAAACTGAACCGTTGTTATCCGGCAGCATTTTGGCCAAAAATGAGGCTAATTCCTGCGGCGATTGATCCGTACAGGCGCCGGTCCCGGCCATTTCTTTTAAGCCCAGTAAAACACCCACCACAGCCGGGTTGAATTTATTGGGATATTTTTTATCCGCGTGCTTGACTGTTCCATCCATGTCAAACCAGGCATGAGCGCCGGATTTGCTTAACCAGGCAGAAAT
>JBBTRT010000009.1:4466-7733 GCA_038065055.1 Patescibacteria group bacterium
GCTTGTAAGTTGAATAAGGATTATACTGTAAGACCGGCCAGATATTGGACAGAAAATGATTGCCTTCCGACCAAGTAGGCGTATTGCTGGGGAAAACACCAGTCCAGATTTTCTCGGCTTTGGCTTTGGTAATTAGAGTTTCCATGTAGGCAACCGTTTTTGCCGGATCAGCAGCCACTAATCCCGATTCTTGTTTAACCATTGCCAGTTGGGTAGCGTGGCTGGCACCAATCCCGGCCGCCAAGGCACAAAGTTTGGTTTCCGAATTATTGTCCTCTAACACCACTTCCACACCTGACCCGTTAATCACCAATTTAGTCGGGCCTTTGATTGTTTTTGAAGCTTTGTTTTCCTCAATAGTGTCATTAACCAATTCACCCACTAACGGTGAAGACATGACCATTCCGGCCACGGCATCAATATGACTGTAGATTAGTTTATGACCATTAAACCGCGGGTCGTTGTAAGGATGGGAATAATGATCTAAGGCAGTCGTAGTCAAAGGTTGACCTTTTAATTTAAGAACATTTGCCAAAAATTCATTATCCTGGATTAGGTGGTGTAAAAGCCCCCACTTCATCGAGACTTCATCGGAATTTAAACCGGTGCCGATCAATTGACTCAGCTCGGCCGGAATAATTTCCTGGAATTTTCCTACTCTTAGGCCGGATTTTAATTGAGATAAAGATTGAGCCGCGCCACTACTAACAAGCCAACTAACTACACTTCTAAGGCTAGCCACGTCATAAACTACTGTTCCCCAACAGCCGCTATCCAATAAATTCAGGTGTTGGCAAGATAATAATGGTTCAAGCCATACTGCCAGTTTGCCGTTATGGCTGGCTCCGATAGTGGCTTCGTCTTCAGGTGTCAGTTCATCATCAATACAAAACATCGCCCGTCGCAAATACCAAGGTTCTAAATCTGCGCCCGCTTCCTGGGCGGCCAAATAAAACGGCTGAAAATCCCTAAGCATAGCTACAGATTTTCCCGGCAGTTTGCCGTCTTTTTGCCAAGCGCTAATCGATAAAGCAAAATGACTAATTAATGGACCTAATAAATCCCGCTCGGTAAAATAGTGCATGACGGCCTTATTTTGTAATACCGGCTCCATTTCTCCCTGACCTTTCAACCAATGAAAAAATTGACTGTCAAGATTGGCGGTCACTTGATCCACATGAGAATTAGTTTCACCGTGTTTTAAACCCGCCAAAAAATTTGTCAACAATTGAGGATTGCTCGCCGTTGCCTCAATTTGACTACTGACGGTTTCTAATAAAGTTTCGTAAGAAACTAATTTTGTTTCTATCATATTTATTAAAATGATTTTTTTAATGTGATGTCGTAATAAATTGGTGGAATAATTACTGAGGCAAACCAAATTACTCCCAATGTTCCGGCAACAATTGCCAGATTTGCTAAAGCTTGTGGACTTTCAGCTGAACCAGAAAATCCAAATATAGCGACAAATCCTTCACCTAAGCCGCTTATTTTAAATCCAGCTTTACCTAAACCCTCTACTGATACTTCATCTTTAATGTATTCTATAAATTCTGCCATACAAAAAGCCCCTTTGGCTATTAAAATTAATTAATAACTAAAGGGGCCTCTCGAAATGAAAGACGGTACCACCCTATTTTGGTCTCAAGCGCTCGGTTTGTCCGACGTAACGTCGGACTGACACGCTTTAGAGTGATAACGGACTCACCCGCCCCGAATTTTGTCAGGGAGCATTACCGGATCGCGACTCCGACGTGCTTTTGATTAAATTTTCAAACTAAGATATATAATAACATACGTGTCAAATTAACTATTCCCTTCCCTTATGAAAGTCTGCATTGGCTACCCGCCACTAAAATCAACTAAAGGTGTTCCACTATTATCCCAAAACCGCCAGTTCCAGTGGTTTTCTTCCCCCACCTATATCTACCCAGTCGTTCCGGCTGCTGCTGCCACTCTCTTAAAAACCCGCGGCCATCAAGCCATTTGGCTGGATGGCATTGCCGAAAACTGGACCTTTAATCATTGGCTTGACCAACTAAAAACCGCCCAGCCAGACATATTATTTATGGAAACCAAAACCCCGGTTATTAAACAGCACTGGCAAATTATTAAACAGTTAAAAAAAATTCTGCCTCAAATGAAAATCATCCTGGCTGGCGACCATGTTACTGCACTCCCGCAAGAATCTTTGAAAAATTGCCCGGTTGATTTTATTATTATTGGCGGCAACTATGACATATCTTTACTTTATATAACAAACAATATCAAAAATAAAGTAAAATTGCCTAAAATAATTAAAGCGCCTAAATTAGTGGACTTAAATAAACTGCCGCTAATTGACCGCCTATTAACCCGTTGGCAGCTTTACGCTTATAAAAACGGCAACTTTAAATATACCCCGGCCACTTACACTATGGCCGGCCGGGATTGCTGGTGGCGCCGGGAAGGCGGCTGCACCTTCTGCGCCTGGACCGCTCTTTACCCTCAATTTTCCGTCCGCACGCCGGAAAACCTTTTAAATGAAGTTGGCCAACTGATTAAACTGGGAGTTAAAGAAATTTTTGACGATACCGGCACCTTTATGATCGGCGCTTGGCTGACTCAATTTTGCCAGGGAATGATTCAGCGCGGCTACCATAAAAAAATCGTTTTTGGCTGTAATATGCGCTTTGGCTCGCTCACCGCCGCCGACTATCGCCTGATGGCCCGGGCAAATTTCCGCTTTATTCTTTACGGCCTGGAATCAGTTAACCCTAAAACCCTTAAACTACTCAATAAAGGCACTAATCCCGCCGCTATTGCCGCCGAACTAACTGGCGCCAAACAAGCCTCCAAGTCTATTGAAGGCCAGCTCGAACCCCATGTTACCTGCATGGTCGGCTACCCCTGGGAAAGTTATCAGGACGCCCAAAAAACCGTTAACTTTACCCAAAAACTATTTAAAGCTGGCTTAATCGATTCGCTTCAGGCCACTATCTGCATCCCCTATCCTTCCACTCGGCTTTTCCAGCAGGCAAAAACCCGCGGCTGGCTTAAAACCACAGATTGGAACCGCTACGATATGCGCGAACCGATTCTAAAAACAAAAATCTCCAACCAAGCCCTGTTGCAATTGACCCGGAATATTTATTTAAGCTGCCTGACGCCAAAATTCCTCATTAAAAAACTAATGGCCATCCGTAATTTTAATGATCTGTCTTGGTTTTATCATGCCGCCATTAAGCTAATCGGCCATTTACTGGATTTTTCATGACCCACTCCATT
>JBBTRT010000009.1:7833-22259 GCA_038065055.1 Patescibacteria group bacterium
AGAAACTGGACCAAGTTAATTGAAGCGGAATTTTCCCATCCGTTTTCCAACACTGATTTTATTTATCAGCGCCGGTATAAAACTGTCAAACCTTTCGTAAATATAACCGGATAATCTCGTCATTAGCGCCAAAAATTGATAATAATTTTAACCACGGCCAGAACCATAAACCCAACCAGCCCTTGGCCCGAATAACCTGAAACGGAAATTGCTGCCAAGTTACCCCTTTCCCCACAATTTTATAGCCCGAATCGCCTAATAACTTGATTATTTCTCGTTTATTCCAAAAATGCCGGTGCGTTTTATCCGCATAGGCGCAATAATTTTGCTTCAACCACCTTTCGGTTAAATTGCCCACCAACGGCACCTCCACCACCAATATTCCTCCCGGTTTTAACCATAGTTTCAATCGCTTTAAAACTAATTCCGGTGATTCTAAATGCTCTAGAACATGGTATAAGCTAATAACGTTATAACTCTGTTTCAGGTTTAATTTTTCAATCGCCTGGCCGGATTTTTGATCATAACCGACCGCTTCAATCCCCTGTTCCTTCAGCAATCTGACCAGCTCGCCTTCGCCGCAACCCAAATCCAACCAGCTAAATTTAACTTGGCCGATTAGTTTTTTTACCTCTTTAATCCTCTGCCGGTTAAACCAACCGGAATAGTTTTTCATGATTATCCGCCACCGGTTGCGCCGGTAAAACTGTCTCACTGTTCCTAGTGCCATATTTTGCTTAAAACTCAACGACCCTTTGTGCTCAATCACTGCAGCCATGACGCCGACTGCCCGGCCGCCCTGCTTGCTTGCCCTCAGCTGTAAATCCACATCTTCATAAAAAAACTTAAAATTCTCATCAAAACCGCCCAATTGCCAAAAAAACTGTCTGGCAATCATCAAACAGGTGCCATTGGCGTAATCGCCCCAAATTAAACCCTGATAATTATCAATTTTGCCCCGGCCCGCGGCCGCGCCAAAACCCGGCCAAAAATATCTGCCGATAACGCAGTCAATTTTATTAGTCTGCCAAATTTTAATCTTTGGCTGCAAACAAAGTTTTTTATCGGTTTTGGCCACCAGCCACAATTCTCTAAGCCAATTTTTATCGACAACCGTATCCGGGTTTAAAAATATTAGCCAGTCGCCTTGCGCCTGCTTGGCCCCTAAGTTGCACCCGCCGGTAAAAAACAAGTTTTTTTTAGACTTGATTAGCCGCACTTTTTTGTTTAACCCCCTGGTCGAACCATCAATAGAGGCATTATCAACCACGATCACTTCAAAATCCTTAAAATCTGTTTTTAAAACTGAGTCCAGGCAATCTTTAAGATAACCCTTACCGTTATAATTCACGATTATCACCGAAATTTTCATATTTTTTTCGCCAAAATCGCCAGCGCGGCGCCGATTTCTAGTTTTTCCGGCCTGACTGGCTTAATTTTTAATTTTAGCCCCAATTTATTTAACCACAATAATTTATGCCACTCTTTAATAGTTGCTTTATCCAAATAATAATAACTATCAACTAATTTTAGTCCGGATTTGGTTAACTTTTTTTGCCATTCCGAAAGATTAAATAAATTATAGTGATTATATTGATTATATTTATGGTTAAACCACTGGGCGTATAATTTCCCCCAACCCAAATACTCTCCCAATTGATCGCTGGGCATGGTGGCAATAAAAAATCCGCCCGGCTTTAACACTCGGCCCACTTCTTTTAATACCTGGTCAATGTCCTGAATATGTTCAATCGCGCTGTTGCTGAACACTAAATCTGCTGCCCCGGTGGCTAAACTAATTTTCCTCGCATCCTCACGCAAAACTTGGTTATACACGCCTGAGTTTTTCGCTTGGCTGATCATTTTTTTATCCTTATCCAACCCCCAGGCAATTTTTTTATCAAAAACCTCTTTGGCAATTTCCCCCTCGCCGCAGCCCAAATCTAAAATTTTCCCCTTAAAATACCGGCCCCAATTCTGCTTTAACAAAGCTATTTCTATCCCCCGCCACAACTTAGAAGGGTTTGCCAACAACATAACTTGCCCCCTTTCCTAAATACCAATTCCAAGTCTGCCTCACTAAAAGCTTATCCAGCCACAACTGGACTTTTTCCCGCTTCACTGTTTTTACTTTCATTTGGCTTAAGGCTTTAATCACCGCTCCGGCTTGACGCCACTTACCTTTAATAAAAAATAACATTCCCAAGCCTATCCAGGCCAAAATTACCGCCCCTAACATTCTTTTTACATACTTATCCGGGGCATTTTTCAAAATCGTCCTAATTTGATTGCGGCAGCTTAAAAACACCGTTTCCGCCGCCGGCGCCTTGGGCACCGGCTTTAATTTTGTCCCATACGCATGCTCGGCTTTTCCCATCCACAAAAACCTGACTTCATAGCCCAAGCGCCACACCCGCCAAAATAAGTCCGGCTCTTCCCAATAATAAACATAACTGGCGTCAAAACCCTTAATTTTTGTAAAAACATTTTTTCTCACGATCATCGCCGCGCCTTTGCCGGAAAAAATTTTATCCGCCTTGTCAAACTGGCCTTTATCGGCCGCTTCCCTCGCCCGTTCTGCCAAAAACCCCCAACCGGTCAATAAATCCCCGGCACTATCATAACGATTACTGCCCCAGCGCAGTAATTTTAACTGGCCGGCCCCGACTTTAGGGTGCTGGTCCAAATAAACTATTACTTTGTCTAAAAACCCTGGCTTTACCGCCACATCATTATCTAAAAACACCAAATACTTTCCCTTGGCCCTTTTTGCCCCTTCATTTCTCGCCCAACTTGGATTAAGGCTATTAACTACGATTGCCTCCAACCCGGTGCTTAAAACTCTTTTCGGAAACGACCAGCCGGCAATATTATTAGCAACGATAATTGAAGCTTTCATAAATATCTTTGCCTGAATTTTAAATAATTTTTAATTCTTTCTCCCCAATTTCTGCGTTTGGAAAATACCCCGCTTCTGGAAACAAAATGCTCCACTTTCACCCCCCGGCTCCACACTAATCTATAGCCCATTTTTTTTACTTTTAGGGCTAAATCCAGCTCGCACCACTCGCTGGTCCCCTTAAACCCCAAATCAAATCCGCCGGCCTTGGCCACCAATTCCCGCCTCAAACTCATATTGCAGGCTTCCAAATAATCCACTTCAACTAACCCCTTTAATTTTAAACAGGAGGGAAAATTTGATCCCGGCGACCACCAGCCGATTCTAGTGATTTTACCCACCCTAAAAGGCTGATTATCCAAAACCAATTGCACCCATAACTTGGCCCAGAAATTTTTCTTAGCGTACCACCAAAATACCAGTCTGTTTTTTAATAATTCTGCCGGAATAATCGTCGGCCCGCTCACCCCGCCAACGGTTTTATTTTTAACAAAAATGCTCACTAAATTCTTCGCCCAATCTTTATCCGCCGTTACATCGTCATCAAGCCAGGCCACAATTTCCCCCTTGGCCCGGCGCCAGCCTAAATCTCTGGCTTTAACTAACGGCGTTTCTCTAATAATCAAAGTTTCAAAGTCTTTAAAGCTTTGTTTTTTTAAACTTGCTAAACACTGCTTTAACTCTTTAGGCCGACCGCCGGTGCAAATTATCACTGATAATTTCATCGGTAAAAAATTGCTAAATAATCCTGGGCGATTTTTTCCCAACTGAATTTTTTTAACCACTTTTCCGGAAGGGTCGGACCCTTCCGTTTTTTTAAAGCCAGCTTTAATTTTTCCGCGTACTCTTTTCCCCCAACATCTTTGACGTAAATTCCGTATTGCCCCAAGATTTCCCTTCGCAATTCATCGTCAGTCGCCACTACCGGTAAACCTGAAGCCAAAGCTTCCAAATAAACTATACCAAACTCTTCAGATGACTCACTCACCATGGTAAAAACATCAGCGGCCCGATAAATTTCCGGCAATTCTTCATAACCTGCCTTTAATCTTGTAAATCTTTTTCCCAGTAATTTTTTTCCCCTCAACCCATCCGCCTTACTCCCCCCCACCAGCGCCAAACTCCCTTCTGGCAATCCGCTGACGGCCTTAATCGTTAAATCTACCCGTTTATACTCATCTGGCCCGGCAACGCATAAAATTATCGGCCGCTCTAAATTAAGTTTTCGTTTTTTACCCTCAGGTTTAAACTTATTCATATCGACTCCGTGCGGAATAACTTCCACCCTTACCCCAATGCCGTAAAACTGCTTTGCCCAGCGTAAATTTCGCTTTAGCGACGCCACGAATACATCCGGCCGCATCAGTAAATTCCAACCGTCGCACCAGCCTAAACCGGCCATGCCGATAATCACCATTTTTTTATTTTTCCACCAACAATACAGCCTGGTTAATAAACTTTGTTGGCCGCCATTCACCGGAATCATTACCTCAGCTCCGAATACATCGGCCGCTTTTAGGGCTTTCAGGTTAAATTCTAACCAATTATTCTCCCCTAAACTTAAGGCCGAAAAAACTTTCACCTGATGTTTTTTTCGCCACTGTCTGGCCAACTCCCTAACCACTGTTTCCGCTCCCCGGCTAACCTTGCCGCTCGTATAAGATAAAATCGCTATTTTCATAAAATCAAGGCCAAGCCATACACGATTACCATGGCCGGGGCCATAACTATCTGCCAAAACCACGCCCAATCCGGCTTTTTCAACCAACCTCTTATTGCCGTTATCACCGGCCCAACTAAAGTTAAACTATAAACGCAGTACCCGCCCAATTTAACCACATCCCCGTAACCCCTTACCCATTTATACCGTCTCATTTTTAGCTGGCCTAGATACAAACTTTTCATATATCTAAACCGCTTTTTCATAAACAACCAAAACTCTTCGCCCGTGTCGTGAATTATCTCATTTTTTACCACCACAAACTGGTCCAACCCTAAATTAACTAAATCCCAAAATACATCAATATGAGAAAAGTGTTGTTCGTCTACTTGCGCTTTTAGCAACTTTTCCCGCCACGCCAACACGCCGTTATCCCCCAAAGTCGGCATATTTTCCGGGGTAAACTTAACTAACCCAAATTTGATTTTATCTTTTGCCTCGCCCCAACCCCTGCGATCGGCTTTACCCATAAACCAGGCCACCGGATCATTAGCCCCCATCAAAGCAAAATACCGGTTTAAACTACTATCTTCTTTTCGATAAGCATAACGCCATGGATAAGCCGCTATTGCTCTTGGTTCTTTAATTAAACTGTTCACCATAATTTTTAACCAGTTTTTCTGAGGCAAAATATTATCGCTGGCCATTAATAATACCAACTCTCCCCTGGCCTGCTTTAAACCAGTCGCTTTGGCTGTCTCCGGACTGGCGCTTCGCTCCTCAACTATTTTACAGTTATATTTTTCCAAGATTGCTTTTGTTCCATCGGTTGAACCGCCATCCGCAACGATAATTTCCACTTTTCCCTGATAATCTTGGTTTCGAATGCTTATCAAACAGGTCTCAATCGTCCTCAAGCTATTAAAAGTCGGTATCACCACGCTGACAGATTTCATGGTTTAATTGTATACTAACTGCAAATGATCTTAATCAATAGCTTATTGATGCTGGCGGCAACGATTTTCGGCCATTTTTTTAACTACCTGTTTCATTTTGTCACCGGCCGCTTTCTTCCGCCTGACCAATACGGTTTACTCGAAAGTTTTCTCGCCCTTAACTATTTTTTGGCAGTAATTATTTCCAGTTTTTCCCTAAGCGTTATTAAAACTGTTAACCGGCTGGATTTTAAACAGCTACAGCGATTAAGCTTTAAACTCACCTTAATTACCTGGCTTGCCTTTCTTCTCCTTTATCCGCTATTAAGTTACTTGCTGAAATTTAACCAACCCTATCTTTTCTTAATCTTTAGCTTGCAAATTTTATTTGCTTTTACCCCCACTCTCTACGTCGCCATTATCCAAGCTAAATTAAGATTTAAACAATTGGCTTTATTAAATTTCCTCTCCCCTTTCATTAAAACCCTGACGGCTTTTATTCTGCTCTTCCTGGGTTTAAAAATATCCGGCGCGATCGCCGGTTTAGTCGTCAGCGGTTTATTAACCGCCGGCTTAAGTTATTGGCTGGTTCGCCCCTATTTAACCATTACTGCTCAAAAAAATTCTAATAATCTAACTGCTTTTTGGTCTGCCTCCCGCCTTAGTTTTATTACCCAGCTTGGTTTAACCTCGCTTTATGTCAGCGACATTCTCTTGGTTCGATTTTTCTTTCCCGCTGATTTATCGGGAATTTATGCGGCAGTTTCGGTTATCGGTAAAATCATCTTTTTTATCTCCGCCACGGTTTTAACTGTCAGCTTCCCTGTCTTTGTCGCCCAAAAATCTCATCCGGCCAAACTAAAAAGCAGTTTCTTCCAGGCCGCCGCCTTAATCGGTTTAATTGGTTTAGCCGGCCTAATCGGTTATCGGCTTTTTCCCAATTGGATAATTTACCTCCTCTACGGCTTAAATTATCAATCAGCCACCCTCTTTCTTTTTCCTTTCGCTGTCTTTATGGTTATCTTGGCTTTTTTCAATCTTAACCTGCAATTCCTGCTCGCCCTCAGCCAAAAATCAGCCGGCTGGCTGGCCGGCTTAACAGCTATCTGTCAACTAGGTTTAATCATTATTCATCATCAAAGCCTCTTGGCTATTATCCAAAATTCAATTCTCGCTGTCAGCGCCGGCTTAATCTTTAGTCTAATTTTTACTCTCAAATATTTTTATGCCAAAATCTAAATTAATCTCCGTTATTATTCCGGCTTATAAACAAGCCGCCACCATCGTTAAAGACTTAACTCAAATCCAAAAAGTCTTAAACCAAATCCGCTACCCCTATGAAATAATTGTCATTGTCGATGGCTTGATCGATAAAACCTGGTCTAAAATTAAACCTTTAACCTCAACTCAACTCAAAGTTTATTTAATTAAAACCCATCAGGGTAAAGGCTATACTGTCCGCTATGGCATGTCCCGGGCCAAAGGCGATTACATCGCTTTCATCGACGCCGGCATGGAAATCGACCCGAACGGCATCTCCATGCTATTGGAACACTTGGAATGGTATAACGCCGATATTATTGTCGGTTCCAAACGCCATTTAGCTTCAGTCGTTCAATACCCCTGGGATAGAAAAATTTTAAGCTGGGGTTACTATCTTTTGGTCCGCTGGCTTTTCGGCATCAAAGTCAAAGACACCCAGCCGGGAATTAAAATCTTTAAACGGAAAGTCTTGGAAAAAATCCTTCCCCGATTAGTTGTCAAAAAATATGCTTTTGATATTGAAATGCTGGCCGTCGCCCACCGGAAAGGTTTTACCCGCATCTACGAAGCGCCGATTAAATTAAAACATAAATTCGGCTCTGTCACTAATGCCGCCACCTTGAACACCATTTGGCATATGCTGTCTGACACTTTGGCCGTTTGGTACCGCTTAAAAATTTTGAAATCATATGATTAGCGTCATTATCCCCTGCAAAACCAAAACCGACCTCTGCCCGGAACTGCTGCCGGCATTAAAAAATAGCCAAATCATAATTGTGGATGATAAAACCTGCCCCGGCAGTCCGGCAGAAAAACGCGATTGGGCCGCCCATCGGGCCAAAGGAGAAATTTTAGCTTTTATTGATAGCGACGCTTACCCGGACAAAAATTGGCTTAAAAATGCCCAAAAACTATTAAAGCCGGCTAAGCTTGGCGCGGTCTGCGGCCCGGGCTTAACTCCGCCCACTGACAACTGGCGGCAAAAAATTTCCGGCCTCGTCTGGTCTAGTTGGCTGGGCGCCGGCGGCGCCGGCACTTACCGCAACCGCCTGGAAAAATCCCGCTTGGTTGACGATTATCCCACTTTTAATTTTCTGATAAAAAAAACTGACTTTTTAAAAATTCACGGCTTTAATACTAAATTTTGGCCCGGCGAAGATACCAAACTTTGCCACGATTTAGTCTATAAATTAAACCAACAAATTTTATATTCGCCGCAAATTATCGTTTACCACCACCGCCGCCCAATTTTTATCCCCCACCTGCGGCAAATTTTTCGTTATGGCCGGCAGCGCGGCCGCTTTATGAAACTTTTCCCCCAAACCTCGCTCCGGCCCGGCTATTTTTTACCCTTATTAATTCCCCTGGTTTTCCCGATTTATTTTATCGCTTTGCTGTTAACCGGAATTTTCCACCGCTCCCTGCTGTTAATTCCCGCCATTTTTTTAACTCACCTCATTTATTCCCTGGGCTTAATTATTGGCCTTGCGTCTGCAAATAATCCTTAACCGCCTTTAACTGCTGTTCCGACTGCCATAATGACGGTTTATTTTTTAAGGCGGACTCATACCACTTGATTGCCTCCTCTAACTGGCCCAACCGCACGTAAATATTAGCCAAATTATGCATCGCGTCGGCATAATTCGGGTTCAACTCGATTGCCTGCTTAAAATGCCGCTCGGATAAATTAAAATCGCCCCGGCGGCCGTAAAGATCGCCTAAATTATTATGATTCTGCGAGCTCGACGGTGAAGTTCGCTCCGCCGCCAGCCATAAATGGTCCTGGTCCTGCCAATCCTGATTTCTTACCATCGTTCGGATTAAAAATGAAATGATGATAATCACGGTTACTGCCCAGCCGATTTTTATTTCCTCTTGTTTTTGGCTCCAGCTGACTAACCCCCAGGCAATTAAAATATAAATTCCGATACTGGCAAAATAAACATATCTTTCTGCTACGATCCACGCTACCCCCAAAGGAATTAAAGTCGGGCTTAAACCGATAATCAACCAGCTCATAAAAAATCCCGCCCTCAATCCCTTCAGTAAACACCAACCGGTAATCAAAAAATAAACCATCGTAATCCCTGCCATAAATATAAACTTAGATTTTGTTACATCCAACTCAGAATGATACAAAGTTAACTTGTCCGGCCAAACCATTAATCCCAAATAATTAGTTAACGCCACCGGCATCTGGACAAAAATAGTCGGCTTAATTGAAATATTACTGTTATACTCCGTCTGCAAATAATTTAATCTTGCTCCCACGCCCATAAGATTAAGCCAAAGCCACAAACCGCTTAAAAACACATAGGGGGCCAAATCCCACCATTGCCCCCGTTTTCTGTCGATTGCCAAACGGTAAACTAATAAAATCCCGGGTAAAACCGCTGCTTTTTCCGAAAACTCCAGCGCCGCTAAAAACAAGCCCACGGATATTAACCACTGTTGCCAATTCTTGCCGGCCCGAAGATAAAATATCAGGCTCCAAACCAACAGCATCCCGTACCAGCTGTAGCCATTGCCGGATATCCAAGTGACCGACTCAATCATCAACGGATGAACGATTATCAACACCGCCGCCACGGTAGCGACGGTTTTATTAATTAACTTTTCCGTTAAAACAAATCCGCCGATCGCCGTCATTAAATGCACTAAAATGTTCACCAGTCTGAATGGCCAGGGTATCACTCCGAATGTATTAACAATCAGCCAGTATTCCAACCGGTTCAAAACCACCAACGGATTTTGCCATACATGGCCCCACTTAAATATCTCCGGATTATTAACAATCCCAAAAATATCATCAGCAATAAATTGATGATTCAACGTTGGCAAATAAATCATCAGCGCTAGCCCTATCAACCCAATGATCTGCCATCGGTTTTCTTTTATCATTCTCTAATCACCCCTGATCTTAAAATATAATTTTTCGCTTTTTCTCCCGGCCAATCCTGGGGTAGTAGATTTTTCGGCAGCCATGGTTCCGTTACTGCCAACTTTAAATAATCCTCATAAATCTTTTTAAACCACTCTTCCCGCCGGGCTGATTCTTTTATCCCGAACCTGGTGGTTAATTTTTTCATTATTTCCTGATAACCCTTACTCAACGCCTCAATCTGCCAAACTTTGGCCGCCAATTTAACCGGATCGCCTAAATATTTCTGTTTGGCTTCCAAAAGCATGGCCTTGGAAGTAAGTCCCTGCGTTTCCAAATAAGTATTCAGTTGCGGCTGAAACTCAAACGCCGAAATATAAATACTGTTCTGCAGCCGGCCAAAACCCATTTTAACTAGCTCGCGCCGCAACTCATCCCGCTTCTGACGTTCCGCCTCCGCCACGTCAAAAATCACTAACCGCCAAAACCCATCCCAAGCTTCATTCTTATTATTTAAAACCGGAAATGATTGGTTAATTTTCTGTTTCCCTTTTTGCGCCAAACGGTAATTCACCAACCCGTCAATAATCACCCGTTGGACCAAACCTTCCCTTTCAATCCGGGCCATTAGACCCCGGTAACGCTTCCGGCTGTACTTAATCGGCGTCCATAACCACAATTTATTCAGGTTGTAAGCCCGCGCTCCTTCTCCGCCAATCTGCAATCCCCATAAAATCCGGTCACGTATGTATATTTTCATCCGTTCGCCTCCTTTAATCACTCTCTGTTATTTAACATACCATTTTTTCCCATCGCTGACAACCACTACCTCACCGGCCTGATCGGTTCTTAAAATTCTCGCCCCGATTGCCTGCAACCGGTCCAAAACTTCCTTGGTCGGATGGCCATAATGATTCTTTCCCACCGATATTACCGCCAACCCTGGTTTTATTCTCGCCAAAAATTATGCCGTCGATGAATACTTACTGCCATGATGGGCCACCTTTAATACTTCCACCGGCCCCAATTCCGCCAAAAGCTGTTTTTCTTCTGCCACGCCGATATCCGCCGTTAACAACCAGTCAAAATTTCCAAAACTCCCCTGCCATACCCGAGCATCGGCATTTTTGTCAGTAAATATTGGTTTTGACAATTGTTTTAAATTAATCTGCCCGATTTTAATCTCTGTTGACGTTGGGCTGATTTTATTCACCGCGTATCTTTTGGCAATCTCTTTTAACCCGGTATTATGATCTTTTTGTTCGTGGGTCGTAATCACCGCTTCAATTTCACGATCCCATAACTGCATGTGCCGCCCCAAACAGGTTAATACCGAATTATCCGGACCGCTATCCACTAACACCTGGTAATTTTTATAGGTCATTAAAATCGCATCCCCCTGGCCCACATCGCAAAAAATTAACCGCAGCTTATCATCCGGCCACTGAATAATTAAAATTAACAGTACCCCGGCGCCTAACAACAATAAAGCCGTTAATTTTTTTACCATAAATTGCCAAAACCCATAATTACCCGCGTCATTATGGTTAACGGCACATAAACCAACCAAGCCACCGGCTGAAACGGCAAGATGGCTAAAATCACTCCCCCCAACATAATAAATGGCACCAACCACAGTATCAAACTATTAATTAATATGCTAAAAGCATTCACTTGTCCAAAAGCTGATAAAAGAATCGGCGTCACCATTATCTGCGCCGCCGCGGTTTCCCCCATGGCTTTTCCCACCAGCCAAACCCGGTTAAAAATTCTCGCCGTCTTTTCCCCCAGCAATAACAGTCCGCCGGTGGCCGCCACTGACAACTGAAACCCCAGGTCAAAAACCAATAATGGCTCAAATAATAACATCAGCCCACCGGCAATAATTAACAACCTTAAACCAACTGATTGTTTACCCAATAACTGACCTAAATAAGCCAAACTGCCCATAATCGCCGCCCGGATAATTGCCGGCTGCAGCCCGGCCATCACCGTATAAATCCCCACCGCTATAATTCCCAAGCAAATTGCCGTCCGCCTCTTAACATAGCCGGCTAAATACAGCACCACTGTCCCGATAATAATCGTGACGTTATAACCTGAAGCCACCACAATATGCATGGTCCCGGTTTTTCGCAGCGCCTCATAAAAATCACCCGGCAGGCCCCGTTTGACCCCCAACACGATTCCCGCCAGTAAACTTGCCTCTGGTTCAGGCAAACTGCGGTTAAAATTAACCTCTATTCCCTGTCTAAACTTAATTAAACGATATCTTATAAAATTTACATTATCGGCCTCAACTACTTTAATGCTTGGGTACATCAAGCTAAATTGATTTGACCATCGGTTTATCACCCGCCTCTGGAGAATGCCAGCCACCGCTACTTTTTGCCCGTATTCGTATTTAGGGTAAAGCTCTGTCACCACCTGCACCCTGCCAATATTAAACCGTTGTGACACACCCTGTAATAAAGGTTCTGAGGCTATTCTCCCCACCACCTTAATCGCCTTACCTTCGTAATGCTTGATTTTTGCCTCTGCCTGATAACTATTCCCAAATCTCACTAAAAATATGCCAAACCATATCAGCAACAGCATCCATGACTTCATAGGTTATAAGATTAATAATTTTCAATTTTCAAATCCCAATTTTCAATCAATAACCAATGAATCAATGTTTTAATGTTTGAAAATTAATTCATTAAATCTTGAAAATTCATTGTAAATTCGAAAATTGTAAATTGGTAATTAAAAAACTGTAATCTGGTTTTTTATACTCTCGTACACATTACTCTTAACCGCCTTCTTGCTCAGCAGCTCTTCCACTGCCCCATACGGCCGGTTTTGGATAATTTTTTCCGCCGTCGCCGGCCCCACCCCATAAAGCGTGTCCAACTCCGCACTGCCGGCAGTATTGATATTTATCCTCCCCTGCAAGGACTCTCCTTGCAGGCTACTGCGAGGAGAGTCCTTATTGGAATCTGTTTCCCCTCTTTCCGGTATATAAATCTTTGCCCCATCCACCAGTTTTTGCGCCAAATTCAGGTTCTTTTCCACCCATTCCCTATCCGCTTTTTCCCCTAGTCCCCCGGCCGCCGTCAAAGCATCCGCCTGCCGGGAGTCTCCCGGAAGGCTGTACAACCCTGGTTTTTCCACTGCCCCGCCGACATCCACCCAAATTTTCGCCTTATTTTCCTCTTGGCCAATCTCAATTATCTCCATTTCCGGCTCTTTATCCCGATTCATCAGTAAAAAGGTTAAAACCCCCGCCAACAACACAAATATCCCCGCCACCCCAAGAGTAATCACGTACGGTTTGACCGTCATTAACTAAATTCTACTCTAATCCACCACCAAATTCACCACTATTACTCCTGGTTAGGATGCCAAAAAGAATTTTTTCTCATTACCCCTTTAAATTCAGTTCCGGGTACTACTTTACTATTGCTGTCAGCTTGTCCTCCAACTACTAAAACAGAGTTTTTTGTTTCAGCAACTACCGCCGCAAAATCTCCTGCTCCGACTTGATTTGCCGCGTTGGAAACCCCAGGCAAAGCATATTTTCCACATAACTCATTATTATTTAAAGCCCCTAAAACATCTTGGGCATCATAATTTGCCACTTGTTCTTCGTACCTGCTATAGTGCCAACGAGTATAAACAAGTAAACCTATAGCTGCTAAAACACCGCCAACAATAGTTAGTGTGTCAGTTGTCGTCCAACCGCCTCCTCCATCATTACCTTTTAAACCCATGGCCTGGCTATTAAGAACTGCAAGTATAACTGGTGAAGCATGGGAACAGATATCCCGAAAAACCCTAACAGGTAATATTGGCTGACCCACTTGAATCTCACCCGCTGGAACTACATCAACCACCATTAACTCTTTACAATCAGCTAAAATCATATTTAAATTAGTATCATAAGCCAATTTAAGGATTTGTCAAGGTTTTCTTGTCCTATGGATTTTTACATCTTGCCGGTGACGGAACAACAATAACTCACCTAGGTAATATTCTGCCTGGAACAAATGCCTATAATTGCAATCCTCAACTCATCACCCCCCCTAAATCAAATGGCTCAAGGACAAGCGTTTGATCTCAATTTACCAGCAACCAACAATCAAGTTAACTTTTGTGGCGTCAACGCAACTCCTAATCAGTTTGCATCTGCCTTAGATGCGGCCACAAAAATTAAAGAAACAGCTACCCAATATGATACTCTTCAAAATTATGCCGCTTGGGGTGTTGGAGGTGTCATCATGGCCGGTTTAGCGGCCTTTTTTGGCTTAAACCATTATTTTGAAAATTACGAAAACAATCAAGGAGATGGATCAAACCAACCAATCCAGGAATCAAACCCCCAAAGAATTCAAAGAGAAAGTCAAGCAAAACATACCGCGGCCATGGCAGCAACAACAAAAGCAAAAGCAGCAGCATTAGCCGAATCTCAAAAACCAACACCCATTGATCCATTTGCCTGGCCAACTGTTCTCGGTGTCTTGCCAAACGCAGTACAATTTTTTTATAAATTGCTCGGCGGCGATATGAATCAAGTTAAAGAAGTCCTTCAAATTCGAGAGTTGAAACATATCGTCTCCCCCAAAAAATTACATGAAATAGAAAAACAGGCAGCCAAGCAAGCTGAGGAGTTTTTCGAAAAAAATCACGCTTATCCTAAAACATTCGGAGCGCTATGGAGAAAAGAACGGCAAATTAAACTTTCGATATTACAATATTTGAAAGAACATTTCGATGAGCAAGACGGGAAAAAATAAGTCCCTACCC
>JBBTRT010000010.1:0-15451 GCA_038065055.1 Patescibacteria group bacterium
ACTGATATTACAATCCGAAAGCCTCTTTTTAGCAATACAAAATTTTACTTAAGCCGATTTCTACTAACAAAGCTGCTGATCCCAATAAGCCAGCTGTGGCAAAATTCCAGATATCCTGCGACTCTGGTTGGTTTCTAAAGACTGTGCCTCTTAATATTTCTCCAGTTCCGATAAACATCAGGGCTCCGCCGAGATCGAACCCCCAAGATATAATTCCATCAACATTGAATTTACCAATAGCCTGAACTAAGGCATGGTATTTAGGCAAATCAATAAGGTATTGATTGGGGTCAGAATTTGGCAAACGTAAAAACTCAGAGACTTCCGATCGTGATTCCATTAAGGCGGCGGCGGCGGCAAGTTCTACAACCCCTTCAAACAACGCCGGTACGGAAATACTTTCTATCTCGGCCATGAAGCACATTATACACTATGGGATAGTAAAAAGAATTTAACTTTCTGATTCGAATTCTTCCAATAGTTGGCGCTGGCGGCGACTAAGATGACTGGGAACAGAGATTATCAAGCGGACGTACTGGTCGCCACGGCCACGGGCCTGAAGGTGGGGCATACCTTGGCCGCGCAAACGGATTAAAGTGCCGGATTGAGTGCCAGGCTGGACTTTTAATTTTAACTCGCCCTCAAGAGTGGGAACGGCGACAACGGCGCCTAAAGCAGCCTGGGAAAAAGTGATCGGCTCGTCAATAAAAATATCATTACCGTCGCGCTTGAAGCGGCGATCTGGTTTGACTTCCACGGTAACGTAAAAATCATTAAAGCGGATCCTCGTGCCGTCATCAGCGCCGGCGGGAATTTTAATGGTGTATTCTTTTCCCTGATGAATAATCCTGCGCTCGCAACCCTTAGCGGCCTCCATAAAACTAATGGCTAAACCGTAACGAGGCAGTTGGCGGGCTTGGCGAAACGGCGAGGCGCCACCACCGAAGAAACTTTCAAAAATCTCAAAGGGATCGGAAAAACCGCCAAAGTCAGCGCCGGGCTGGCCGCCACCGGTAGTGTAGGTGTAAGTAAACGGCCCCTGACGGTAAGAGTTGGCGTTGGCAAAGGGGTCGCCAGCACTATGGCCAAATTGATCGTAGGACTGCTTTTTTTGCGGGTTGGATAAAACTTCGTAAGCCTCGGAAACTTCTTTGAATTTCTCGGCAGCATCCGCGGCTTTATTACGGTCGGGGTGAAATTTTAACGCCTGCTGGCGATAAGCTTTTTTCAGCTCGTCAGCCGAGGCAGTTTTTTTCACCCCTAAAACATCGTAAAAGTCCCGTTTCGTAGCCATTAGTCTTTAACGACTTCGCCTTCCTGAACGTCGGCTTTTTTAGGCTCTTCTTTTGGCTCTTCTCCTGGCTTGTCATACATTTGCGCGCCGACTTTTTGAAGGGATTCGGACAAGTCCTTGGTTTTGGCTTCCAGTTCGTCTTTGGAACCGGATTCCAGGATGTCTTTCAAGGCTTTAACCTTAGTCTCAATTTCTTCTTTGTCCTCTTTTTTGACTTTATCACCGGCATCCTTGAGAGTTTTTTCGCTGGTGAAAATCAGGGTATCGGCCTGATTGCGGCTATCAACACACTCTTTTTTCAATTTATCCTCTTCGGCGTGTTTTTCCGCCTCTTGCGTCATACGCTTGACCTCTTCGTCAGACAAACCAGTGGATCCTTGGATGGTAATCTTTTGCTCCTTATTGGTGGCTTTGTCTTTGGCGGCAACATTTAAGATGCCGTTGGCGTCGAGGTCAAAAGTGACTTCGATCTGCGGAATACCGCGGGGGGCGGGCGGAATGCCGTCCAGGATAAACCGACCGAGAGATTTGTTGTCCGCGGCCATGGGGCGCTCCCCTTGCAGGACGTTAATTTCCACGGAAGTCTGGCTGTCAGCCGCTGTCGAAAACACCTGGGACTTGCTGGTCGGAATGGTGGTGTTGCGGTCAATTAAAGGCGTACTGACGCTCCCCAGAGTTTCCAAACCAAGGGTTAGCGGAGTCACGTCCAGTAATAAAACATCGGTAACGTCGCCCATTAAAACACCGGCTTGGATAGCAGCGCCGACGGCAACCACTTCGTCGGGGTTGACGGACTTGTTCGGCTCCTGGCCGAAAAAGTTTTTGACCGTGTCGTAAACTTTGGGCATGCGGGTCATACCGCCGACCATAACTACGGCATTAATGTCTTTAACGGTTTTCTTGGCATCTTTCAGGCAAGCTTTGACCGGACCAATGGTGGATTGAATTAAGTCGTCCACCAGGCTTTCCAGTTTGGCCCGGGTTAACTTCATGGTTAAGTGCAGGGGGCCATTTTTACCCTGGGTAATAAACGGCTGGTTGATCTCGGTTTCGGTGGCCGAGGACAGCTCGATTTTGGCTTTTTCCGCGGCGTCTTTAATCCGCTGAAGGGCCTGCTTGTCCGCCTTAAGATCAATGTTGTTTTCTTTTTTAAACTCAGAGGCAATGTAGTCGATCAGTTTTTGGTCAAAATCGTCGCCGCCCAAGTGGGTGTCGCCGTTGGTGGCCTTAACTTCATAAACATTGTCACCGAGTTCCAAAATGGAAATGTCGAACGTGCCGCCGCCTAAGTCATAAACAGCGATGGTTTCGACTTTTTTCTTTTCCAAACCATAGGCCAAAGCGGCCGCGGTGGGCTCATTTAAGATGCGTTCTATTTTCAAACCGGCAATTTCACCGGCCTGCTTGGTGGCCTGGCGCTGGGCGTCATTAAAGTAAGCCGGAACAGTGACGACGGCTTTATCCACCTTTGAGCCCAAGTAGGCTTCGGCGTCGGTTTTGGCTTTTTGCAAAATCTGGGCGGAAATTTCCTGAGGCGTAAATTGCTTACCGCCGACTTCTACAACGGCCATATTGTCTTTACCGGAGACAATTTTGTAGGCGACCATACCCTGGGTTTTTTTAACTTCGGCGTCGGAAGTTTTGCGGCCCATTAAGCGTTTAATGGAGTAAATGGTGTTGCCGGGATTTAAAACCATTTGGCGCTTGGCAATATCACCGACCAGATTTTTAATCGGCTCAACAATCGAGGGAATAATGTTGCGGCCTTCGCTTGTAGGAATCACTTTAGGCGTACCGCCTTCCATAACGGCAACAACGGAGTTGGTGGTACCTAAATCAATACCAATAATTTTGTTAGACATATTATTTATCCGCCTATGGCGGAGTCTCCTTTTCCGACCTTAACTTTAGCAGGTCTTAAAATGCGGTCATACAAAGTATAACCCTGATTAATAACTTCCATTACTTGGTTTTTCGGACCGGGAACCATTTCGGTACACTCGGCAAACTGCGGGTTAAATGGTTGATTTAACAGATTAATTTCCTTAACCCCTTCTTCGACTAAAACCGTTAAAAATTGCTTGACAGCCAAGTCTAAACCCGGATCCTGAAGATGAGCTTGAGCGCGCTTCAAATCATCCAAAACAGGCAAAAGCTTGGCTAAAACTACACTGGCGGAAAATTTGGCTAAAATAGCGCGCTCTTCTTCGCTGCGCTTTTTTAAATTTTGATAGTCAGCGAGGGCGCGTTTTAAATTGTTTTCAAGTTCATTTTTTTTAGGTTTCATAAGAGTTACCAATTTTGAGAAATTTCAGTGACTAAATTGCCAAAATAACGGATAGTGGGAATAATGTGCGGGTAGTTAAAACGGGCCGGGCCAATAATACCCAAATAACCGGTTAAATGCGGGCTGGAAAAGTTGGTAAACACCAGGCCGAGGCTTTGAAACATCTCTTGATCCAAGTCGTCGCCGACCAAAATGTGAATGGTCTCATCGCCGGTAGCCTTGCCGAAAATAGCCTGAAGCTGATTAAATTCGTCGATTACGCTTAGAATTTCGCGGGCCAGATCAATATCGTAAAATTCCGGGTTGTCCAAGATGTGGGCATGGCCGGCATGATAAACATCGCCTTTACTGGTGCAGGAAACAGCCAAAGATTGGGTTTTGTCGGCCAAAGCCCGGGTAATATCGTGCATAAAGCGGTCGATTTCAAAGCGGTGGTCCCAAACTTTTTCTTTGACGGCAACTTCGTCGGCCACGGATACTTCTTCCTCTTTGATTAATTCGCGGACGTAATATTTAAGAGCCATGGGGGTCGGGGTGCGGCCGGCAGAAGTGTGCGGCTGCTGGAGAAAGCCGTTTTTGGTTAAGTTGACCATTTCGTTTCTAATCGTGGCCGGAGAGATGCCGAGGTTGTATTTTTTCTCCAGCGTGACGCTGCCCACCGGCTGGGCAGTAGCGGTATATTCTTCGATAACGGCCTTTAAAACTTTGGCCTGGCGATCGTTTAACATCATAATTAGCACTAAACTACCACGACTGCTAAATGATGTCAAGGGGTTAAAAATTTAAAAATTGTCTCTATTGTTGCTCGGAAGTAGTTTTAAGCGTTACATTGTAGGTGTAGCTACCTGATTGAGTTTTAAAAATTAATTCGTCGCTGCTACTCCAATTTACTAATTCAGGAGTTTCACCGCTATGTTTAGGCTTATAGACGATACTTACTTGTCTTGTCCTGTCATTATATAAAAATATGCCCTCTGATGGGTGGGGGGTGTCGAGGGGAGAAGGTCTCGGACTTTCATCTCCAAGCCAACTAGTTCCAGACATCCAAAAACCCCAAGCGATGTAACGACAATCAGGGGACCACAATGGTCCTGATAATACTTCGAATTTATCTGAATTTATTTTTACACTATCAAGAAAATCACCACATCTCCGGTTTAATTCTCTCTTGCTATCTGTAGGGTTAGGTAATTGGGCTTTGGGAAATACTTTTTTTGATTGATTCAAAAGGTTAGTTGTCGATGCTAGTTGTGCTTTAAGTTGCAAATTTTGATAGTAAAACCAGCCACTAATACTGATTAAAATTAGAACTAAAATTGCAAAAATCCAGGAAAATGATTTTTTGGGAATTGGATTAGATGTATTTGGGACAATGGGTGTTTCCATAAGAAAATTATGACACAAAAATAAATCTAGTGGTAGTGGGTGGTGATAGGCTATGCCAATTGCACGCCTAGAGCTTTAAAATCCTGGTCAAAACTGAAGATGGTTTTGATTTTGTGGCGCTTCATGGCCACGACACTGGAGCAATCAATAAATGAAATGTTTTTGGATTTGACCCGGCGGAAAAATTCCCTGGTTTCCTGGTGTAAATATTTATCGATAAAAATTTCAGTTAGGCCGCTTCCTTGAAAATCCTGATACCAATCATTGCAAACAGCCTTGCCAAGTTTTCTTGACAGAACAGTAAGAGTTTCTCCTAAAACATCCGATGAGGTAAAAAGTTTAACCCTGCGCCGGCTTAATTCATCGGCCAATTTAATTGCTTGACGGTGAGTTGAATCTTTGGTATCCCGAAGGGCAATAAAAACATTGGTATCCACAAAAACTTTTTTAGAGATCATAGGCATACTTGTCATACTCAGAATCTCCGGGTCCGGCAACAGCTTTTTTGGCTTGTTCAAGTAAAAATTCAGTGCCAGTCTTTTTTCGACTGGTTTTTTTAACGGCTTTAATTTTTTTGGTAATCATATTGGCCCCCTCTCTCATAGCTTCGGAAAAAGACATATCATGGAAAGCCGCCAAGGCTTCCAGTTCAAAAACTTGTTTTTCTTCGAGCAAAATTTGTTTTCTGACTAACATGCACACCTATATTACACAACTATGAAAATGATGTCAAGGGGAAGTTATGTTATTATGGAAATAAATGAGAAACAGGAAAAAAACGATATTGCAAATAGTCGGATTAACCGCATTGGTGCTGGGACTATTTACCAGTTTGGATTTAACTCAAAAAGTCAGCCAACTATGGTCACAGGCAACGGGTAAAAAAGCGGAAATCGTGGTGGAGGCAGATAAAGAATTGGGATTACTGCCCAGAGTGTGGAATAATTTTGGCCAGGGCGGAGAAAGCAGTGATGGAATGCTGTCCCCGACCGTGGAAGCAATGAAAGTAATCAAACCGGATTATGTTCGCTTGGACCATATTTATGATTTTTATAACACCGTCGAAAAAGAAAACGGGCAGTTAAAATTTAACTGGGAAAAGTTAGACAAAGAAGTGGACGCGATTTTAAAGATGGGGGCAAAGCCGTTTTTGGCCTTATCTTACATGCCGCCGGCGCTGGCAGATAATGTCACCGACGAACCCAGAGACTGGGCTGAATGGCAAATGACAGTAAAAGCCACGATTGAGCATTATTCCGGCACAAAAGGGAAAAATATTCCGGGAGTTTATTATGAAGTGTGGAATGAACCGGATTTATTCGGGGGTTGGAAAATCGGGAGCGAGAAAAACTACGGCCAACTTTATAGGCAAACAGCGATCGCGGCCGATCAGTCAAAAGATGTTCAACCATTTAAATTAGGCGGGCCGGCAACAACCGGTTTGTACCCAAATTGGATGGGCGGCTTACTAAAACAGATCAGTGAAGAAAATTTACGTTTGGATTTTATTTCCTGGCATCGCTACAGCGGGGAAACCAGCGGTTTTACGGATGATGTGGCCGAGTTGACTAAAATTTTAGCCCAATACCCGGAACTGGCGTTGAAAGAAAGAATTATTTCCGAATGGGGTTTGGATAGCGGCAATAATCCGGCTTACGATAACCAAACTGGCGCGGCCCAAGTCGTGGCAGCAGCCAGGGAAATGCTGGGAATTATCAATAAAGCCATTGCTTTTGAAATCAAAGACGGGCTGGACCCGGAAGGAAAACAATTTTGGGGACGGTGGGGCCTTATGACTCACGAAAATTCCGGCTTGCAAAAAAAGCCCAGATATAAAGCCTTTTTATGGCTGAATGAAATCGGTGAGATCAGGTTAAAATTAACCGGCGAGGGTAGTTGGGTAAGAGGGATTGCGGCGAAGAAAAACGGAGCAATCCAGATTAATTTAGTTAATTTTGACCTATTTAATCAACACCAAGAAGCCGTACCAATAACCATAAATAATTTATTGCCGGGCAATTATGAAGTGATTAAAAGCGATTTTGACGGAAGAGAAACTAAAACCCAGACAACAATTGATCAAGGGATCTGGACAGACGAAGTGTTAATGCGGCCAAACCAAATGATGAGGTTAACGTTGCAAAAAACTTAAAAAAGCTTCCTGGGGTAAATCAATTTTACCCACCCGCTTCATCCGTTTTTTACCCCGTCTTTGTTTTTCCAGGAGTTTATTTTTACGGCCTAAATCAGCGGCGTGGAGCTTAACGGTGACATCTTTCCGGAAAGCTTTGATTGTTTCCCGGGCCAAAATATGGCCGCCAAGGCAAACCTGGATCGGCACTTCAAATTGCTGACGGGGGATAACTTTTTTCAAATGCGTGGCAATTGACTGGGCCAAGGATTGGGCTTTGGAGCGGATGGTTAATCTGGCCAAAGGGTCGGTAGGCTGGCGGTTTAATAATACTTCCAGCTTGACAACGTCTGCCGGACGGAAATCCAGAAATTGCCAATCCAGGCTGGCAAAACCAGAAGAAACGGATTTTAACTGGCCAAAAAAATCACTGATTAATTCCTGTAAGGGCATGTGGTAAAGCAGTTTTACCTGGGTGGAGAAAAATTGCTGATCGGCCAGTTCACAACGGCTGTGGCGGCATAAATCCATGACTTTACCCAAATACTGAAGCGGGGTAAAAATGGTAACGTTAATAAACGGTTCTCTAATTTGAGCAATTAAAGTGGGGTCGGGAAAAGCGACCGGGCTGCTGATTTCCAGCACCTGACGATCTTTGTTTAACTCTACCTGGTAGGCAACCGAGGGATTGGTAATCACCAAGTCCAGATCAAATTCCCGCTCCAGGCGTTCCTGGACCACATCGGCGTGCAATAACCCCTGAAAACCGACTTTGTAACCGCTGCCTAAAACCGCTGAGCTCGTTGGCTCAAAATTCAGACTGGAATCAACCAGGCGCAATTTATCCAAAGAAGTTTTTAACTTAATAAAGTCCTGGTTGTCGATCGGATAAAGATCCATAAAAACCATGGGCTGAGGATGAAAATAGCCGGGCAAGGCGGCGGCCGGAGAATCGACGCTGGTGATGGTGTCGCCGGGACGGCACTGGGAAAGATCTTTTAAACCAGTGGCAATAAAGCCGACTTCGCCAAGATTCAGGCCGGAGCTGGGGGTTAATTTAGGGGTAAAGTAGCCGATTTGAGTGAAAGTAAAGCTGGTTTGGGTAGCCATAAGCTGCAAAGTTGTGCCCGGTTGAATTTGGCCATTAATGACCCTGACTGAAGCAATCACGCCGTGGTGAGGGTGGTAAAAAGAGTTAAAAACTAAGGCTTGCAATGGTTGGTTTTTATCCCCTTTTGGTGCCGGTATCCGATTAATAATTGCTTCCAGAAGTTCGGGAACATTTTGGCCGGTTTTGGCAGAAATGCAAAGAATATCTTCGGGCTTAAAATTAAAGGTGACACAAAGATCGTTAATGACTTTAGCGGTTTCGGCAAAATCCAGATCGATTTTGTTAACGACAGGAATAATCGTTAAATTAGCGGCTAAAGCATGAGCGGCATTAGCCATGGTTTGAGCTTGAATCCCCTGGGTGGCATCGACCAACAAAACCGCGCCCTCGCAAGCGGCCAAACTTCGGGAAACTTCGTAAGAAAAATCCACGTGGCCGGGAGTGTCGATCAAATTAAGAATATAAGAAACAGAATTAAGAGAATAGTGCATGCGGACGGGGGCGAGTTTAATGGTAATGCCGCGCTCCTGCTCGATGGGGTTGGAATCCAAAAGACGGTCAGTCATGTCTTTGGCAGCCACAGTATGAGTTAAACCTAAAAACCGGTCGGTCAAAGTAGTTTTGCCATGGTCAATGTGGCTGATAACGCAAAAATTCCGGATATTGGCGGTGTTTAAGATCATGAAGAGGGGGCGGGCGTGGTTTCAAGGGCAAGATTTTTCAAGCGTTTGGTTAAGGTTAAAAAGCCGTTTAATTCTTCAATTTGCAATAATTTGGACAAAAAGACATAAACCGATAAACCAATTAAAACCGTGACCGAAGATAAAATAATCAAGTCAAAAGTTTTGGTGGTGTTTAAAATATAGCGGTCAAGCAAGCGCAAAGGCGCCCAAAGAGAAAAACCGGTCAGGATCGTAGCTAAGGACATTTTGAAAAAAGGCTTAAATAGCTGGTCAAAAGCAAAGCCTCCCACCAAGCGGGAGAGAAAAATTAAAAGCAAACCTGCCTGGAAAAAACTGGCCAGAGAAATGGCTAAAGCCAAGCCGACAACCCCTAGGTTAAAGCGATAAACAAAAAGCAAACTTAATAAAACGTTAACTAAAACCGACAAAGAACCGATAAAAAGAGGAATTTTAGTGTTCGCTAAAGCATAAAAGCCCCGAACTAAAATCTGAATGGCGGACTGGGCAAAGACAGAAATGGCAAACAAAGCGACGGCCTGGCCGGTTAAAAGTGTTGCTTCCCAGGGAAAGTTGCGGGCGCCAAAGGCTAAACGGACCGCCGGCAAACGTAAGACTAAAAGAATCATGCCGGCCGGCAAGCTTAAGTACAGAACCTGATTTAAGGTGGTAATAAATAAAGCTTTAAATTTGGCCAAAGATTCATCAGAGTGCTGCTGGGAAAAACTGGGCAAAGCGGCTTGACCGATAGTGGCGCCAAACAAACCAACGGGCAAACTATTTAAATGCTGGGCAAAATAAAAAATCGCTAAGGAACCGGCAGAAAGCGAAGTGGCAATAAAAACCGCCATGGTCAGTTCAATCTGGCTGACAGCTAAAGCCATGGTCCGGGGCAGCATTAAGCGGCCAATGCGGCGGACGCCGGGATGTTTAAAATCCACAGAAAAACGATAGCAGTAACCCAGTTCTTTTAAAACCGGCAGCTGAATAATTAAATGTAAAAAGGCGCCAATAATTACACCAACAGCCGGGCCAAAAATCCCTAAAGCCGGGCTTAAGGCCACAATGCCGAAAATAATTCCCAGGTTATAAACAACCGGAGACAAGGCCGGCAAGAGAAAGTGGTGTTTAGATTGTAAAATTCCGGTAGCAAAATTGGACAGCAAGAAAAAGATTTGGGCGGCTAAAAGCACCCGGGTCAACTGGACCATTAAAGTTAATTCTGACGGAGAAAAAGTGGGGGCAATCAAACGGCTTAAAGGCCAAGTAAAAATCAGTAAAAGCAGGCTCAGGGCCAAAAAAAACAAACAACCAATCGTAATAACCGTGGAGGCAACATGCCAAGCTTCGGTTTCATCGGAAGATAAGTAACGGGAAAAAACCGGAATAAAAGCGGCCGAAAAAGCGCCGACCACCAAAAGCTGGAAAATCATGTCCGGCAAACGGAAGGCGGCAAAATAAACATCCAATTGCCAAGCCGAGTCTGGCCCAAAAAAAACACCGGCTAAAAACCGGTCCCGCAATAAACCTAAAAGCCGTGACAGAAAAACCATGACCATTAAAACAGAGGCCGCGGACAAAATGTTTGGTTGGATAAGGAAAAATTTTTTCATGATGGAAAGCCTGAAAGAAAAGTATAACATGGGGCTTGCCAGGGTAACAATAAAAATATAGAATACGGATTATGCCAATTTTAAAATCAGCTTTAAAAAAATTAAGACAAGACAAAAAAAGGACCTTAGTCAATAAACCTTATCGAGTGAGAATGAGAGAAGCGGTTAAAAAAATGCGCCTGACTAAAACTAAAAAAGCCCTCCAGTTAGCGTTTGCCGCTTTGGATAAAGCAGCCAAAAGAAAAGTGATCCACCAAAATCAGGCAGCCAGGTTAAAGTCACGCTTAAACAAACTGGTAAAATAAACCGACTCGATTTATACTGAAAGCAGCATGGCTGCCCAAAACAAAGAAATTAATTTATTACCGAAAGAGAAGTGGGAGACCGGAACTGCCGGCAAGTTATTAAAGTGGGCCTTAAGCATAGGTAGATACATTGTGGTTTTTACTGAGCTAGTCGTGATTTCGGCGTTTTTATACCGCTTTAGCCTCGATAGAAAATTAATGGATATTAATGAACAAGTGAATCAGCAAAAGAAAATAATTGTGACTTATGGCGATCTGGAAACAAATTTTAGGACCCTCCAGGCTAAATTGACTAACATCAGCAAAGCAGAAAAAAATAGTTTGGATATGAGCGTGATTTTAACTAATCTTAGCGAAATTACACCCCTGGACACCACCTATAATTCAATTGATGTTGAGGGGCAAAAAGTAGCCTTAGAGGGGCAAACATTGTCAGAAATCGGCTTGGCCACCCTGTTGACTAAAGCTCAGGAAAGCAAAATTTTTTCCGGAGTTTCCCTGGATAATGTCAGCTCAGCCAACGAAAAAAGCCAAACCATTAATTTTCGGATGGAATTATCGCTGAAGGGTAAAGATCTATGATCAACAACGTCAATCACTCCGACTATTATCGAAGGTTAAAAGAGTTTTCCCGGCAACCGGAAGCAAAAATTTCCGGATTGATCAGTTTAACAATTTTTACCGTGACCTTTTTCGGCATTTTTGCAATTATGCCGACCTTTAAAACTATCGCTCAATTGAATAAAGAAATTCAGGATGCAACGACAATTAATAATCAGTTGGCAAAAAAAGTTTTTGTTTTAGAAAGCGCCCAAGAATTATATTCGCAACAAATAGACAATTTACCACTGATTGATAAAATTCTCCCCGCCCAGATTAGCTTTGAAAGGTTAACCTGGCAACTAAGTTGGTTAATAAAAGAAAAGGGCCTGGAATTGGTGAATGCAAATTATGACGAATTTTTAATCGTCGGCGCTAGTGAAACCAAAGAACCGGGGCCGCAATCCATGCCGATGGAAATAACCGTGAAAGGCAGTTTTAGCCAAATTAAAGAATTAACCGCGGCACTGCAAAAATTTGACCGCTTAATTACACTTCAGCAAGCAACTATCACCAGTAAAAAAAATAAAAATGACGATAATAAAATTATGGCCAATTTTAAATTAGCCACTTATTGGCTGCCGGAGAAAAATGATCAGTAAGGTTTACGAAAAAAAACTCCAGCGCGATTTATTCCGGTTATCAATCATAACCCTGATAACGACAGTGGTTTGGATTGCAATGACAACCTATAAGGCTTTATCAAAAAGCACGATTAAACCAGAGGTAAAAAAACAACTATTACTCTTGACGCCGTCGCTTGAGCTTGACACAATAGATTCAATTAAAAAAAGATTTCTTATCCCTGAAGAAAACTGGGAAATATTGGGAGTGCCTGAAACGGCATCACCCAGCGCCGGCGATTAACTATGTTTAATAAATTAAAACCAACAACGAAACTGCATTTCCCCACCGCTTTAGGATTGTTAATTTTACTGGTGGGAATCGGGGTGGGGATTTTTATGATTAAAACCAGATCGTCTGGAGGCGGCGCTAAAGACGATCAAAATACGACCCCAAACCAGGTAAAAATAACCAATGTAACGGATACCAGTTTGACGGTTTCCTGGATGACCGCCAAGCCAGCAACCGGAATAGTCAAGTTTGGCGGTGAAACTAATAATATTAAACAAAAAGCGCTGGATGACCGGGATCAATTGTCAGGCGAGTCGGGTTTGTTTGAGGTTCACCATGTGACGCTTAAAAATCTGAGCCAAAAAACCAAGTATTATTTTAAAATCGAGTCAGGGGGGAAACAATTTGATAATCAAGGCAAGCCGTTTGAAGCCGGCACCGGGCCAACTTTGGGGAGCGCGCCGACGGCCGACCCAATTTACGGGACGATTTTAACCCCATCGGGAGTCGGGGCGGAAAATACGATTGTTTATATCAATCTGGCCAACGGATCAGCCTTATCCACCTTATCCAAAACAAACGGCAACTGGGCTTTGCCTTTATCCACTGCCAGATCGACCGACCTAAATAGCTATTTAGCTTATGACGCCCAAGCCACGATTATTAATATTTTAGTCCAGGGCGGCAAGCAGGGTTCAGCGTCAGTGGTCACTATTACGGCCAACGACAATCCAGTGCCGGAAATAATTTTGGGCAAAAACCAAGATTTTAGAAATTTGGCCACCGAAGACGCGGCCAAAGAAGCAACGCAATCAACTTTATTAGCCAATCAACCAATCACCGAACAGACCGCAAAATCAGCCTTTGAAGCCGCTATTAATGCGGCCAGCACTTCGGCGATTGCCTCCGGCTCAGGAGAGATTACTTTGGACAATCCCAGTTACAACGGCGAAGTGATTAACGCCACCCAGCCGGCATTTATCGGCAGCGGGCCGCCGGGAAAAGTGTTAGCGATTAAAGTGAACTCGGAAAATAACTATACCGGTTCGGCCGTGGTGGATGAAGACGGCAACTGGGAATTTACGCCGCCGGCCGGCTTGGAACCGGGCGCCCATTCGGTCACCATCAGCTACATTGATGCGGCCGGAGAGGAAAAAACTTTATCCCGGTCGTTTATTATCGCCGCGGCCGGGGAAACTGATATTCCGGCCATCACCGCCACCCAATCAGGTTCGACAGCAACGAGCAGTGCCAGAACCAGTATGCCATCCACGGCTTCGGGCGTGCCTCACCCGGGGACAGGAGAAACAACTTTACTGGTGGTCGCGGCCGGGATTGGATTGGTAATTGGTGGCTTTAAATTAAAAAAAAGCGTATAAATATAATTAAGTAAATTTATGGATAACATCGGCCTGCAACCTCCACAACCTTCAATAGTCACAGTCGAAGAACCGAAAATAATAAAACCGGCAGGCGGTTTTGGCAGAATAATGAGAAAGCACGGGCTGAAATTTTTAATGGGCGGGTTGCTGACTTTGCTTTTAGGGGCCGGGATCTGGCTGGAAGTCAAAGTAGTCCAGCAAAAACAACAAGTAGAATCGCAAGCTACTGGAGTAAGCGGTTGTGCTGGCCATATAGAAAAATGTGAGTGTGACAATGATCCTGATGATGATTGTAGTTGGAAATCAAATGGGTCGTGTTATGGAAGTTGCTATAGTGGCTATAATGACTGTGCCGGGAGTTGTGAAAGTGAACCAGATGAGGTGTTGCCGCCGGTGTGCCAGTCAACTTCGATTTCCTCAAACACGCTTTCCCCTGGGGGAAGTTTAACAATCACTTCTGCGGCCACGACCGCGGATATCACGGGATTTTCCTATGCTTTTTACAACCGGGATAATCTTTACGAACCAGATAACCCTAAACCTATTTGCACCGGCGCGGGTGCGGCTAGTGATCTGTGCCCTAATGGCGGCACACACCTCGTAAAGGGCAGCACAGTTCCGCCAACTTCGACTAATACCATTACGGTTAATTATAATGAGGTAGATGTACCGGATTTAAGCTGGGGGGGGCAAAATCCAAAAAAAATACAAGTCAACGCATTTTTTGGCAACAGCGCGGGATGGTCACAAGGCAGTGTTAACTGCAAAAAACAGTTTGAGCTGACTATTCCCCGGCCGGATTACTGCATTTCTGCCAGTGCGGACAAGGCCACGATGCTGCCGGGAGAAACATTGACCCTGTCATCAGTATCAAACACGGCGGTTAATGGTTTTTGGTATATGGCATATAACCTGGATAATCTTAATGAACCGGGTACGACTAATGCCAAACCGGTGTGTACCGGCACGGGCACAAATGATGCCTGCCCTAATGGCGGGACGCCGTTAACTTTTGGAGACCCAAATAATTCCACCGGCGCCGGGCGATCATTAAGAACAAACGGCTCGGTTCAAATTCCTTACGCCAATTTATTTGTTAATGATAAAAACTGGAATAACCAACAAGTCAAGAGGCTTTATTTTATGGCTTATTTTTCTTTGAACGGCGGGCAGTGGTCCTGGCCGCAGGATGCGTGCAAGGCTTTTACGGCGATGGGGACAGTGGCTAGCCCGAGCCCGTCTCCTAACCCAATTATCAGCTGTACTGGTTTGACTAGCAATGTGGCAGCACCAGTGGTCGGCCAAAGCGTGACCGGGACTTGCCACGGCAGTTTTTCCTCGGTGACCGCGCCGGTGGCAAGATTTGGAGTGAGTATTAACGGCGGTGAATTTATGCGCAGTGAAATAATTCCGTTAAATGCCGCTGGCACGGCAAATTACACTGTCACTGTTCCAATTGCCGGTACTTACCTGGTTCAGTGTCAAATTTGCACTGACGCGACTGCCACCACTTGCACCACTTGGGGACAAGCCAATTAAATATGGAAAATACGACACCAATCACACCAATTACTAATCAACCCATTACACCCACACCTAAAAAAGACGGGAAATGGCTGATGTGGGGATTGATCGGGTTCACGTTAATTTTACTGGCAACAGCGGTAATCTTATTTTTCCAGTTAAAAAAACCAACACCGGCGCCAACCCCAAAACCAAAAGCTTCACCCCAAACCGTACCGATACAGCAACAACAAACCGGCGGCGTCTGTGAATTGAGTTTTACGGTGGCAGCGTCGCCGTCACC
>JBBTRT010000010.1:15551-47110 GCA_038065055.1 Patescibacteria group bacterium
AACAAACCGGCGGCGTCTGTGAATTGAGTTTTACGGTGGCAGCGTCGCCGTCACCGGCGCCACAATGTGTCCCTCAAGCATTTGTTGGCGGTTCAATTGAAACAGGCTCCAATAATACAACCATAGTGAAATGTAATTATGGAAAAGTTATAGATTGTATGACCCTGGAAATCATAATAAATAATACCCCAGTCGCTTGTGTGTTTAATGAATTGATAGCAACGGTTGGATCATTTACGTGCGACATCCCATTCAATACTGTTACTCAAGCGTCGTGCAATACGTTTGTTGGGTCTGAAAATAACTGTTGTGCTGAAGCCAATCTTGTCCAAAAAGGATCACCATCACCAGCGCCGTCCGCTTCACCCGGAGCCTCGCCTAGCCCCTCGGCGTCGCCAAGCCTGATCGCCTGCTTTGATACCTGTGATAATGACAGCCAATGTATGAGCGGCTTAAGATGCATGACTGTTTCCAGCCAAAAGCGCTGCGTTAATGCGGCTTGCACTGAAGACACGGACTGCTCCTGCGCTTCGCCGGTGCCGTCGGCTTCACCCCAGGCATCAGCCTCGCCGGGAGCCAGCGTTCAGCCTCAACCGTCAGTGTCACCGCGATTAATTGCGGCCGCTTCTCCAGCACCGGCAGCTTTACCTAAAGCCGGAGGCAATACGCCATTAGTCTTAGGCGTGTCAGCCGGAATCTTGATGATGCTCTTGGGATTATTGTTCTAAAGAAGATTGGCTAGATATAGTTTATAAAGTTATCTTGATTAATCAAATTAACGGGAACGTTGTATTTTGAAGTAAATGCTTTGGTAATTTTACTCCCCCGCCATTTAATTTCAAAGGCTGAAATTTTACCATCACCAGCTTTTATAATAAGATCAACTTCGCTGCCAATTTTCGTTCTCCAAAAATACATTTTTTTGATATTTCCTTCTAAAAATATCTTCTTGGCAAATTCAGAAACAACCCAATTTTCCCAAAGACTGCCAATATCCGATCGATTTATATCTAAATTAAATTCATTTATTAAGGCATTTCTCACCCCAGTATCCCAAAAGTATATTTTTTGACTTTTCATTATTTCTTTCCTGGGGTTATTTCCAAACGCGGGCAATCGAAAAATTACAAAGGTTCTTTCCAATAGATCTAAATATCGATTAATGGTAATTCTGGAAACCCCTAAATTGCTTGAAAGCTCATTAACTGAAACTTCAGAACCTGCCTGATAAGCCAAAAGAGATAACAATCTTCTTATTAACCGAGGCTCTTTGACAAGCCCTGAATACAAAACATCTTTTAATAAATAATCTGAGACTAAATTAATTAGATATTCCTGTTTTGTAGGTGTCGTTATCGCTTCAGGATATGATCCAAAAACCAGGTTATTAAATATTAAGGCATTTATTTGTTTTTTATAAAATTCAATTCCTTGCTTATTTTTAGCTGAAATTCCCCAGTTTTGAAAATATAATATTTCTGAAAAAAGGAGCGGAGGCAAATACAATTTTATGTTTCTACCGGTTAGATTCTCGGCTGATCGGTCTAGTAAATTCAAACTTGACGAACCAGAAACTATAAACTTAACCGGCAATTTTGAATCATACCAACCTTTAATGATTTGCCCAGATTCAGGCACTGTCTGTGCTTCATCAATTATTAACACTTCCGGATCGGAAAATGAGCTTATGGCCGATCGCGGGGCAAGACTGGCAGATCTTAGAAATGATTGCTTGTCAACCTCAATATCAAGATTCAGATATTTAGTTCTTTTACCAATAAAACTGTTTTTTATAAGAGTTGTTTTGCCTACCTGCCTTGCCCCAAGAATCATTAAAACCTTAGGCTTGCTTAATCTTAGCCATGATTTAATATTCTCAGCCGCTTGTCTTTTTATTAATTGCATATGTAACTGTAGTATACAAAAAGATATATCTTTTTGTCAAGTGGGGATTTTCTATTCAAATTGAAACGTAGATAACATTCTGTTCATTATTTCGATATCTTTATCATCAAACCCTGTAAGAGTCTTATAATTAATATTCATTTGTCCTATCTTATTAGTAAATTTTTCCTCATTGGATTTTTTAAAACAAACCGTTTTATAACCACTTCCCACCGCACCACCAGTAAAAGGGAGGACGTCTGTCGTTCTATAAATGTTGTCACCTGATTTTATTTCAATATAATCACCATTGACGATTAAATTTTCTTTGTAATTGCTGTCGGGAAACTGACAAACGGTAGGATATCTTGATGGTGAACTATCAGCTGAACGCGCGATTATTTGAAATTCAACATCGCCTTTCGAAATCGATAGGATAGCACCCTGTTTTTCTGGGGTCAGGTTTGCATCCGAACTATCAATATTCCAATCAGCCGGATATCTTATTGAGTAATAAGGGTTGGAATTCGTATAACCCTTAGGTAAACCCCTCATAACCCACGGCATTTGTATATATGGTCTAAAAAAATAGGTTTTATACACAAAAAACCCAATCACTCCTAAAATAGTAATTATTAGTATCTTTAATAATAAATTAAATCTATTTTTATTCATTTATTTATATCTAACCTTTAAACCCAGAAAGTTTTTCATTTAGCATTGTTCTTATCATTTCTGAATCCTTCAATTCAATAATAAAATGGTATAACATTTCTTCTTTTTTGGAAAAAAGCCGCTTAGTATAAACTTCAAGTAAAAACGAAATCTTCACTGCTTTATTAACATATTTGACAGTACAATATTTTATATCTTTATATGGAACCGTATTTATATCCATATCTGCGTATGGAAAAGGATTATGCCCTCTACTATTGAGTATTGCTGACCAACTCATATCCAGAAACAACAATTCCTTATCTCTGAACAAAATTTTACTTTCGCCAAGCGTAAACCCTATCTCAGGTGATCCCAGGTGTTTTTTATCTTCATTAAAAGGGTCTTTATCAAATGATTCCTTCAACTGAGGTTGGCTCATATATCCATCTAAATTTCCAGTTAAATCTAATGCGTATAAAGCTGAGCTTATTAATACTTTCCTTAAAATAAATGGTAACGTAAATATCAATACTAAGTAAACTAAAATAGAAACGCTAAGATATTTTTCAAAGCTGTCTCCATTTTTAATCAGATAACCGGCGATTGATCCAGACAAAACCAATAATAAAAATAAATAAAATGGTATTGATGACGCTGAAGATATATATTCTTTTCTATTTTTCATTTTCAGATGTCTTTGTATAAAACAACAACTCCCAGTCCACTCCTCCACCCGCACTAAGACCTTCAGCTATACTATCCTTTTCCCACCTATTTAAATTCAGTTTATCTACAAAGTTGCCTTGATTATTGCTCAAAACTTTTTGGCCATTAGAAACTCCAAACTGGACACTATTTTTGTTTACAGATAACACTTCCACAACCACTCCTTTTGGTTCTAGCGTTATTTTATTTCCGACTTTTGCCTCAATCTCCCAAATTTTTTCTGGTTCAATCTTAAGGAATGGACCATTATAAACATTTCTGGTAATCCGAACGACATCACAAGTAGTACACAAAACAGGTTTAAAATTATCTGTTGCAAAAGAAATCAAATCGTTTTTTATTAATAACACGGCTACGATAGCAATAAAAAGATTAATTAATGAATAAATGACAAATGCTTTTTTAGAAATTAATTTTTCCATGTACATAAGATTTGTTTCACGCCTTAAAACCTAAAAGCATTAATACCAAGCTACCAAATAAAGATAAGTAATTTAACAATTTTGCAGTTAGTCTTCTATATTTAATTCTTGTACCATCAATTAGCGCCTCTTTGTTAAATAGACCATACAGTCCGCCCCAAATGGCTGATTTCCTTGCAAAATCTCTAGTAAATGTAGTGATAATTCCGTGTTTTAAATTTAATATGCTAACAATAAACAGCATAAAACCAAAGATAATAGCTGGACCACGATACAGTCCTGAAAATATATATTGTGGTAATAGATGATACCCAGAATAACCCGCCATTATAAACAAAACCATAGCAATAGGAACTATCAATAGAAACTTATAATAATCATTCACGTATCTGGTAATTAATACTTTATCTTCTTTTGAAAGAGTAGTTTTAGATGAATTCATATATACTTTTAATTATCCTATTGATTAATATTGCTTGCAAGGTCCATAATAAATTTGTGACAATTAAAATGAATAAAAATATTCGAACATATATTAAGGAGAATTTATTAATAAGAGCGGTTGAAGGAATTGTGGGCGCAGGCATATTGTTTGGCGGGTTTGTATTTTATCATAATATTTTTATCAACCAACCATATAAAATATTCAGCCTCATGTTTGGCCAAGTAATTTTTCTTGATGGAATTATGATAATGAGGCATAAACTATTTTTATGGCCACGATTTAATAAAATTTCTATATTTAGGCTAAACCCATTTAGCATAAATATAAACGAGGTGGCCAAATTATCTAATCCGATATTTAGCGGTAATGCAGCAAAATTATTTGGTTTTCTACAAATAGTTATTGGCGCAAGTCTTATTTTGACAATGCTTTTTATCCTTTAAATACTATTTTTCTTAAATTCTTGGACATTACAATCGCCTTGCCTAAATCTTTTTGATACTCCTCATGATAACCTTTAAACTCTGCCTGTGTCATAAAACCCTTGCCATAAACTATATAGCCATGTTTTGTTTTTAAAGCCGAATGGAGCCAGGGCGCCCGACCGCCAAAACTATAAATAATTTCTGCCTCTTCGCCGCAACCTTCGGCCTCACCACGATTACTGGCCGCTGCCTCCCAGGCTCCAGCGGCCTTACCTAAAGCCGGAGGCAACACCCCGCTAATCTTAGGTGTCTCAGCCGGAATCTTAATGATGTTACTGGGATTACTGTTCTAAAAATCTTTTCCAGGCTGGAATAAGAGAAACTTTTATTCCCTGACTAACAAATTTCCCGGTTAAATCAAAAGTAATAATCGTTCCCTGTTTTAGATTAAATTTTTGGCAAGCTTGAATTAACCCTTTTAGCTCCCGTTTTTTTGTTTCCGGATCAGAAAGATCAAAGCTTACCTGAATTGCCTCAACTAATCTGTCTTTGTCAATGACAACAAAATCGCATTCGCCGTTGTTTTGCTGATAAGCTATCTGCCGGCCTTGTTTGAATAGCTCCAAGGCCACAGTTGTCTCCAAAAGCCGGCCTAGATCGCGGCTAAACTTATAATCCAGGGCCGCGCCTAAACCCTGATCGATGCAATAGACTTTTTTTTGAGAACTTTCCGTTTTAACAACAGAATATGAATATTTACCAAGAAAACGGCTTAAATAGATGTCTTCTACATATCTTTGGAAATCATAAAGAGTGTCTTTGCCGATTTGGTAACCCTGAGATTTTAATTCGAGGTAAATTTTATGAACACTAAACTCACCGGCACTGCTTCCAATAACCCGCTTGCAAAAATATTTTAGAATGGCGGTTTGGGTAATTTGATATCGCTCAATCAAATCCCGGAAAACCATGACGTTAAAGTATTCCTGCAAAATTTTTTCTTTTAGATCAGATTTTTGGATAATTAGTTCAGGAAACCCCCCTTGATGCATAAAAACTTTAAAGAGATTAAGCAGCTTGGCTTGATCCGAACTATGATACTGATTTAATTTTGGGCTTTTGGCTTTGACAAACTCGGAAAAAGAAAAAGGGTAAATTTCAAATGTCAAAGTCCGGCCGCGCAAAGAGGTGGCGATTTCTTTAGATAAAAGCCGGGAATTTGAACCGGTAATAAAGAGGCGCTGACTGATTGAAGCGTAGATGCGGGAAATAAATTTTTCCCAGCCTTCGACTGCCTGGATTTCGTCAAAGAAAAAATAACAATCCGCTAGCTTCAATTGAGGATATAATTCACGATAGGCCTGTAAAATCAAATCCAGCTCTGCCGAGGCAATATGAAGGCGCTCGTCCTCAAAATTAAGATATAAAATCCGCTCTTGAGCAACGCCATTAAGTTTTAAACAGTTGATTAAATTAAATAAGTGGTAAGTTTTGCCGCTACGACGAACGCCGCTAAGGGTAATAATTTTTTTAGAATCCAGCGGGATGGTTAAATTTCTGGCCCACGCCTTAGGCAGATCGGCAGTTTGGTTATCAACAATGATTGTTTTTAATAAATCTTTCACTGACATAAGGAAAGTATTACATAAAAGTTTCCTTTTGTCAAGGAAACTTTTTTCTTAAATTCTTGGGCATTATAATTGCCTTGCCTAAATCTTTTTGATACTCCTGATAATAACCCTTGAATTCTGACGGCGTCATAAAACCCTTACCGTAAACAATATATCCATGCTTAGTTTTTAAAGCCGAATGAAGCCAGGGCGCCCGGCCACCAAAACTATAAATAATCTCCGTCTCCTCGCCACACTTTTCTTTGATTAAATCTCTGGCTATCATTGCCTGCTGAATACAATTAAAATTACCAGTCCAAATTTTCCCGGCCACGCTTTCCTCCCCCGGTAATTTAAAATCAAATGAGGCGCTAATTTTATCCCCGATCTTTTCTTGATTATTTTCAAAAAATCCCAACACTAAACTACCCACTGCTTTCTCCACCTCCCCATCAGTATTATCTGTCGACGTTATTCCCTGCGCCAATCTTTGCCAATGATTGATTCTTTGATGAATAATTGCGTCTTTTTCCTTAAAAGTTTTCTCGGTAACAAAATTCATTTTTTGTCCCCATAACTTTTGGAAAAAGCCGGTAATAAGCCTATTTGGCGCCATTGGCACTTCTCCGGCAAGTCCTATTTCAGCGTTTTGTCTTAATTCAGTCATACTATTTCCACGTCGGTAACCAGAACCAATATTTTAACCAAGTAGTAGGTAAAGGAATCGCAGTATTAATCGGATAAAAAAAGAAGAAACAGGCAACAGCTACGAGCCAGTAAGGTTTAAATTTGGGCAAAACAGAGGCTAACAAGACACATAAAAACGGCAGGGCGGGCAAATAGTGATGCAGGAATAAAATCCGGGGGGAAAGAAGCCAAGGGAGAAAGAGAGAGAAGTAAGAAATAAGAATAAACCAATAAGGTCTCACCTTCGCTGTTGCAAAGGAGAGACCTTGAATTAAAACATACATAACCGCAATGAGACCGCCCCAGAAGATAGCAGGGTTTCCCAGATTATAAATGTTGGCAATTTTGTCGCCTAAATAAGCCACATGGAACCAAACCGGGCGGATAAGCAGCGGCCATTGCCACGCAGCGGACTGATAACCGTGAGTGGCAGTTAAATGAGTTTGATAGTAATAAATTTGTTTATGGAGATTAACAAAATCAGTCCAGGTCTTACCCTGAAGAAACATAGGAGAATAACTTAAAAAATAAATTAATAAGGGAATCAGAATAAAAGTCAGCAGATATTTAAGAAAAACTTTAAACGAGGGTTTTTTTAAAAATTCCGGCACCAGATAAATTAAATAAATCGGGTAAAGAAATAGAGCCGAGTGTTTGGTGGCTAAGGCCAAACCGGTAAAAACAGCAATTAAGCGCCACTGGCGTTTAAAGAAAAAAGCCAGGGCGAGAATAATCCAGGTGGTGACAAAAATATCGTTCATGGCAATCCGGGACATAGTGAACTGCAAATTATCCAAGGAAAATAGGGCGGCGGCGGCCAGGGCCAACTGAGGTTTTTTAAAAACAGTCAGAGTAAAATAATAGAGGGCGGCAATAGAGAGAGTGCCAAAAAGCGCGCTCGGGAAACGCCAGCCAAAACTATTAGCGCCAAAAACATTAACTGAAATAGCCTGGATTAACTTGGCGACGGGCGGATGGAGCCAATCATAGGCGGTGTTGGGCTCAGGAGCCTGGGCAAAGGGGTTGAAAGGGTCGGGATTGCCAACCGCAATCGCTTTAATGGCCGGGACATGGTAAACCTCGTCAAAAATATAAGCGGCCGGATTAGCAAGAGTAAAAAGACGCAGGCCAAAACTTAAAATTAGCAGTAAAATTAACATATGTTGATTATAAGTATTTTAGCAGTAATTGGTTGGAGTCTCATCTGGTCTAAAGTTTTAGTCCAAGAGGCTGATGGCTGGTTTTCCAGCTGCCCGAACTGCTGGGGCGACTGGATGGCCCATTTAACTTATACCAGCTCGTTTGCTTTTGCACATAATTGGCCGCTGCAGCTGCCGGTGTTTGTAGGCCATAAGTTTACTTACCCATTTGTGATTGATCTGATTTCAGCCGGCTTAGTTAAATTGGGTTTAAATTTACCTACTAGCTTGGTTTGGCCGGGACTGATTTTATCACTGGTTTTAACCTATTTAATTTATTTATTGGCAAAAACTTTAACCGGGAACAGATTGGCGGCTATTTTTACTACCTTACTGTTTTTATTTAATAACGGTTGGGTGAAAGATACCCGCTGGTTAAATTTTATTACCAGCCAAATTATTCCCCAGCGCGGTCAGTTACTGGGTTTAAGTTTATCAATCATAGTTTATTTATTGCTGTGGAGGAAAAAAATTGTCCCGGCCGGGATTGTAGCCGGATTATTGCCGCTAATGCACGCGCATTCTTATTTAGTAACTATGATGATTGGCGGCTGGTATGGCTGGAAATTTATTTTACCGGCATTAGTGTTGGGCCTACCGCAAATTGCCTATGTTTACGGTTTTAGCGGCGGCAAAGGATTTATTCACTGGGACATGGGCTGGCTAAAGGTTTGGTGGCAGTTAGGGCCAATAATACCGGTACTGATTTGGGGACTGTTTAAGGCGCCGAAAAAATTAAAAAGATTTTTTTGGCCATTTTGGTTAGTTTTTCTAATCGGTAATTTTTTTCGCTTTCAACCATATGATTGGGATAATACGAAATTATTTTTGCACTGGTATTTAATTGCCAGCATCGGGGCAGGTTTGGCGCTCTCTAAGCGACCGCTAATTGGTTTGGCAATACTTTTAATCTTGATTTTCCCAGGAGTGCGCGCGGTAGCTAAAATTTATCAGGAAACAAATAAATACCAATTTTTTAATAATCAACAATTGGCGGCGGCAGAGAAAGCCAGGCAAATTCTCCCGGCAAAAGCGGTGGTGATCACGGCCTCAAATCACAACCACTGGCTAGCGGCTTTAACTGGCAGGCAAATAGTCATGGGCTACCCGGGCTGGCTGTGGAGCTATGGAATTGATTACAGCCAAAGGCAGAACGATATCGATAAAATTTATCAGGGAAATTTTGGAGAAACTTATGGGGCGGATTACTTAGTCATCGGGCCGGACGAACGGCAACAGTGGCCAAATTTAAACGAAGCTTATTTTAAAGCCAACTTTCCTTTAGTTTTGGAGACGGGTGAATACCAGGTTTTTAAACTTAAATAAGCTAAGGCAATAATCAGTAAGTTGCGCAGCAACAATAAATAATAAACCCAATAACTGCGATTTTGCTGATAAAATTCCTCCAAAAGCCAGGTGTAATAAACCGGATAAACCAGTTGATTTAAAATGGCAATGCCAAAAGCGAGCAACCAAACTAAACGGCTGGTTTTAACAAACGGCAATAAAGACAGGAACCACCAGGCATATTGCGGATTTAAATTTTTGGAAAAAACTAAAAAAACCAGCATTAAACTAAAAATAACTCCCCAGTCAAATCGCTTGAATAACTGCTGCTGCCAGAGAGAAAGATAAATAACAGCCACCGGTAAAACCCATAGCCGGTTAAATAAAGCAGCCGGGCCGGGAATCGCCCAAATTCCGTAACCGGAAATTAATCCGGGGGCTTGACCGGTAGTTAAGAGCGACCAAGCAGTTAAGAAAGAGCCGGGAATACTTTCAATGCTGATGGATTTTAAATTATGAAAATTTAAGGCAGTGAGAATTTGCTGATAGTCGCCACCTAAAGCAAAAAAGGCTAAGGTTGATAAAATAATCGCCTCAAAAAAATAAATCAACAATCCGACGATCGATTTTAAGGCTTTTTTTTGCCATAAAATTAATAATAAATAAGGCAAGAAAATAACAGGATAAACTTTAATGGCTGATGCTAAACCCAGGAAAAAACCGGACAAACCAATTTTTTCCCGGCTAAAAAATAATAAACTAATAATTAAAGTTAGGGTGGCCAAAGCATCAAAGCGAAACAAAAGAATCGGGCCAAAACAAGCGAGCAGGAAAATAAACTTGGGTAAGCGATTAACCGGAGCGTAATTTTTAACCAGAATTAAATGGCCAATAACGACAACCAAGTTGATGATTAAGGCGGCGGGTAAATAATTGGCATAGCTAAACCAACCAGTTGGAATTAACCAAGTCGGGATAAATAAATAAAGTAAAGTGGCGGGTAAAAATTCACTCCCCTCCAGGCCGGCGAAGGAACGATGGGCAAACCAATACTGCATCCGCTCAAACCAAACCCAGATGTCCACCTGAAGATGTTGATTCCATAATGGGGTTCGGGCTTGCCAAAAGATAAAACCAAGCGTCAAAATAGTAAAGATGAGAATTTTATTATTAATCAGTATTTTAAGTTTGGGCATTTGGTTAAGATTATATCATTTGGATATTAGTCCGCCGGGGCTGTATGCCGATGAAACGTCGATTATTTATAATGCCTATTCAATATTGAAAACCGGGAAAGATGAGTATGGTGTCGCTTGGCCGTTATTTTTTAGAGCATTCGGAGAATATAAAAACCCGGTGTTTATTTATTCACTAATCCCCCTGATTAAAATTTTCGGATTGGAACCAATTGCGATCAGGGTTGGGGCTGCGCTCTGGGGCAGTTTGGCATTGCCATTGATGTATATTTTTGCCAAACAAGTGTCAAAAAATAAGACGGTGGCCTTATTGGCAACGTTGATTTTAAGTTTAATGCCCTGGCAATTGCATTACAGCCGGATCGGGTTTGAGGCGATTAGCTTTAGTACTTTATTTTTGGGTTGCTGGGTGGCATATTTGTGGTGGCGGGAAAGCAAACAACCGCTGATTGCCATGGCCTGGGGAACTATGCTGGGACTAAGCTGGTACAGTTACACGACCGCCAGGTTGTGGATGATTTTGTTGTGGTTATTAACAGTAATAATCGATTGGCAGCAGTTTAAGAAACACAAGCTGGATTTGGTTTTGAGCGGGCTGGCTTTTGGGATTATGCTGCTGCCGCTGATTCCCTGGCAACAAAAATATCCGGGAAGTTTAACCGCCAGGTTTAATCAAATTTCGATTTTTAATGACAAGCCTAGTTTTAAGGTAATCCTGGAAAGGGCGGGGGAAACTTATTTAGGACACTGGCAGCCGAAATGGTTATTTGGTAAGGGAGATACAACGCTAAGGCATAGCAGCGGAGTGAGTTCTGAAATGCTCGCGGTTTGGAGCCCATTTTTCTTAAGCGGCTTGGTTTTTAGTTTAATAAAATTTAGAAAAAAACCAATCTGGCAGTTAATTTTCTTAATGATCGGCTTGTTTCCTCTGGCGGCCTGCTTGACTCAAACCAGCCCGATTGCCACGAGAACCATCCAGGCAGTGCCGTTTTTTAGTTTAATCATTGCCATGGGAGTATTTTGTTGGCGGAAGAAATTTATTTTAATCATATTTTTATTAATCACCGGGGTTGAGTTTAGCAATTATTATTACAATTTACTGACAGAATATCCCCGGAAGGTTTGGCTGCCAAGGCATGGTTTTGACGCTAATTTGGGGCCGGCAATTAAAGCGGCCGGGACTGACTTTTGTTTTTCAGACAAAGTTGATCAGGGTTATATCCAGGGATTATTTTTTACCCAAAGCGACCCAAAGTTATGGCAGACAGACCACAAGGCTAATTTTAAAATCGTGAAGGCAGGGGCGGCTAAAACAGAATGCCCGGGGAAAATTTTTATCGGCATGGAAAAAGAGTGCTTAAACCCCGAAGGCCAAGTAACGGCCAATTTTGGAACTGACTATTGCTTGATTCTGGAAAATTAAATCATTGATGTACTGATGAACTGTTTGCCAGTTATTGTTGACCGGCAAAAGCACCCACTGGCCATAAAGAGTGTCGGGCGGATGGTAAAGCAAGGGAGGAATTTCTTCCGACTCACTCCCCTGGTCCACAATACCGGTGCGAATTTGACTGCGGTCCAGGCGCATTAAGAGCTTGAAAAAGTCAGGGTAGGCGTTGACGGGAATATCAGATTGGACGGAATCAGCCACAACGGTTTTTAAGCGGCTTAATTTAGCAGGGTTTAATAAAACTTTAGTGGAGAGCAGTTGATTTTTAAAGGCTAAAATAACCAGCTGTTGGCGCTGGGCCCGGGCAAAGTCCGTACCTTCTTCGTTTTCGGCATGGCGGGAGCGGACATATTTTAAGACAGTTGCTCCATCTAAACGCTGGTGGCCGGCAATAAAATGAATGGTTTCATAACGAGCCGATGCCGGTTCGGCCGTTTCCTTTCCCGGAATCGGATATTCTTTGTCAGTAAATTCACGCGGAATATTAATTTCCAAACCGCCCAAAACATCAATCGCTTGGGCAAAACCGGAAAAATCCAAAACAGCGGCGTAGTGAATCGGCTGATTGGTAATCTCCGAAACTGCGGCTTTAGCCAAAGTTATACCACCGCCTGGTTGAGCCAACTGCCCAAAATGATAAGCGGTATTTAATTTAGCTTTTAAAGATTCGACCCAAATATCCCGGGGTAAAGAAATTAAAACCGTATCGCCGGTTAATAAATTTAAAGAAACAAACATCAGGCTGTCAGTTAAATCGGCGCCGGGATGCCCGCCGCCGGCCATACCTAAAAGCAAAACATTTACCCGGTCACGGGAAGAATTAATTTGGGTAATTGCCGGATTAATCACTGAAACAAATTTAAACAAGGGTTTTAATCGATAAAAAAACCAAACCAAAAACAAAATCGCCAGGCCGATTAAGAGCAAATAAATTATCGGGCGCAAAAAAAGCAAGGCTTGGTAAAAACGGCGTTTGAGCACTGCCTGAATCATTGTTATGATTCTAACATGGACAATTTTTGGAACCAAGATTTAAATCCGGAGCAACAGGCGGCAGTCACCCACGGCAAAGGGCCAGTGCTGATTTTGGCCGGGGCCGGGTCAGGCAAAACCAGGGCCTTAACTTACCGGACGGCATACTTAATTAAAGAAAAAGGGGTGAGTCCGGATAAAATTTTATTGGTGACGTTTACCAATAAAGCGGCCAAAGAAATGCAAACCAGGATTAAACAACTGGTGGGCGGCGGGCAGATGCCTTTGTCCGGCACGTTTCACTCGCTGGGAGCAAAACTATTGCGGGCCGATGGAGAAACAATCGGAGTCAGCCAAAAATTTTTAATTTACGATGAAGCCGACAGCCTAGATACCATTAAAAAAGCCATTACCCAATTAAATTTTGACCCGAAGCTGGTGAAGCCGGCAGCAGTGAAGGCGGTTATTTCCCAGGCAAAAAATGAATTAATCGGCTGGCAGGAATACCGACAGTTTTGCCGGGGCGAATGGCAGGAGAAAACGGCAATAATTTTCCAGGAATACCAAAGATTATTAAAACTTTATCAAGCTTTGGATTTTGACGATTTGTTAACCGAATCGGTAAGACTGCTAAAAAATAATCCGGCAATTTTAAACCAGTACCGGGAGAAGTGGGAATATATTTTGGTGGATGAATACCAAGACACAAACCGGGCCCAATACGAACTAACTAAAATGCTGGCGAGTAAGTGGCGGAATTTATGCGCCGTAGGAGATTTCAGCCAGTCGATTTACTCCTGGCGCGGGGCAGACCTTAGAAACTTAAATAATTTAAAAACCGATTACCCTGATTTAAAAACAATTAATTTGGAACAAAATTACCGGTCAACAGAAAATATTTTAGACGCGGCCAATAAAGTCATCAGCAAAAATACGATGCACCCGATCCTGACGCTGTGGACTAAGGCGGGCAAAGGAGAAAAAGTTAAAATTTTAGGAGTAAGGGATGAAAAACAAGAAGCGGAAATAATTACCAATATTATTAAAAAGGGTGACGAGGCCTTGAGCGATTTTGCAATTTTGTACCGGACGAACGCGCAATCGCGGGTGGTGGAGGAGGCGTTAATTAAAGCGCAAATCCCTTACATATTGGTCGGCGGAACCAGATTTTATTCGAGGAAAGAAGTTAAAGACTGTTTGGCTTATTTGCGGTTTTTGGCTAACGGAAAAGACGCCATCAGCTATCAAAGAATGGCCAATGTGGGTAAAAAACGGTTGGATAAATTTTTAGACTGGCAAAATAAACATCAAGAAAAAATTGAGTCAATGACAACAAAGGAAATACTTAACGAAACATTAAAGGCGACTGATTACCTGGCTTTATTTGATGAAAAAGACGAACAGGATTTGATGAGAATTGAAAATATTAAGGAATTAAATTCCGTGGCAGAGGAATTTAATAATTTAGAGGAATTTTTAGAAAATGTGGCGTTGGTAGAAGCCAGCGAGCTGGCTAACCGAAGGAGGAAAATTAAAGATGCGGTTACGCTCATGACCCTACACGCCTCTAAGGGTTTGGAGTTTAAAGTGGTGTTCATGGTGGGGATGGAAGAGGGCCTTTTCCCCCACGCGCGATCGATTATGGACCGGGCGGAATTGGAAGAAGAAAGAAGATTATGCTATGTAGGCATGACCCGCGCTAAAGAAAAATTATACATGTCTTATGCCGACCGAAGATTGTACTTCGGCAGTTTTATGAGCAATGGGGTCAGCCGGTTTTTAGGCGACATCGACGAAAATTTGCTAGAATTAATCCATGTTGATTAGAGATGTCACGGCCACGGATAAAGAATTATTCAACCGGGCGGCCACTCACCCACTGCAAAGCTATGAATGGGGCGAGTTTCGCCAGGCCACCGGAGTGGAAGTAATCAGAAAAGGGATTTTTGAGGGGAAAAAATTAATTACTCCGGTTCAAGTAACGATTCACCGGACGCCGAAATTAAACTGGAATATCGGTTATTTCCCCAAAGGACCGATGCCGGACGAAAACCAGTTAAACGCATTAAAGCAAATCGGGAAAGAAAATAATTGCGTCATGATCAAACTGGAGCCAAACGTCAACGCGCTGGTTAATAATCCGGAAAAACCAAACCAAACCTGGAAAGCAATCGGTTTATTTTTAAGAAAAAGGGGCTGCTTCCCGGGACGGCCGCTTTTTACCAAACACACTTTTATTCTTAATTTAAAAAACGACGAAGAACAATTATTGGCTAAAATGCAGCCAAAAACCAGGTATAACCTGCGTTTAGCGGAGAAAAAAGGGGTTAAAATTGTCCGGGATAATTCGGACGCTAATTTTAAGTGGTTTGTAAAATTACTGTTTGAAGAAACATTAATCAGGCAAGGATTTTATGCTCATAATCCGGAGTATTTTCAAAAACTGTGGTCAATTTTAAAACCGGCAGGCATGGCCCATTTGATGCGGGCGGAATATAACGGCCAACCGCTGGCGGTATATATGGTGTTTATTTTTAACGGAAAAATTTATTACCCTTACGGTGCGTCATCGCGAGAACACAAAGAGTTAATGGCGCCGAATTTGCTGATGTGGGAAATTATTAAGCTGGGCAAAAAAATGGACTGCGAGAGTTTGGATATGTGGGGAGCCTTGGGGCCAAAGCCAAAGCCAAATGATCCCTGGTATGGCTTTCACCGCTTTAAGCAAGGCTATGGCGGAGATTTAACCGAATCGCTCGGAACTTATGACTTGGTGTTGGACCTGTTCCGCTACCCGCTTTACCGGGTGGCCGAACAATTAAGATGGACAGGATTAAAATTAAAAACTAAAATAAAAATATAAGGAAGGAGGAAAAATGTTAATCAAAGCTACTATTAATGGTCCATTTGAAGTAACCGGGCCGGCAAAAATTGAAGATGCCGGCGGCCAAGTTAAAGAGTTAAAGGACGGAGAAAAAGCTTGGCTGTGCCGTTGCGGAGCGTCAAAAAATAAACCTTTTTGCGACGGCGCGCACGCTAAAATCGGATTCAAGGCAGATAAGTAATGATTGTAGCTTTGGAAAATATCCGGAGCTTGTGGAATATCGGGGCGATTTTACGGACAGCAGAGTTTTTTGGAATTAAAGAAGTGTGGTTGGTGGGTTATACCGGCCGGGAACTGGCTGGGTGGGATGAGCTGCATCATAAAATCGGGAAAACCGCTTTGGGAGCAGAAAAAAATTTAAAAATTAAGTTTTTAAGAGATTCACTTCAATTAATTAAACTGGCAAAAGAAAAAAAGAAAGTCTTGGTAGCGATTGAACAGGATAAGCAGGCCATAGATCTAAGAGAATGGCAGGCAAAAGAAAATTCTGTTCTTGTGCTGGGGAGTGAAACCGAAGGCGTGTCAAAAGAAATTTTAGGGGCGGCGGAACAAATTGTGGAAATCCCTAGATTGGGAAAAAAGAATTCGTTAAACGTGGCCACCGTAGCGGGAATTGTTTTGGCTAAAGTAAGTTTATTTAACTAATTTCAGTTGTTCGGTTTGAATTTGAGGGAGGCCGGCGGGCCAACAGTGGTGGAGGTATTCACAGTCAACACAGGTACGGTAATCAGTAATGCGGTCAAATTTTAAGGCGCGGATGTCTTTCATTACTGATCGAATGGTTTCTTTGAGTTCGTTAACCTGGTCATCGGTAATTAAAAACTTTTCGCGCTTAAATCTGCCGGATTTTTTGTTCGGCTCGACAAAATCCAGCATCGCTTCCTGGACAGTTAGCGGAAAACTTTTATCCAAATCAGCTAATAATTTGTAAAAAACCAGCTGGCGGAAATAATCTTTATTGGCTTCCTTAGTAACCCCTAAAATTTGATTGCGGGTTTTGGCAGCACCGGTTTTATAGTCGACCACCCGGACGGTTTTGTCACTTTGATCAATTAAATCAATCCTGTCCATTTTGCCGGTTAAGGGAATGTCATCTAAAAAGGCTTTCGACCAACCAAAACCAAAAAAGCGTTCCACAAAAATTGGTTTTCTAAATTCGTCGTGATAACAATCATAGTAAGCAGTTAAAATCCGGCGGCCTTGTTTAAGGCGATCGGCAAAAGCTGAAGCAAGAAGCGATTCTTTTTTAAGAGCAGCTTCAAATTGGCTTAGTAAAAATTCTTTACCTTTATAAAAATGCTCCATGGCTTTATGGACGGCTGAACCAAAAGCAAAATAATCAGCCTTCGCCCGCGGTACCCGGACTAAAACATTTAATTTAAATTTATACGGGCAGGTTAAATAAGTGTTTAAGGCGGTCGCGGAAAGGCGGAATTCGTTAACCAAGGCGCTAAGCCAAACGGTTTCGGCAATCGTAGGAATGGGCTGGCGGGGCGGCTCTAAAAATTGCTGCAAAACTTTTTTGGCTTCTCCGGCCAGACGGGGTTCAATTAGGGTTTGATATTTTACCGGAATTTCGGTTAAAAACATGGTTGGGACGACTTCTTTTAAATAATTACCGGTTAAATAACGTTCAGAATAAGTCAAATAAACCTGTTTTTTTGCCCGGGTTAAGGCGACGTAAAATAAGCGGCGTTCGTCTTCATTCTTTTCTTTTTTGGCCAGATCGGTGTTGGTTAAAATGCTTCCGGGAAGTTTAATTAAATCGCGAACTGTGTTATTCCCCCATTTTCCGTCAACGGCTTTAACAATAAAAACATGCTCCCATTCTTTACCTTTGGCTTTGTGAACCGTGGATAAACTCACTGCCTGGGATTTTATATCCAAATCCTGCTCGCTGATGGTTAAATGATTGATAGTCATCAAGTCGATGGCGGTTAAAAATTTAGCTAAATTAAGCTGATGATCGGCAGCATTTAAGCGCTTAATTTCACTAAATAAAGAATTGACCCGATTTAATAAGCTAACGTTGTCCGGCCGGGATAAAACCCAATCTAAAAAACCGGACTGTTTAATTAGTTTTTCAAAAAACTGAGAGAAATTAATTTGACTGTCTAATTGCTGCCAAAGTGTAAGCTGGCCTAAAAAGGCGATAAATGGCTCTTCCGCCTCCCCGTTTAAAATTAAATCCACCATGGATTGCTTGATTTTACTTGCCTGGCGGGCAAGTTTTAAAACAGCTAAGGGGTCCAATTTTGACCAGGGATAATGCATCAAGGTAAACAAATCAATATCTTCTAAATTTTGCGAGGATAAATTAATGGCTTTTAATAAAGTTAAGAGTTGATTAATCACAGGATCGGTTAAAACATCGGCACCGCCTTCAATTTCTACCGGAATCCCCAGCTTAACTAACATTTGACCGAAAGCGGCGGCATCGTAATTGTGGCGGTAAAGCACACTGATGGTTTCAGGCTTTACTCCTTGATCAATTAATTTTTTAATTTTTTCGGCAACAATATATGCTTCAACTGTTTCTGACGGCAGTTTAATTACTTGAAGCTGGCTGGTCTTTAGTCCGACTTGGGCTTTAAGCTTGGCTTTAGCCGTGGAAACAATATCTTCGATTTTTAATTTGTTTTTTTGAATTAAAGCAAAACTCGAGTCCAAAATTAATTGGTGGGAACGGTAGTTTTGTTCCAGGGTGATAATTTTGGCGTGCGGATAGGTTTTAGTAAAACCAATAAAGTTCTCCAGGGAAGCACCCTGAAAACGGTAAATGGATTGATTGGGATCGCCGACGACAAAAACATTAGCCTCCTGGCCCCAAAAACCGGCCAGTAAATTGATAACCTGATTTTGGCTGGAATTAGTGTCCTGATACTCATCAATTAAGAAATACTGCAGGCGTTCCTGATAAGTTCGCAGCAAGGTTTCATCGCGGGTGAAAGCTTCCACAACAAAATTAATCATGTCCTCGAAATCATAACGGCCGCGGGCAGTAAGAGCTTTTTGGTAGAGAGTATAAATTTGCTGCAGTTCCTGGTTTTTATTTAATAAATATTGGTCGGCTTTGGTTTTAGCTTCTAAGGGTAATAATTTTTTTAAAGCGATTGGAGTAATTCCTTCGCGCTTTAACTCCTGGATGGCTTTAATTAAAGCAGCGGTGTAATAGTGCGGTTGATTAACGGGCTTTAAATAATCAAATTGGTGAGAATCGAAAATTTCGTGAAAGATTTCTACCCGCTCCAATTCGGCTAATGGTTCAGTAGCGGTTAGATCAAACCGGTCGGGAAATTCCTGAATTACCTGGGAACAAAAAGCATGAAAGGTGGAAATATTGACATAATAGGCAGTCGCGCCAATGGTGGTGATTAAGCGTTCGCGCATGGATTTGGCGCCGGATTCGGTAAAAGTTAAAGCTAAAATCGAGTCAGGGGCAGTGTCGGTTTGCTTTAAAATATTGGCAATGCGTTCGGCAATAATCTGGGTTTTACCGGTGCCGGGGCCGGCAATGACCATCACCGGGCCGTCAATGGTATCGACGGCCAGTTGTTGCGCGGGATTAAGTTTCATGAAAGCTCTTTATAAAACATTATTTCGTCAATACATTTGCCTTTATATAAAACTGCCTTAGGATGTAAACCATACTGTTTGAAACCAAGTTTTTTATAAAAATTAATTCCAATTTCATTATTTACAAAACAGTTGAGAACGACCTGTTGAATTCCCAACTTTTCTTTGGCTAATTGAATCGTTTTTTGGGCTAATTTATATCCTATTCCTTGTCCGCGACATTCTTTTAATAAAACAATGCCAAAAGAACCGATGTGTGTCTGTCGTTTCCCCAGTTTTTCAATATCACAACCACCAAGATATTTTTTACCGACAAAAACACCAATTTTTACTAAATTTTTTTGTTTTGATTTTTTAATTTGATTTTGGATAAAATCTTTTACTTCCTTACTAGTAAGCGGTTCATTAGGATTCATCGTTACAAAAGTATCTTCGGCTTCAATTTCTTTGACCCAACGATAAACTGAGTTTAAATCAAAAGACTTGAGTTGACGGAAAATAACAGGTTTCATAAAATATTAAAACTTATACATCTTGGCGTTCAACTTAATAAAATCTTTATCAAAACTGATAATTTCTCCTTTATTTTGACTTAAAAAAAACAAATAGGCGTCGACAAAGCTCACATTTTTTTGCCATATAATTTTAAAAACAGCAAATAAGTCTCTTTTTTTCATTTCCAAAATTTTGACGCCTTTCAGACTAAAAAGATCAATTAGCCCTTGTAAATATTTCACTCTTTTAATTTTATAAACCCGTTCAATCGTCCAAATCGTCTCATTAATCACTAAAATACTTAGCTGTACCCCTATTTTCCCAGCTTCTATCTGTTTAAAAATTTTCTTGGCTTTAATAAAATTTTCACCCTGTTGCCTGATTACAAAATCTAAAATAACATTGGTGTCTAAATAAAGTTTATTCATCGGCTATTTCTTTGGCGGCAATGTCTCCGGCAATTCTGATGGCTTTTTGGGTAGGTATTTTAAGTATTGATTTAGACACCAAATGATTCAGGCTACCGGCCAAACGATCGACCACACTGCCTTTTTGAGGCTTAGCCACCAAGTTTTTACCCTCAATCGTTAAAAATAATCTGTCTTTTTTATCCACCCCCAACTGATCCAGCATAACCATGGGGATAGTGATTTGGCGCTGGGAAGAAATAGTTACTAGTTGCATATACTTTAACTTTACTAAATCACTTTACTTTTGTCAAGTTGCTTTACTTCTGAAGATTCTATTTGACGGGAGGAATCGAGCTTTTGGCCTAAAAGAGAAAAGTTTTTGGCGACGTGGCTAAATTGGTTATAGGCATTATTAATGTGCTTGCCTAAAACATCCAACACCCCGCTGGTTTTTTGATAATCTTTTTGCACCGCCCGCAATAGTCTAAAAATTTCCCGGGTTTTAGTTTCGATTTTTTGGCCCTCAAACGATAATAGTAGGCTTTGTAAAACCAAATATAGAGTATTAGGAGAGACCGGATAAATCCGCTGAGATTTGGCGTATTCTAAGAGCTCCGGGGTACCGGCAATCTCGTGGTAAACCGCTTCGGACGGAATATACATAATCGCCAAGTCCAAAGTGCCTTCTTCGGGCAGGATATATTTTTTAGCAATCGCCTCGATATGCTTTTTAACGTCCCGGCTAAACTCGCGCTTCGCTTCGCTACGCTCAGCGCGAGTGCCTGCAGTAGTCATTTTGCGAAAATTTTCCAAGGGAAACTTGGAATCGATCGGCAAAATCCCGGCACTGGTAGTAATGGCGGCATCGACTTTATCGCCGGACCTAAAAGCATACTGCAAGTGGAAGCTACCTTTAGGAAATGATTGGGCAATTAAATCTTTTAAAACCTGCTCGCCAATATTGCCCCGCAGTTTGGGCGATTGTAGAAAAACCTGTAAGTCTCGCATCGACTGACCAAGCTCATTCATTTGGCCAACTTCTTTGGCGACCTGGTTAATGTAGCGGGCGGCATTATCCAGCCGGTCATTTAAAGTTTGGCTGGAGCGCTGCATGGCGCCGGTAAGCGCCGGAGATAATTTTTGTAAATTATCGATCACCTTTAATAAATTGTCATCGGGCTTAATCTCTGTTTGAAATTTCTTTAAACGATAGTTTAGCCAAATGGCTAAAACAATTAAAATAAAAATCAAGGCGGCAAAGAAAAAAAGCTCTGGAGTCATAAGTAATTAAATTGTAACATAGACTCATGATCTTAATTATGGTGCTGTGGTTGGTATTGGGGCTGATGATTTATAGCGTTGATCCGATTCTGGTTAAAGATATCATTGTGCCGGGACTGTATCTGCCGTTTTGGTTAATATTTTTCCCGGCCGGCTGGCTCACTTTAGCACTACTTTTCGGCAACACAAAAAGAGCATTTATTATCACCGTTGGTTTAATCGCAATAATGATTTTGAGAATTTATGATTTGGGGAATGTTTTGAATATAATTTTGGTGGCCGGGATCACGATCGCAATTGACAGAAGCCAGTTTAATTAGTTAAATTAGATTAAAGATGCAGATTTCTAAAAAAGGAATTCCTCAAAAAACCGAGGCGAAAATATTTCAAAGCCTATATCAGGTATTAGCCGATCTAAAAAAACCGGAAGAGGTGGCCAGTTTTTTAGAAGAAGTGCTGTCAGAAACAGAAAGAACGGTGTTGGCTAAACGATTGGCAATCGCCTACTGGTTAAATAAAAATAAGTCATACGATAAAATCCGGCAGGAATTAAAGGTGTCGTCGGCAACGGTGGCCAATGTGCAAAAATGGCTGGAAAAAAGCGGGGACGGTTTAAAGCTGGCGTTAAAAACAATTGACGCCGATGAATGGGCCGGAGAAATGGCGGGAAAATTGGCCACTAAGGTAAAAAGCATTTTTAAGGTAAAATAGGTTGATGCAGAAAAAGTTTTATATTACGACCACGGCGCCATACGTGAATTCTGACCCGCACATTGGTTTTGCCTTGGAGATTATTCAAGCCGACACCATTGCCCGATACCATAGGCTTTTGGGTGAAGAAGTGATTTTTGGCTTTGGGACTGATGAACACGGTTTAAAAATTTACCGAAAAGCACTGGAGGAAAAGTTAACCCCGCAAAAATACTGCGATCAATCTGTTGGCACCTGGAATGATTTAAAACAAGCGCTTAATTTAAGCTACACCCACTTTATCCGCACGACTGATAAACACCATTTGGAAGCCGCCCAAGAACTGTGGCGAAGATGCCTCAAAAAAGGTGATATCTACAAAAAAACCTATAAAAGCAAATACTGTGTTGGCTGTGAATTGGAAAAAACTGATTCAGAGTTGGAAAATGGCCGTTGCCCGATTCACCCGAATATTGAAATTGAATTGATCGAGGAAGAAAATTATTTTTTTAAGTTCAGTAAATACCAAAAACCGCTTGTGGAATTCTATGAAAAAAATCCTGACTTTGTTGTTCCAAGGTCAAAATTTCAAGAAATAAAAACATTTGTTAAAAGCGGATTACAGGATTTTAGCCTTTCCCGTTTAAAAAATAAAATGCCTTGGGGCGTACCGATTCCTGATGACCCGGAACAGGTGATGTATGTTTGGTTTGACGCGTTAACTTTTTATATTTCCAATCTTGGCTGGCCAAAGGATGAAAAAAAATTCAAGACTTTTTGGCCGGTAATTCAAGTGGCCGGGAAAGATAATCTGCGGCAACAAACGGCAATTTGGCAAGCAATGTTAATGTCCGGAGACTTACCTAATTCAAAACAGATTTTCATCCATGGCTTTATGACGAAAGACGGCAAAAAAATCAGTAAAAGCCTGGGCAATACCGTTGACCCGGCAGAATTGGTCCGCCAATACGGCACTGATAGCGTGAGATACTTTTTGCTGGCTAAAATTCATCCGTTTAATGACAGTGATTTTACAATTCAATTATTTGAAGAGGCCTACAACGCTGATTTAGCTAACGGGTTGGGTAATTTAGTGTCCCGGGTGGCCAAGATGGCGGAAAAAGAAGAGTTAATCGGAATTAAAATTGATAAACCAAACGAACCAAATAAGCTGTTTAATTATTTAAACAATTACGAATTCAATCTGGCCCTGGAGGTTTTGTGGCAGGAATTTCGCCAACTGGACCAAATGATTGCCAAAGATAAACCATGGGAACAGGAAAGCCACGAAAAAAAAGATTTGCTGTTCGGTTATATAACTAAAATTTTAAATTTAAACCATTGGCTGAAAATATTTTTACCGGAAACAGCGGGAAAAATTGAGAAAATCTTTTCCGGGAGTAAAATAAAGATAGATCAAGGCTTATTTCCAAGAATATGAACTGGCTATCAACCGCATTATTAACAATAGTTTTTTACTCGCTGTTTGATTTGTTTGTAAAACTAACTGCCGGAAAAATTAACGATAATTTCGCGGCGGCGATAATGAATATTGTATCGTTTGTAGTAGCGATGGGTTGGTTTTTAATTAGAATGCAATTTGGGGAACAAGCCAATATTACTAAATTGGGATTAACTTATTCAATACTTGCCGGAGTAATGGTTGGTATTTCCAGTATTTTTTTCATCAGAATGTTTTCGTTTGGAGTTAATCTCTCCGTTGGCGTGCCGCTAATCCGGGTCGGAATGATTGTTTTGGGAAGCTTATTTGGAGTTTTGCTCTTAAAAGAAGGGGTAAATTTTCGATACTTAATTGGATTTGGTTTATCGATCTTTGGTTTGTATCTCGTGATGACGGCAAAATAACCACTAAGATAATTTAAATTATTGAAGTTTACCGGTATATTTCTCGCCTGTGGCCGAGAGCTAAAACTGTAAGCATGCAGCCCTTTATATCAAAAACTACCCGATAGTTTCCAACGCGAAAGCGATAATCCCCTAAATCAAAACTGGATAATCTTTCGGCATATATTAAAGGATTAGTTTGACAAAAAAACTTAATTTTTTTTACAATTCTTAACTGAATTTCTTGAGGAAGTTTTTTTAACTGCTTCCTGGCGGAAGAAGTAAATTGATAGGAAAAAATCGGCATTATTAAAGGCCAAGTTCTTTTTCAATCCCTTTGGCGCTATAAAATTTTTTAGAACGGCGGGCCTGAGCAATAGTTTTAAGATAATTTTGACTAGATAAAGCCTCTAAGTCTTCAACTAAGGAGTCCCAAAGATTGTTGGGAATTAATACGCCTAATGGACTTTTATTGCGCATTACCCGATAAAATTTATTATTTTTGGCGGCGGTAAGGAATAATTTAGTTGCCCCGGCTTGTAGCTCCTGAACGCTGGTAAAATCTTCGTAAGTAATCAGTTGATTCATATGTCATAATTATAACAGAATCCTGACAGCTATGTCAAGTGGTGTATAATACATTCATGTATATTGATACCCATTGCCATTTGAATTTTGCGGCGTTTGATTTGGACTGGCAAAATGTTGTCAACAAGACCAAGGCGGCAGAGGTGGAAAAAATGATTGTGGTGGGGACGGAGATTAAGTCGAGCGAAAAGGCAATTGAAATGGCCAAATCAAATTCTAACTTGTTGGCCACAGTGGGCTTTCACCCACATCATGTCCGATCACTCATTGACCTGGCTTATGCCCGAGTGCAAATTTGCCAAATCACCGACCAGCTAAAAAAATTGGGTAAAAATAAAAAAGTGGTGGCCATCGGCGAATGCGGCCTGGATTATCATATTTACCAAGACAGCAAGTATCCGGGTGAGGCAATGAAGGTCGATGAAAAATTGAAAAATTTACAAAAGCAGATGTTCGGGATGCAAATTCAATTAGCTAAAGAGTTAAAATTGCCTTTAATTATCCACAGCCGGGATAGCCATGAGGATGTTTTAGATACTTTAGATCATTTTTGCAAACCCGCTGGCGTGGGCAAGAATGACGGCAAAATGCCAAAGGCCGTTTGGCACTGTATTTCCGGAAATAAAAAGATTTTGGAAAAAATTCTGGAAAAAGATTTTTATGTCGGTGTAGATGCCAATATTACTTACTCAACCGAAGTGCAGGCCTTGGCGAAAATAATTCCTTTGAATCGTCTTTTATTAGAAACAGACTCGCCTTATTTGACGCCGACACCAAACCGGTCGAAAAGAAATACGCCGTTGAGTGTGATTGTGATAGCGGAAATAGTGGCTAAATTAAAGAAGGTAAAACCGGAGAAAGTGGCAGAGAAAACTACAGAGAATGCAAAAAGGTTGTTTAATATCCAGTAAGGTCGCACCATATGAGGCAATGGTTAATTAATCACGAGAAAAAAGTGATCAGATTCTTGGAAATTTTACCCGGATTTATTTCCTGGTCGCTGATTATTTTTCCGATTTGGGGATCATTAATAATTCCGACTGTTGTTGCCTATTACATTATCGCGTTTGATGTTTATTGGCTTTACCGGTCGCTTTGGTCGGCCGGATTATCGCTTCTGGCCCATTTCCGGTTAAAAGCCAGCCAGCAATTTGATTGGTTAAATGAGGCTAAGTCGTTTTTAGACTGGAAAAGGGTGCACCACATTATTATTATTCCTACTTATAAAGAACCGTTATATATTTTGCAGCGAACCTTAAACGGCTTAAAAAAACAAACTTTTCCCAGAGAAAATTTAACCGTGGTGGTGTCATTTGAAGAAAGAGAGGGAAAGGCGGGCAGTGATAAGGCAAAAATTCTAACCGCAGAGTTTAAACACGTATTTAAAAATCTCTTAATCGCCTTTCACCCGGATATTCCCGGTGAAGTAAAGGGCAAATCTGCCAACACCGCTTGGGGGGCAAAAATTGCTAAACAAGAATTAATTGATAAGCAAAAAGAAAATATTAATTATGCCACGATTACTTCTAATGATGCTGATGCTTTACTACACCCGCAATATTTTTCTTACTTAACGTTTAAGTTTTTGGATGATCCCCGGCGGTTTGAAAAAATCTGGCAGTCGGCAATCCAGTTTTATAATAATATCTGGCGGTTGCCGATGATTACCCGAGCTTTTAACCGAGTTTCCAGCGTGGTGCAAACCGGTGTTTTAATGAGAAGCGATCGGTTAATCAATTTTTCCACTTATTCATTAAGTTTAAAACTGGCGGATAAAATCGGCTATTGGGATACGGATGTAATTCCGGAAGATTACCGGTTATTTTTTAAAGCTTTTTATGCCACCAAGGGCAAGGTTGAAGTTGAGCCGATTTTTTTACCGTCTTTCTGCGACGCGGCCGAATCAACCACCTGGTGGAAAACAATGAAAAATCAATACGAGCAAATCAAGCGCTGGGCCTGGGGAGTGAGCGATGACGTATACATTATTTATAAATGGCTGACTGTGCCAAATATGCCGTTCGGAGAAAAATCCATCCGCTCTTTTTATGTGGTTAAAGACCATATTTTGTGGCCGGTAAATTGGTTTGCCATCACCGTGGGGGCCAATATTCCGCCGCTTCTCAATCAGGATTTTAACCGAACCATTATCGGAAAAACTTTGCCGCAAGTATCGTCAGGAATTTTAACTTTATCGCTCGTGGCACTGCTGGCGATTATTTTTGTAGACTGGCAGGAAAAGCCCAAAGCGCCAAAGGAAATTAAATGGTGGCAAAAACTTTTCAGCCCGTTGGAGTTTGTGTTTTTGCCAGTGGTAGGCTTTTTCTTTACGGCCCTACCGGGCCTGGATGCCCACACCAGATTAATGCTCGGCAGATACATGGAATACCGGGTCACAGAAAAAGTGTAAAATAAAGTATGGGGCAAAAATTTGTTGGCTGGATAGAAAAAAACGAAGGCTTAATTTTAATCCTGTTATTAGTCGTTATTTTAAGAATTCCCGCTTTGTTTGAGCCTTATTGGTACGGGGATGAGGGAATTTATTTAACTGTGGGGCAGGCAATGACCCATGGCAGCAGGCTTTACGCTCAAATAGTGGACCATAAAACACCGATTATTTATTGGCTGGCGGAATTTACCGGCAAGTTGATTGGTTTAAAGCTAATTTTAATAACTGCAGGAGTAATATCAACTGCGTTATTTTATTTTTTAGTAAAAAAATTGTTTAGCAAAACCCGGGCGCAAAACATCACTACGTTAGTATTCGCCTTATTAACAACCCTGCCGATGCTGGAAGGAAATATTGCTAACGGTGAGCTGATCCTGATGCCTTTTGTTTTAACCGGCATGTACGGTTTTTGGCGATTTTGGCCGCAAAAATCGGCTCCTGCCTTGACCCCTTATTTTATCGGCAGCATGTTCGGATTGGCGATTTTAACAAAAGTGCCCGCAGGCTTGGATTTATTGGGCCTGGGTATTTTTTTGATACTGATGATGCCTTTTGCCTGGCACAAAATAAACAGGGCCGCCTATATACGATTTGGCCTTAAAATCGGGGCGGGGTGCGGGGTACCGATCGGTTTATCGATGATTTATTTTGCTTTACGGGGAGATCTTTATGATTACTTGCAATTCGGCCTTTTATATAACGTTTGGTACATTAGCGCTTGGGGGCCGCCTTTTCAGAATGCAGTCGCGGTATTTTTAAGTTCTTTGAGTGGCCGGCTGATGATTTTGGCAGGATTAACTTTTTGGTTTTGGCGGCAGCGCAAAAATTTAGACCCCGGCTTTTTATTTACAGTAATTTGGTTTTTATACGCTTTGTTCGGAGCGCTTTTATCCCTCAGGCCTTACCCGCATTATTTAATCCAAATCGTGCCGGCGGGAGCAATATTAAGCGGATTTTTAATTGAGGGGTCTAAACAAAAACGATGGATAAGCGCGGCGATTATTGGAACGACGATTGGCATAATTTATTCTTTGCGCTTTACGCTTTACCCAACGGTAGCATATTACAAAACTTTCTCACGTTATTTAACCGGCAAAATCACTCAAGAGCAATATTATAACTCCTTTGATGAGCGGGTAGTAGAAAGCTATGTAATCGCGAAGTGGATGACGGAACATACTAAGCCGGACGAGCGAATTTTTATTTGGGGGAATGAGCCAATTGTTTACTCCTTGGCAGAACGGTCACCGGTGGGAAAATTTACCACCACATTCCATATTGAATCACTGGACGCTTTTGATGAAACAGGAGCGGCACTTGAAACAATTAAGCCAAAAATAATTGTGGTCATGGAATATGAAAAAACCAAATTTCCGGAGCTACGGGCAATTTTGGCCAGCCAGTATGTTCAGATAAAAAAAATCGGCCAGGCCTTTATTTATAAACGTTTAATATGAAAATAATCCAACAAAAACTGTTTAATAAAACTCAAGCCGGAATTTTGCAAGTGAAGCAACAGATTGATCAGTTAACGACTGATTCTGTGATGAAAATAGCGTTAAGAATCGGCTTAGTGGCTATGGGGTTGAGTTTAATTATTTTGGCGATTTTTTGGGGCAAGATAGCGCCGGAAATACCGTTGTGGTACAGCCGGCCTTATGGGGAAAATCAGTTAACGGCAAGTTGGGTTTTGTGGCTGATTCCTCTAGTTGGTTTAATAATAAACGTGGCCACGATCAGGTTAAGCGGAGCAGTAATTGAAGAAGATAAGTTTTTGGCGCAAATGATGACAATCGTGAGTAGCCTCATCACGATCATGGCTTTAGTAACCATGATTAAAGTGATTAGCTTGGTGGTTTAAGATGTACTGGGAATTGTTAACCGGACCATTGGAAACTGCTTTAATTCTAGCCTTGTCATTAACACCGGCAGTTATTTGGTTTTATAAACAAAAAAAGTGGCTGGACGACCCGAAAAAACAATTCCACCCTAAAGTGATCCATCATTACCCAGTACCCAGAGGCGGCGGAATAATAATATTTTTAAGCATTTTAATTACCAGCTTGATTTTTTTACCCTTAGACAAACACTTAACCGGTATTTTGCTGGGGGCGCTGGGATTAACCATAATGGGAATTGTCGATGATGTTTACAACCTAAACCCATATTGGCGGTTGGGGGTAGGATTTTTGGCGGCAGGAATCGTGGTCGGAGCGGGAATCGGCGTCCCCTACATCAGCAATCCGTTTCAGGCCGGAGCGGTAATTTCTTTAGCAGAACCGCAAATTCCATTTTATTTCCTGGGAAAAGTCCGGACAATTTGGGTACTGGCAGACATCATGGCCTTGATCTGGATCGTGGGGACGATGAATTTCGTTAACTGGGCTAAGGGCCTGGATGGGCAGCTGCCGGGAATTGTAGTCGTGGCCGCAATTATCATCGGACTGTTAAGCAACCGCTTTATGGACGATGTGACCCAATGGCCGGTGATGGTACTGGCGTTTATTTTGGCCGGAGCATACCTCGGGTTTTTGCCCTGGAATTTTTACCCGCAAAAAATTATGCCTGGTTACGGCGGCGGTATTTTAGCCGGTTATTTTTTGGCAGTCTTAGCAATTTTATCCGGAGCTAAAGTCGCCACGGCAATTCTGGTTTTAGGCGTACCAATGATTGACGCAATTTACAGTATTTTAAGAAGAATTATGGCTGGCAAGTCGCCGGTGTGGGGAGACCGAGGCCATTTACACCATAAATTAATGGACCTCGGGTGGGGGAAAAGAAGAATTGCCATAGCCTACTGGTTATTTTCCGGTATTTTGGGCTGGGTCGCGCTACAATTGAATAGCCAAGGGAAAATGTATACAATCTTGGTGTTGGGGATATTAATCGGGGGAATTTTATTATGGTTAAATATGGCTACCTACTTCTTAAAGAAGCCAGGCCAAGACAAAGCTTAAAAAATATCAGCTTGTTTGTGGGGCTGGTATTTTCGGGCTGGCTGTTTATTCCGGAAAAATTTTGGACCGTGGTGGCAGCTTGGGTTATTTTTTCGATCATGACCAGTTCCGTCTATATTTTTAACGACATTGTGGACGTGGAAGCAGACAGAAAACACCCATTTAAAAAATTTCGGCCGATTGCAGCCGGCAATTTACCAATCCCCCTGGCTTTATTTGTCAGCTTATCAGGAGTGCTAATTAGCCTGGTTTTAGGCGGAATGTTATCTTACTTTTTGTTCTTTACAATGATTTTATATCTGTTACTGCAGGTAATTTACACCAATTATTTAAAGACTCAGCCGATTATTGACGTCATGGCGATTGCTTTGGGGTTTATTTTAAGAGTTTACGGCGGAGCGTTTATCATCGGGGCGCATATTAACGTGTGGCTGCTATTATGTATTATTTCGTTTGCTCTTTTCTTGGCAATCGGCAAAAGGCGGAGCGAGCTAACTTTGCTGCAGGGAAAAATGGAAACCAGAAAAGTACTGGGCAGATACCCGGAAAAATTGCTGGATTTATACACGGTAATGTTTGCCAACACGACCTGGTTAACTTACGCTTTATTTACCTTTATGTTTCCGGCATTTGAATTTAAGGGAAGGCTCTTAACCTGGCTGTCTTACTTACCTAATACGTTTAGATCGGAAAAATGGTTAATGGTGACAATTCCAATAGTCATTTACGGAGTAATGAGGTATTTGCAATTAATTTATGAGAAAAATGAAGGCGAGTCGCCGGAGAAAATTTTAACCTCGGATAAACCAATGATGGTTACAGTTTCGCTTTGGGGATTGTTAGTGGTCGGGATTTTGTACGGATTAAACTAAATAGTGCTTGACAACGTACAATAATCTGTACTATTATTGGTACATATGAGCCTAACCGTGTCCTTAGACCAAATTATTCCTTTTTCCCAGGCGCGGGCCAATCTGGCTGATTTACTTGATAAAGTTAAGGGTAAATATTTTTTGGTTGTCACTAAAAGACAACAGCCAAAAGTGGCTTTAGTCGACACTGATTATTTAGCAACTTTAATCACGAAAAAAGAATCAGAAGAAATGAGATTTTTGGCCGAAAATCTCCAAACCGACTTTAAGACCTACCTCAACAAAAAAGGCCTGAAAGCAAACAGATTGACCGATGCCCAAGCGGAAAAAATTCTCCAAGCAATGTAAAGTTATTCTGGATACCAATGTTTGGATCTCAGCACTTTTTTGGAATGGGACACCGAAACAAATATTCACTCTATTTACCAATCAACAAATAAAAGTATATTTTTCTGAATCGACTTGGAAAGAATGGCAAAAGACAGTTGGCAAAATTAGGGCTTAAGTAAAATTTTGTATTGCTAAAAAGAGGCTTTCGGATTGTAATATCAG
>JBBTRT010000011.1:0-20129 GCA_038065055.1 Patescibacteria group bacterium
CAAATGTGGATACGGGTTACTGCTTTGTGGCTGAAAACAAGGAAAAAATCGTTGGTTTTATTCTCGCCTATGAAACTCTTCCTTTCCGTGAAACATTGTATATTCGTTATATAGGAGTAAATCCTGAACTTCAGGACAAGGGTGTCGGATTAATGCTTTGCCAAAAACTGATTGAAAAAGCGAAGCAGGCAGGCATAACCAAAATTTGGTCACTTATCAACACGGATAATCCCCAATCGATAAAATTACACGAAAAAATTGGGTTTAAATTAAACGATCGCAAAGAGGCAATTTTAGATATCTAATACTATGGACGTTTATTTTAAAAAAGAAATTATTTATTCTTTTGAGGGGGAAAAGTTTTGTTTTGAGGTTGGAGAAACTTTATTTTCTACTTTTGACATCGATCACGGAACAGATGTGCTTTTGAGAAGTATTTCACCTGAAAAAGTTCCTCGCACGATTCTGGATTTAGGCTGCGGCTACGGGCCGATCGGTATAGTTTTGGCAAGTAAGTACCCTGAGGCTAAAGTAGTTATGGTTGACAGGGACTTATTGGCAGTCCGTTATACACAGCAAAACCTCCAAAAAAATAAAATAAACAATGCCATTGTTTTGGGAAGCGTGGGAATAGAAGCGGTATCTGGCCAAACTTTTGACTTAATCGTTTCCAATGTTCCGGCCAAAATCGGCGATGCGGCCATCACACAAGAATTTATCCTGGAACCATACAAAACTTTAAATCCCGGGGGAGAATTATGGCTAGTGGTAGTGAAAGCGTTAAACCGACTAATACCAAAAGTCGCCAGGCAGAATCAGTTAAACCTAAAAGAATTCAGAAGCCGTAAGGGGCACACGGTTTATAGAATAAAACACCCATTACTACAAGGTCCGACCTTGAAGGTTGATAAATAGGAAAATTTAACAGGCTGGACCTACGAGGACGGACCTTGTAGGTTAAATGGCAAAAGAAGAAATTAAGTCTTAATGGGTGGGAAAATCGGTGATTTTTGATACAATACCTACTAATGATAGCCACAGAACAAATTAGTGTACAAATTCCTCCGACGTCAACCAAGGTATTGGAGAATACCGGCTGGCATAATGAACAACAATTTATTTCGCGAGAACCGGTGTTTATTCATGGGTTAATTGGTAAACAAATTATGGGACAACTTAACGGTCATTTAATTATTGAAAGAGAAGTGCAAGGAAATCAATTTCAGGAAAAACATAGATATGTACAATTGAATGATGTAACTGTTCACCAGCTTAAGGATGTAAAGATGAGGCGAAGGGGTTTAGGAACATCCATGGTTCGAGAGTTGGAAAAAATAACCTTGAAATTTGGGGCAGCAAAAATAACCGGAATAATCAGCACAAGAGATTTAGAAAACCAGCCCTGGCTGCCAAAATTTTATAAACAACTTGGTTTTATATTGACGGAAAATGGCGGCGGATATAATTTAGAAAAAGCTTTAGGATAACTAGCTTTTAATGGCTTTGATGGCCAAAAATAATGGGAATTCTTTGCGGGAGCGGTTTTCCATTTTGGCCTTTGGGCCCTGGCTGGTTTTATCGGAAGCCCATTCTTCCACTAACTCAACTTTAAAACCGGCTTGGTTTAAATACTTAAAGTAGTCAGATAAAGGGTGGTGAAAACTCCAGGTAATGGCGGAACGGGAATGGCCAGGATGAGTGTTAATCGGCACTTCTAAGGGAGTTAAGTAGCGGTTAAGGCGGCGGTATTCCAGTTTATTCTTCGGGTCGATTTCCCAGCTGCTTTGGCGGGGAATGCGGAAACACGGATGGTTTAGCACAATCACCAAAACACCGCCAGAGTTAAGGGCCAAACCGGCATTTTTGATGGCCGCGGCTTGGTCTTTCATATTTTGGAGAGACAAAATAAAGGCCGCGTGGCTAAAGTTAGTTAGGGTGATGGGTTTGGTAACGTCGCGGACTAAGTATTGATGCTTGGAATTTTTATCCTGGTCTTTGGCTTCGCTAATTAAGCCGGGACTGACATCCACCCCGGTATAAAGAACTTCCGGGGGCAAACTGCGGCCTAATACCCCGCTCCCACAACCCATATCGATTACTTGCGAAGAGGCAGATAAATGCAGTAGCGGCAAGACGCCCGGAGTAATCAGATGCTGGTGAAAATAATGGCCTTTGCCCGTGGTTAACCGGCTGTACCAGCGCTTGACCGGTTGCCAGGAAGTGGAATGAGGCCGGCGGTTTTCAAATTTTGGTTTCATTTTAAGTAGTATTTAATCCACGATTGATTGATACCCATTTTGGTTAAGCGGGAAATAATAGTTGGCTTGGATAAACCTTTGGCCTGCCAGTTCTTGGCTAAAAGGAACATGCCATCATGGACAGCATCGTAGGGAAAAGCAATCCAGGCATCGGTTTCATGGCCATAATAATCCGGTTTAAAAGTTGACCAGGGTTTGTAAAACAAAGTGGCAGTAGTGATAGTATGCGAACCCTGAACTTCCAGATGGCGTTTAACAAATTCTAAAGAGCCGCCGGAATCAGCCACGTCGTCAAATAAAAGAATATTTTCGTCTTTGATCGGCTCGGGTAAATCCTGATAAATTTCCGGCTGAGCCAGCTTTTTATAAATGCCGCGGCGGTAAAACTTAACGCCGATGGAAGCGACTTTATCCACGTTTAAAAAATCCACCATGGAACGGGTCAGGGGCCAACCGCCTTTGGCTAAGGTGACAATCCGGTCAAACTTATGTTTATCTTTGATAATCGCCTGAGAAATTTTAAAGGCTAAATCATTCATCTCGTCCCAGGTGGGACAAATATAGTGAGTGTCTTCTGCGGGAAAGCTAATGTTTTTCAAAGACATAAAAAGTAAATTTATACTGGCCTTCCAATTTTTTCTCTTGTGAAAGTATTTTACTAAACTGTGCGTAAGAAGGAAAGAAAATGTCGGCGTTATAGTCGCCGGCGACTTTGGTTAAATAAATGCGGCCGACTAAGTTTTGCTCTAAAGCTTGGTTAAAAATTTCCCCGCCGCCAATGATAAAGATTTCCGTTTGATCTTTGGTTTTGGCTAAGTCGATAGCTTCGGCTAACGAGTGAACTACAAGACAACCGGCGGCAGTATAGCTGGGATCGCGGGTAATAATAATGTTGGTGCGACCAGGCAAAGGCCGCCCGATAGATTCATAGGTCTTGCGACCCATGATAAGCGGATGCCCCATGGTAATAGTTTTAAAATGAGCGAAGTCTTTTTTGATGTGCCACAGCAGACCTAATTTAGAAGTGGAACCGATGCCTTGCTGGTCATCGATGACAACAATGATTGATACCATCAAAACCCTCCTACGACAGTAATGTCAGCTTTGAGGCCGGAATGCGGATGATAGTTTAATAATTCAAAGTCGGAAAACTTGAACTGGTCGATGGATTTAATTTTGGGGTTTAATTTCATCGTCGGGAATGGGCGGGGCTGACGGTTTAACTGTCTTTTAACCTGGCCAAAATGGTTTTCGTAAATATGGGCGTCGCCAAAAGTGTGAATAAATTCGCCTGGCTTATAGCCGGTGACCTGGGCCAGCATCAAAGTTAATAAAGCGTAAGAGGCAATATTAAACGGCACGCCTAAAAACATGTCCGCCGAGCGCTGGTATAAAAGTAAAGAAAGTTTATCGCCGGTAATGTTGATGTGGAACATCGTATGGCAGGGAGCAATGACCATTGAGGCGTGGTGGCTGCCGGACATTTCGTAAATACAGCCGGCATTCCAGGCGGAAATAATGTAATGTTTTTTCTGAGGATAGGTTTTGATTTTTTCAATCGCCCAGCCTAACTGGTCAATTGTTTTTTTACCACTGGGCCACTGGCGCCACTGAACGCCGTAAACCGGACCGAGCTCGCCGTATTTTTGAACAAAACCGGGCTGGTTTTTTAAAGCCTCAGCAAATTTTTCGAAAGGCATTGGATTTTTTTTGACGCGCCAAGTGTACTTTTTATAAGCCCATTCGTCCCAAATGTGAACGTCGTTATCGATTAAATATTTGATGTTACTGGCCCCGGAGAGAAACCAAATCAATTCATGGATAATGCCGCGGATAAAAGTTTTTTTGGTGGTAAGCAATGGAAATCCTTGAGATAAATCAAACCGGATTTGCCGGCCGAAAACCGATTTTAATTTAACCCCGGTTGAGTGACTGATCTTCCAAGAACCGTTATCGATAATGTCCTGCAAAAGGTTTAAATACTGGTATTCCGGATGGGTTGCATTTTTCATAGCGCCTGCTATCATTAAACAATGAAAACCAAAAAAATCAAACCCAATTCAAAAATTATTAAAATTGCCGCGGTTAGTTTGGGAATAATTCTGTTAGCTTTTTTTCTGAAAAATCAAGTGGTGGTTGCCTGGGTGAACGGCCGGCCAATCTGGCGCCGGGATTACAACAAAACGGTCGTTAAAATCGCCGGCAAACAAGCAATGGATAACCTAACCACGCAAAGCATGGTGCTAAGCGAAGCCAAAAAACAAAAAGTTGACGTCACTCAAGATGAAATTGAAGCCGAAATTAAAAGACTGGAAGAAATGCTGACCGGTCAGGGCCAAAATTTAGATGAATTGTTGGCGGCGCAAAATTTAACCAGAAAAGATATTACTGAAGAAATTAGAATGCAAAAATTAATTGAGAAATTGGTCGGTTCGGCAGAAGTCAGCGATGAAGAAGTCGATACTTATATTGCTGACAATAAAACCATGTTTGACAAAACTGCCAAGATAAAAGAATTAAAGCCAAGCATTAAAAAGCAGTTAGAACAGCAAAAATTATCGGGAAAAATTCAAGAATTGGTCGCTAAATTGCAACAAGAAGCGAAAGTTTTGAGCTGGATTTAATAATAACCAAAAATCTTTAAGAGTGAAGTTACCGGAACGGTCGGGGTCAAAAGGTAACAGCGGTTTGAATTTAACCTGATTGGAATCAGGATTTAAGATAAACCAGGCCTGACGGGGTAAATAATAGTCTTTGAGCAAAACCAAACGGTAGGCAGCACCGGGAACTAAATTATACAAAGCAATCGGGCCGGATTCATTCCCTCCCAAAGTTAAATTCATTTGTTCCAGCAAATCATTTTCCGAATTATAAATTAATAAACGGACATCATCATTGGCGGCGGGAAGTTTAATTAAAGGCTTAGTAATAAAGCTTAGCTGGGGCGGCGGGACAATTTTGACGGTTTTAGAGAAGACGTCCCCGAAGGGCTGATTTTTAAACATAAGTTGAAAAGAAAAATTAAGCGGGTCAAGGGCAGCTGGAGTTTTGAGGTCAAAATCGATTTTGGTTTTTTGATTGGGCTCGACAGTATCTAAATAACCGACGAGATAATTAACTGATTCCAAGTTGATGGTAACTTTAAGGCTAAAATCCTGACGGTTCCAAATTGACTGGCCCAGATTGATAAATTCTAAAAAGAAACGATAATCGGAATTGCTGATTAATTGATCAGGCAAGTTGGTAACGGCTAACTTGGCATCATGGTTAATTTGCGGCCGGCCGGCAGGCTTAGGCAGAGAAGAAACGGTTTGGTAATGAGGGTAAAAATTCTCCGAACCCGGAATTTTCCAGGAAAAAGCGGCAAAAGGCGGCTCCAAATAATTTAGGACAAACGGGGTGATTGCAACTAAATTGGGATCAACCCAAACCTGAGTAAACGCCTGCGAATAACGCTTGGACAAATCACCCAAAGAATTTAACCAGCCGGTCTCGGTAATAAAGACCGGAGTGTTTTGAGGCAGTTGATACCGGGCAAGCCACTTTAATTCGGTTTTGTAACTGGCAATGGTGCCAAAACCACTGGCAATAACCGGGCCGCTGAAATTGGGGTTAGGGTAGCTATGAGAGTTCCAGCCGTCAAAAAGGGTAAAAATATGCTTGTCCGCTAAGTACATTTGCCGCCAATATTCCGAGGCCGGAATAGTGTTGGCTGAATAAGGCGCGGCGGTGTCAAAACCGGCCGGCAGAATAAAAAAATCAGGGGAGGCTTGTTTTAAACTTTGGGTAAATTTTGTTGCGATATTAACATATTCTTTGGGATTAATATCATTCCCCCATTCCAAAGCATGATTGGGTTCGTTAAATAAAATCACGTAGCGGTTGATCGCCACCCAGTTTAAGGAATTTAAAAATTCGGTCCAGGGACCAATGTCTGCTTCGGCGGGTTTGGCCCAAGACCCATTATCAAAATGGGTGACTAAGCGGACCAAAGGGATTAAATGCAAACGGCGCAGCTGGTTAAAAACAGCTTGCCATTTAGCCACATTCCGGTCGGTATCGGGGATAACTAAGGTCACATAACCCCAATCCCCACCCTGACTGTTAACTAAGGCGGCGGCGGCGGGCAAATCATTTAATTCTAAAAGGGAAATCCCGAAACGATTATTAGGCACTGCTAAAGGATTAACAATTGCCTGAACCGGACGGGAAAACAGCCAGAAAAAAATCATGAGGCAGAAAATTGTCCGGATAAAACGCATATTTAGATTAAAACCGGCTTGGCTTTAAACAGCGGCGCAGTCACCGGCCCGAGCGGCACTTTATCTTCAGGATCAGCCACAAACAGCAGAATGGTTTTGCCGGCGGTTTTTTTGGGATAAAAACCAAGATCGTACATCACCTGGGGCGAACCGCCGAATTGCTTGCCGGTCCATTGGGCAGGGCCGGCGTCGGCAATTACCGCCACCACGCTCAAGCCGCTGCTAGGATTAATAACTAAAACTTTACGATATTTATACCAATCCTTGAGAGTTTTGGCATTTTTCGCCCAATCAGGCAAATATAACGTCTGGACGGCAACATAATATTTTTCCTTCTCCGGATCGTCAATATATCCCCAAGCGCCCCGACTAGAAGCTAAACCCACCTGTGGAAAAGCCCGGTTGGCGGCGGTATCGCCGGGATAACGAGGCAGGTTTTGCTCCAAACCCATGACGCCCAACTGATGATTTAAACGATTGCCATCCAATTCGGCGACCGCTTTAATACCTAAGGTTTTAACAATCGTTTGGGAAAGCTCGTCTTCTTCTTTATCGGTCAGTACCCGGGAAGTAGCGGGCAAGATTTTTTGGAGCATTTTGGCCAGTAATTCAGCCAATTCTTTTTGGGAAATCAAACCAATCGGCAAACGGAGCTCCGGCGGCTTGTCCGGCAAAGCTTTAATTTTTTGACTACCGGAGCTTAACAACAAAGCGCCGGTTAAACTAGCAATGCTTAAGAGTTTTTTGGACATAGGTTAAACGCTTAATAATTTCAGCTTGGCCGATGACGGCCATAACATCAAACAAGGGCGGGGTGGCAGACTGGCCGGTAATGGCCAAGCGAAGGGTCATAAAGGCCGGGCGGGGTTTTAAATTTAGTTTAGCTTGCAAAGCGTGTAGGGCTGTTTCAAGGTTAACCACGGACCAGGAAGTTAATTTTTTAATTTCTTCGCTGACTTTAAATAAATAATTAGCTGTTTGCTGGGGAGACATGGTTGATTCTTTTAAAATCGCTTTAGAATCGATGTTTGGCGTTTGGACAAAATACTCAATTAAAGAGTTAATTTCTGTTAAGCGGATTAAGCGCTCCTGAATTAAAGGAATGATTTGAGCCAACTTGGCAGCAGTAATTTTAAGTTTGATGAATGGTTTAATTAATTGAATTAGTTCTTTAACCGGAGTTTGGCGGATTAATTTGGCATTAAAATAATCCAGTTTTTGCAGATCGAACATCGGATTAGAAGCTTGAATTTTATTTAAGTCAAATTTCTCAATTAACTGCTTCATGGTGAATAATTCTGAGTTGTCTCCATGAGACCAACCCAAGTAAGCCATAAAACTTAATAAGGCTTCGGGTAAATAACCTTCATCCCGGTAATCCAAGACGCTTTTGGCACCATGGCGTTTGGAAAGCTTGGCTTTGTCCGGGCCTAAAATAACCGGAAAATGGCCAAGCTTTGGCGGTTGCCAGCCAAAAGACTGGTAAAGCAAAAGATGCTTGGGGGTGGAAGAAATCCATTCCACTCCCCGCAAAATATGAGAAATTTTCATCAAGTGATCATCGGCCACGACGGCCAAATGATAAGTGGGGTAACCATCGGATTTTAATAAAACCTGGTCATCGATTAATTCGTTTTTAAACTCAATTTTCCCCTGAATTAAATCCGTCCAGCCGGTGACGCCGGTTTCCGGCACTTTAAGACGAATCACATAGCTAGTTTTTTTGGCTAAAAGATGATTAATTTCTTCAGGTTTTAAGTTTAAACAATGCTGATCATAGCCTTGGCCGCGCAGTGTGGCTAAGCGTTTTTTGGAGCAAAAACAATAATAGGCTTTTTTTTCGGTAACGAGCTGATGAGCGAGTTTTTGGTAGATGGCCAGACGCTCGGACTGAACAAAAGGCCCTTCGTCCCAGCTAATACCGACAAATTTTAAAATTTCTAAAATTTTGGGGAGCGATTCCGGCACTAATCTCTCCCTGTCAGTATCTTCAATCCGTAAAATTAACTGACCATGATGGTGACTGGCAAAGAGATAATTGTATAAAGCCGTGCGGGTATTACCGATGTGCGGAATACCAGTAGGACTAGGGGCAAAACGAACGCGAACATCCATAAGTAATTGCATTCTAACAGACTATCCAGTTATACTCAAAGAGCTATGGCCACTTTAACAGAAACGGCCGCTTCAGTCAGAAAAATGATTAAATTCGGTGCCTTGTTTTTAGGTTTGATTTTAATTTATAAAATCGGCCAGGGAGTTTACAATACTTACCTGAAGGTGGCCAAACCGTCACCAGCGCCGGCGCCAACCGTGGCTTTTGGCAAATTACCGACAATTTCTTTTCCGGAAAAATTGCACCCGGAATTAACTTTAAGATTGGAGACGCCAACCGGAGGAACGCCTAATTTGGGCGACCGCGCAAAAGTTTATTTAATGCCGACTTTTAGATCCAGTTTTATGGCTCTGGACCAAGCCAAGGCTACGGCCAAGCGATTAGGCTTTACGGGAACAGCCAAAGAAATCACGGAGCGAAGATTTATCTGGGAAAACAATGAATTTTTACCGAGCACTTTAGAAATGGATATTATTAACGGCTCATACAATTTAAAAAGAAACTGGCAATCTGACCCGACTATTTTGACAGATAAACAATTACCCGGCAAAGAACAAACTATGACCGAAGCCAAAAATTTCTTAAGGCAGGCCGGGACCTTCGGCGAAGAATTGGAAAGCGCCGCGGTTAATATCAGTTATTTAAATTTTTCCGGCGGGCAATACGCAGAAGCGCCCAGCTTATCAGAAGCGGATTTTGTGCAGGCAGATTTTTTCCGGCCCAAAGTGGATGAAAAACCGGTTTTAACCACTGATCCCAAACAAGGCATAGTCAGATTAATTTTTTCCGGCTCGAGGGAAACGGAAAAGAAAGTGGTGGAAGCAATTTATAATTATTTTCCTGTGAGCTTGGAACAGAACGCCACCTACCCGATTAAAACCGCCAGTCAAGCGTGGCGGGAACTGCAAACCAGGCAAGGTTTTATTGCCAGCACCGGGAATAATCCTAACGGAGTGATTACGATCAGAAATATTTACCTGGGTTATTATGACGGCGAAACATCCAATGGCTTTTTACTGCCGATTATTGTGTTTGAAGGCGATAACGGTTTTTACGGCTATGTCATTGCCATTACTAGCGAGTGGTTGGAGGCAAGCTCTGCCAAGCAAAATTAGTAAACACCCAGTCGATTAACCGTTGACTTTCCCCAAAACGGTCAGCACTACCCAAAACAACCGTGATAATCGAGCGGTTGTTGCGGGTAACAAAAGTCACCAAACACTCCCCGGCCAGGTCGGTGTAGCCGGTTTTAACGCCGACTAAGCCCGGAATTTGGCCTAATAATTGGTTAAGGTTTTCCAGCTCATGAATTTTGGTTTTATCGACATCGGTGACGGTATATTTAAGAGTGTTGACGATCGAACGAAAAACCGACTGGTTCATGGCAGCAGCGGTTAACAGGCTTAAATCGTGAACCGTGGTGTATTGGCCATAATTATCCAAACCAATCGGGTTGGTATATTGAGTGTTAGACAAATTTAAGTCGGCGGCTTTTTGATTCATGGCTTTGACAAAACCAACTTCGTCCTGCGGGAAATGGGTTGCCAAAGCTAAAGCGGCATCGTTGGCTGAACCAACCAATAAACCGTAAAGCAGATTATTAACGGTAATTTTTTCACCGGGGAATAAGTTCATTTTCACCGGCTCGGTAATAATTTCACCGACGGTCACCACATCGTCCAAAGAATAATTATCTAAGGCCACCAGGGCAGTCATGATCTTGGTAGTGGAAGCCGGCAGCAGCCATTGGTCAGGATTTTTGGCAAAAATAATGGTTTTGGAATCAGCGTCGATAACGACCGCTCCCTGAGCCGAAAGATAAGGCGCCGGAGCTTTGGTTTGAATAACCGGATAGTCAGCCGGAGGCGGCAGCTGAAAATCGGTGGAGTGAAGTATTGGTTTTAATTTCACTAAGTCCAGCTGGTTAAAATAATTAACCCCGGGCAAGGAAATTAAAAAAATAAAAACCAAAATTAATTTAATAGTTAAATTCCAGCGCGATTTAATTAATTGAAGAAATGATTTCATTTAATAACTTTAAGATGAAGCTCTTGAAGTTGTTCCGGGGTTGCCGGAGAAGGGGCGTTGACAACGGCGGTTTGGCCGGAAGCAACCGCCGGGTAAGCAATCACTTCACGCAAACTAGGTTCGTTAAACAACACCATTAATAACCGATCGATACCCGGAGCAATGCCGCCGTGCGGCGGGACGCCGTAAGTAAAGGCGGTTAACATGTGCTCGAATTGTTTTTCCTGCTCTTTGGTAAAACCTATAAGCTCAAAAACTTTCGATTGAATTTTGGGGTCGTGAATCCGAATGGAGCCGCCGCCGACTTCGTAACCATTAAGAACGAGGTCGTGCTGGAGGCCGCGAACTTTTAGCGGGTTGGTGTCTAAAAGTTTAACATCGTCAGGATGCGGACTGGTAAACATGTGATGCGAGGGGGCAAATTTCGCATTTTTACCGGCGCCGTGGAAAAAATCGGCTTCGGTTTGCTCATTAAATAAAGGGAAATCAACAATCCAGGTAAAAGCAAGTTCGTCAGGGTTAGTTTTATCTTTTCTTAAATCGGGTTTGTCGGAATGGTATTTTTTAATCGCTTCTTTATGAGAAATTCGCGGCCAGGGAGTTTGGCTGATTTTTTTATTAGGAAAAACTGTTTTGACCATGGCGGTAAACATGGCTTCCACCAATTCTAAAATGTCATTTTGGGTAACAAAAGACATTTCCATATCCAACTGGGTAAATTCACCGTAGGCCCGGTCGTGGCGCGGATCTTCATCCCGAAAACAGCGGGCAATTTGAAAATAGCGCTCAAAACCGGCCACCATTAATAATTGTTTGTATTGCTGGGGGGACTGGGGCAGAGCATAAAAATTGCCGGGTTGAAGACGCGATGGGACAAGAAAATCCCGGGCGCCTTCAGGGGTGGTTTTAGTTAGAATCGGGGTTTCGATTTCGACAAAATCTTCTTTAGTTAAATAATCGCGGATAAATTTAACCATTTTGGAGCGGGTGCGGATAATTTGATTCAGCCGCGGGCGCCTTAAATCCAGATAGCGATATTTTAAGCGGACAGTTTCGTCAATTTCGTGGCCGTCGGTGTTAATCGGCAGGGGCAGTTCCCGGCTAAGAGAAATAACCTCGATTTTTTCGGCTTGGATTTCGACGGTACCGCTTAATAATTTAGGATTAACTAATTTTTCCGGCCGCTTGGCCACTTTGCCGGTAATCGTCACGACTGATTCCGGTTTTAAATCCTGAGTTAAATTTTCGGCCACGATCTGGACCAAACCGGAGCGATCGCGCAAATCGATAAAAGTAATTTTGCCGTGAGAACGGATAGAATGAAGCCAACCCTGTAAAAAAACGGTTTTGCCAACCTGTTTGATGGTATCTTTAGTTAAAGTGCGCTGCATGAGTTTGATTTTAGCGGTAATGCATGTATAATTCAATTTGAAGTTATGAAGCAATTAAATTGTCTCTTTAGCCTTAACTATATTCACCCCCTTATTTGGGCGGTGAAAAAAGTGGCAGGGAGATAAGTATAAAATAGAAATTAAAAACTTAACCTCCTTCCAGGGAGGTTTTTTGTAAATATATGTCATTTAAAGATCTAATGAGCATTTTAAAAAATCCAGCATATGGAAAAACAGATCAAGCATTACTTGAAGCAGCAAAGGGAGCATTTGAAGCGGTGGGGCCGATTCCCGTAGAATCATCCGCTAATGGCGAAGCTGTTACTTTCGATGATGAAAGGTTAACTGTGGTAAATGCAGGAAAAGACAGAGAGCAAGTAGTAATTTTCGATTGCAGCCACCAAAATGACGCACTAATTGAACAAATTTTCGGAGAAAATGCTAAGCAATAATATCCTTGATTTTTAACTGAAGGGACTGGTGGGAGTTCCAGGAATTGGCGTCCAGGGTAAAGGCAATGTCGATTGGCTGGCCGGGCTTTAACTGGTCAGCCAGGTGGCCGAAATTAAAGGCAATCGCCTCCACCTTCAAGGTCTCTCCTTGAAGGGTAAGTTTGAGGTGTTTTTTTTCCTGCCCCACCGGATAACAAGACTTTAATTTGACTTGGTTCAAACTAAAAACCGGTTGCGGATTACCAAAACCAAACGGCTGGAATTTTTCCAGCTCGTTAAACAATTCCCAGTTAATATCTTTAATTTCCAACTGGCAGTCAATATTTAAAGCCGGAGTAGTAGAATCGGCAGTTAAGTCCGCGGCGGCGAGTTTTTCCAGCTTAAGTTTAATTTCCGGCAATTTATCCACCGCGCAGGTAAAACCCGCAGCCAGTTCATGGCCGCCATGCTCCATTAATAAATGGCTTAAACTGCGAATTGATTCGATGGCATTAAATCCTTTGGGGGTGCGGCAAGAAGCTTTGGCGTAATGCTGGCCTATGGCCACCACAAAAGCCGGACGGTTAAATTCTTCGGCTAAACGGCCGGCCACTAAACCGACTACTCCTTCGTGATAATCTTTGCTGCTGACAAAAATTAATTTGACAGTTTGATCGGCCGCTAAAAATTTATCTTTAGCATCCTGAAACATTTGGCTGGTTTTATCTTGACGCAACTGATTGGTCGCCTGAATGTTAACCGCTAAATCTTTAGCTTTATCAGGACTTTGGGTGCAAATTAACCGCAAAGCATCCAAAGCCTGTTCCATTCTGCCCATGGCATTTAAACGCGGGGCTAGGCTGTAACCGACTTGCCAAGCCTGCAGAGTGGTTAAATCTAATTCCGCCAATTTGGCTAAAACTTTCAAACCCGGCCTTGTAGTTTGCCTTAAAGCTTCCAAGCCAAATTTAGCCAAAGCCCGGTTAGTATTGAGTAACGGCACCATGTCTGCGATGGTTCCGATACCCGCTAAATCTAGTAATTCACCTCCGAGGTGGGGGATTTTTTCACCTCGGAGGTGGCGTAATACCTCCCGGGCTAAAAACCAAGCCACACCGGCACCGGCTAAATTAGTTGTATGAACAATGGCTACGGCCGGAGGTAGTTTGGTATCGCGGGGAACGTGGTGGTCGGAAATAATCACGTCAATCCCCAGCTTTTTAGCATATTCACAGCCCTTAAAAGCAGAAATGCCATTATCCACGGTGATAATCAAATCAGGTTTTAGATGATAGAGCTTAGAGCTTAGTTTGATAATATTGTCGATTCCTAAGGGGGACAGGCCGCGAATCGGTTCGTTCCGGCTGGGAATATAGGGCATAACGCGAGCGTCTAATGAGTGCAGGGCTTCCCAAAGAATGGCGGTGGCGGTGATACCGTCGGCATCATAATCACCGTAAATATAAATGAGCTCATGGAGTTTAACGGCCTGCTTGATCCGGGCAACGGCTTTGGCTAAGGGAAAATCGGCTTTTTGAGGCAAAGAGGGATGAAAAAAATCTTTAATCGCCTTTGGGGTTTTAAAGCCGCGGTTAATTAACAGTTGGTTAATAATCGCTTTCGTGCCGGAAGCCTTGGCGGCCACTTTCCATTGATAAGACATAACGGTTATAATCTTAACATATGCGGATAAAATTGCCGGAATTGGTCATAAAAGTACTGCAAACTTTGGAGAATGCCGGGTTTCAAGCGTTTGTAGTCGGCGGCGCAGTCAGGGATTTATTAACCAAAACGCCGGTGACGGATTGGGATTTTACCACTGACGCGACCCCGGAAGAAATTCAAAAACTTTTCCCGGACAGTTTTTACGATAATAATTTCGGCACCGTGGGAATAAAACTGGATGAAGCAGTTTATGAAATTACCACGTTTAGAACCGAGTCGGGTTATTCTGATAGGCGACGGCCGGATAAAGTGGCGTGGGGTAAAAATTTGGAAGAAGATTTAACCCGGCGTGATTTTACGATTAATGCGATGGGGTTGGATAAAACTTTAAAAGTTATCGATCCGTTCGGGGGACAAAATGATTTAAAAAATAAAATTATTAAAGCCGTGGGCGACCCGAATAAAAGATTTCAGGAGGACGGCTTAAGAATGATGCGGGCAATCAGAATCGCGGCCCAACTTGGTTTTAGCATTGAAGCAAAAACATTAGAAGCCATTAATAAAAACAGCAGTTTAATTAATCAAATTGCCAAGGAAAGAGTCCGGGATGAGCTACTAAAAATTATCGGCTCGCCTTATCCTAAAGACGGAATTTTATTATTATTTTCTAGCGGTTTATTGCAACAAATTATACCGGAATTAATTTCCACCCGGGGGGTGGAACAAGCCGGCCACCACACCAAGGACGTGTGGAATCATAGCCTGGATGCCTTGGCGGCTTGTCCGGCGACTGACCCGATTGTCCGCTTGGCAACCTTGCTGCATGACATTGCCAAACCGGTGGTTAAAAAGAATTTAGGCGAAGGCAAAGAAATCACTTTTTATAACCATGAAGTCGTCGGCGCCAGAATGGTGAAGCAAATCGCCTACCGGTTAAAAATGGCGAAAAAAGATACTAATTTATTATGGCTACTGGTCCGCTGGCATATGTTTGCCTATGAACCAAAAATGACGGATAAAGCCATCCGGAGATTTATCAAAAGAATCGGCAAAGAAAATATTGATAAAATGATGGCCTTAAGGGTCGGCGACCGGGTTGGCGGCGGGACGAAAGCAACTTCCTGGCGGTTAAGAGAATTGCAGCAAAGAGTGGTGGATGTCCAAAATACGCCGATGCAAATTAACGATATGAAAGTTAACGGCAATGACGTGATGGAAATTTTAAAAATAAAACCCGGACCAAAAATCGGCGCGGTTTTGAAAAAATTATTCGATGAAGTCATGGAAGACGCCACCAAAAACGACCGGGAATATTTACTGAAACAAATTAAGACTTATCACACACCGGGAGTGTGATAGAGTAAAACTAATCAGTTTCGAGATTTTCCAGAAGCAAATGTTTAATCCTTGCTAATTCCCTTTGTGATTCGGCGTGACCATAAATAAAATCAAGATAAGAACCTGGTTTTTTAAAATAATTTAAAATTATATCTTTTTGACAATAAGAATAATTTGCTTTGCCTAAATATTCCGGCAAAGATGAATAAGGATATTGTTGGATCTCTTTAATTGATTTAATAATCCCGGAGCTATAAGGATTTAAATGAATATATCGGGAAACGTGTAATAATTGCTGTTCTGTTTCAACTCTGATTGACTTAAATGGACCCTGGAAAATTGGCCCGATTCTTTTATTTTTAACATTAAAATAACGGGTATAGCTATTGGAAAATTTACGCATGAATTCGGAAATGCCATTGTCGGTTATTTGTTTTAATAAAAAATGAATATGATTGGGCATTAAACAATAACAAATAATCTCTACAGAATATTCTTTATCCAAGTTGAGCTTCGTAAGTGATTCTGTTTTGGCGGATTGTGTTTGGCGAGAAAAATATGAATAGCGAAGGGGAGGATTTTTATGTTGGTAGTAAGATATCGTTTCCAGAGCTCGCTGATAATGACGATTATTGATAAAAATCGGCATTGAGGCCACGCCGCGATTAACGATATGGTAAATTTCACCGGCAACTAAAGGATCATTTCGAATAGGCATTAATCTTAGTCTATCACACACCAGGAGTGTGATGTTTCTTAAGTTGGAGTTCTTCCCAGAGGACTAATAAAGGTGCGGCGGTAAAGGTAGAAGAATAAGTGCCGGAGATAGTACCGATTAAAAGGGCAAAAATAAACCATTTGGTAGTTGCTCCCCCTAATAAATATAAAGATAACAACATAAAAATAATGGTCAAAGAATTATTGATGGAGCGGCCGAGAGTAGCAGTAACCGCTTGATTAATAATCGTCACCAAGGGCAATTGGGGGTGAAGCTTGCGGCTTTCACGGATGCGGTCGTAAACCACAATCGTGTCGTGGACGGAAAAAGATAAAATGGTCAGCATGGCGGTGACAAACATGGCGTCGATTTCCACCCCGAAATACACGCCCAAAAAACTAAACATACCTAATAAAATTAAACTGTCGTGCAGCATGGCTAAAACCGCGCAAATGCCATACTTTAGGCTTTTAAAGCGGATAGCAATATAGTAAAGAATAAAACCAGTGACCAACAAAATACCGACCAGGGTTTTACGAATTAATTCTTTACCCAAGGTGGGACCAATGGTTTCAAACCGGCGTTCCTGAACCTCGCCAAACTGGCCACCCAGTTTCGCCTGCAAATCGGTATTTTGCTGTTGGTCGATAACGCCGGCGCGCAAAAGATATTGATTTGGCCCGCTTTGCTGCAAACTGTTAACCGGCATTTCTGGTTCGATGGCTGAGCGCAAGGAATCAAGATCGGTTTGAACCGTTAATTCAAGCAAGGTACCGCCGGTAAAATCCAAGGACGGCTTTAAACCAAAGCGCAATAAAAAGAAAATGCCGGGCAATAAAAATATCCCGGAAAAAATAAAGTACAGCAATTTGTATTTCATGAAATTGATCATATGGTTAGATGATAAATATTAATTTTTAGATTTATAGATGACCCGCATGAGCGTCCGGGTGACAAAAATGCCGGTAAATAAACTGATCGCCACCCCGATTAATAAAGTTAAAGCAAAACCCTTAACCAAACCGGAGGTGTTTAAAAATTGCCAATTAAGCGGATTTAATAAAATTAAGCTGGCGACAATCGTAGTGGTGTTGGCATCCTTGATTGAATCCCAGGCGCGGCCAAAACCCAGTTCCATAGCTAAATGAAAATTTCTACCAGCGCGCAGCTCTTCTTTCAGGCGTTCAAAAATTAAAATATTAGCATCCACGGCCATGCCGACTGACAGGATAAAACCGGCAATGCCGGGCAAGGTTAAAGTCACCGGAATCAAGCGGTATAAAGACAAAGTAATCAGGCCGTAAAGTACTAAAGCCAAGTCGGCAATTAAGCCATTTAAGCCGTAATATAAAACCATAAATAACATAACTAGACCTAAGCCTAATAAGCCGGCGGTCAGACTTTTAGAAACAGAATCAGAGCCTAAAGTGGCGGAAATATTGGTTTGCTCAATGATTTTAATCGGCACCGGTAAAGCGCCGGCATTTAACTGAATAACTAAATCGCTGGCGGCTTCAGGGGTAAAGTTACCGGAAATTTGCGCCCGGCCGTTTAAGATCGGCTCGTTAACTACCGGCGCGGTCACTAATGACTCATCCAGAAAAATGGCTATGGGAAAGTTGACATTTCTTTGAGTCAAGTCAGCAAATTTGGTTGCCCCCTCATTGGTAAATTCCAAATCCACCACCGGCTCGCCGGAATTGGACTGACCAAAACTGACCGAAGCTTTCTTCAAATCCTGACCGGTTAATCCAGTTGGCTGGAAAACAAAACTGGTTGATGAAGGCGTGGCCGTGGGGTCCTCGCGAAAATCCAACTGGGCAGTTTGACCAATTAAAGCCACCGCCTGACTGACATCTTTAATGCCGGGCAATTCCACAATAATCCGGTAAGAATCGGTTAAAATCGAAGTTTGGATTAATGGTTCGGAAACGCCGTAAAGGTCGACCCGGCGAGATAAAATTTCTTTAGCCGAATCTAAGGCATCCAAGCGATCCTTAGCTTCTATCTGATTCATATCCGCTTCTAAAACTAAATGAGTGCCGCCCTGAAGATCCAAACCTTTTTTTAAAGCTAAATCTTTGGTTTTTAATTTGGCGCCGGGATAATTTAAATAAATAGTAACCAAAAAGAGAATAATTATCAGCCAAAAACGACGCCTTAAACTCATAGCTGGTTGGTTAAGGAAAGCTGTTTAGCGCCCTTGAAGGTATATTTGACCTGACCGGTTTCCAAGATGGTTTTCACTTGGGCCAAATCGCCCACATGAATCCCGACGGCTTTAACGAATTTAGCGGGAATGGTAACACCTAAACTGTTGCCGACTTTCATAATTTTTACCTGCATAGTTTTAGCCAACCATTTCCTCCTCGTCACCGATTAACATAATCCGGCCGCTCATTAAGATGCGCAGTAAAAACGGATCGCGGCGAGATTTGCGGAATTCAAATTCTTCCACGGTCATCGGGGCATAGTTAATTTCTTTTTCCCGGACAGATTCGGCCTTCCTGACCAATAAATTTAATTCTTTTAAATTTAAGTCGCCGACCAAGAGCAAATCAATATCGTCATCAGATTTTCGCGGCATTTGCCGGGCATAACGGCCGGATAATAAAGCAAATTTAAGATTGCCTAATTTATGCTTATTTAAAATAATTTCCCCGCCTAAACCAAGAGTTTTGGCAGTTAAACTGATCAAATCCTGATAAAAAGCGTAAGACTTATTAAAAAAGTAATAAAGGCGGTTGGCCCGGGCCTCTTTTTTAACCAAACCCCTAATTTCCATCCGGGCTAATTCCCGGCGGACGGCATTAATCTCTTCTTTGGTTTCTCGCACCAGCTGGCGAACATAATAAATCTCCCGCGGATTTTTGAGAAATACCTGGATTAACTTAACCCGTACCTTGGAAACAAACAGATCTTGCAAATTGGCCATTGGCCTCCTTCGGGCAGTTACTTAAAATCAGTAATCCACCTTAGTGTCGACAGACAAGACAGAAATCCAAATCCGGCCGGGATTGAACTGAATTTCTTTGCCCTGTTCATCGTAAAAAATGGTCCGAGATAAACGCTTGGCTTTAGCCCAAGTGCCTTTAATGGCTTGGCCATTGCTGAAAATTAAGGCCTGGCCTTTGCCGGTAGTGCCATAAAGCAAATGCAGATTGCCTTCATAGCCATCATTGGCCCGTTTTTCCACCGCTAATTGAACCACAACGGTTTTAACTGACAACTGCTCGTTAATGTTTAAATCCAAATGCGGCTGGCCGGCATTTGACCGCTTGTAGACATTATTGGTTTTATCGTACTGCCAGCTAACAGCATAGTTGGGATCTTCCCAAAAAGTATAGTTAATGGCTTGGATGTCGCCGCGGCCGGCTAAATCGGCTTCCTCTTTGGAAAATTTCCAGGGGATAAAACCCTTGGCCCACTCCTTATTGTCAGGATCAACATTGGTGTAATCGCGGCTTAAGCCAACGGCCCAAAGTTTTTCCGTGGTGGAATACATGGTGTGTTCAGTGGCAACAGTGCGGCCCAGGCGTTCATAGTCGCGCCAAAAAGTCGGGTAACCGATGGAAAATTGATTTAAGTCATTAGCCGAGCCCCAGCCATAGTCGTTAATTTGGCCTAAAGCATTGGCCGGTCCGGGAGTGTTGGCGCCGCCAACATGAGCATATAAAGGTTCGTTATATTCGGAAGCCCAATCCAGGAAATAAGTGCGGGCGCTTCTAACCGGGCCGAGAATAGATTCGTAGGCAGCGGCACGGCAGTAAAATAAAGCCATAAAACGGGTAATGCCGCCTTCGGCGATAGTTTCATAAATTACATCGGCGTCGGCTAAGCCGGATTGCGACCGGGCTTCGAGATGATTTTCGATCATAACCGCTAAAGGCCGGCGGGTTTCCCAGATAGTGCGTTCAACTTT
>JBBTRT010000012.1:0-5717 GCA_038065055.1 Patescibacteria group bacterium
CCGACTTCGCTGGTTAATTCCCGAATTTCATCGGGTTTACGGTTGTCAGCGCGGAGTTTTTTGGTAAAGGTTTTTTCCCTTAATGTTTCCCGGAAATATTCGTGAATAATGGTGCTAATTTGTTTGGAGTCGGCTTCAGCCATATCAGCAACACAAGCGCTAGCAATTTCGGCTAAACCATGATCAGCGGTTTTTTCGTGCTGGCTCTTGGCCACGCGGTCGATTAAATCAGTAATCGCGGTTTTGGTTTTAGTTAAAACTTGTTTCTTGAGTTCAGTGTCGATTTTGGGCTCAACAAAAGCTTCTTTGGCTTGGCCGGCTTCTTTGACCAATTCTTTAATGACAGTGACAATTTTAGTGATGGCTTCATGGCCTTGCTTTAAGGCGTCCAGGGTTTGAGCTTCGGTCACTTCATTGGCGCCGGCTTCGACCATGACGATGGCCGAATCCGAACCGGAAACAGTTAAGTTTAATTTAGAAGTTTTTTGCTGGTCTTTGCTGGGATTAATAATTACTTTGCCGGCTTCATCCAAACCAACGCGGACAGCGGCAATCGGGCCGGTCCAGGGAATCGGCGATAAACTTAAAACTACCGAGGCGCCGCATAAAGCTAAAATGTCCGGGTCGGTTTGCCGGTCATAAGATAAAACCGTGGCGACGACTTGGACTTCTTTAACATAGTTTTCCGGAAACAAAGGGCGGATCGAGCGGTCGATCAACCGGGCGCGCAAAATGGCTTCATCGGTCGGGCGGCCGTCGCGCTTGACCCAACGGGAACCTTTAATAATGCCGGAGGCGTAAAGTTTTTCCTGATATTCAACGGTTAAAGGAAAATAGCCCAGTGAAGGATTTTCCCGACCGGCTACGACAGTAACATTAACAATGGTGTCGCCGGAGCGGACTAAAACCGCTGCTGTAGCTTGTTCGGCAAAACGGCCGAGTTCAAAAGTAATTTCCTGATTGTTAACGGAGACAGTTTTCTTGATGATTTTGGAGGACATGAAAAATTATTTTGCCAGCTTGAGTTCTTTGACCAACTTCTGGTGGCGGGTTTTATCTTTCTTAACCAAGTAATTTAATAGACGACGACGTTTGGAAACCATGGCGAGTAGGCCGCGGCGGGAGTGATTGTCTTTGGCATTTTTTTTCAGATGGCCGGTAAGCTGGGTAATCCGCTCAGTCAGCAAAGCCACTTGAATTTCCGGCGAGCCGGTATCGTCTTTTTGAGTGGCGAATTTTTTGATGATTTTAAGTTTTTGGTCACTTTTTAAAGTCATATAGATAAAGGGAGTTTAGCAGAAAAACAGAGGTTTTAAAAGAGTTAAATTTGGGGATTACTATTAGTTGAGGTAAAAACTTTCGGTTTTAACCAATCTGGTGATGGAATTGGAGTGGCAGGCATAACTGCAGCCTGAGGCATTTGCGGCATGGGCCGGAAAGGCTGGGCCGGGCTAGTAAATTGATTAAAGCTGGGCCGCGGCATCATGGGGGGAACAGCCATTTGGCCTTTTTTGGCACCGAGGCGCAAAAGCTGGGCGACGGTGTCAAAAGTATCGGCAGTTACAAGGGGCGAGGAAAAATTATTACTGCTGGACTCAATGCCGGCCAAAAGATTGGTGGCCATGTCAGCGTCCAAAGTTAAACCTAAAGATTGTATAACGCTATAAGCAATTTCGCTGGAACCAATAGCGGTCGGATCATAAAGATTTACCGTGCCGAATTGGCTGTTTTTATCCAAAGAAGAGAGATTAACCAAAGTTTTCGTTTTATCTTCAAACAACTTTTTCTCGTCGCTGTAGAGCTGGCCTAAATCTTCCAAAGTCCGGGCGCCGATCACAAAAATTAAATCAGATTGGCAACCGGTATAGCTGTATTCAACCTGGGAAACATCCAAGGGCTGCATGCCGGCTTTGGGCTCGATGGTTAAGTTAAATTTTTGGGAAGCCGGATCTTTGTCGTAAGACACTTTTTCCAAGGAGTCTTCGGGGTAGTTAAAAGTAATCACCAGGTTTTGGTTGCCGATGCGGGGCTTGATTTTATCAATGCCAAAAAGGCGATTAAAACCCACAGTCATCTGGCTAGGACAACCAATCGTAACCGGCAATGGCTTTTTGGTTAAAGATAAATACAGGCTTAAGCCGGCGGCAACAGTGTCCAGGGTCGGATTTTGGGGTAATAAAATTAAGGCGTTTTTGGCGGTTTGCAAGCTAGTTAAAACCGGCTGGGTGTTATACGTTTTGGGCATAATTTCCCCGATTATACCAGAAATTGATCAAAAAGTATAGCTATAGGATAGTAATGTGATAAAATGTCGGGTTATGATCGGAGAAAAAATTGTAAGCTTAAGAGAGCTATTCTTCAAAGCTGAGTGTTTAAAAATAAATGCGAAAAAAGCCTTGCCGGTAATTTTGAAAATGGCACCAAAGGCTTCGGTTTATTTGTTTGGCAGTCTGGCCCGGGGTGAAATTCACGAGGAATCAGATGCGGATCTATTTGTTAATTCTGGTGTCAACTTTACTAGTATAGAACAAAGAGAGCAATTTAAAATAAATTTAGCTGATCTCGTGGATAACGTCTGCCAAGATGTTCATGTTGTCGTTGATGATCCTTTTTTCCCAAATTACGCTAAGCGTTTTATGCAAAATGTTGAAAAAGATATGATTCTTATGGTTAATCAGGGTAAAATTTTAAAACAATGGCAAGAATAATGAGTGACAAGGTCGGACCTTGTCACTAAGTTAGAGCAGTTTAAATGCCTGAAGCGTGTCTTTGGGTTGAAATGCCAAGGCGGAAGTAAAAGTCAAACCGTATTGCTTTTTGGCCTTGGCCTTATCAACTATTTCTTTACCTTCGTGAATCGATTTAATTTTGGCGTCAACCAAACGGACATTATTTCTTAATAAATGGACCATGTCGCCCTGGCAAAGTTTGCCGGAGATAACCTCAATGCCGGCAATCCGGCTGTCTTTGGCTTTAAACTCAGCAATAATTTTGGCTTCGCCTAAAGTTTCTTCGTCAATGGTGGGTTCGAGAATCTTTAAAATTTGCTTTTGAAGGTCATCCAAAAGTTCATGGATTAAAGTGTAATTTTTGATAATAATTGACTCAATACCGGATAAACGAAGAGCGCTACTATTAGTTTTAACCCGGAAGCCGATTATTTTAGCGCCGGTGGACTGGGCCAAAGCCACATCAGATTCATTAATATCGCCGATGCCGGAAGAAATTAAGGCCACGTCCGGACCAAGATTTTGAATAATGGCTTCCAGGGTACCGGTCATATCAGCTTTTAAGATCAGTTTTAGGTGAGTGGCATGCGTGGCATCGATTGGAACGGTGACTAAATTGCTGGCGCCGACCAAAGGCACGGTTTTAAAGCCTAAAACTAAGGCCGGGCAACCGGGTAAAACTGAGGTTAATTGACTGCCTTTTTCATTATATAGGGCTTTAATTTTGCCAATGGCGCCGCCAAGATTAAGGGTGTCTCCTAATTTTAAAGTGCCTTTTTTAACAATGACCGTAGCCACCGGGCCGCGGGCCGGGTCCAGATAAGATTCGATGACGACAGCTTCGAGCGGGGCATTGGGTTCGGATTTTAAGTTCTGCATATCCGCCATTAGGACAATCATTTCCAGAAGCTCGGGCAAGCCGGTTTTAGTTTTGGCGGAAATTTCACAGCAAACAATATCGCCGCCATAGCCTTCGACAAAAAAACCGGCATCAGCTAAGTCTTTTTTAACAATCACCGGGGTGGCGTTGGGTAAATCCATTTTGTTTAAAGCCACAATAAACGGCAAGCCGCTAGCTTTAATTAACTCCAGACACTCTTTGGTTTGGGGCTTAACGCTTTCCAAAACATCGATGACTAAAATCACTAAGTCGGTAGCCTGGACGCCGCGGGAACGCATGGCAGAAAAAGCCGCATGGCCGGGGGTGTCAATAAAAGTCAGTTTGCGGCCGTCAAAATCGACCTGGTAAGCGCCGATGTGCTGAGTAATACCGCCCGATTCTTTATCGGCGACGTGGGCTTGGCGGAGCGAGTCTAAAAGAGTGGTTTTGCCATGGTCAATATGACCCATGACCGTGATAACCGGTGGTCGGGAAGCAAGATCATTCTTTTTTACTGGTAGTTTTTTTAACTTTTTCGGCATCATCTTTAGTGACAGTCATCACTTTCTTTCCTTTCGGTCCTTTCAGGTTAATCTTGTAACCGGTAAGCTTGGCGGCCAAGCGGACATTCTGGCCGTCTTTACCAATGGCTAAAGACAGTTGGTCTTCGGGGACGGTGACGTCGGCAATTTTCTTTTTCTCGTCGAGCTTAATGGCTAATTTTTCCGCGGGCTGGAGGGCGGCAGAAATAAATTTGGCCGCATCAGTAAAGTATTCAATTATGTCAATTTTTTCGCCGGCTAATTCATTGATAACAGCCTGGACACGGACGCCTTTTTGGCCGACGCAGGAACCAACCGGATCAACGCCGGATTGAGTGGAGGCAACGGCGACTTTGGAACGGTTACCGGCTTCACGGGCAATAACTTTAATGACCACGGCGCCGGAGTTAACTTCAGGCACTTCGCGCTTGAATAAACCGATGACCAATTCAGGATCGGCGCGGGAAACAATAATCTGTTGGCCTTTGACGGTTTCTTCGATGGCTTTGATGTAAAGAGTCAGGCGTTGGTTTAAGTGATAACGTTCATCGCGGGCCTGTTCTTCGGCGGGCATTAAACCCTGGCCGCGGCCAATGTCACAGACAATAAACGGACCGTCGAACCTGAGCACCATGCCATTGACTAAAGTGCCGATTTTATCTTGATATTCACTAATAATGGCATTTTTCTCTGATTCACGGATCTGCTGGAGAATGACCTGCTTGGCAGTCTGGGCGGCAATCCGGCCAAAACCAGACGGAGTGACGTCTTTTTTATCCTGGAAAATGCGGGCTGAGCCGGTGACTTCATCCAATTCAGCCGTTATGACAATTTCTTCGGCAACGGGATAGTCTTTTTTATAAGCGGCCACGAGGGCAGCTTTAATCGTCTCAATTACCACTTGGGGACTGATGCCCCGTTCAGAACAGATTTGATTCAGGGCTGAAGTAAATTCAGTCCGGGCAGACTTGGGTAAGTTAGTTAAGTCAAGCATATTTTTGTTAATTTAATAAAAAAGGCGGATTGCTCCACCTCGCCTTTGCTTTAATATGACCAAGGCTCTATTTTAGCACACTACGCACCAAGTTGAAAATCATAAGGTGGCCATCCCGGTTTGGGTGGACGCCATCATCAAGAGTTTTAATATATTCAGGGGGCAAATCATTAAATAAATTTACATATTTTAAATTGTTTGTTTTGGCTACCTTAGACATTATTTGATTAAATTGTTGAACTGATTGGCTCGTCAGAAATTTTCCCGGCACCCAAGGCACTTCAACTTTGGCTTCATCAATCGGAGTCGGACCGATAAAAATTATTTCTTGAGTGTATTTTCTGGCAATGTTTACTAATTGAATTAGATTGGTTTGATATTTTTCTGCCGGAATAATGGCTGAATCATTAATACCTGTGGCAATAACAACAATATTGGACTCTGTAAGAGACAGTCTTGGTTTTAATTCTGTCTCAAAACGAGCCAGGGTACCATCACTGGTATCACCGCTTATGCCCCTGAGTTCGCAAACGAAACGCACCACTAACGGGTAAAATACCCGTCAAGGAGGT
>JBBTRT010000013.1:0-9867 GCA_038065055.1 Patescibacteria group bacterium
AGTTGCAGTCAGAATGGAGCAAACTTAAGCCGAGAGGTGGTTCGATTAATTTTGATCCGGATTTATTTTTAAAACACGGCTTAAAATCAGTCTACGGGGAATTATTTGACCCCCAGGCTGATTACTCAATTCTCCTTTACCAAGATACAGGGAATCAATTCGATTTGTATTTTTTTTCTAGAAAACCTGGCCAGCAAACACCCTCTCATGTTCGCCTGGAAAGCCAACCAGCTAAATTTGATATTCGCTTTTTTGCCGCTGTTGGCGCTATTAATATAAATGAGGAAGCCGAGGGAGGGGCCGAAGAAGGAGCCATTGTAGATTTCAGCTTAATCCATAATAAAAGAGTTATTGAAAATCCTTCTGAAACTGCCTTTTATATGATTGCCGCCGCCAGATCCGCCTTGAAACAGATGAGTTGATCTGCTACTATTGACCTCATGAAAGTGAATGTCGCCCATTTGGCTAAACTGGTTAATATGCCTCTAAAACCAGGCGAAATTGCCAAACTTCAGGCAGGATTTGACCAAACTCTTAAAGCCGTGGCTCATTTAAATCAGTTGCCGTTAACAAAAAATAAAGCTACTTTTCAGGTGACCAAACTGCAAAACGTCTGGCGCGAAGATAAATTACAACCCGACAGGGGATTGACCCAAAAACAGGCCTTATCCAATGCCAAAAAAACTTATCAGGGTTATTTTGTGGTTCCCCGGGTAATTAATTATGATGCTTAACCAATTAACTATTACTGAAGCTCAGGTAGGTTTGCGTGCCAAAAAATTCAGTATTGTTGAATTAGTCACTGCCTGCTTGGATCAAATTAAAACATATGATCATAAACTGCACTGTTTTTTAACCTTGAACGATCAAGCTTTAAATCAAGCCAAGGTAATGGACGCCAAACCTGATTGGTCAAAACCTCTTTTTGGTCTTCCCTTTGCCCTGAAAGACAATTTTCTCACAGAAGGACTCAGAACTACCGCCAGCGCTAAAGTGTTGGACGACTATCTGCCTCAGTATAACGCCACAGTTTACCAGCGCTTACTTAACGCCGGCGCAATTCTTTTAGGTAAAACTAACATGGACGCCTGGGCCCATGGCTCATCCACCGAAACTTCCGATTACGGCCCAACCCTGAATCCTTGGAACACTGCCCATTTACCCGGCGGTTCTTCCGGCGGTTCTGCTGCCGCTGTGGCCGCGGATATGTGTATTTTTGCGATTGGCTCAGAAACTGCCGGCTCGATCCGCCAGCCGGCTGCCTGGTGCGGAGTCACCGGTTTTAAACCTACCTATGGCCGCGTTTCCCGCTACGGCGTAATTGCTATGGCTTCTTCGACCGATTCGCCCGGCCCCTTGGCTAAAAACACAACTGACGCTGCCTTAGTGACAGCTGTTATTGCCGGCGTTGACCCTTGTGACGCCACTTCCAGTCCCAAACCAGTCGATATCCATCCGCAAAGCCTTCAAGGATTATCCCTGAAGGGTAAAAAAATTGCTTTGCCTCAAGAATATTTGCTTGGCGAAGCCAAAGATCTGGTTTTAAAAGCCGCTGAAGTCTTTAAACAAGCCGGCGCTAACATCAAAAATGTCTCTCTTTTAGACCCGAAATTTGCCATTGATGTTTACACCTTAGTCCAGCGGAGTGAAGTTAGCTCCAATCTGGCCCGCTATGATGGTATCCGCTATGGAGCTGACCGCTCGGCTTTCTCTTATCAGGCAAAAAACCGTTCTTTACTGGGCACTTTTGCCTTGTCTACAGGTTACTATGACCAATATTATAAAAAAGCCCAACAAGTTCGCACTCAAATTATTGCTGAATTTGACCAACTATTTAAAGAATATGAGTTTTATTTGGCTCCGGTTTCGCCTGGTCCGGCTTTAAAACTCGGAACAGGGCAGGATAATCCGATGTTTGGGGAAATCGAAGACCGTTTAGTCGAAGCATCTTCAGTTGCCGGCTTGACCGGCTTATCGGTTCCTTGCGGATTTATTGATGGTTTGCCGATTGGTTTACAGATCACCGGTCCGCAATTTAGCGAACAATCAATTTTATCTGCCGGCTATTTTTACCAATCACAAACTAAATTTCATTTACAAAAACCTAAATTATGACTAAACTAATTCCGGTCATCGGCCTCGAGATCCACGTTGAACTTAAAACAAAAACCGGCATGTTTTGTAGTTGCTCGGCCGATCATTTCGGTAAAGCGCCCAATACTAATACTTGTCCGGTTTGTTTAGGTTTACCTGGGGCATTACCAATACCGAATCATCAGGCAATTGATTGGGCCATTATGGTCGGTTTAGCCTTAAACTGCCGGGTTAACCTCGAGTCTACTTTTGACCGCAAGCACTATTTTTACCCAGATTTACCCAAAGGCTACCAAATTTCCCAGTACGACGACCCCTTTTGCCAGTCAGGGTTTTTAAATCTTGAATCCGGCAAGAAAATTCGCATCAATCGTGTTCATCTTGAGGAAGACACAGCTAAAATGCAACACAAAGTTGTCAATGGAAAAAAACTAACCTTAGTCGATTTCAACCGCTCCGGTGTTCCCTTGGTAGAAATTGTCACTGAACCGGATATTAGCTCGGGAGCTGAAGCCAAAGAATTTCTCAAAAAACTCAGAGATATTTTACGCAGTTTACAAGTTTCTGACTGTGACATGGAAAAAGGCTCGATGCGCCTGGAACCCAATATTTCCTGGAGTGAGTCAGCCACGAAACTCAATAATTACAAAGTCGAAATCAAGAATTTAAACTCTTTCCGCTTTGCCGAAGCTGGTATTGATTTTGAATTAAACCGTCAAAAAGCTCTTCTTGATGAAGGTAAAACCCCTCTTCAGGAAACCCGTGGCTACAATTCTCAAAAACACGCTACTTTTAGCCAAAGAATTAAAGAAACCTCCGCTGACTACCGCTATTTTCCCGACCCGGACATCCCCCCGATCGTGTTAACTAAAGAATACGTGGAAAAACTTCGTGAAAAATTACCTAAATTCCCTGAAGTTTTAGTTAGTGAATTAGTAAAAAGTTTTCACTTGAACACACAAACAGCTCAATTATTAGTAAAAGACGCGTCAAAACTAGCTTATTTCAAAAAGTATTGCCATGAAATTGAACCAGAAAAACTTGCCAACCTGATTGTCAATAAAAAAATCGACCTTAAGCAGCCGCCTATAATCAAAACCGCTTCCCAAAAAGTTGATTCAGGAATAATTGAAAAAGTGTTAGCAGAAAACGCCGACGCAGTTGCCAAATACAAAGCCGGGAAAACCTCAATTATCGGCTTTCTCATCGGCCAGGTGATGAAATTAACCCATGGCCAAACCGATCCCGCCTCTGCCCAAAATCTTTTACTGAAACACCTTCAAGGATAATCCCTGAAGGTCAAATTTCCTCAATTAGCAAATCCTTAATGGTCGGCAAATCTCTTTCATCAGTTTCTTCAACAAACGATTTATACGAATTTCCTCTTGAAAAAAGATTTGAAATGTCATCAGTTTTTATCCAAGGTTGATTAAATAGCCCCAAATAATTTCCATAGCTGGAGTATTTATAGCCTTCAAGGATAATCCTTGAAGGTAACAACTCTTTCGGATTACGGTGGATATACTTAGATAGATAAACCAACTGTTGTTCTGATGAAACCAATACCCCTTTATAGCTTCCTTGAAAAACATGGCCGACGCGATGATATTTTCTATTGAAATACATCGAGTACTTGGTACACAGTGAACGCATAAAAAAATTAATGTCATCAGAATTTTGCTGATAAATCAGCAAATGAAAATGATTTGGCATAAGACAGTAGGCTAACAGCTTAATTTGTTCGAGGTAATTTTTTAATTTATGTGACGGCGGCACCTTCAGGGATAATCCCTGAAGGTTTGTAGCAGAAAGATACAACTTGAGATAGCCTAAAAAGGTTTTATAGTCGTCTTCATCCGGGAAAATTTCGTTTTTTGCCACACCTCTGTTGTAGAGATGATAATAACTTTTTTCCTGATACTCTTTAATGACATTTTTGGCAGGCATTTAATTCTTACTATACACCTTCAGGGATAATCCTTGAAGGTGGAAAAAATATGTTATATTGGGTTTATGCCTGATTTTACTCATTTGCACGTTCATACTGAATACTCGCTTCTGGATGGTTTGTCTAAAATTGATGAGCTGATTTCCCGCGCCAAAGACTTGAAAATGAAGTCCCTGGCCATTACCGACCACGGCGTGATGTATGGAGCCGTTAAATTTTTCAACGCTGCCACAAAGGAGGGGGTCAAACCGATCATTGGCTGCGAATCCTACCTCACGACCGCTTCCTTAAGCGACAAATCCGTCGGCGTCCAAAAACAAACCTTCCACCAACTGCTACTGGCCAAAAACGACGTTGGCTACCATAACCTCATGAAGCTGACCACGATTGCCCACCTCGAGGGCTATTACTACCGTCCCCGTATCGATCTTCCCACTCTAGCCAAATATGCTGACGGCCTGGTCGCCACCTCTTCTTGTATGCAGGGCATTCTTCCTCAGCTCATTCTCCACGAACAGGTCAATGAAGCCTTGGAAAAATGCCGTTGGTTTTTACAACTTTTCGGCAAGGATTTTTACTTGGAATTTCAGCGCCACCAGGGAATTCCGGAACTGGAAAAAATTAATCGGGTCTTGCTGGATTTTTCCCGGCAGTTAGGAATTCCGATTGTGGCCACCAACGATTCGCATTATGTTTACCCCGACGATGCCAAAGCCCAGGATGCTCTTTTGGCCATTCAAACCAAAACCGTGCTAAGCGATCCTAAACGCCTAAGCATGATCAATTCCCCGGATTATTACCTTAAATCATACGCCGAAATGAATACTTTATTTTCCGAAACCCCGGATGCCCTGACCAACACCCTGGAAATTGCTGACAAATGCAATGTTACTATTCCCACCGGCAAGTGGATTCTGCCTAAATTCACCTTGCCGGAAAATTATTCAAAACCAGAAAAATATCTTCACGATTTGGCTTATGAAGGTTTTACTAAGCGTTACCCGGATAAACCCAAGGCTTTAACCGATCGCCTCGACTACGAATTAAAAACCATTTGCGATAAAGGCTTTGCCACCTACTTTTTGATTGTCCAGGATTTTGTTAACTGGGCCAAACAGCGCCAAATCCGCGTTGGCCCAGGCCGCGGCAGCGTCGCCGGTTCCCTGGTGGCTTATTCTCTCAGGATCACTTCCATCGACCCGATCGAGCACAACATTCCCTTTGAACGGTTCATGAACCCAGAACGCCCCAGCCCGCCCGATATCGACCTGGACTTTGCCGACGACCGCCGCGACGAAGTCATTAAATATGTTTCTGAAAAATACGGCAAAGACCATGTCGCCCAAATTATCACCTTCGGGACCATGGAAGCCCGCGGCGCCATTCGCGATATTGGTCGGGTTTTAGGCATGCCTTACTCTGATCCGGATAAAATTGCCAAACTGATTCCGATTGGTTTTTCCATTGAAGAAGCCTTGGTTAATGTGCCTGAGCTCCAGGAATATTACAAAGATACCCGTTTCAAAGATTTGCTGATTTTAGCTAAAAAAGTCGAAGGCACAGCCCGCCACGCTTCCACTCATGCTGCCGGGGTAGTTATCGGGGATAAACCCCTGACCGAATACACCCCGCTTCAAATGGAAACCAAAAACGAACGCATCATGACCCAATACGACATGTACTCGCTCGATTGCAACATTGATCAAAATGCCATTGGCCTGCTCAAAATGGACTTTTTAGGCTTGCGCAATTTAACGATTTTGCAAAACGCGATTAATTTTGTGAAAGAACAAACCGGTCATCGGGTGGATATGTCCGAACTGCCCTTGGATAACCCGGCCGTTTATAAACTCTTGGCCAAAGGCGAAACTATTGGCATTTTCCAGCTCGAATCCGGCGGTATGCGCCACGTAGTCAAAAAACTTCAACCCTCCCGTTTTTCCGATATTACCGCCTTGGTTGCGTTATACCGGCCCGGCCCAATGGATTTAATTGATGATTTTATCAGTGGCAAGAAAAATCCCAGCTCCATCAAATATCCCCACCTTGATTTAAAGCCGGTTTTGGCAGAAACCTACGGCATTGCCGTTTACCAGGAGCAGGCCCTGGAAATTGCCCACGTCATGGCCGGTTATTCTCTGGGCGAAGCCGATATTCTCCGCCGGGCGATCGGCAAGAAAAAAATCAGCATCATGAACAAGGAAAAGTCTAAATTTTTAAGCCAATCGCAGAAAAAAGGCTACACCAAAGCGATTGCCGAAAAAATTTGGGGCTACATTGAAAAATTCGCCGGTTATGGGTTTAACAAAGCCCACGCCACCGCCTATGCCATGATTGCCTATCAAACCGCTTACATGAAGGCCAACCACCCGGTGGAATTCATGGCCGCCTTGCTCTCGGCCGAGTCCGGCAATAAAGAAAAAATTCCGCTGGTTATCGACGAAGCCAAACGCATGAAAATTAAAGTCTTGTCCCCGGATATTAATGTTTCCAATCTTGATTTTACGATTACCCAGGATAAATCCATTCGCTTTGGCCTCTCGGCCATTAAAAATGTCGGCGAAGCGGCCATTGAAGCCATTTTAGCCGCCCGGAAAATAAAACTCTTCACTTCTTTAACCGATTTTTGCCGCCGGGTAGACCAGCAAAAAGTCAACAAGCGGGTTTTGGAAAGCTTGATTCAAGTTGGCGCTTTTGACGCTTTCGGCAAACGGGCCCAATTGCTTTTGGGTTTGGAATCCATTCGCCAGGGGGCCGCCGACCTTCAAAAAATTAGCTCCAGCCCTCAAGTGGCCTTATTTTCTCCCCAGGCCGATGCCGCCCAGTCAGTGATCGACAAACTGCCTGAGGCCGAAGAATTTTCCCGGATTGACCTTTTAGCTTTTGAAAAACAGCTCTTGGGTTTTTACTTAACCGACCACCCCTTAGCCGAGGCTATGGCCCGGATTAAAAGCTTGGTCAGCCATAGGATCGGCGAGCTGGACGCCGATCTTCATGTCAATCACACTGTCACCGTCGGCGGCGTGATTAAAACCGTCAAAAAAATCCTGACCAAAAAAAACAATCACGAAATGGCTTTTGCCGCGCTCGATGACGACACCGGGACTATCGAGTTGATTATTTTCCCCAAAATTTACGCCGCCAATAAACTTGTCTGGCAAGTGGACCAGCCGGTCCTGGTTACCGGCAAAGTCGACTTTAAAAACCGCCTGTCTCTGGTTGTCGATACCGTTAAAGGCGCCACCGGTTTGGATAACACTAATTAGTCAATTACCCTACTATTGCCGATTCCGTCAAAGATCTGATTGACATTTGAATATCCCATAGTAAAATTATTAATATGTTAGTTGCTACCGAACTTGCCAATCATCCAGTTGCTACCGAACTTGCTATTCAGGTCGAAACTCAGCAAGCATTGCATCAAATCAGCATTTTTTTAGTCAAACAGACTGTTAATATCTTATCGGCTCCAGCACAGATTAGGGATTGGTTTTTAGAAAAAGGAATAGTTCTCTTACAACCTTTGGAATCTGAAGGTAGTTCATTTGGTCCGGTGTCAATTTTTTGCATAGCCGGGATTATTTCGGCAGGCATAGCATTTCTAGAGTCTTCTCATTTTCGTAATCCAAATGGAAAAGCCAGGAAGCTTTTCATTGCGTCAATGTTCCTTGTTGGCGGTGCCTCAGCATTAATTGCAAGGGAGATTTTTTCGAAGTAACAAAGCTTCCAGTTGAAATTCCTCAATCTTTTTGCTATAATACTCTATGCCAACCAGATATGTGTTTGTTTCCGGGGGGGTTCTTTCAGGGGTTGGTAAAGGCATCGTCAGCGCTTCAATCTCTCTTCTCTTAAAAAGCCATGGTTATAAAACCGTGCCGATTAAATGCGAAAATTATCTTAATCTTGATTCAGGCTTGATTAACCCAATCGAGCACGGCGACCCGTTTTTGTGCGAAGACGGCGCGGAAACTGACATGGACATCGGCACTTACGAAAAGTTTCTGGATACCAATTTGTCTCTTGATAATTTCATTACCATGGGCCAAATCTATAAGGCCGTTATCGACAAAGAACGGAACTTTTTTTACAAAGGCGAAGACGTCGAGGCCATTCCTCATGTCACCGATGAAATTATTCACCGACTCAAAGCCGTTGCCGCCAAAAACAAAGCCGAGGTCGTGGTCGTAGAATTAGGCGGGACTGCCGGCGAGTACCAAAACATGCTTTATTACGAAGCCAGCCGCATCATGAAATTAAAATACAAAGATACGGTCATTCACGTTCACGTTTCTTATTTGCCCACTCCGCCGCACTTGGGCGAGCCCAAAACTAAGCCCACTCAGTTATCGGTCAAACTCTTAAATTCCATGGGGATCCAGCCGGATTTTATCGTGGCCCGCGCCGACCGGATTATTGACCTTCGCCGCCGCGAGCGTTTTGCTCTATTTTGCAATCTGGAGCCGGAAAACATCATTTCCGCCCCGGATTTGCCCTCGGTGTATGAAGTTCCGGAAGTCTTTATTCGCCAAAATTTCGACGAAAAACTTCTCCAAAAACTTAATTTGCCGGTTACACCGCTTAAATTTGCTGACTGGCACAATTTAGTCAAAAAAATCAAACAGCCTAAAAAGCAAACTGTAACTGTTGCCGTGGTCGGTAAATATTTCGGCAGCGGTGATTACCAACTCACTGATTCTTATGCCGCTTTATTTGACGCTTTAAATCATGCGGCTTTAGCCAAAAATGTTAATTTAAAAATTTTGCAGCTAAATTCCGAAAATAAGCCAGAAACTTTATTAACCAAGTTAAAAAATGTTAATGCCATTGTGGTCCCAATTGGCTGGGGCGAGCGGGGAGTGGACGGCATGCTCGCCGCCATTCAATTTGCCCGGGAAAATAAAATTCCCTTCTTAGGCCTCTGCTACGGTATGCAACTCGCCGTCGTGGAATTTAGCCGCCATGTAGCCGGCTTAAAACTGGCTCATTCCACCGAAGTTAATCCTAAAACTCCTGATCCGGTGATCCACATTATTCCTGATCAAATCCGCAATCTTAAAAACCGGGCCTACGGCGGAACCATGCGCCTCGGTGCCTGGGATTGCCAGATTAAGCCTAATACTTTAGCTGCTAAAATTTATGACGGGACAAAAATTTCCGAGCGCCACCGCCACCGCTATGAATTCAACAATCAATATTTAGGCCAATTAGAAAAAGCCGGTTTAATCATTTCCGGCATGGCAGTTAAAGAAAAATTGGTAGAGATTATCGAACTGCCTAATTCTGTTCACCCGTTCTTTTTTGGTACCCAGGGCCATCCGGAATATAAATCCCGGCCGCTTAGGCCGCATCCGGTTTTCCTTGCATTTTTAGCCGCCTCATTATAAAATCCTCCCACTATGGCCATAAAATTTAATTTCAAAGAAACTGAACTTCACATCGGCGATACCATTAAAGTCACCCACCAATTTTTAGTGGATAATAAACCTCAATTGCAGGTTTTCGAAGGCATCTTAATTGCCATCAGCGGCCGGGAAGAAAATAAAACCTTCACTGTCCGCAAAATCAGCGCCGACGCGGTTGGCGTGGAAAAAATTTGGCCGGTTATCTCCCCCAATATCACCAAAATCGAAGTTAAGAAAAAAGGCAATGCCCGCCGCGCCAAACTTTACTTCTTAAGAAAACGAATCGGTAAAGAAGCTCTCAAGATCAAAGAAGTCGCCCAACCCAAAGCTAAGAAAGCAGTTAAAGCCAAAAAATCTCCCAAAAAATAGTGACCCTGATTCGGAATCTTCGAACTGACGCCGATCGTGGTCTTTTCGGTAATT
>JBBTRT010000014.1:0-28172 GCA_038065055.1 Patescibacteria group bacterium
TTACTAAAGGCAAAAAGACGCAGACTAAGTGTTCAGTTTAATGGGTACCTGCCCAGCAGATCCCGCTCACACTCTGATAAATATGACATGACCTGCATTGTAACTGCAGGTGTTGCATTTCCGTTTAGAACTCAGGTTTTAACATTAACGTCATTATATTACATATGAATAAAAAAACCGTCTCTTTTCTCATTGTTTTAGTTATAGTTGTGTTAGCGCTAGCCGGATCGGCTAAAAAAGCCGCTGCCGGATGGTACGTTAATAATCAGGGTTGGCTGGTATATGAGGGCAGTAATATTTTAGGTGATGAAGATGAAGCTAAACAAGAAGAGAAAAAGAAAGAGGATGAACAAAAACAAGAAAAACGGGAAGAGAAAAAAGAAGAAAACAAAGACCAAAAAAGAGAAGTTGAGTATTTTGACGCCGGCCAGAATGCTTGGGTTAAGGCAAAGTCTGAGAATGGTAAAACCAAAACAGAAATTAAATATCTTAGTGGCGAAGAAGTAAAAACGGAAACAGAAAGAGAAAACTTTAAGCTGAAATTTAAAACCGAGGCCGGCAAGCTAAAGTTGGAGGCGGAAACTGAGGACGAGGAAATAATGGAGCTGGGCGAGGATGACGAGATTGAAATTGAAGACCGGGATGACGATAAAGTCCGGGTGGCAACCGGCAGCGGCGAAAAGGAAATGACGTTTAGCCGCAACCGCGTCCGGGCTAGAACTAATTTCCCCTTATCGGTTGACCTTAAAACCAATGAGTTAATTGTCACCACACCTAACGGGGTGAAACGAGTAACGGTGTTGCCGGACCAGGCGATTGCCAACCTGTTGGCCAATAACGTCATTGACCGGCTGGAACCGGAAAGCGAAACAGAATTGGAGTTGACTGAAGAAAACGGAGTGCCAACCTATGAAGTGGCTGGCGAATCAGACCAAAAATTACTGGGAGTGCTGGCAGTAAAAATTAAATCAAAAGTCAAAGTTTCCGCTGAAACCGGTGAAGTGTTAACTACCAAAAAAGCTTTTCGCGACCGACTGTTAGATCTATTGTCAATTTAAAGTTTAACTTTAATTTCTTTGATTGTTAGGCGTTTTTCTGCTTGGAGTTTTCTAATGGCTTTAACGCGATTAACCATCGATTGATCATAAAGCTGGTAGCCACCATTGGTGTGACCGGCAACTAATAACAGACCATTTTTGGTCCAAAAGCGTAAAGTAGCCACGGTTTCACCGGATAATTTAGCCAAGTCACCGATTTTTAATAATTTTGGGTTTAGATTGGCGGCGGGTTTATTTTTTACGGCGCTTAAATAGATATCTAAAGACTGGTCAACCGCAGCATAAATTAAATCATAATAATCATCTAAACTACCGCCGAGTTGGGCGGTTTCCAAACTATTTAAGTATTTTAAGCGTTCTTCTTTTTTGATAATGGCCGCAGGGTAACCAGCTTTTAATAAAATTAAATTCATTAATAATCTGGCGGTGCGGCCATTGCCGTCAGTAAAGGGGTGAATGCTAACTAACTGATAGTGAGCTTCAGCGGCAAGCTTGACTGAATGACCTTTGGCCGATTTTAACCAATTGACTAATTTTTCCATTAACTCCGGCACTTTGAGCGGATTGGGTAAAATAACAGTCGAGCCGCTGATTCTAACCGGAACCGATCGATAACGGCCGGCATTCTGATTGTCAATATTATTCAGGATTAAACGATGGATAGCTAAAATGTCCGTTTCGCTGATTTTTCTAGTTTCACCGGCCAATTGTTTAACCAATTCCCAGGCGGAAGCGTGATTAATCGCTTCCTGGTGTTCGGTTAAAGTTTTACCGCTAATCGTCAGGCCTTTTTCGACCACCTGGGCGGTTTCCTGGCGGGACAAAGCGTTGCCTTCAATAGCGTTGGAGGCATAGGTTAATTCAATCCTCAGCCAGTCGCCGAGGTTTTTTACCAATGCCGAGGATAAAGGCTTTAATTGATCAAGTTGCTGTTTTTTATGAGTTAAAACCGTTAACCAATCTTTCATATACTGTGAAGTATAAAGTATCGCTTCATGTTTGTCAATGGTTACCAAAAACCCCGACGGGGTGCCGGGGCTAAAATATCATTTCAATAAGGTGACACCTTCACTTTCGTAAAGGAGTCACCTTTTCTTTTTAAATTACATCATGCCGCCCATATCGCCCATGCCGCCGGGCATACCGCCACCAGGCAATTTGTCTTTGTCTTTTTCAGGGGCGTCGCAGACCAAAACTTCGGTCGTTAAGATCATGCCTGCCACCGAAGCGGCATTTTGCAAAGCCGTCCGGGTGACTTTAACCGGGTCAACAATACCCTGCTCCAGCATGGAACCGAACTCTAAAGTTAAGGCGTTAAAGCCAAAATCTTTGGCTGCGGCCTCGACTTTATTGACCACCCAACCGGCATCAGCGCCGGAATTTTGGGCTAAGAGCCTAACCGGCTGCTGCAGAGCATATCTTAAGATATCCAGACCGACTTTTTCGTCTTCGTTTTCGGTCTGGACTTTATCTAAGACCTTGGCCGCTCTTAAGAGGGCCACGCCGCCGCCGGGAACAATACCCTCTTCAACGGCAGCCTTGGTAGCTTCAACCGCATCTTTGACGCGCTCCTGAGTTTCTTTTAATTCAATTTCAGTCGCGGCGCCAACATTGATGACGGCGACTCCACCGGAGAGTTTAGCTAAACGCTCCTGGAGTTTTTCGCGGTCAAAGTCAGAGTCTGTAGTTTTGATTTCCCGTTTCAGGGATTCAATCCGAGACTGAATGGCTTTTTTGTCACCTTTGCCACCGATGATACGGCAGTTATCTTTGTCAGCCCAGACTTTTTCAGCCCGGCCGCAATCTTCCAAGGTGACGCTATCCAGTTTCCGACCGGTCTCTTCCGAGATCACTGATCCACCGGTTAAAATGGCAATATCCGCCAACATTTCTTTGCGGCGATCGCCAAAACCCGGAGCTTTAACCGCTAATAAGTTAAAAGCGCCGCGGAGCTTGTTAACCACTAAGGTCGCTAAGGCTTCACCCTCAATTTCATCGGCAATTAAGACGATGTTTTTGGTGACTTTGACCGCGCTTTCCAGGAAAGGTAAGAGGTCGGCAATAGCGGCCACTTTTTGATCGGTAATCAAAATGACCGGACTATCAATGTTGGACTCCATTTTGTCCGGGTTGGTCACAAAGTAAGGCGAAGCATAGCCTTTATCGAACTCCATGCCCTCTTTGTGGTCGATAGACATTTCAAAGCCTTTCGACTCTTCGACTTCGACAACGCCATCACGGCCGGCCATTTTAAGAGCCGAGGCAATTAGCGCGCCAATATCTTTACTGGAAGAAGAAATCGTGGCTACCTGAGTAATTTCTTCATCATTTTTGACGGGCTTGGCTTGTTTTTTAATTTCCGCTACCACGGCAACTACGCCTTTATCGATGCCTTTTTTCATTAGCATCGGGTTGGCCCCAGCGGTCACATTTTTCAAACCCTTAGACACAATCGCATGCGCCAAAAGGGTCGAGGTAGTCGTCCCGTCACCGGCGATGTCGTTGGTTTTACTAGCGGCTTCTTTAATCAGCTGCGCGCCCATATTTTCAAACGGGTCTTCAAGTTCAATTTCCTTGGCAACAGTGACGCCGTCATGAACAATGTTTGGGGCGCCCCATTTTTTATCCAAAGCCACATTGCGGCCCCTTGGGCCCAGAGTAGTGACCACAGCCTGGGCGAGAATTTTAACGCCTTTGAGTAATTTTTGACGGGCTTCTTCAGAAAAAAGTAATTGTTTTGCCATATATCTCCTTAATTATTATTTAACAATTGCTAAAACATCTTTGAATTCAATGAATAGGACTTCGTTTTTGTCGAAGATGCCTAATTTGACTTCGTTGCCGCCCCATTTTTTATAGATAATCATGTCGCCGGGCTGGCAAGGTGATGGGCGTTTGGCACCAGAGTCGGTGATTTCATCGGGACCAACGCTAATAACCTTAGCTTGCTGGGGTTTTTCATCATGGGAATCGGGTAAATAAATACCAGTGGCAGTTTTCTTTTGCTGCTCAATGGGTTCAACTAAAATATATCCGGCAGTTGGCTTTAAATTTGGTTTCGCCATAAAATCGCCTCCATTAAAAATATTTATTAATTATCACTCAATGAGAGTAAGTGCTAGTTTATAGGTTAAAAAAATTATTGTCAAGGGCAAATTAGACTTGACAAAGCATTGTGCTTGTAATAACATGGTTATTACTATGCAAATTCAAACAATTTTTAAAGCTGGCAATAGCAACGTGGTTACAATTCCGACGGAATTAATGCAACAACTTAATTTTCAGGTGGGAGAAAAAGTGGTAGTAGAAAAATCCCCGGTGGGAGAAGGAATGCTGATAAAAAAAAGTGGCCAAGTTAAATACACCGACGAACTTAATCAATGGTTTAAAGTCTTTATCAAAGAGAATGGGAAGATTTTAGATGAACTGGCAGTACGTTGATATTAGCGAGGCCTATACAATTCATCAGTTAGTAATTGCCTGGGCGGGAACAAAAGCCAGTATTCGCGATTTTACTCTGTTACACTCGGCAGTAGAAAGGCCCAAAGCCAGCTTTAATGGCCGGGACTTATACCCGAACGTATGGCTAAAAGCGGCGGCCTTATTACAGTCAATTTGCCTAAACCATGCTTTCAGTGATGGCAATAAGCGAACCGCCTGGACGACAACTCATCGGTTTTTGTGGAAAAATAATTATCATCTTAAAGCTGAAATAAAAGAGGCGGTGGAATTTATGGTGCATGTAGACACTGAAAAACCGACGATTGAAGTAATTGCGGCTTGGCTGAAGAAAAGAAGTAGAAAGATTAATTAAGATTGTCTTCTATCAAATGCTAGTTTTTGAACAATTAATACAATTAATAAGGCCAAACCAAAATAAAAGGCAAAAACCCTGGCGGTTAAAATATCCATCATTTGACCGATAAACACCGCAGTTAACACATAAGGTAAACTGGTTAACATGCCGAAGGTCGATAAGCTCGTTGCCCGATACTTTGATTCGATTCCCTGATTCAGGGCATCAGAGGTAATGGTTTTTAAAATTTGCGAAAAAGACATTCTAATTAAAGTAGTAATTCCGCCCAAAATTAAACCCAGTTTTGGACTGATAATTAAAGTCAACACAAAAATAAAACCAATAATATCAATTGAACGCATTGTCCCAAATCGACGCTTAATCATTGGGGTAAACTGAACCGCTCCGGCCGAAACTAAAAACAAAACCGCATAAAATATTCCTAATTGTTGTTCGTGAAAGCCAAATTCGATTACCAAACTGTCTCCCAAAATCTCCCATAAAATAATAAAAAATGTCCCTAGGGTTAATAACCTGATCGTTTTTAGTTTCAATGCCGGTTGAAACAGTTGACAAAAACCAGTTTTAGTTTGCCGCAAGTAATTTTTCAAAGAAAATTTAATTGAATCAATTGCCGGCTCGGTTAAAAATAGTGTTCCCACCATTCCCATTAACGATAAAGTCCCTGTGGCTAAAAACGGCAATCCGGGCAAAAAATGATACAGTAGACCGCCGGCAATGCTGGAGGCGGCAGAAGTTATCAAGCCAATCGTGTAGACATTGGCCAATACTTTTGAGTATCTTTTTTCTTTTTTATCTTGCTTTAGTGAGTCAAAAATTAATGCTTCGAAGGCGCCGGAATAAAAAGTATAACCCAAGGAAATAAAAAACACGCTGGAAACTAAATGGATAAACCCTCCGGCTAATCCCATAAATATCTCTCCTGCCCCACGCAGTAAAAAGGCTACCATTAAGGTATATTTCTTCCCCAGTAAATCAGCAATCGCCCCGGTGGGAATTTCCCCGACGACCGAAGTCACAATCATGACCATTTCTATCATGCCAATCCCGGAGTAATCAGTGAATTTCAAGTAGTAAAGTACCCAAATGCCGTACCAAAAAACTGAATTGAAACAAAAAGATAAAAAATAGGCAAGATAAATATTGCGGGTCATGGGGTAGATTTTAGCATTTTGGTGGTGGAGATATGGGGGTTGTGCGGGAGGACGACGATGACTTGGCCGCCAATCAAAGCCATTAATTCGCGCTTATTCACTAAAAATGGCGTGGAAGCAGAAACAGCTAAAATGTCCGGCCGGAGCGCCTGAATTAATTTTTTATAATCTTGAGGGCGGTCAAATTTTTTCGGCAGAGAAAAAACTTGATTAGCAATCCCCAACTGGCGGAGATTTTTAAGACGAGTTTGAAGCTTATTAACCGGGCGATTGGGGCCTTTTAATTGCCGAACCCGGGTATCAGTTTCGAGGCCAACCAATAACTGGCCACCTAAGTTTTTGGCGGCGGTTAAAAACTTCCAGTGCTCTGAGTGTAGGACGTCAAAGCAACCGGTAACGAGAATTACTTTATCCGTTAAGGACTCACCTTCGCTACGCAAAGGAGAGTCCTTGGAAATACGCTGCTGGTATTTTGCCAGGATAATTTCGCCTGTGGGGCGGGGGTGGAAAAAAGCAAAATGGCGACTGACTTTTTCGGTGGTTATTTTGGGTTTCATGTAGGAATACTGAAGATGGAAAAAGAAGGAATTTAATTTATCCAATAAGGACTCACCTTCGCTACGCAAAGGAGAGTCCTTGGAAAACAGGGAGAGTCCTTGGAGGGCATTGGGCAAGAAACGAGCTACCCATTTATTTGAGGCAAGAAAGCGCTGATACAGGTTGTCACGGACAAATAAAGGCTTGGCTTGGCAAATTTCGTGGGCAGTGTATAAATTTTGAGATTTAATTTTTAAACTAGTTTCGTCTAACCATAAATTCAGACAAAGTTTATCAGCCACCTTAGAGGAATCCGTCCGGCCACCTCTAAGGTGGAAAAATAATAAAATGGTTAAGAAAAACCGGGTGAGCCAAAGACGATTTTTGGCAGTAATAATCATTAAGTCGAGGTCGTCATTTTTATCAGCATTGTTCATACTGAGAGCGCCGGTAACAGCCACCAGCTTTACCCAGGGAATGAGCCAAAAAATCCATTTTAGGCGCTGAAGTTTTTGCCACTTTAATTGGCTAAAGTGAAGGCGCTGGCGGCGCAAGGCAACTAAATGAGACTGGCCGGGAAGATGGTAAAAACCACGTGTAAATACGATAGGGTTCGACCCTTTTGGGGAATTTTTTCCGTTAGGGTCGAACCCTGGGGAAATCAACCAACGATGCATTTCCTCGTCAGTCAAGGGATAATCAAAAATGTCGGCATAGGCAATTGCACTGAAGTTCATTGAGTTTTCAGGCCGTATTGAGAGAGAATTTGGGAAACGCCGGCAGTCAAATCTGCCACGATAGTTTTTTCGTCCAGATTTTTGAGATAAGCGTTAATAGCATCTTCATAATATTTGATTAACCGGTCATTTAAGCCATTATCAAAAGTGCGGGAAGCCATGGGCCAAGACTGGGCGGAAACGGCCTGGGTCAGAATGGCGCCAACAAACGGATCGGCTTGAAGAGTGGAGGCTAATTCTTGACGGGAGTACGGTTCGCCAAAAAGTCGGGTTTTAGAAGCCAGGCTATACATTTTTTTCATCACTTCAGGGGAGCTTAAATATTTAACAAATTCCCAAGCAGCAGCTTGATTAGCTGATTTTTTAGAAACGCCTTCAATCCAGTAGGTCGCCCAACTAACATTAGTGCCGGGAAGCTGAGGTACGGGATAAAGCTTGAAATTTAAACGGGGATTTAATTGCCTAACTTCCAAAGCGCGCCAAGATGGAGCCAGCATCATGGCTGCTTTTTCGGTGGCAAAAGCGTAAGTGGAGTTGGGTAAAGCATCAGACCAAGATTTGTCCTGACTGGCAAATAGAGTATAAAATTTCATCGCCGAGGTAACTGCTTCCTGGCCGGGCTGGCCGGGATCACCGCCATTTTGTAAAATCATCAAACCTAAAATGTCGGAAAAATTATCAACATTATTAGCGGTACCTAAGGCAACCCCGGCATAAGTCGTGTCGCCATGATTGTCCAGCCGCCTTAATTTAAAAGCCGTCTGGCGCAAATTGTCCCAAGTAGTCGGGACTTTCAGATCCGGATTGTTGGCAAAAACATCTTCATTAACATATAAAGCCAAGGCATCAAATTCTAAGGGTATACCGTAGTAATTACCGTTAAAGAAAACGTCTTTTTTAACAATAGGGTAAAAAGTCGAATCAAAATCGGCAGGTGAGTAAATTGTGGTCGGAACCGGGCTTAAGTCGTTTTTAAGCATAGATAGCCAGGTATTGTGCCAGCGAAAAATGTCCGGTCCATCCCCCTTGGCCAAACCTGATTGGAGGCGTTCGCGATAGTCTTTGGAAGATTGACGGACATATTGGATGGTAACATTAGGGTGAGTTTGACGGTAATCGGCAATAATTTCGGTAATGAATTCTTCCGGCTCCCACAAACCCCAATATTTCAAAGTAATAGATTCGGAAACTTTGGGCTTTTGAAATTTAGGCAAAATGACTTTAAAAAATAACGAGCCAATAACAATTAAAGCCAATAAACCCAGGGTAAAGGGTAAAAAGCGTTTAAAAACCGAGTCGCTAACCGGCAAGGCAGCAGTGGAAACAGGCGGCGGTGTGGGTGGCGGCGGACCTTCTTTTTCCGGTTCAGCGGATTTGGGCGGTTCATCAACGCTGATAGGAAAAGGCGGTTCTTCTGTGGGAACCGGTGGAGTTAAATTATCGTCGGGCATAGATATGATATTATCTTAACAAAGACATCTTATGATAAGCAACCTTAAGTATTTAAAATATGCTTTGGCAGGAATAATTGGCCTGGCAATAATTTACCAATTGGCCTACAGCCAAAAAATTTACCCTTACGCCATGGTAGGGCAAAAAAATATTTCCAATTTATCCATTAATGACGCCACTAAATTATTAAATTCGTTAGTTCCCCCGCAAACAGAAGTTTTAAGCGTTGTTTTCGGCAATCAAACCTGGCCGATCACCTTAGGCAGCTTGGAAATAACTTACTTAACCGGTGAAACAGCTGAAAAAGCCTGGCTGGCTGGCCGGGGCCAAGGCTTAATAAAAAATGTTGTACTGCGGTGGCAAAAATGGTGGCAACCGGAAAAAATCGCTTTATCATTAACTGTCAATGAAGCCAAATTAGATACCGCTATTGAAACAATTGCCAAAAGCGTTGACGAAGAATCAATTGATTCAGTTTTAAACCTTAATCCTGACGGAACAATTGAGCTGATCCCCGGCCGGAGCGGTCGGGTAATTGATAAAGATCAGTTGCGGCAATTAATTTGGCAACATTTGGAAGAATTAAATTTCCAGCCGATTGAAGCGCCGATTCAATTAATTAAAGTGGAAATTTCAACGGAAAATTTAACTTTAATTAAAGAGCGGGCAGAAAGATTAAAAAATAAAAAAATAATTCTTAAGTGGGATGGTGTAGAAAAAACGGTGGCAAAACAAGAACTGATTGATTTGATTAATTTTAGCGGCGGATTTAATGAAGAAAAAATTGCAACCTTAACACAAAATTTTGCCGCCAGCGTTGATCGACCAGCTCAAAATCCTACCTTACAGTTTGATGGTAATAAGGTAAGCGAATTTAAACCGGCTTTAAACGGTTGGCAATTAAACCAGGAAGAAACCAATGAATTATTAAGGCAAAAAATTGAGTGGCTGGATAAAGGCTTTGACGAAGAAACAATCGTGGAGCCAATTGTGGCGACCACGGAACCGGAATTAACTACGGATAGCATTAATAATTTGGGAATTAAAGAAATCATCGGTAAGGGCGAATCGTTGTTTCGCGGTTCGATAGCCGGCAGAAAACACAACGTGGCGCTGACGGCAACAAAGTTAAATGGCACGCTGGTAGCGCCGGGAGAAACGTTTTCGTTTAACAATACCGTGGGAGATATTTCCGGCGCAACCGGGTTTCAACAAGCCTATGTGATTCAAAATGGAAGAACGGTTTTGGGCGACGGCGGCGGTGTCTGTCAAGATTCAACCACACTATTTAGGGCGGTTCTAAACGCCGGCTTGCCGATTATTGAAAGACAAGCGCACGCTTACCGGGTGGGCTATTATGAACAAAATTCCAAGCCGGGATTTGACGCGACGGTTTATTCGCCCAGCACTGATTTTAAGTTTGTTAACGATACTCCCGGACATATTTTAATCCAAACAAAAACTGATTTGGATAACACTAAATTAACGATAGAACTTTACGGCACCAGCGACGGGAGGAAGACAGAAATCACCAATGTGCGGCTGTGGGGGCAAACGCCGGCGCCGCCGGAAGTTTACCAAGATGATCCAACCTTACCGAGTGGAACCGTCAAGCAGGTGGATTGGGCGGCAGCCGGAGCCAAGGCAGCGTTTGACTGGAAAGTGACGCGAGGCGAGGAAGTATTGCAGGAAAAAACCTGGTATTCTAATTACCGCCCCTGGCAGGCAGTGTATTTAAGGGGAACAAAGATATAGGACTCGTTATTGCTCGATAAAACCGACTTTTTCCATTGACGGATCAAGATCAACATAAAAATTTCTTTCCCAAGCGTGTTTGGTTAACTCTTTCAAAAGATTATCAGATAATTTTCTGCCGTCGGAAACAGAAGCATTTGCCTCAACATTGACGACTTTTCTTGACCCGGGAATCGCCACAGAAGCTTCATCAAAAGATAAAATATAGCGAAGAGACAATTCCGGCATGGTTTTGGCTTCCCCATCTAATAATTTTTTCAGGGCATTAACGCGAGGCACAACTTCTTTCAACCGTTCTTGGCTAAAGTAAACCGAATGAAGCGGGTCGTTAAATTTTGTTTCCAAAGTAAATTTACCGGTTAACCCACCCTCGTCTAGTGGAACTCGGGTAATTATGCCGATATTATTGGCTTTGGCGTAAGGGAAAAGGCGTTCAATTGGCTTTTGGTGGAAAATATTAAAGATTAATTGAATTGAAGAAATTAAACCTGTGTCTAGGGTTTTTAGACAATTACTGGGTTGATAATCGTTGATAGAAATTCCCCAATGTTTAACTTTGCCGGTTTTGGTAATTTTCTGAATGGTATTTTTCCAACCATCCTCTTTGGCAAAATCATCCTGCCAAACATGAAACTGCATTAAATCAATCGTATCGACATTCAAGCTTTTAAGGGAACTGTCGACCATTTCCTCGATGTATTTATCGGGAAAAACTTCAGAAATCGGGACGCCTTGCCAGGCGGGCCATTTTCGGTTTTTGCCGGGAATTTTGGTGGCAATAATAACCTTATCCCGATTACCTGATTCTTTAATAAATTCGCCAATTAATTCTTCAGAACAATGCGCGCCCTTCTCGTCTCCCGGCTCGTCGACGCGGCCATAAACCCAAGCGGTGTCAATAAAATTACCACCCAATTCTACAAACCGATGCAGGGCCCGTAAGCTTTCGGCTTCGTCAGGCGCTTCCCAGCCCCAAGGTTTTCCGGCCAATCCCCATGTTCCCATTCCGATTTCAGAAATTTTTAATCCGGTTTTACCTAAGGTTCTGTATTGCATAAATTTATTTTACGCTTTTTTAAAAATTTTGCTGTTATAATTCTACTCATGACAAAGATGTTAATGATTTATACCACTTGGGAAAGCGTGGAACAGGCAAAAAAGGCCGCCAAGCACTTAATGGGTAAAAAATTGTGCGGCTGCGTCAATATTTATCCGGAAATGATGCCGATGTTTTTCTGGCCACCAAAATCAGGGAAAATTGACGAGTCGAAAGAAGTGGTCATGATTATTAAGTCTTTGGAATCAAAATATAAATTGATCGAAAAAGAAATAATTAAAATTCATACTTACGACACGCCATGCATTATCGCCATGCCGGTAAAATTTGTCGGGAAAAAATATTTTGATTGGTTGAAGGCCGAAATTAAATAACTTGACTGGTTAAAAAAGTATGTTAGTATGTATGTATGACTTATTTAATGAGAACCACTATAACTTTGCCAGAGTCTTTATTGGAACAGGCTAAATATTATGCGGTTGCCAATAAAACTACTGTAAGCCGGTTAATAAAAGAGGGTTTAGCGATAAAAATTAAGGCTAAAATCAATAATAAGCCAAAATCCATACTAACTTTAGCCGGCAGTATAAATTTAGGCGGTAAAGAGCCGCCAACGCGAAATGAGCTTTATGACTCATACCTCAAGCAAAAAATTGGCCCTCGACACTAATATCCTCGTTTATCTGCTGAATAACGAGTCGTCTTTCCATGACCAGGCAAGGCTGGCCATACTAAAAACAGAAAAGCAAAAAATTCAACTGGTTGTTTGCCAGCAAAATTTGGTTGAATTGATTAGAGTTTTAACAGATTATTATCAATATAAATTAGCTCAAGCGGTGGGCCAAATTAATAAATTACTGGAAACAAATATTCAAGTAGTGACGCCTTTGATCTCAACTATCAATACTTATCTAGAGTTGTGTCAAAAAGCCAAGGGAAAAGCAAAAAGACATTTTGATTTATATTTAGCCGCAACTTTAATTGATAATAAAATTGAAACGTTAATTACCAATGATAAATCCGGATTTAAGGGGATAAATAAATTAAAAGTGGCGTGCTTAAATTAACTTTTGCCGGGCAAGGATTTCCTGAAGTTGGGTTTTTAAAACAGGTAAGTCGTTTTTAATGGTGGTCCAAACGTCTTTTAAATCAACTTCGCTGTAATCATGGATTAAAAGATTGCGCATGCTTTTTGATTCCCGAAAAGGGAGTTTTGGATATTTCTCCTGAAAATTTTTAGACAGCTTACCAGAAGCTTCACCAATGATCTCAAAGCGGCGGATAACTGCATCCTGTTTCATTACATCCTGTTCAAATTGGGTAAAATCAGTGTTTTTAATAAAATCAGTAATTTTCTCGATGGCGTCTAAAATGTCCAAGAGATAAACCTTGTCAGTTTTGTCCATAAAGAGTAATTAAATCCTGAAGAATGTAGGGCTTTAAAATTGGTTTAATGTGGGTGCGCTTAACCAGATCAACTTTTTTACCGGTCATTGACTCTAAGTCTAAAGCAATTCTGCCTAAAGTAAAAAGTGATTTAGGCTCTTGATAGTCAATCAGAATATCAACGTCGCTGTCTTTTCTAGCCTCGCCGCGGGCATAAGAACCAAAAACTCCCAGGTAAGTTAAAGCCTGGTTTTGGCAAAAATCTTCAAGTTTTTTTGTTGATGGAAATAACCCCTGAATACCCATATAGTTTAATTATAACGGGTTATATCAACTTTTGCTGGTCGAAGTTAGGGGGAGTTTTTTTACCAAAATGGCTGTAAGCCTTGGGGGTGGCGAAACGACCGCGGGAGGTGCGTTTTAAAAAACCAATCTGCATTAAATAGGGCTCGATCACCTCTTCAATAGTATCTTTGTCCTCGCTGATAATGGCGGCTAAGGTGTCTAAACCAACCGGGCCGCCCTGGTATTTGTCGATTAAAGCCTTGAGCAAGCGGCGGTCATTGGCATCCAAGCCCATTTCGTCCACCTCCAGTAGAGCCAAGGATTCATCCAGGATGGCCGGAGTGATGCCAGAATCCCCTTTTATCTGTGCCAGATCACGGCAGCGCTTAAGTAGCTTTAAGGCAATCCTGGGAGTGCCGCGGGAACGGCGGGATAAACTGGTAGCGGCAGTAGAATCCAGTTTTATTTTAAGTTTCTGGGCGGCGTTAATTAAAACCGCAACTAAATCTTCTGGCTCGTAAAAAGTTAGACGTTGGACTAAACCAAAGCGGTCGCGCAAAGGGGCGGCAATCGAGCCAATTTTAGTGGTAGCGCCGATCAGGGTAAATTTGGGCAAATCCAACTTGAGGGTGCGGGCAGACGGGCCCTGGCCAACAATAATATCCAAGTGATAATCTTCCATGGCCGGATACAGGGTTTCTTCAACAATTTTTGGCAAACGGTGAATTTCATCAATAAAAAAAATGTCGCCGGGGTTTAAATTGGTTAAAATTGAGGCTAAATCGCCGGCCCGCTCAAGAGCGGGACCGGACGAGGCGCGAATATTAACGTTTAATTCTTTGGCAATTAAGTGGGCCAGAGTGGTTTTGCCCAGGCCGGGAGGGCCGTAAAGTAAAATATGTTCGACTGACTCCTGTCTTTTTTTAGCGGCGGATAAAGCCACTTTAAGCGACTGTTTAATTTTGGATTGGCCGATAAAGCTATCCCAGGAATCGACCCGGAGATTAGGAAACAGTTCGACTTCGCTCACTGCTTTAGTTTTAGTTTTATCCATATTACTTCTTGCCTAATAATTTAATGGCCTGGGAAATTTTGGCTTCAATGGTAGGCTGATCGCTGACCTGATCAAAGGCTTCTTTAGCTTCGCGGCGGCTAAAACCAAGGCTAATTAAAGCATTAATTACCTCTTTAGAGTCGCCGCCTTCGCCGGACAAATCCAGATCTTTAAGGCTGCCGAGCTTGGATTTTAAATCGATAATAATTTTCTGGGCGTTTTTCTTGCCCAAGCGCGGCACCGTGGAGAAAAAATCTACATCGGCTTTCATCACGGCGGTTTTAATTTGCTCGACGCCTTTTTCCAATAAACTTAAACCGGTTTTAGGGCCAATGCCGGAAACTGAAATAATCAGTTTAAATAGTTGTAAATCAGCTAAAGATAAAAACCCATAAAGATCGTGACTATCTTCGCGAATATGGGCATGAATATATAATGTGGTCGGAGGCGATTGAAGTAGTTTTTGAGGGACAAAAACTTTATAGCCAACGCCATTGACATCTAAAATAATGGATTCGTGGTTTAAGGCTTCGGGTTTTCCAGTTAGCTTGGCAATCATATATTCTTTATTTTATCTTATTCTGAAACTTATTACTAAAAGAGTGGGTTAAGGCAATTGCCAGGGCGTCGGCAGCATCGTCGGGCTGGGGAATAGCATCAAGTTTTAAAATTGTTTTGGTCATTTGCTGGACCTGGTTTTTGTCGGCCCGGCCATAACCGGTCACCGCCATTTTAATCTGCAATGGGGCATAAGAATAGGTTGATATACCAAGCTTTTCACAAGCGAGTAAGACTATTCCCCTAGCCTGGGACACTTTCATAGCAGTAGTAATATTTTGGAAAAAGAAAAGGCTTTCAACGCTAACGGCTTCAGGCTTATATTTTTTTAATATTTTGGTTAAGCCGTCAAAAAGTTCGTTTAACCGCCTGGCTTCGGTTAAATTTTTATCGGTTTCCAGGCAACCATAGGCAACGGATTTTTCTCCATCGATCAGTCCCCAGCCAAGGCGACCATAACCAGGATCAATACCAAGAATAAGCATAAGACTATTATACAGTGATATAATCAGTTAAATGAAGTTTAAAAAGATTTTGCTGTTAAACTACACTGGAAAAGAGTTGGAAAAAATTTATTGGGATCGGGTGGATAAATTGGGCGACGAGAAAATTATTTTGGTGGCTGATGATTCCACTTTGCCTCTTCAGTTGAAAAATACTGATTGTTTATTGGTTAAGCTCGGCGCAAAAGTCGGCAAAGAAATAATTGATAAGGCGCCGAAACTTAAATATATTGGTATGCTGGGAACAGGCGTGGGCGGAGTTGATCTTAAATGCGCAACAAAGAAAAAAATTGCTGTTTGTAATATTGCAGATTATGCCACCGAGGGGGTAGCTGAATTCACTTTCGGGACAATCATTGATTATTTAAGAGAGCTGGAACGAGCCAAGCAACAAGCCAGAAAGGCTGATTATTCAGAGGCAACTTTTTTTACCGGAACAGAAATCAAGAATAAAAATTTTGGCGTAATTGGTTTAGGGCATATCGGCGCGAGAGTGGCAGAAATTGCTAAAGGTTTTGGCGCGAAAGTTTCCTATTGGTCGCAAAACAGAAAAAAGAATTATGAAAAAATGGGAATTAAATATAAAAACATTAATGATTTGCTGGAATCCTCGGATATTATTACGCTTAATCTTTCCTTAAATCCGCAAACTAATAATTTCTTAAATAAAGAGAGGGTTAAATTAATTAAAAAAGGCGCCCTGCTCATAAACACCAGCCCGATGGAGTTAATTGACTTAAAAGCTTTGGCGATGAGATTAAAGAATAAAGACTTAAGTTTTATTTTGGATCATTCGGACGAAATGACTAAAGAGCAATTAGATTTAGTGAAACCTTATAAAAATTGCGTGATTTATCCCCCTTTGGGTTATACCACTCAAGAAGCAACGGCGTTGAAAAAAGGAATTTTTGTCGGGAATTTGGAAAACTTTCTTAAAGGAAAACCAACCAACAGAGTAAGCTAAGATTCCAATAAGGTGACACCTTCCGGCTTCGCCGTCCCGACTCGGCCTTCGGCCGGGTCTCCTGTTAAGGAGTCACCTTCTCTGCCCTATGATACAATTTCATCATGGATAAAGTTTATCTGCCGGAACTATTTGAAGAAGAGATTTATAAAAAATGGGAAGCTTCCGGGGCGTTTAAGCCGGCAGAAAAAGGGAAACCCTACACGATTATCATGCCGCCGCCGAATGCGAATGACCCGCTGCACGTCGGCCACGCCATGTTCGTGACAATTGAAGATATTTTTATCCGCTATCACCGGATGTTGGGCGAGGCGGCTTTATGGCTGCCGGGAACTGACCATGCCGGGATTGAAACCCAATATGTGTTTGAAAAAAAGTTGAAAAAAGAAGGCAAAAGCAGATTTGATTTTGATAGAGAAACTTTATACCAAATGATCTGGGATTATGTGCAGGAAAATTCCGGCACGGCGATAAAGCAAATGAAAAAATTGGGGGCGTCGGCAGATTGGGAGCGAACAACTTTTACGTTGGATAAAAAAATTGTGGACCAGGTTTTGGACACGTTTATTAAATTACACAATGACGGGCTAATTTACCGGGGACAAAGGGTGGTTAATTATTGTACCAATTGCGGAACGGCATTTTCGAATTTAGAAATCAACCACGAGGAAAAAATTGAACCGCTTTATTATTTAAAATACGGTCCCTTTACCCTAGCAACAACCAGACCGGAAACAAAGTTTGGCGATACGGCAGTAGCGGTTAACCCAAAAGATAAAAGATATCAAAAATGGGTTGGGAAAGAAATTGAAGTTGAGGGTTTAATGGGAAAATTTAAAATTAAAGTAATTAGCGACAATTATGTCGACATGAAATTTGGCACCGGAGTAGTAAAAATCACCCCGGCCCACGATTTTAATGACTATGAGGTATGGCAAAGACATAAAAACGAAATTCCTGGATTAAATCAGGTGATCGGATTTGACGGCCGGTTAAATGAAAAAACCGGAAAGTATCAAGGATTAAAAATAATGGCCGCCAGAGAATTAATCGTAGAAGATCTAAAGAAAAAAGGGCTGATAGTAAAAATTGAGGAAAATTATCAGCATACACTAGCTGTTTGTTACCGTTGCGGCCGGACAATTGAACCGCTTCCTTTGCCCCAATTTTATTTAAAAGTTAAGCCCTTAACGGAAAAAGTACTCGCGGCTCTGAAAAAAGGCGAGGTAAAAATTTACGGCAGCGGCCACGATAAAATTTTAAAACACTGGCTGACACAGTTGGAAGACTGGAATATCAGCCGGCAGATTGTGTGGGGCATAAGAATGCCAATTTGGTTTAAGAACGGCAATAAAGAAGATTTTGTAGTTTCTAAGACCTCTCCCGGGAAAGATTATGTTCAGGAAACAGATACATTTGATACCTGGTTTAGTTCGGGCCAGTGGCCGGTTGTAACACTAGGATCCTTGTTTAAAAAATTCTATCCAACCAGTTTGATGGAAACCGGATATGATATTCTCCCCTTTTGGGTAATGAGGATGCTGATGCTGGGAATTTACATGACCGGCAAAGTTCCGTTTGAAAAAGTGTATTTACATGGTTTGGTGCGGGATGAAAAAGGCCAAAAAATGAGCAAAAGTAAGGGAAATGCAATTAACCCGGTATCAGTCGTGGAAAAATACGGGGCCGACGCGCTAAGGATGAGTTTGGTAATGAGCACCACGGCCGGCAGAGACAGCGCCACCGGGGAAGGAAAAATAAGGGGAATGAGAAACTTGACGAACAAGATATGGAATGCGGCAAGGTATATATTATCCAATCCCAATAATTCCAATAAGGACACACCTTCGCTTCGCAAAGGAGTGTCCTTGGAAAAAGAGCGACCTTATTTTGACCACTTGAAAAAAGTAATCGCCGATGTAACGAAGCAACTGGAGGATTTGAAGCCGGGGTTAGGGGCAGAGACGGTGTATAACGAGTTTTGGCACTGGTTTTGCGATCAGAAAATTGAAGAGGCAAAAGAAGGTAAGATTTCACAAGCAGCACTTTTGGATGGCTTGCGGATTTTCTTAAAACTGCTGCACCCGTTTGTGCCGTTTGTAACGGAGGCGGTGTGGCAACAATTGCCGGAAACAAAAGAAAAATTATTAATCACTGCTTCATGGCCGAAATAAAAAAACTCTTCAAATACTCGTCTCTTTTAGCTAAGAGAGTTTATCGGCCAATAAAACCAGTGGTTAATCCCCTGCTTAAAAAAATAAAATTAGTTTATTTACTAATCGCGTTGGTGATAATCGGAGCAATCGGCAACTGGCAATATTGGCAGGAAAAGAAAGACTACTTGGCAGCGGTCGAGAAAAAAACAAGTTTAGAAACTGAGATTAAAACTTGGGAGAAAATATTGGCCGAAAAACCGGATTATAGAGATATATATTTGAAATTGGGATTGTTAAACTGGATGGTTAATAATCAGGAGCGGGCAAAAGAAAATTGGGATCGGGCGAGCTATTTAGATCCAAATGATAAGGTGGTCCAAGAGGTTGGCAGGATTATTTCTTCTCAGCCATAGGCTGACCAGCCTTTGGCTGGGGTTTTTCAGCGGGGGTTTCTTCTTTTTTGGCTTCAGGCTTAGCAGCTTCACCTTCGGCCGGAATAACGGCTTCGGCGGGTTTGACTTCGACTTCTTCTTTGGTCGGAGGTTCAATCTTGACAACTAACTCGTCCAATTTTTCCGCTAGGAATTTAACTTTATCGGAAACGGCTAAGTCTTTAATGGTAACGCCGTCGCCGATAGCCGCTAATTTAGAAGCGTCAATAACAAATTTATCGGGTAAATCCCTGGGCAAGGCTTCAACCTGAAGTTCGTTTAGGAGCTGAACCAAAACTCCGCCTTGAACGACAGCCGGAGATTCGCCAATAACTTCAATCGGGACGGCGACCGTGACCTTCTGGGTTAAATCAACCTGGTGAAAGTCAACATGCAAAATTTGATCAGTGACCGGATGATAATGAATATCATGAACTAAAACCGGCCGGGTTTTGGTTTCTTTAGCTACCTGTAATTCAATAATATTAGTTTCGCCGGCGGTTTTAAAAGCAGTTTGAAAACTTTTTAACGGCAGTTCTATCGCTAAGGATTTGACGCTTTTGCCAAAAATGTTGGCGGGAATAATACCTTGACGACGAAGCTGTTTTACTTTGCGGCCGGCAATTTTCCTGGGGTTAACGTCTAGTTTTACTGCTTGTGACATAGTGGTTTGGATGATACCATTTATCGTTCTCTTAAGTCAACTAAGAAAACGCGGTCTGTCTCCAGATTTGATTGAAAATTGACTACCTGGGGTGAGACTAAAGTCTGGGGATTAACGGCGACGACGGAAAGATAGGTGGGGTAATTTAAGATCACTTCCAAACCGTCTTTTAGAGTGCCGGGCTGCTTGGGAATAACTATGGCCAAGCGGCCCTGGCTGTTAACCAAATTTAAGGCTTGAGGCAAGCGGTAAGTAATTTCGACACTTAAACTATCTTTAACCGGAACAGTCACCGGAAAACCAATGATGTTTTTATCGTTAACGGTTTCTTTATCCAGAGTGCTTAGGTTTAATTTCTCCTCCCCGACCTTGACGGAGATTAACTGCGAGCCGGCCGGAAAATAATCGCGGACATAACTTCTATAAACGCCGCCGGGCCAGGCGTCGGCCGGGCTTTGATTGTTGTAATCAATGGTGGTGGACACAAGAATATCCTTGGTTTTAAGAATGGTTAACTGGTGCTTGATGTTTCTGGTGAGGAAGTAGTTGGCTTTATTGATGCCTAAATTGGCCTCGACCACATAGTTAAAATCCGCAGTGACCGGCCGGTTGTCAAACGGACTGACATTGGGAGTAAAAATAGCACCGGCCCAATTTTGACCTAATAACAACCGTTGGCTGGGCTGGTCGTGCAAATAAACCAGTAAGTGCTTTTGGGCCAAGCTAGATTCAAAAGCTTGAGCAAATTTAATTAAATCCGTGGCAGAGGAATCTTTGGCTTTGGCAAAGATTTCCCGGGAAAGAGCGCCAAGAAAGTCTTTTTTCTGGGTGGAGCCGGGGAAAAAATTAACTTCTGACTGGTATTCCGCCTGCTCAAAAAGATTATCGCTAGTCACCTGCTGATCAAAATCCGCGAGGGTAATCGGGCCAGTGGCCTGAAGCAAAAGTTTAACGGCCGGTAGGTTAACGGCAATAACGCCGTCAACGTTGTGCCCGGTGGTTTTGTTTAAAAACCATTCGGCACGGGCAGCAGAAACAGTAAAGTCGGGATCCCAGTTACTGTCACGGAAAAACCAGGTATTTTTGCCTAAAAAGGCTTCAATCGGTTTGGGCGGCTGGATAAACCCCTGAAGCTGACCGTCAGCGGCATAAATATCCTGAACATCAAGATCTAGTAATTTGCCTTTTTCAAAGGTTAAGAGGCCATAAGAGCCGATAAAGCCGCCGGTGGGCCGAATTTCAGCTGAGTTTTGGAATAAAAGCAAGTAGGTTTTTTTTGAATCCTGGGCAATTAAACTGGGAATTAAGGGTAAAATGACCCGGACCTGATTAATTTTAGCGCGGACCTCGGGAAGCTTTGAAGTTAAGAGTTGCATTTTTTGGGTTAAGGAAGCAGTAATGTCCAGGTTTCGCTCCTGGCCGCTTTGCAATTCTGACTCGACAAAAGAAAGTTCGCCGTAGGCTTGATCTAAATTAATTTGGATCCTTTTAATGGCTTCAGGAATATTGCCGTCTTGCTGATGAAAAATTATTTCAGTTAAAAGCTGACCCGATTCACCGGCCATAATCAGATGTTCCCCGCCCTGGCTTAATTTGAAGCCAATAAATAACAGTCTGTCTAAGTTGCTGGCCATATTTTTTAAGCCAAAAAATCTCAACACCGGCTGGGACTGGCGTAAAATTTGACGGCTGAAATTAAAACGATTTTGGGCGGTTGCAGTCAATGTCTGTAATTTGGAGACTTGGCCAATATCGGCGGTTTGGCTGGCTTTTTTTAAGGCCTGAACGCCGGAGTAAGCGGACCCGGCCAAAAGCAAAAGCGGCCCAAGGATAAGAAGGGCGACAACGGAAAAAATTGCCAAGCTAAGTTTAAAACGGCGGGAAAGTTTAATTTTGGGCCGACTCGGCCAGGTGAATTTGAATTTAAAACTTGGCCTAGGGATTAAATTCCGCTCTTTGGGCGATTCCGGCTGAACAGCTGAGGCTGGTTTTATGCCCAGCATTTCCGGAGTGTAAACATCGGGTTCTGGTTCAACCGGAGAGGTTTCTTCCTGATGGGCTTCAGCAGGAATAATTTTACCGGTGGCCAGCCACTTTAAAGTGGCGCTAATTCCCTCTTCCAGACTGACTCTGGGAATCCAGCCCAGGGTTTTTTGAGACTCAAGAATAGTTTCGTTGAGGCTAAAAGCCGCCGGAGCCTCCTGGTCTGAGTCGGAAAATTTAACCGAGATTTCTTTTTCCGGCAAGGCTTTTTTAATATTGGAGGCCAAGGTTAAGGAAGTAACTTTTTCTGGGTTGATCAGGGTAAAGATTTGGCCGGAAGAACTTTGGGAAAACATGGCTTTGGTGAGACCATAGACAATATCGGAAACATAGGTAGGATAAACCGGGGTCATCCCCTGGCCGGAAACAATTAAGGGTTTATCGGTTTTAAGGCTTAGAAAAAATTTCGCCAGTTCACTGCCTGAATCCAGATTTAGGCGCGGGCCATAAACGTCGCCGATTCTGACAACCCGGGCATCAATTTGATAGCGGTTAATGTATTCAAAAGTCAGGGCTTCGGAAAAACGCTTAGCTTCCCGTTGAGAATATGATTCTGCCTGCTCGTGGCTGGAGCCAAAATAATGGGTTAAATCTTTTTGCGAGGCAAAGCCGGAAAAAAGATCGGCGGTCGAAACCAGTAAAAATTTGGCGGACATTTTTTTGGCAATTTCCAAAAGCTCTTTGGAACCCAAAGAGTTAACCAAAAGAGTTTCCAGGGAAACATCCAATTCCTGGGTGTAGGCTTCGATGCCGGCCAGGTGAAAAATATAATCAACTTTAGGCGGCGGAGACTTAAAAGCCAGGTTAAGGTCGTGCTCAATAAAAACAAAGTTAGGGTTGCCCAAAAGGGTAGTAAGATTTTCTTTTTTGCCGGTAGTCCAATTATCGATCCCATAAACCCGGCAGTTTTGAGCAATTAAGGCCTCGCACAAATGAGAGCCGAGGAAACCGGCGGCGCCGGCAACTAAAGCACTAGGAAGATGCGAGGATTCCTGAGGGCTAGCAACAACAGATTTCTTTTTGGCAGTTTTGGCAGGCATACTCTTTCATGTTAGCGGATAAATGTATCAAGGGCAAGGTTTGGTTTGCGGAAAATAATCCCTATCGTTCGGGTTTGAAATGAGCCTAGAATTATTTAATAAAGACAGATTTATAATAAGCGTATTTGTACCTACTTTATTTTAATAAGACTTTCTTGAGTAATGATAGTTTCCTTTTACCCTTGAATTCAATTTTTTTTCGTCCATACTTTATTACATGAAATTCTTAAGGCACAAAAAAATTCTAATGATTTTTCCAAAATGTTTAAAAGAGTAGTCCTATAGTTTGTTGTCTAAGGCTTGATTTACCAGGGCGTCGGCGCTGGTATTTTGTTCACGGGGAATGGCGGTGTATTGAATCGGACAATGAAGCGAGGCTTCAAGGGAACGAATTAAAATTATTTTCTGGCGCAGAGCCGCGTCTTTAACCCGCCACAAACCATTCATTTGGTTGACAACGAGGGCTGAATCCAGAAAAAAATTAATGGTATCGGGTTTAAGGTCGGATTTAATCAGCCATTCCAGGGCTAAAACAACGGCCTGGTATTCAGCGATGTTGTTGGTGGCCCGGCCAATAGTTTGACCGAATTGGTGAACCAGGGCCTGGGTAGAAGTATCAAAAATGACAATGCCTGCGGCGGCAGGGCCGGGATTGCCCCGGGATCCCCCATCAGTGTTAATTTTAAGCTTCATCCTTAAGTTCCGCGGCCGGTTTAACAATTAAGTGCCGGTTTCTCCCCTCGCCCTGGGATTCGGTGACCACGCCAGGGTCTTGGGATAAAATCATATGCACGATCCGTCTTTCAAAGGGGTTTAAATTAAATAAGGCCAGGGGCTCGTGGGAAAATTTAACCCGTTTGGCAGTTTCCTGGGCGGTTGTTTCCAAAACTGCGGTGCGTTTGGCGCGGTAATCCCCGATGTCCACGGTTAAGCGCTGCCAAGTACCGGTTTGGCGATAAACAATCAAACCGAGAATCATTTGCAGGGCAGAGATAGCGTCTGCGTGGCGGCCAATCAGAATGCCGGTTTCTTCGGGGGAAAAAGTCAATTTAATTTGGGCGCTATTGGTTTCATCGATATCCACCGCGATTTCTTCCGGGGTTACACCCAAAAGTTTAAGCAGGTTCTGAGTTGTGGACTTTAGGTCTTCAGGCATTGGGGTTGGCTTTCCGGTTCATTAATAGTTGCTGGATTAACATAAACAAAGAGAAAACAAACCAGTAAAGCACCAGGCCGGAGGGGAAAGTAAAACCGATAAAAAGGGTCATGATCGGAAAAAGGTAAAGCATTTGCTTTTGCATGGCCACGGCCATATCGTCTTCGACCGGCGGAGTTAGTTTGGCGCCTGCTTCGCTCGCTTTGGCGGCCGGCAGCATTAATTTGGAAGAGAAAAATTGGGCGACGGCAGAAGCGATAAGAAAAAGGCCAGGGAGCTTGTCGAAAGTAAAGGTGGCAATCTTAATCGCCGGAATAGTAAAAACATCGGGCTTAGTTAAGTCCAGGTATAAAAACCGGGAATTTAAAACAGCATCAGGAGAAAATTGGAGCGGGGGGTATAAAACCTGATTTAATTTCTCAATAATGTTGCCGTCTGGCTGCAAAACCTGATTAAAGACCTGATAAAGGGCAATTAAAATGATTAATTGAACGATTTGGGGGAGACAGCCGGCGGCCGGATTGACGCCTTTTTCTTTATAAAATTCCAGCTGTTTTTGGGCAAAAACTTTTTTGTCGCTGCCATATTTTTCCTTAAGCTTGTTTAACTCAGGTTGAAGATCTTTAATTTTTTGGGCGGATTTCATGGAGGGAAGAGTAAGGGGGGTAAGAATTCCCCGGATTACCACGGTTAAACCAATAATGGCCAAACCAAGATTTTGGCCTAAAAACTGATAGAAAAAGATTAGGGCGTTAACTAAGGGCTGGTAAAAAAATGTGTTCCACATGTGGTTAATTTTCAATTTTCAATTTTCGAATTTTCATAATTTATTTAAGATAGAGGATTATAACCCCCGTGATTAAATGGATGGCATTTAAAAATCCTCTTGAGACTCAAGAGGCTACCTTTTAATATACCATACTTGTCGATAGCCTGATAAGAATACTGGGAACAAGTCGGGGAAAAGCGGCAGGAAGAATAACGCTTGGGAAGGCGCTGGTAAAATTTAATGAGTTTTAAGATCAGGGGTTTCATGGAAAATGCGGGCTTGCTTGAATAAATCAAATAAAGACTGGTCGGGCTTGGGGACTAAAACCAAAATAATGACGGCCAGGCCGGGCTTAATAAGGGTAATTTTAGAAAAAATTAAGTGGTAAAGCTGGCGGCGGAGGCGATTGCGGTCGACCGCAAGGGGAAGTTTTTTGGCAGAAACAACCACACCAAAACGGGTAGGCAAAGGGGATTTTAGAGCCAGAACCCTTAAACTGAAAAATTGATTACTGAAACGCTGGCCCTGTCTTGAAACCGTAGGAAAAAAAGAACCAGGTAAGCGATGTTGGCGGGGAAGCATGATTAAACGGTCAGCTTTTTGCGGCCATGAAGGCGGCGGCGGTTGATCATTTTGCGGCTGGTGGCAGAGCTCATTTTTTTCATAAAGCCCAGGCGGCGGGAACGGCGGCGAGTGGAGGGTTGGTAGGTGCGTTTTGGCATAACTTCTTTAGATTATGACTCATTTCCCGGAGAGTCGTCAAGCTTTCGGGTAATGTTGGTGTTGACGGGATGTGGATAAATCATTATTCTAATAATACTCCTGCCTTTGATTTATGGATGTTCAAGATGTTTGGTCCACGATTCTGCCCCAGTTAGAGCTGTCTTTATCGCCGGGTAAGTTTGCCACCTGGATTACGCCGATTAAAGCGCTGGATTTAAAAGAGGTGGATAACTCCAGGAGTATTTTGGAATTAGGGTTTCCGTCGGTGTTTCATAAAAACCAAGTGGAAGACAAATATTTAGGCCAAATCCAGCAATTGGCAGAGATAGTGATTGGGAAAAAATGCGAGGTGCAACTCTCCATCAGGCAGGAAAAAACCGAAACCAATAAAACCGAGGGGGGATTATTTAGTGTGAATGTGGAGAAAATCGCGACCGAGGCTTACGAGGGCAGCGTTTACAGAACCGGCTTGAATGCTCATTTTACGTTTGACAATTTCGCGGTTTCCTCGAGCAATGAAGTGGCCCACGCCGCAGCCAAGGCGGTGGCCAAACAACCAGGGCAGATGTACCACCTGTTATTTATTTACGGCGGGGTGGGGGTAGGTAAAACCCATTTAATGCAGGCGGCGGGGCACGAAATTTTGAGAAAAAACCCGGATACGCGCCTGGTCTACTGCACCGGCGAAGAGTTTACCAATGAGATTATTGAGGCAATCAGGGGCCGGTCGACTGCCAATTTCAGGCAAAAATATCGGAAGGCCAAGGCGTTACTCCTGGACGACGTCCAGTTTATCGGGGGCAAAGACACGGTCCAGGAAGAGTTTTTCCACACGTTTAACGCGATTAATAAAGAGGGTGGGCAAGTAATTTTAACCAGCGACCGCTTACCCAGAGAAATTGTGGGTTTGGAAGACAGGTTAAGATCCAGGTTTGAGGGAGGATTAACGGTGGATGTGCAGGAGCCAACCTTTGAACTGCGGGCGGCAATTCTGCTGATTAAAGCTCAACAATTAAAAATTAATTTGCCGATTAGGGTGGCTCAGGCAATTGCGGCCAATATTGTCTCGGTTCGGGGGCTGGAGGGGTTTTTGCTCAAGATCAACAGCGAACAATTAACCAGAAAAGAGCCATTAACCGAAGAGTTTGCCTTGGCCTTGCTCGGAAAAATTACCGGAGAAGTGGATAATCATGGGCCCAGGCTGTCAGCCAACCAGGTAGTTAAAGAAGTGGCAGATTTTTACCAGATTAAAACCAGTGATTTAAAAGGGGAAAGGCGGCAGAAAAAGATAGTTATGCCCAGGCAAATTGCCATGTATCTCCTGCGAAAAGAGCTGCAAATTCCGCTAGTCGAGGCGGGGCAAGTTTTAGGGGGCAGAGACCATTCGACCATTATCCATGGGTCAGATAAGATTAGCGCGATGGTGGCCGAGTCAGAAACATTAAGATTAGATATTGCGGCGATCAGAAAAAAATTATATGCGGGTGGATAAGATGGGGAGATATCCACTTGGAAAAGATGTCCACGGGATATCCACAAAAGATATCCACCAAGAAAGGGGTGGTTATCCACGGTTAAAATGGGGTGGAAAAACAGAATAAAAGTCGATTATAATAAACATATCAACATTGCCTACTACTATTGCTACTAATATATATTAGTCAAAAGAAAATATGAAAATAGAAATACTACAAGAAAATTTAAATGAATTGATTCAATCAGCTAGCCGGGTAGTATCAGGAAAAGGCCAGCTACCGGTATTAAATAATGTTTTATTATCAGCAGAAAAAGGGCAGTTAAGGGTAACGGCGACAAATTTAGAAACAGGGATAAATTTATGGCGGGGAGTAAAAGTAATTGAAGACGGAAAAGTAACGGTGCCGGCAAAGATATTTTTGGAAATGGTGGCCTCGTTACCCAAGGGGGTAGTGAAGATTGAAACAGAGGCGGAGAAAATCAGCGTCAGTTGCGAGGGGTATAAAGCGAAAATTAACGGGATTGCGGCAGAAGAGTTTCCGGAAGTGCCGTCCTTGAGGCAAGGCAAAAAAGAGCCGGAAAAAGGCTTGATGATTAAAAAAGACGAATTTATTAAAGCCGTGGAAAGAGTAGCGATTGCGGCGGGAACAGATGAAGCCAGGCCGATTTTTACCGGAATTAAACTGGAAATCGGGCCGGACGGGGTCAGAATGGCGGCAACTGACGGCTATAGATTAAGTATTAAGAAAATTGCGGGAAAAAGTAAAGAAAAAGGCACAATGGTAATTCCGGCTAAGGCGTTATCGGAAATGGCTAAAGCGGCCGGCCAGGAAAACGGGGAAGAAGTGGGGTTGGTGGCGGCAGAAGCGGAAAAACAACTGATTATGTCGATCGGCGGGGTGGAAGTGGTAACCAGGCTTTTGGAAGGGGAATTTCCGGATTTTGACAAGATTGTGCCGACAGTAAAGGGCACGAGCGTGATCATGGAAACTGAGGAGTTAAAACAGGCAGTGAGGGCGGCCGCAGTGTTTGCCAAGGACAGCGCCAATATTGTGAAGTTTAAAATCGGGAAAAAAGAAATCAGTATTTCGGCAAACGCGCCGCAAGTCGGGGAGAATGAAGTAAAAATGGAGGGGGAAATTGACGGGGAAGAAGTGGAAATCGCGTTTAATAGCCGTTATTTAATGGAAATGCTGGGGGTAATCAAAGAGGAAAAAATTAGGATGGAAGCGACCGGGCCGCTATCGCCCGGGGTGTTTAAGGCGGCAAAAGGCGAAGACTGGTTGCAGATTATTATGCCGGTGAGGGTACAGGGGTAAATTTCTAAGAGAAATTCCCTTGTTGTCTAAGCCGCGATACATTTCGGAAACATGACAATTAATGCCGGGAGATTTTAA
>JBBTRT010000015.1:0-20892 GCA_038065055.1 Patescibacteria group bacterium
AAAGCAATTTTCATAAGCTTTCAAAGTTAGTTGAGCGGTTTTGGCCCAGGAAAATTGATAAACCCGTTTAATTCCCGACTGAATTAGTTTATTTCTGGTTTTAGGTTCTAAATTAACCACCTGATTAATTTTGGCAACAATATCGCTTAGATTATCCGGGTTAAAATAAATGGCGGCCGGGCCATAAACTTCCGGTAAGGCGGTCCTGTTTGAAGCCAAAACCAAAGTTTTGGCGGCCATCGCTTCCAATCCGGGCAAGCCAAAACCTTCGGAAAGCGAGGCGGTAATAAAAGCCAGGGAGTGGCGATAAAGCCCGGCCAAACGCTGATCTGATGTAAAATGAGTTAACTTAACGCTCGATTGAGCGTTAGTTTTCCGGATATGCTCCCGAAGTCGATCATAAAAAACGTTTCTGGCCGTAACGATTATTAATTTCAAATTTTTGGCATTATTAGAATAATTTTGCCTAAACACTTGCACTGCTTTAATTAATTGAATTAGATTTTTGTGTGGGTAAGCATTACCGACGTAAATTAAGTAATCGTATGAGGGAACAGCTAAAGGCAAAGAAGATTTAAAATAGGATTTATCAGCCGCTTCAGGAGTAACAATAATTTTATTTTGGTTAACCGAATAATGATTAAGAATGTCTTGCTTAACCCATTGAGACGGAGTTAAAATCAAGCGGGATTGCCGTACAACTTTAGCCATGGTTAACTGGTAACCCAAACGTTTAATCGGATAAAATAAGGGTGATTTGGTGGTGGTATCCAGCCCGCGCGAATGATGTTTAATTAAGTCATGGATCGTCACGATAAAAGGAGTCCGGTTTAATAAGGGAACATTGAAATGCAAAAAGTGCACTAAATCAGGCTGAAAGGCACGAATAATTTTAGAAATAGATAATTGTTCGGTTAAAGAATACGGCCGGCTGGAACTGAGAAGGAGTTGAGGGTGATTTAACTTAGCTTCAATTTCAGTTTTAGATTCAGGATTGATTAATAAAGCCAGATCAAATTTTGGTTTTTGGCGGTAAAGCTCAGTCACCAAGGAAGTGGTATAGCGGCCTAAACCGGTATGGCCTGAGCCCCAGAAACGGCAGTCTAGGAGAATTTTATGGTGATGATTTTGCATAATTTAACTAAATCAATCCCCGTAAAGATTAACCATTTAATGGGGGGAAAGTATTTTTTAGCATAGTGTTTTTGGTAAAAAATCTTCATCGCCTGAAAGAAATTTTTAGTTGTTACAACGCGCTGATCTTTAGATATTGAGGTTATTCCTGAAGATCCTTTTAAATGAGTAATTTTTGTATCCGGATTATACATCACTTCCCAACCGGCTTTTTTTAACCTAAAAGCCAAGTCAATGTCTTCAGCGTACATAAAAAAAGCTTCATCTAATAAGCCAACCTGATTAAGGGCGGATTTTCTCAAGAAAAAGAAGGCCCCAACCGGAGCATCGATTGGGTGAGCTAAACTTAAATCCTGCCAACCCTGATGATACTGACCAAACCAGCGACTGCGCGGGAAAAGTTTTTCAAAGCCTAAATAATAAGTGAAAGCGGCCCAAGGAGTAGGAAAACCGCGATGCGAAGCCAAGTCAAGTTGTCCATTCGCCAGTTCTACCCGGCAGGTAGCTAAACCAACCCGGGGATGAGCGTCCATAAAAACAACCATTTTAATTAAAGTATCTGATTCTATGATGGTATCGGAGTTTAAAAGCAAAACATAACGGCCCCGCGCCTGCCGCAAACCTAGATTATTGCCAGCGCTAAAACCAAGGTTTTTATCATTGCTAATGGTAATTAAATGAGAAAAAGCGGCTTTGGCTTTGATTAAAATATCATCCTGCGAATGGTTGTCGATTAAGATAACCTCAACTTTACCGGCCGGAGTTTGGGCGGCAAAAACAGACTTTAAGGTCTGCAGGGTTAATTTTTGAGTTTTATAATTGACAATAATGACAGATAAATCCATTATGCGCCGCCTAACTGTTGATAAAGCTGATCCAACTCAAGAGAAATAGCTGTCCAATTATAGCGCTTATAAACCAGTTTTTGAGCGGTAATTGCCATTTTCTGAGCTAACCCGCGGTCTGTTAAAACCGCTAAAGTTTTTTTGGCTAAGAGAGGGGCAGACTCGGCCACTTGGACCGCCTCCGGAGTAACGTTAATACCTTCAATCCCTAATTTAGTGGTGACCACCGGCAAACCGCTAGCCATGGCTTCCAAAACTTTATATTTAGTCCCCCGGCCGTTCCGGATCGGCGCCAGCAAGACGCTGGCTTGGCTTAAAACCTGGCGGATATCAGTCACATCAGCTAAAACTTTGACCCCGGCAATGGCATTTAGTTTTAAAATCCTCGGGGTAGGATTGCGGCCGACGATTAATAACTTAGCCTGGGGCAGCCGCTGAATAATCAACGGCCAAATGGACTCGGCCAGAAAAATCGCCGCATCCTTATTGGGCAGCCATTTAAAATTACCGACAAACAAAACTTCCGGATTTTTTGGCTGGGGACGGCGGGCAACAGAAGCAAAATGCTCCACATCGACGCCATTGGCCACGACATGAATATCTTTTAACCCGGCAACTTCGGTTTGCATGATCTGTTTATCGGACTCGGACATGACGGCCAAACAGCTAGCCCGGCGCCAAAATAACTTTTCCCAGAGCTTAATTTTGAAAACATCAAAATAAAGCAAGGGCTTGAGGAAAAATAACTTCGTAGTTTCGACAAAATGCTGATAAACCAAATATTCTATGGTTTGCTCCACCAATAAAGTCGGGGTGGAAATATGGCTGGGTAAATTAGGCAACACATAAAAGGTTTCAGCATGGATCAAATCATATTTTTGGGAAGAAAGTTCGGCCGCAATCGCCTGTTTAAAAGTCTGGGATAAATATATGGAAACTAAAAACGGATAAGGAGTTAAAGCAGCTAAAAGAATGTTGCGCGGGTCCCAGGCCTGACGGCGCTTAAAAACCATGACTTTGTGGCAATATTTTTTCAGTTCCTGAAGATGGACTTTTTCCGCATCGCTCCTAATAAAACTAAACAGGGTAATCTTGTGTTTGCGGCTTAAGTTTTTGATCAGGTTATAACTTCTGATCTGGCCGCCGGAATACAAAGGGAACGGCAAATAAGGAGTTAACATTAAAATTTTCATAAACAGTTTTGAATGTCGATTAAAGCATAAACGTCGGTTTTTGACACGATTCGGCATTTCGATTCTAAATATTGTTCGACCGAGTCAAAGTTAACGGAAATGTAGAACTGGGCGCCCTGGCTAACCTTAGCTTCCAGGTTTACCCCCTCAGGCCAACCATAACGGTTTGTCTGATATAAAAAGGCCGGGTCGGAATTATAGGGGGCGATCACCAAGGCGTCCGGCGGGGTCAAACGGTCAACGGCCTGACCGGCCGTAACAATTTCCGGGTGATTGATGTTGAAATAACCCCTCACTTCATACCAGCCAAAAGCAAAGGACAGAACTAACAAAGAAACCGCCAAGAGAATATTTAAAGTTTTAATAAAAAATTTCCGGGAAGAATCGACAATGTGCCAAAAGCCAAAACTGACTAAAATGGCGCCAACCGGCATTAGCGGCAGTTGATAATAATCGTGAGTGACGTTACCCATGGCAAAAATGCACATGTAAGCCACCACGGATAAAAACCAAGCCAAAATCAAACCGCGGGTTTTATCCAGATAAGAAGTTAATAAACCGAGAATAAATAAAACAAAGCCGCCGGTGGCAAAAATCAAGCGGTTCATCCGGTCAAAGATCAACCAGCGAAAAAAAGCGCCGGTGAAACGAATATTTTGGCCGTTAAACAACCAAATTGTGTCAAAGCTGGCTTCGGGATGCTGATTAAAATGCCAACGCCAAAGCAAAAATGGCACCAAACTGATCAAGGAGAAGAAAAACTGCCTGAGCTTTCGGTTGATTATTGCCCAATAAAAACAAGGCAAGAGAATGAAAATTGAGTAAGGCTTAACCAGCAGGGCCAAAGCAAAAACCAAAGAAAATAAAATAAACTGATAGCGGACAAATAAATACAAACTGATGATTGAAAGACTGATAAAAAGCGGGTCAGGCATAATCACTCGGCCGTAATAAATGTTGTAAGGATTAAACGCGTAAAACAAACTGGTTAGGGCGGCAATTTTATAACCGAATAAACGCTGGGTAAGCCAAAAAAGGAAAACCGCGCCTAAGCTCGCGAAAAAAACGCTGACCAAACGAGCAATTGATTCATGGATGCCAAACTGGCGGTAAAGCACGGCCACAATGGCGTTATAGAAAGGAAATTCGTTAATAAAATAGCGGTTTGGATTTGGCAGCCGGGCAGTATTTAAGATCAGGAAACTATCGGATTGGGGATACAAAAGATTAAAATCGGACTTAACGAAGTTCCGGGCAACAGCAGCGGTATCAGCCTGGCGCCAGGAATGCCAATCAGCGACCGGATTATTAAGCCGGTATAAACGGGGCAAAAAAGTGGCAATAAAAACCACTACACAAATAAAGATTTTAACGAGATTTTTGTTCATGTTGATCAAAGTAAGCCAAGGCTAAAACTAATCCCATAAACGACCAGTAGGTGTAGGCAACTTTGGACGATTCAAAAACATCAATGTAAATCGCATTGGCCAACAAACCAATGGTAATGGCTATCGCGCTAATGTATAAAGCGTAATGCAAAGGCTTATTAGACAGTCTAAGGGCCTGCCAGAGAATTTTTAAGGCCGTGGCGATGATTAATAGAAAACTGAAAAAACCTAATAAACCGGTTTCCCCTAACAAGCGCAAGTAGTCATTGTCTGTAGATTCAGCGATGGTAAACTCCCAGACTTTGGCTTTAACTAAGGTCGAGTAACCTGTACCTAATAACGGATTGGTTTTTAAGGCATTAAGGGCGTTGGGCCAAAGCGTATCCAGGCGGATGCCGGCAGACAAGCCGTATTTTAAGGCATTTTCCGAATAGCTAACATTAAAAGTTTCGCCGGAAACAGTGGCAAGATAAGCCTGCAATCTTTCATAAGTATCGTCGTAAACATCTTCCGGTTTTAAGGGCGAAGGCGACGGACGGCCGGCCGAGGGAGGAATATCCGAGTTGGTAGCCACAATGCTTAATTGCTGTTCAAAAGTCAGATTCGGATCATAAGCTATGCCGGCTTCAGGCGGGGCGCGGAAAGGTTTCATCAGCAAGGCTTTAACGCCTTCCAGTTTTAAAATATGAGAAAACCGTTCGGATAAATCGCCGAAAGAAACCATGATTAAAATACTGACCGTCATCACTACCAGCCAACGGCTAATAACCCAAAGCCAGGACTTTTTAAATAACAATAAAGCAAAAGCCACGGACAGGCCGATGATGTAAGCGACCCAGGAAGTACGGGAGGCGGTTAAGATTAACAGCCAATATTCAAATAAGGCTAAGCTAAAAACTAAATAGCGGGCGCGGCGCTGGTAAAGAAAACCGATTAGAATAAGCGGAATAATGGTCAGCATGATGTAGGCTGCCAGATCAAAGTGGCCGCCGAAAGTAGATAAAACCCGGGCATGTTCGGTTAAATACAAAGCAATGCCTTTGGAAAATTCGCGGTTCATAGTGGAATAAGCCGGCCAATAAAGATATTTTTGGCCAAAACCATAGAGCGAAACCCCAAAAATAGCCGTTAATAAGATATAAATAAATTTTAAGATCTGGCGGGGCGACTTTAAAGCAAAAAAGAAAACAAAAAATAAGGAAAAATACTCAATCCTACGGAACCAATGCAGAAAGACTTTGGCGATTTGAATCCATTCCGGATAAATGGTTTTGGTAATAAAAATCGCCGAAAAACAAGATAAAAGGCCGATTAAAAGGTAAAGACTGATGGATTTTAACAAGGGGGCTTGGGAAAGTTTAATTTTCCGGCGTAAAACCAGGACCAGAAAATAAGCATTAGTCCCTAGAATTAAGATGTCTTCCAGTCTGACCCGGACGTTGTAGCCCGGTAAAACATCAAATAAAGGCCATTTGGGGTACAAAGGAATAAAAATCAGCAAAAAGCCGGCAATAAACGTGAGTAAATTGTGATTAAGCCAGTTTAAAAGCTTCGGCATAGATTGGGTTCCTAAAAATAATCAGCCTTAATAAAGCGCCAACTTTTAATAATAACCTTAAACAAAAGTATTGCCAAGCCTGCCGGTGCTTTTGGTAGATATATTTTAAGCCTTTGTACTCGCCCAGGATGGCCACGCGGCCGGAACCGGAGGCCTGGCCAAGATGAATTAACTGAGGTAAGTGAAAATAATCCAACCGAATCCCCTGGGCTTTGGCCCGCAGGCAAAATTCAACGTCTTCACCATACATAAAGATATGGTTATCTAACCCACCCATTTTTTCATACAAATCACGCTTAATCAGTAAGGCAGTGCCAGCCAACCAGCCAGGGTGCTGATCAGCGTGAAAAAATCCAGTCAAGTTCTGATGATAAGGTTTAATGAAGCGGTTAATTACCGGTAAATCATCAATAAACAGCATCCAGGCGGCCAAACGCCATAAATCCGGCAAGAAACCGCCTTGGGGCTGAATTGAATGATTAGGATTTAGTATCCTGCATGAAGCTAATTGTGAATTATTTTTCACGGCTAATTTCATGAGAGTACTAATTGTATCTTGTTTAAGTAAAGTATCGCTATTTAACAACCAAATGTACTTACCGATGCTTTTAGAAAAACCAAGATTATTGGCGCCGCTAAAGCCAAGATTAGCTTTTGAATCAGAGACTTTAACCCAAGGAAAACGCTGTTTGAAATACTCGACAGAGCCATCTCCCGAGCCATTGTCGACCAAGATGACTTCTTTAGAAATTTTATCCAAGGAGTGTTGAATTGTCCGCAAACAGTTGGCAGTTACCTGCTTGGTCTTGAAGTTGATGATGATGATAGATAAATCCATTACTGAAACAGCCTAGCCCGACCGAGTTTATAGTTTAATTTTTTAACTTGGCGATGACCGACTGGAATCGCCGGCACACCGGCAACTATCGTTAATTCCGGTACGTCTTTGGTAACCACCGCGCCGGCGCCAACCACGGCTCCCCAACCAAGTTTAACCCCGGGCAAGATAATCGCCCGCGGGCCGATGAAAACATAATCTTCGATCACCACCGGTTTTTCGATCGGGCCAAAATCTTCGGAATGAATGTCGTGCTGGCTGTTAAAAATCATCACTTCGCTGGCAATGTCGACGTGATTGCCAATGGTTAATTTGGCCCGGCCGTCTAAAGTGGCGTGGTCGCCGATAATCGTGTCTTCGCCAATGGTAATATTCTTGGGTTGGTAAAATCTAACGCCGATGTGAATGGTTGACTTCTGACCTAATTTCACTCCGTTTAAACGAAATAATAATTGGCGAAAAACGTGCGACGGCACATAGCCCAATAACCATAAAAGAGCCACTTGGCAATCCAACCAGTAGTTATAAAAACGGTTAAGGATTTTTTTAAGTATTTGTTGCGCTGACATTAGCCTCTATTTTACCATTTATTGTCGTTAAAATCGTCTTGCCTGCGGCGGGCCAAGAGAAGTGATGGGAACGGAGAAGAGCGGAGGCAGTTAATGTTTGCTTTTGGGGAGGAGCTAGAGACAAAAGTTTTTCCAGGCCGGAGCGGATGGCAGGGGCATCAAAAGGCGGCTCGATGTAAAGGCCGGAATCGCCAACAATCTCAGTTAAGGAGGAATTGCGGCTAACAAGGACCGGAACACCTAAAGACATGGCTTGGACCACGGGAATGCCAAAACCTTCGTATAAACTGGGTAAAACCAAACCTAAACTATTTTTGATCAATGAGCCTAATTTTTCTTGTGAAACATAACCTAAATACTGGACGTTTTTAACGGCTTTAGGTTGATAGAGCCAGCCGGTTTTCCCGGCAATAATCAGCTGACACAGCTGACACCCCGGGTGTGTTATAGAGGAAAAGGCTTCAATTAAGGCGTCAAGGTTTTTGCGGGGCTGGAGGGTGCCAACATATAAAAGATATGGACCGGCAATTGGACTTTTTTCTTTAACAATCAGCTGATCTACGCCAGGGTAAGCGACGGTAATTTTATCAGGCTCAAGGCCGTAATATTTAACCAGGTCTTTTTTGGTAGCCTGGGAAATGGCAAAGATATGCCGGGCATTTTTAACAGAGTATTTGGTCCAGCTGGTTAGCTGCCAAAGGTCTGACTGACGGAAAGTAGCGGGAAACTTTAAAAACGCCAAATCCATAATACAAACCATGGTCGGAACCAAAGAAAAACGCGGGGCATAGTGGCCTAAGGTGAGAAAAATAGCCGGCCGGGGGGAATGAAAGAGTAAATCCAAGGGCAAGCGCCATTGGGTCCAGAAAAACCCAGGTTTTAAAACCCGGTACTGCCAATTGGGTTTAGGTTGAGGCAAATCTGTTTGCGGCTCATGACTTAAATAAATAACCCATTGATGGTCAGTTCCCTGGCGGTAAAGCTGCCACAAAACCTGAAAGGCATACTCATTGCTGCCGACGCGGCGGAGAACATTGGCTTCGTTAGCGTCAAGACCGATGATCATAAACCTCTTGGTAAATTTTTAAAGTTTGCTGAGCAGTTTTATCCCAGGAAAATTTCTTGGCTTGAGCTAAACCTAATTGGCGTAATTTTGGCGCTTGAACTATAGCCTGTTTAATCCCCTGAGTAATTCCAATAATTGATTTGGGATCAACATAAATAGCGGCATCACCGCCGACTTCGGGCAAACTCGAACAATTACCGGTAACTACCGGGCAAGCACAGCTCAAAGCCTCGACCACCGGCAAGCCAAAACCTTCGTAAAGCGAGGGGTAAACAAACACCGCGGCCTCGGAATAAAGCCCGACCAAATCCTCGTCCGGGACAAAACCAAGTAATTTAATGCCGGGATTGGGCCGGCTAGCCTCACCCCAGCCGAATTTACCTACAATCACCAAATCAAATTGGGACTGAAGCGGCTGCCAAGCCTGAATTAAGCGCTGAAGATTTTTGCGGGGCTCTTGGGTGCCGACGCTTAAAATAAACGGTTTGGTCAGTTGATATTTCTCCTTAAAACCAGCGGTTTTAGTGGGCTTAAAGATAGCGCTAGGGGCTTCATAAACCACATGAATCTTTTCCGGGCTAATCCCCTGCTCAATTAAATCATTTTTGGTGGCCTGGGACACGGCAATAATCGCCTGGGCATATTTTTTGGCCCGGTGAAGATGACGCTGATGAGCTTTAAGGTAATAGGGTAAATGCTCTTCGGGGTATTTGATGAAAGTCAGGTCGTGAATCGTGGTAATAATTGGTGCCCGGCAACGAGGCAAAACCCAGTTGGAAGCATGAAAAACATCGACAGGGCCAAGAAAAGGATCAAGGGATAGATTAAAACGGTTAAAATAAACATCGGCTAATTTTGGCGCTAAAGGGCTAAGGACTAGTTTGGTTTGGCGGGGCAAGGCGGCAACAAAGGTTTTGAGAATCGAGCGCTGGCGCAAACTGCCGCTATACAAAAAATATTGATTAGCAGAATCAATTTTTAATAGATGACGGACTAATTCAGCGGTGTAACGGGAAACACCGGTTTGGTAGACAATTTGCGAAATATCCAAGCCAATTTTCATTATTTTCTCTTGACTTTCTTTGATAAATTTAGTATATTTTAATCAACCTACCCGGGATGCATGCATCCCGGGGTTTTTATTTAATTGACTTAATAAAAGAATTTTTTGGGATTGTCAAGATTTTAATTTTTTGCTTTGGTGATTGATTATAAACAAATTTTTTGAAAGCAAAGATTGTAGTTTTAAAGTAGTATGCGGCTTTGTGAAGAATTTTATTCTGCAGGCAAATAATCTCCACTTGCTTACGCAACTCTTTAGCCACAAATAAGGCGTGCAGAAAATCCGCGTCCCCGGATAAAAGAAAGGCCTGATCGTATCGACGAAGGTGGGCAAAATTAACAATATCAACCGCCAATTTAACATCGACTTCTTTTTCTTTTCCGCTGGTTTTTGACCGATATCCGTTAAAAAAGGTTAAATTGTTTAATGTTTTAACATTCCTATAGAATAGGGCCTCATTTTTCAAATATTGCTTGGCTTTTTGAGTTAAGTATTTTGGCTTAGGCGAATACGAGGCATAAAAAAATATTTTATAAAATTTTACTTTTAATCTTTTCTCTACTTCGCCAATAAATTTGGAAAAATCTAAATAATTTTCCGGCCCAAATAAATCATATTGACCCGCATATAAATTACTACCGTCAATAAATAAATAGGTTTTAATTTTCATCTGATATATTGTATCAAAGTTAAACCACCCCGGAAGGATTGGGTGGTTTTTTCCTGATAACCGGATGACTCTACTTGGCGGCGGAAAGTCAAAGTAGGGTCAAAAATCGGCTCTGCGTAAGAAACATAAGAAAAATCTGCCTGCGGAACAGTATCGGTAGCTAAAACAGTCCCGGAATAATAATATTTCAAAGGGGCGTTAACTGTGGGAATCATGACTACAGGCTGGTTGGGGGCAATATTTTTGGCCAAACTTTGCCAGTCTTCCCGGTGAAAAGCAGGATTAAATAAATAAATGGCGCTCGTGATCAAATTTAAAAGCAGAAAACCGATTAGCCATTTTTTTGGGGCAACTGAACTGATTAAAAGGTAAAACGGCGGCAATATAAAGAGCAGGCGGAAATATGACAAGACCGGTAATTTCAAACTAAAGAGAATAATCAGCAAGAGCGGAACCAGCAGCCAAACAGCCAGAAAACGCTGGCGTTTAATTCCCTGAATTAGCCACCAGACAGTCGCTAAAACCGGCAAAACCAAAAGAGCGGCAAAAACTAAGTTGTTGTCCAAACTAATCCTACCGATTAAAAATTTGATTGGAATTAATAACAGGTTTTTCACGGTTAAGCCGCCGACGACCTTACCCCAGGCCGAGCCGCTCACTGATTGACCGGCGGATAGTTGCTGGAAAAAAATCAACAGCCAGGGAAAATAACCGATCACTATTGCCAACCATGAAAGTAATAATGATTTTAACTCGGTTTTTTTAACTAATAAGATTTGAGCGGGGAAAATAAACACGGTCAAGTAATGGCTGTAAATGGCAATTAAAGAAAATGCCCAATACCAAAGCCATTTTTTTTCTTTCAGAAAATAAAAAGAAGCGGTGACAGCCATCGCGGCCAAGCTATACATTCGCGCTTCCTGCGAATAATATAGATGCAAACCAGAGGTAGCCAATAATAAAGCGGGCCAGATTTTATGGCTTAATTTATAAACCAGCCACACGGTGATAACCCCGAAGATCACTGACGGCAAACGCAAAACAATTTCCGAATAACCAAAAAACTTACCGACAAAAAAATTGATTAAATAACTTAAAGGCGGGTTAAAATCCCCGGGCAGATATACCGTCAGCATGTCGGTTAAATTAAAATTAGCAATGGCTTTAAACTGGAACGCTTCATCCAGCCAAAGCGACTGGTTTAAGTTAATCAGGCGCAATCCTAAAGCTAATAAGAGAACCCAAAACATAAGTTTTCCAAAGCTCCCCAAGTAATGCCAAAATCGTAAACCAATTTAAAAACAACAAATCCGGGAGTGAGATAGCGAAGAGATTTATACAAACCGATTAAAAGCGAAAAAAGGAAATTGCTCCGGAAAACAGTCAAGAGCGTACCAAACGCGCCAAATTTATACGGCCGTTTACCCACCCAGCGAGCGTGAGAAAAAACCGCGGCCAGAGTCGCCGGGTTGTGATGATAGAACTTGGCATAACTGGTTTTGGGCATCACCCCTAATTTATTGCCTAAAGTCCAATCGTCAGTATAACCAATTAAATCAAAACCTTTAATCCGCATAAACTCTGATTTTAAAACCGCCCGGAAAACCGGTTTTTGACCGGGATTAGCACCGATCATCCGGCGGGTAGGACGATTAGCATTATAGTTCCAACAGCGGGCCCAAACATTGCTCCAGTTTTTCACCCATTCATTGCCGGACCAAGTGCCAATGGCCCGGGATTTCATGATTGGGCGGGTTAATTCTTTCAGGAAATTTTGGTCAAATTCCATATCGCTATCCACAAAAACTAAAATGTCACCAACAGCTTTAGCGCTAGCAAAGTTGCGGCTGGCGCCCGGGCCCTGATGAGACTCTTTAAACAGCCTGATTTTGGGTAATTCCTGCTGTAAGTGAGTAATTTTGGCCACGGTCCCATCGGTGGAACCATCATCAACCACAATGATTTCTTCAGGCGGCTGGGTCTGATTTAAAATACTGGTTAAGCAGGCTTCAATGGTGGCAGCGGAGTTGTAAGCCGGAATAATAACGGAAATTTTTTGATTCATTTAAGTTCAATATACTCTATTTCCCGGTCGGCATAAAATTCGATAAACAGGTTTTGGCTGCTGATAAATTCTTTGGTGTTGGTGACCGTTGCAGTGATCCCTTTAGGGGTAGTTTGATTAATTTCCCGGCCAAGCTTAACCCCAGGTTCAAAGGCGCGGGTAACAATTAAAGCCTGGTAGAACTGATTCCGTTCCCAATATATTAATAAAGCTAGGGCTAAAATTAAAATCGGTTTTAAATTAAAGCGGTTAAATAAATAAGCCAAACTAAGACTAAAAAAAGGCAGTAAATAAAGATTAAAATATTCATGGACAAAAACCACGTTGGAAAAGATCAGCGGGTAAGCCAGGCCCCAAACTAATAAAATTAAAGTAATTTTAGTTCTAATCCAAATAAAACTGACGGCCGCGAGAAAGATTAATATTAAGGTGTAATAAATAATTAATATCCGGGCTTCTTTAATCAGGTAAATCCCCCAGGTAAATTGGCCTGGAAGCTCGGGTTCCACTAAACCTAGCTGGGGGAATAGACCCAAGCGCAGTAATAAAGCGTCAAGGATGCCACCCCCGAAGATTGAACCGGTTAACCAATAAACATGAGCCAGATGCAGGCAAAAAATCAGGACTAAAATCAGCGAAGCTTTGAGGGCCAAGCGGCGGTCATAGAACCATAACAGCGGGTAGAAAAAATAACCGGCCCAGCCGGATAAACCGTTGGCGACGACGCTGAAGTAAAACATTCGATTATTTTTGGTGAGAAAAAAATACAAAGATAATAAAGTAAAAAATAAAATTAAGGCTTCCTGGGAAGGCATGCGGCTGAAATAACGGAACATCGGGGTAAAAATAACCAGACAGGCAGCCAGAGCGGCAGTAGATTTTAGTTTCAAAACCAAACAGATTTTATAAAGCAAAAAAATAGCGGCTAAGTAAAATAAAAGCGTCATTAAACGGGCATTGATATCAGAAACGCCAAAAACACGAAACCAGAACGATAAAAGCCAAGTAAATAAGGGCGGGTAATGAGTGTAAAAATTACCGGGGCTGGTCATTTGGCCTAATCGGGTAAACCAATAACCATAATCAAGAAAATTGCGGCTAATCTGGGAGTAAAAAACGCCGTTCCAGTCATGATGGCCGATGAAAGGCCGTAAACCGAAAATAACGGCTAACCAAGCTTGGACCATAAGGATTCGTGTTGTTTAACTATTTTAGGCCAAGAAAATTTTAAAGCCTGCTGGCGAAAAACTGCTGAATTTTTGGAATGTAAATTATTGGATAAAGCTTGAGCGTAAGAAGAGATATCTGCAGGATTAACTAAAATGCCCACTGAGCCGACCAGTTCGCGGCGGATAGAATCATTATTCACTACCACTGGTAAGCCGCTGGCCATAGCTTCCAGGATGGTAACGCCGTAGGCTTCGGTGCTGGCTGAGGGTAAGGTAAATAAATCCACGGCCCGGTAAATCTGGTCCAGTTGGTCATAGCTGACTAATAAATTTTGGTAACGATCCCCTAATAATTTCCGGCCCAAAGCGTTAATGGCTTTAGGCTGGCGGCCAATAACCAAAAGGCTGGCTTTGGACAACTGACTCACCGCTTTAATAGCCAATTTAACCCGCTTGTATGGCTCAGGACCAGCAACGCATAAAATAATTGGGTGAACTAATTTTAGCGGGTATTTAACCCCTTTTGGTTGGAAACGGTCAGTATTAACGCCGATGGGAATAACCGTTAATTTGGCCCAGGGATTGATCCGGCGCGCCCAATCCGCCTGAGCCTTGGTACAGCAAATAAACCGATCGGGATTTAACCAAAGATTAAATTTATCGATTCTACCAATCCCGGCAAAGCCGGCCAAAATTAACTTGGTCGGGTAAAACCAGCAGAAAATCCGACTAAAAAAACTCATCCAGTTATTATTTAAGGCCATTAAAACCGGCGGCGGATTTTGGCTTAATTTAAACAAGATTTTTAAACTAAAAAGGCCGATTGAACCCTGAGTTTGATTAATCGGGGCGTGATAAACCGTAATCCTGTATGGCGTTTTTGCCCGAGTACTTAGCTCAGTGACAAAAGTTTCGACGCCCCGGCTGACAGTCCCGGAATAATAACTCAAGATCGCGATTTCCATAGAGCAACTCCTGCCATAAGACTATTAATAATGATTAAAGTTATCGTCATCGCCCAAGCCGCGCCGACACTGCCAAAGCGGGGCATAAGATAAAAATCCAGGCTTACCAGCAATAATAATTGCAGAACATTGAGCAAAAAGAAAATTTTAGTCCGATGAGCCGAGTAAATTAAATGACTGGCAAAAGGAGCGCCTGCCAGAAAGGCGGCAAAACCAAGGCTTAAAATTTTAACCGTCGCCACTGAAGCAGCGTATTTGGCACCAAAAATCAAGTTGACTAAAACCGGACTTAATGGAATCATTAATAATGACAAAGCAGCCAAGCTAAAACTTAAAGCCGAGGCTTTGAATAAATATTGGTTAATTTTTAACTTAGAGTCAAAAGAAGCAAACCTGGGCGCAAACACTAAAGAAAGAGCGCCGGCCAATTGAATTACCGGCATAAAGAAACGGTAAGCGGCCTGATAAATTCCGGTGGCCTCGGAACCGCTTAAGCGAAGCAGTAAAACCGAATCAATCCGGCCGTGGATGGCGGCAACAATGAAACCAAAAGTCAGCCATTTTTGAAAATTAAAAAAAGCGGATTTTATTGAAGCAGTAACCGGCTGATTTAAAAATTGCCAGGAAATCAGCCAGGCGCCGATTAAAAACCCCCCAAAAGCCCCTAAAATATAAGCTAAAATGGCTAAATTAACCGTCAGATTAAACCAGTAATAAAAACCTAAAATAAACAGCAAGCGTAATAAGCTGGTCATAACTTCAAGAAATGAATCGGCTAAAAACCGTTTTTGGGATTGTAAAACCGAACGGGGAAACCGTTGCAAAAATAAAACCGGAATAAAAGCAGAGACAATTAATAAGGAGCCGGTTAATTCGGGTTGGATTATTTGCGCCAAAGGCCGGCTAAGTTGCGCCAATAATAAACCCAGAAATAAACCCAAACCAACCTTTAAATAAAAACCATACTTGATAAAACTTAGAGGCCGATCAGACCCGGAGGCGAATTTAACCAAGGAGTTACTGATTGCCAGCTCGACCGAATCAGTGATAATGACGGCAACGGCCAAAGCGGAGACATAAAAACCAAAGCCGCTCGGGCCTAAAAACCGGGCAATTAAAAAAATGCTTAAAGCTGACAATATTGCGCTAAGCCCCATCCCCACAGTCACAATGGAACTATCTTTAATAGTCTGGGAGGCAAAAATTGTTTTCATGCTGTTTTCAAGCAGTTTTGGCAATAATCATAATGCCGGCAATAATAAAAGCCAGGCCCAACCAGCGCAAACCAGGGACTTCTTCGCCTAAAATAAACCGGGAAGCCAAAACAGTCACGACATAGGAAAAAGCCACCAAAGGGTAGACAAAACTTAATTTTTCCTTGGATAAAACCATGAGCCAGAGAATTAAACTGGCGCCGTAAAAGAAAAGACCTAGAAGAACAGTCGGATGAGTAAAGGTTTTCCAAAGATTAAACGCCCCAACTTTATTCATGCCGATTTTTAAAATTAATTGGCCGACAGCCGCTAAAATAATGGGTATAAAAATCAGGACAAATCGCATATACTGTGATAGTATCACAATGAATATGGTTGAACCACAGCAGACAAAAAAAGCAATTGTTACCGGAGGCGCCGGTTTCATCGGCTCTCATTTATGCCAAAGCTTGGTTAAGGACGGGTATCAAGTTACCTGCGTGGATAATTTTATTACCGGATCGAAAAATAATGTGGCCGATCTGCTTAACGAAAAAAACTTTACTTTAATCCACGCCAACGTGATCAAGAAATTATCCGAAGCCATTACTGATGAACCGGTAGATTATATTTTCCATTTGGCCAGCCCGGCCAGCCCGAATGAATTGAGCGATAAATCCTATATGCATTTACCCCTGGAAACCATGGACGTGAATTCCATCGGCACCAGAAGATTATTGCGCCTAGCTAAAAGGAAAAACGCCAAGTTTTTATACGCCTCGACCTCGGAAATATACGGCGACCCCACGGTTCATCCGCAACCGGAAAGTTACTGGGGCAATGTCAACCCGAACGGGCCGCGGTCCTGCTACGACGAAAGTAAAAGATTCGGCGAAGCGTTAACCATGGTTTATGTTAATAAAATGAAGGTCGATGCCAGAATTGTGCGGATATTTAACACTTACGGACCGAAAATGGACAGTAATGATGGCCGGGCAACGGTAAATTTTATTGTTCAGGCAATTAAAGGACAACCGATAACGATCTACGGCAAAGGGTCGCAAACCCGCAGCTTATGCTATGTGGACGATATGGTAATTGGTTTAAAAAAAGCCATGTTTATGCCCAAAACCCAGGGTGAAGTAATAAACCTGGGCAATCCGGAAGAATTAACGGTTTTAGCTTTGGCCAAAAAAGTTAAAAAATTAACTAATTCAAATAGTAAAATCGTGTTCAGCAATTTACCGGTCGATGACCCGGAAAAAAGAAAACCGGATATTGCCAAGGCGAAAAAATTATTAAACTGGCAGCCGAAAATTAAACTAAGCCAGGGCTTGGAAAAAATGATTGAGTATTTTCAGAAGCAGCTGAAAAATGAATAACCAAACAGTTTTAGTCACGGGCAATGCCGGCTTTATCGGTTCGAATTTAACTAAAAAATTATTGGCTTTGGGCTACCGGGTAATCGGCGTGGATAATTTTAATGATTACTACAATCCGCTCATCAAAGAAAGAAATATTGCTGAATTTAAAAAAAACTTTAAACAATATTGTTTGGATATTTTAGACAAGGAAAAATTAAAGTTAATTTTTGACAATGAAAAACCAAAAATAATTATTCATTTGGCGGCCAGGGCCGGAGTCAGGCCGTCTCTGCTTAACCCTGAACTTTATTACCAGGTAAACGTAGAAGGCACAAAAAATTTACTAAAGTTAGCCAAAAAATTTGCAGTGAAGCAGTTTATTTTTGCTTCCAGCAGCAGTGTTTATGGAAATCAAACTAAAGTCCCCTTTTCGGAAACTGATAAATTAGGCAAACCGGTCAGCCCTTACGCGGAGACAAAATTGAAAGGAGAAGAATTGTGCCGGCAGTTAAGTCAAGCAACTAATATTTCCACAACTTGTTTAAGATTTTTCACGGTTTACGGCCCCAGCGGCCGGCCGGACATGGCTCCATATTTATTTACCCGGGCAATTTTAAATAACCAACCGATTATCCGTTACGGCGATGGCTCAACCGAACGGGATTATACTTTTATAGATGATATTGTCAGCGGCATAATCGCGGCGATGCAAAAACAGTTAAAATATGAAATTATTAATCTAGGCAATAATCAACCAGTAAAGCTAAATACGTTTATTAAATTGATTGAAACGATTATTGGAAAAACCGCTAAAATAATCGAAAAGCCCAGGCACCCGGCCGATGTACCGAGAACTTTTGCGGATATTGACAAGGCCGAGAAATTATTAAACTGGAAGCCAATGACTGACCTCAAAACCGGCTTAACTAAATTTGTAGAATGGTTTAAATTTTTGCAGCCGGTCCATAACCTTTAAACCGTGCCACCAACCGGTGCGTTTGAGATGGGTAGCGTGATAATACCAAGTGTCGACAAACTCCAAATTTTCCGGCTGATCCTGCAGTTTTTTACCCTGATAAACATAGGCTTCAGCAGGATACTCGCCAGTAACTTTCAAACCAGGTAAATTTCTGATGGCCCGGATATTTAAATGGCCGCGCCATGGGCCGATTTGGTAATTACCTTTTGACTCAGGTAAAAAGTGATTTAAATCACCAATACAATTTCTCGTCCGATTAACCAAAGCCAGGGTTGAAGGCCTGGCTTTTTGCATTGCTTTAATTAATTGAATTAGATTTGCTTCAGGCCAGATTTCATCGCCGTCCAAAATTAAAAACCAATCAGACTTAGTTTCTTTAATTTGCTGATTTCTTAAAACGACTAGACCTTTGCGATTAATGGCATTAAATTGTTTGAATTTAATTTTGGGAGAATTGATAGATTGAATCAGCTTAATTGTTTTGTCGGTAGAGCCAGTATCATAAACCAAAATTTCCGTGGCTGATTCAATGATTGAAAGCAGGCTGGATTTTATCCACCGCTCTTCGTTTTTAACAATAGTATGAATAGTTAATTTAAATGCCATAATTTAAGACCGGATTTATTTCCCGGCCGGGGAAATTCTTTGATTAACTCACCGTTAATTTTTTCGTGGCTAATATTTGTCACCGTGTAGGCACTACCGGTAGCGGTATCCGTCAATAATGATTCCGGCGAATAAGTTAACAACTGGTCCAACTGATTTGCCTGCAAATAGTCGATAAGCTCTTTCACCCCGTAGCCCGATGGCCAACCGGTGACATACTGCCATTGATCGATTTCCGGCAAAGGCGCGGCCGGCAAATTAGTACTAATCTGCCAGCTAAACCAGGCAGGGGCGAGGACAAAAATAATTAACAGCGGTTTTAAAACCCGGGGCAGTTGGTGATTTAACCAATTAAAACAATCAGCCGCATAAATCAGTAGAAACGGGATAAACGGCAATAAATAACGGGGAAACAAAATTTTGGCCGAAACTGTGAGTAAAACCAGCGGGACCAGCCAACTTAATAATAATAATTTATTTTTCCGGGACAAAATTAAACCGCCGAGGACTAAGAGTAAAACCGGCCAAGTCAGATATTGATATAACCAAGGAATGATTTGCAAAAGATTATTTTTAATTAAACTGTCCCCGACAAAAGTGCTTTGCTTATTGATAACCTGGCTTAAAGTGTTGCTTAAGATATAAAATAAAATCGGAGTCAAAGATAAAAACCCTGCCAGAAAATCACGATGTTTTAGTTTGGGACGCTGCCACAAATAGCTTAAAATCACAACTATGGGCAAAGCCGCCGCCGTGGTTTTGCTAAATAAACCGATAGCTATTCCCAACCCCCACCACACCGGCGCTTTTTGACGCAAACCATAAAAAACCATTAAGGCTCCTAAGATTACCAAGTTATCCCCTCTTAAACCCAAACGGTCATGAAGTAAAATTATTGGGGATAAAACATAAAATAAGGCGGCCACATTCCCGGCCAACCGATAAACCATTATTAAAGATACAAAACTAATAATAACGCTGTTTAAGCGCAGGCTAAATAATGGGTCAGGAAAAATCTGATTAATCAGGCCAGCCAGCCAAATCCCTAACGGTTCCCAACCAAATTCTTTTAAAGGCAGCAGCCAGTCGCGGGAAAATTTAATGGCGTTCAGCCAACGGATATAGATCAGCTCGTCTAAAAACGGCGGTAAAACTAATAAATGATAAAACCGGCTTGAAATAAATAACAGAATGATTAAAACCAAATAAATCTTTTTCATCTAAGTTTAGTATACTAGAAAAATATGTCCGGATTAATGCGGCAAGATTTATACGCTGAACTTTACCATGTGGAAAACTCTCATTGGTGGCACCAGCATAAACGGACAATAGTGAAACAACTAATCAGCCGAATGAAACCGGGCAAGGCTCTAGATATTGGGTGCGGGACAGGAAAAATCATCGAGGAATTAAACCAAGCCGGCTGGCAATGTGTCGGTGTGGATAAATCGGCTTTAGCCCAAAAAGAAGGTTTAAAAAGAGGTTTAAAAATATCCATCGCGGACGCGGGGAAAAAATTACCGTTTCCGGATAAATGTTTCCGGCTGGTCCTGGCTTTGGATTTTTTAGAACACGTTAAAAACGATCAAAAAGTTGTCAGAGAAATAAAAAGAGTCTTAAAACCAAGCGGAATGATAATTGCATCGGTCCCCGCTTATTCCACGCTTTATTCATACTGGGATAAAATGCTGGGACATTTCCGGCGCTACTCAAAATCCGATCTAATTCAATTAATGAAAGCAAATAACCTGGAGATAAATTTTATCAGTTATTATTTCAGCTGGCTGTTGCTACCGGCAGTAATTATCAGAAAAATAAAAGAATTATTAAAGATTAAAACCGTATCTGATTTTCAAACCAATACCGATAATTTTTTAATCGTGAATACAATTAAATTGTTAAGCCAAATGGAATTATGGCTGTTAAAATATATTAAAATCCCTTTCGGTTTATCTTTAATATGCGTGGCTACCCCCAAAAAATCTCAGTCGTAATCCCGGTTTACAACGAATCGGACCGCATTCAAACCGGATTAACGGAAATTAGTGAATGGCATAAGTTACAACCGCAATGGGAATTTATTCTTGTAAATGACGGCTCAACCGACGACACGGCAAAACAAATAAAAAAATATAAATTTATCAAGTTAATTAGTTATCCCGTTAATCAAGGCAAGGGTTATGCTTTAAAACAAGGAGTCTTGGTTGCTACGCAGCCGTTAATTTTA
>JBBTRT010000016.1:0-12394 GCA_038065055.1 Patescibacteria group bacterium
CGGCCAAGCCTGTTGGTGGACCGAAAATTCCTCGCCAATCTTACTCCACCACTCTTCCGCCATATAAGGCGTAAATAACGCCAATAGCAAAATTAAAGCCTTTATTGAATCCTTATCAGTCCCCATCTTCTCCAACCCATTCACAAACTCCATCATTGCCGCTATTGCCACATTGTATTTAAACTTCTCCACTGCCTCAGTCACCCTCTTGATAGTCTTGTGCCTTAATCTCGCCAATAATTCCACACCCGGTGTGGGGGATTTTTTCACACCGGGTGTGATGCAATCCACCAATTTCTCCACTCTTGCCAAAAACCGGCTCATTCCCCTTATCCCTGTATCTTTAAAATCCCCGCCCTGATCGTACGGCCCGATAAACATCAGGTACAGCCGCAGCGCGTCCGCCCCGTATTTATCCATGTACTCATCCGGATTCACAATATTCCCCTTACTTTTGCTCATCTTGGCGCCGTCTTTGATGATCAAACCGTGGCCATACAAAAACGGAAACGGCTCAATGCCCAATTTTTTATCTAAAAATCCCCAATCCTGCAAGGCCATCCACACAAACCTGGAATATAACAAATGCAATACCGCGTGCTCTGCTCCCCCAATATACGCATCCACAGGGAGAAATTTATTGGTTATATCCGTATCCCAAGGCAAATCTTCCCCAAAAGGTCGGACCTTGTTAGCATGACAAGGTCCGACCTTGTCAATCGACGAATACCTTAAAAAATACCAGCTGCTATCCAAAAACGTATCACTCACATCTGTCTCTCTCTTGGCTTTTCCCTTGCATTTCGGGCATTTGGTAAATAACCAGCTTTTCTCCGCCCTTTCCAAAGGCGGTTTCCCATCATCAGTCGGCTTAAAATTCTTAAGGTACGGCAACACCACCGGCAGATTCTCCTCAGGGTACCACCCAGCCATTCCCACACCCGGTGTGGGGGATTTTTTCACACCGGGTGTGAATCTCTTCGCGCATTTTTCGCAATATATCATCGGAATCGGCGGCCCCCAATATCTTTGCCTGGAAATACACCAATCGCGCAACCTATACGTCACCACCCTTTTCCCTGTTCCCTGATCCTCCATATAATCCATGATTTTCTCCGTTGCCTCATGAATTTCCATTCCGTCCAAAAATCCGGAATTAACCATTTTCCCTTCATTTTCCTGCACCTGTTCCAATTTGGTTATTTCTGATTTATCCCCATCTGCCCCCACCACCACTCTAATTACCTCTAATTTAAACTCTTTCGCAAACTCAAAATCACGCTTGTCATGCCCCGGCACCCCGACGACCGCGCCAGTCCCCACATTTCCCAACACAAAATCCGTCACAAAAATCGGCATGTTTTTCTTGGTTAAATCATTAATCGCGTCCAATCCGGTAAACACCCCGGTTTTTTCCCGGCCTTCAGCCAGCCGGTCAATATCTGATTTTTTTAGCGTCTTCTCCACATATTCTTTAATTTGTTTTTTTTGAAAATTGGTACTTGAAAATTGATCATTTAGGAGCTCTGCGACGAGTTCGTGTTCTACCCCAAGTACCACAAACGTCGCCCCGAAATTCGTGTCCGGCCTGGTGGTAAACACCGTTACCGTTTCTTTCGAATCTTTAATTTTATAAGTAATATTTATTCCCTCTTTCCTCCCGATCCAGTTCCTCTGGCTAATCTTGATCTTTTCCGGCCAGTTAATTTTCTCAATATTATCCAACAATCGCTGCGCGTACTGGGTAATCTTGAAAAACCACTGCTCGTTTTCCCGCTTTTCCACTGCGGTTTTACATCTTTCGCATAATCCGGACTCCACCTGCTCATCCGCCAACACCGTCTTGCACGACGGGCACCAATTCACCTGGGCTTTTTTCCGATACGCCAAACCATGATTAAACATCTGCGTAAACAGCCACTGCGTCCACCGGTAATATTCCGGATCATACGTTTCCAACCGGTTATCCCAGTTAAACCGGTTACCGATCCGGCTTAATTGCTCGTAAAAATGCTTTTCGCTGACTTTTGCCTGATCCATCGGGTGCTTGCCAATCTTAATCGCATAATTTTCGCTGTGGATCCCAAACCCGTCCAAGCCAATCGGCTCAAACACTTCATACCCCTGCATCGCCTTAAACCGGCCATGAACATCCGCCCCGGTAAACGCGTACATATTCCCCACGTGCAGCCCCTCGGCTGACGGGTACGGAAACATCATCAGGTTATAGTATTTTTTCTTAGGCTTTTTCAAATCAGCCTGATACACACCCTCATCTTTCCACTTCTGGCTCCATTTTTTCTCAATCTGTTTGTGGTCCATACCCCAATTTTATCACTCTTTTAGCACTAATCTATAACCAACCCTGTTCATAGTTACTATTTCAGCCTTCCCATGTAGCGGATGATCCTTTTGTTTCAAAGCGCCCCTTGCCCGGACAACTACAGATTGAACCCCATTGACACTCGCATCTAAATAACTAGTTATTACCCCTAAAGGAACCACGTTTGGAGCGTGATGTAATAATAAGTTTATCAACAATTCGTTTTCCTGCACAAAACCTTCCTTTTCATTTGCCATAAATGTTGTATGATTATATCATGCCTCTGCCCATTATTGTTCACTCCCTGGTTTTCATCCTCACCGCGATTTTCACCTTTATTTGGGCCTCTAACCCTGAATTGTCCAAGTTTTCTTTCCAACTCTCCGGCTTGTTATTAATTATCTTTATCCTAAACAAAAAGTATCGTTATGTAACAAACAGTATCATCATCACTTTACTCACCCTTTTACTCATTTTGGACACCGGCGGCCTTAACTCCCCCTTGTTCTTTCTCGCCAACTTCCTTCTCTTCGCTTTAAGTCTTTTCATCAACCCATGGGCCGGTTTTAACCTCGGTTTGGCACTCTGCCTACTATTTCTGCTAAATTCCGACCTCACCAGCACCAATCACTTAACTAACCTCATTTCCCTCTTATTAATGGCCCCATTGGCGTTTATTTTTGGCAATCAATACATTAAACTGCTAATAGCCCGCAACCAAATAAAAATCCTGCAGCACCAATCCAAACGCCTTAATTCCCTTATTTCTCAAGAGGAAACCTCGTCACTTCTATGGCTGACGATTGATTTTAGGAACCAAATTACTCAAGCAATCGACATTACTTCCCAGCTGATCGCCAACTTAAGCCATATACCTTATTATCAAAAAGACCAATTAAATCAGTTATACCTTGACCTGAAAAAACTGTTCCGTTCCGGAACCCAACTAAAAACCAAGATAGACAAGCTCACTGACCAAGAATGATTAACCTGCTTTTAGCCGCCTGGCTCGCCACTAACATGTCCTCGAGCGATTATAAATTGCAATGGACCAACCTCAACATGACCTCCGGCTCCAAATCATCGGCTAATTACAATATTTTGGACACGGTCGGCCAAACCGCCCCTGGCGAATACGCTTCTTCCGGCTACTACGTTAAGGCCGGCTTCCCTTATATTAAAACCATCATCCCCTTTTCCTTTACCATTTCTGACCTCTCCATCGACTTCGGCGTTTTAGCTACCAGTACTTTTGCCACCCAAACCAACACCCTCACCGTTTCCAGCGGCGGCGCCGGCGCCTACTCAGTCACCGCCACTGAAGACCACCCTTTAAAAATGCAAACCAGCGCCATTACTATTGCTGACACTACCTGCAATTCCGGTACTTGCTCCGAAACTTCAGCCGGTGTTTGGAATGATACCGCTAAATACGGTTTTGGCTACAATATGTCCGGCAATGATGTTCCGGCCGCTTTTACCGACTCTACCTACTTTAAACAGTTTACTGACAGCTCTCAAAGTGAAACCAGCGCCATTGTCATGTCTTCGGTCAACGTCGGTAAATCCCGGCTCGCTACGGTTACTTATAAAGTCAATATTAATGCTACCCAAGCCGCTGGCGACTATGAAAACTCAATTACCTTCATCGCCACCCCCGGTTATTAATATGATGTTAAATAAATTACACGGTCGTAGTGTTAAAAATATAACTGTTATAATTTTTATAATAATTATAAATTTTATAATTCCCCCAAAGCCTGCGGCGGCCCAAACTGTTTCTTTATCCATTTGGCCGCCCATCCTGGAAATCATGGTCAAACCCGGCAAATCTATCACCCAGGTTTATAAATTAACCAACTTAGGCGACGATACAATTATTAAAGCCGCTATTTTCCCGTTTGAACCCACCCCTGACGGCCAAGCCTTAGTCAACCGCACGCCCTCCCCAATCGCTGATTATTTCTCTTTGCAAAACGCTGACCTGGACTTACCTGCCGCCTTTCCACTCAAAGCCGGCGAAACGCAAGAACTGGTGTTAAAAATTAAAGTCCCGGCCGCCGCCCATGAAGCCGATTATTATTTAACCTTTTTATTTGAATCATCTGATTTAGGCGTCATTACCGGCACCGGCAGTAAAACCCTTGGCTCCATCGGCGCTAATATTTTGCTGACTGTTTCAAGTACCGGCCAACCCGCCAAATCCGGCCAAATCAGTCAGCTGGCCGCCGCCCCTTGTTTATTCCCCGGCCCGATTTGCCTCATCGACTCATTTTCCCCGATAAAATTTACCACCCAAATTCAAAACACCGGCCCCTCTTATTTTAAAGCCATCGGCCAATTGGAAATTTACAACACCTTCAACCGGAAAATTTCCACTCTCCCCTTCCGCGAAGACAATGTCCTCGCCAACTCCACCCGCTATCTTGTCTCCAACACACCCGGTGTGAAAAATTCCCCCACACCGGGTGTGGAATGGGTTTCCGTTTTCCCCCTTGGCCGCTACAAAACCGTCGCCGCGATTACCCCCAGCGACACCACCATCCAATTAGAAAAAACTTTAATCTTCTACGCCCTGCCTTATAAACTTATCTTTTTGCTACTTGCAATTACCTTTGCCGGTTACTATTATTATCATAAATGAAACGTTTTATTGCTGGCTTAACTATTACCAGTATTTTGGCTCTAACTTTTCCTGTACCATTAAACTCAGCCAACCTTACCGCTGCCGCTGACACTCTGTCCACTTCCCGCTTATCCTATTATAACGCCTTAACTTCCCTGCATCTTGCCGGCACCACCCTAGTTGGCGTTACTTCCACGGCTAACTTATTTACCGGCGATACGGTCATGATCGGCGATACTTCCACCGCCACTTCTTACACCGTAGACGATATTTACAGCGCCACCCAATTCACCACCACGGCCGGCCTGGACGCCACCGATATCCAATCCGGCGATTTGGTCATTGCCACCCGCTCGGCCACCCACACGGTTACTTTTACCACTGCCACCGCTGTTTCCAACGGCGCCATCCGCATTCTAATTCCTTCCGGAACCAACGCTAATAACGACGGTATTCCCAACCATGACGGGTTTGATTACGGCGTCACTACCCCAAGTCTGACCGCCCCCACCAGCGGCGGCGTTACTTCCTGGGAAACAGCGACCGCGACGGTTTCGGCCGGCACCGGCTGCGCTAGCGGCAACCACTGTTTCGAAGCCCGCTACAACGGCACCAACTCAGTTAATGCCGCCTTAACTTTCACCATTGGCGGCGCCAATAAATTAATCAATCCCAAACCCAATGCCAGCCATGCCGCCGGCACGGCCGACACTTACACGGTTACCATCCAACACTTAGGCGACCGGACCCAGAATTATGCTGTGATTGACTCCACCACCGTCAAAATCGCCGTCGTCGAATCGGTCCGGGTTACCGCCACCGTCGATCCGACCATCTCTTTTACTCTTGCCGCCGTGGCTTCCGGCCAAACCAAATGCAACGTTACTACCGATGTCACCACTACCGCGACGGCGGTTCCTTTGGGAACTTTAGCCATCGACAGTTTTAGCGACGGCGCCCAAAACCTGAAAGTCTCCACCAACGGCGTCGGCGGCTACGCCGTGACCGCGATTGAAAACGATCAAATGGGTAAAGACGGCGGCACCGCGACTTTTATCCCGGACACTTCCGCTGATGCCAGCGCCACTGAAGACGTCTGGGACGACTGGACCAGTACCAACAATAAAGGTTTTGGCTACTCGATTCAAAATAATGACGCTTTTGACGTTACCTTTACTTACGCCTCGGCTTCCAGCTCCTGCGCCGGCGGAGCCGGCGCGTTCTGCAGCCGAAGATATCCGGCCACGGCTGACAGTGAAACCGTCCGCCAATTGTTTTACTCCACTACCGTGGCTGACAGCGAAGATATTGATCTCTGTTACCGGGCGGTAATTTCCAACACCCAGGCCGCCGGCGACTATGAAAATAATATTACTTACACCGCCACGGCGACCTTTTAGTTTATGAAAAAACTCCTGCCCTTACTCCTATTATTACTTCTACCTAAACCTGTTTTTGGACAAGAATCTATTTCCATCACCGCTATTCCTCCCCGCCTCGAAGTCTCCGGCCTCCCCGGCGCCACCTTGCAGGAAACCTTAAAAATCCGCAACGAATCCGAAGAACCAATGGCTTTTGAGGCCGCTTTCAGCGATTTTATTGTCAACAACAATCAAGGCACGCCCGTGGCCGTCACCGAAGCGGTCTCCGGCCGCTGGAGCCTATCTTCCTGGATCACCGTCAGCCCGAAAAAACTTCTCCTCCAACCCAAAGAAACTCAAACCGTCAATCTGATTATCCAAATCCCTCCTAATGGCCTCCCCGGCGGCCATTACGCCATGGTCACCTACCAGCCCAGTTTTGAAGGTTTAATCGGCCAACCCAAACAAACCGCCTCCGCTGTTATTCAAAAAGTCGGCACCCTGGTTTACCTAAATGTCATCGGCGATGTTACCGAAGCGGCTAATTTAAAATCTTTTACCGCTGATAAATTTTTCAAATACTACGGCCCGACCAAGATTAACGCTGAAATTGAAAACTTAGGTGATATTCATCTTCAACCCCAAGGCAAGCTTGCCGTCACCAACCTGCTCAATCAAACTGTTTTTTCTCAGGATTTAGACGCGAAAAATATCTTTCCGTTTGCTTCCCGTGTTTATGATTTTACTGTTCCCGGCCAATGGCACCTGGGCCGTTACACCGCCAAAATTAATGCCGTTATCGGCACCAGCCAACAACCTGTTCAGGGCTTAATCTACTTCTGGATTGTCCCTGTCAAAGAAATCGCCCTGGCCGCCGGAATTCTGGTCCTGATCATTATCCTAATTTTTCTCCTTAAGCGCCGCCGGAAACCAGAGTATACTAGTCTTAATGCCTAAGCTTCTCCTTGCCATCTTCTTTCTTCTCTTGGCTAACCCGGCATATGCCGTTACCAATCCCGCCACCGGTTCAGCCGCAGTTACCGCTTCAGTCCCGGAATCAGTGGCCCAGCCACCGGACACTCCGGTTTTAATCTCCCCTAAAAATAACTCCGTCATCAACACTACTGCTCCCAACTTTATCTTTAACCCTTCTCTTGGCGCCATTGAAGTCAGCCACTACCAACTGTGGTTGGACGGAGTTAAAAACACCGACCACATCTCCCGCTCCAGCATCACCATTATTGCCCGCGCGCTTAATAGCTTAAGCGAAGGCCTGCACACCTGGATGATTAAAGCCATCGGCATGAACACTCACGACCGGGACAGCGCCATCTGGAGCTTTACCGTGGATACCACTGCCCCGCTCATCTTAGTTAATCAAGTGGCCGAACACACCCCCAGCCTTTCCTCCCTGGACCTAACCACCATCCCGCCTGGACTAACTTTTACCACCGCTAACCGCTTGCCCGTTATTAGCGGCCAATCCGAAGCCAACGCCACCCTTACTCTTTCTCTCAATGACCTAATCTTAACCGCCTACACCACCAATACCACCTTCAAATTCATCCCTAGCGCCAACCTTGCTTATGGCACTTACACTGTCTCGATCACCAGCACTGATGCCAGTGGCAACGTTACCATATTGCCTTCATTTAAACTAACTATCAACCGCCCTCAACCAATCACCATCACTTTTCCCAAACCTTTTCCCACCCTTACCCTACCGCCTTTACCCGGCCTGCCGGTTCTCCCTGCCCTACCCAAAGCTTTAACCGCCTTTCCTTTAACCACCGGTATTCCCGCGTGGCTAACCTACCTTAGCTGGTTCATTATTATCACTTTACTCACCCATATCTGGCTTTTACTCCACTTGCCAATTACACAATATACCTATCAAAAGCTATCTCTCTATATCACCTTGTTTATTCCTTGTTGCCTTTTACTCTATTATCACTTATTTCTTTCTCTGTTAGCCTTGGCCTTATTAATCTACGAAATCAAATTAATTCAGAAATAATTCCCTAAAAATTTGCGGTATTTGTCAAGGCTATTAGCCTGGAGAACAACTCTTTCGCTTCATCTGCCTGCCAATCAACCGGCAACAGCTTCTTCGGCAAACCCGGATCAGTCTTCATTAATCTGAAATATTGGTCAAATGCTAACTTGAACCCTAATTTAGGTTGTTTTAATAACATAATATTCTGGCGGGCAAGCTTTAGCAGTCTTTCACAGAGATTGACAAAGTCATGATACTCCCTTGTTTTAGCCTCCAGGCCCCACAGGTTTTTTGCCAGTTGAAGACTATCTCCCACTATCAATCGCCTTGATTCGATGACTTCGCCTTTATTTTGGTATTTTGTTTGTAAGAATAATCTCTTGGTTGCCTCTGATACGCTAAACATCGTCACGTAGACCGCCCGGGACACCCGTTTATAGCCCAAACGCCCCAATTCCCTTGCCAGCGGCCTGGCTTCTTCCCCAGGACTAGTTAAAATCGCCACCCGCCAAATATTATCCCACCCCGCCGTTCGCCTCTCGAACTGGCTTTTCCCATTAGCCGTGATTCTGAATAATGCCTTATTCCCCCTGATGATCTTATCCACTAACCCCGCTTTCTCGAGTTCAGTCGCCGCCTCCCTCACTGACCCGCGGTCAAACTCGCTTAACCTAAAATACAGCCATTCATAACTTTTATACTCCGGTTCGCCCGCTTCACTCCCTAAAGTAAACAGTAATTTAGTCTTTAATAGCTTCATTGCAGTATTGATTAGTAATTAAAAGCATAGTAACACCACAACAATTGGGCTGTCAAGGACCACCCTGTTTTCTTAAATTAATCTTTCTAATCAGTGAAAACTATCGTGAAACAAATAATATTCAGATATTTTACTCAAGAAAATTGCTCGATTGTTTATCAAACCAACTGCTTATTAATATAGAGTCATGAAGTTAATAATGCCATATAATTTTTGTAATCTACAGAGGTCGGCCGCAAAAACATTCCCGGTGTGGGGAATTCTTTCACACCGGGAATGAAATAATTATGAACCTGCTCCAACAATATCAAACCCATCTCCAAGCCCAAAAGAAAATTTCTCCGTCCACCCGGGCCAATTATTTATCTGACTTAAATTACTTTTTCACCTGGCTGGCTAAATCCTTGCAGGAAACTGATCTATCAGTTAATCATTTAACTCCGACTATCTGTATCGAATACCGTCAATACCTAACCGCTTTGCCTGTGGCGACGGCCAACCGCCGCCTCTCCTCTTTGCGCCACTTTGCCCAATATTTATTCTCCACCCAGCAGCTGGAAACTAACTTCACTCAAGGTCTGCCAAACTTGGACATTGTCGTTTACCCCAAGGAGTCATTGAAACATTTTGCCAAATTTTTAACCCAGGCTAAACTTTCCCCAACTACCGTCAACAATTATCTCTCTGATACTAATCAGTATCTTGATTCCCGTCTCTCGCCTCAACAGTATCAAAAACATCTTCGTTCTTTAAATTTACCCTTGTCCACTCTGAACCGCAAACTCTCCTCTTTACGCCGCTACCAGGAATTTACCCAAGATAAACCCATTAAAATCTATCAAAAACCATCAAAACAGATCAATTTAGCTAATCTTTACTCTTACGTGTTTTTACCGGTGATTATTTTGTTTTCCCTGGCCCTTGGTATCTTTGGCTATAACCAAATCTTTAAACAGGTTACGGCCGGCTTAGCTTATCCTCAGGCGCCTTCCCCCACTACCCCTAACCGCTACTTATCTTTCCAGGCCAGATTAACCGATTCGTCCGCTAACCCGATCACTGTGCCGACCGACTTTCGGTTTATCCTTTACAACAGCCTCACTGCCTCCGGCTCGGCCAAATTATGGGAAGAACAGCGTTACCTGGACCCGGACCAGGACGGTATTTTTTCCGTTGAACTGGGGACGCAAACCGCCTTACCCGCCTCGGTTTTTACCGAAAATGCCAATTTATGGCTGGGGGTCACCGTGGAAACCGACGCCGAAGCCACTCCCCGCCAACCAATCGCCACTGTTGGCTACGCCTTAAACGCCGAAACTTTGCAGGGATTTCCGCCATCGGCCTCGGCCTCGGCCAATCAAATTCCCGTCTTAACCCAGGAAGGCGCCTTGGTTTTAGCCGCCGCCAACCCCCTTGTTTATTCCAGTTCCGGCACTTTCGCGATCAAAGGCCAGGCCATGACCATCACCACCGCTACCGGCACCAACGGCAATATCACGATTGCTCCCGACGGCCTCGGCCAGATGCTGTTGACCGGCTCCACCACTTCCCAAAACTTTATCCGGGCCACCAATGCCAACCTGACTTCCGGCCACCTGATCTCCGGCTACGTCGGCAACGATACCGCCACCGGCGATCTGTTAAATCTCTCCTCCGGCGCCAGCGAAACCGAAAAATTCACGGTTGACCGAACCGGCCAGTGTATTGAGGAAAACAGCCTAATCCCGGTGCTGACAAGGTCCGACCTTGTCACTAACAAAAAAATCAAAGACATAATCCCTGGAGATAAAGTTTTATCCTTAAACGAAACTACCGGCCAATTTGAATACCAAACCGTGGAGAAAACCCTGGATATGGGCTTCAAAGAAATCTATGAATTAACAACTGAATCAGGCAAGAAAATTGAAACTACCGCCAACCACCCGTATTTAGCGCGCGCCGCCACGGGGGAAAACAACAAAAATCAAAGCAACCACAACCAAAGCGCCAACGATATAGAAAGTTTCCAATGGGCCAATGACAATGTTCATAATTTTACCTCCCTTAATAAAGAAATGCTAACAAACCAACAAAGAAAAGTCAATATTAATCCAACTAATGTTAAAAATAAATTTGCCCCTTCTACTTTAGTAAATACCGGAGCAATAATCGAACCAAAGAATATCAATCCTAAGTTGGAAAATATCTCCGCTGTTCCTTCAACTTGGCGGGATTTAAGTTTGAATAAAACCCTCATTAATAACAATATATCACCAACTTGGACTAAAGTCATTTACCTCAAGACTGGCGACGAAATCGCCGTTTATTCAGGGTCTGACCTTAACGGATCTGTTTCCCCAAAAAGGTCAGACCCTAACGGAAAATTACAATTCGAGAAAATCGCCTCCATCAAAATTTTACCTGCCAAGCACGTCTATGATCTGCAAATTGCCAACACCCACAACTTCGTCGCCAACGGCATCGTCGCCCATAACACCTATATCTCCGGTAATTTAGGCATCGGCACCACTGCCCCAACTGGCAAGCTCCACGTCGACGGCGCAGTCACCGGCAAAGCCCTGGCCATCTTTAATGAAACCGGTGATCAAAATATTCTGACCGCCTCGCAGTCAGGGATCCCGGTCTTTAATCTCGCTCGGGTAGCCGGTACCGCCGCCAATGGCACCACCTTCACCCCCTCTGCTGCCGGCAATGGAGTCGCCCAGGCCGCCACCGGTTCAGATACTAATATTGCCTATAGTCTGGATGCCAAAGGTAGCGGAGCCTTAAACCTAAATGGAACGGCGACTGGAGATGTAAATATTGCAGGAGGATACGGAGGCACCGGTTGTACAGTCACCAACAGTAATGGGAACCTCAGTTGTAATGGCACAATCACCGGCACCTTTGCCGGAACCCTGCCATGGTCTTCCATTATTGCTCCCACTGCTAACCTTTCTCTTGCCCACGCCGGTTACACCACCGCCTTTACTTTTGATTCAGTCACCGCCGCTGATGCTTTTACCCTTTCTTCTTCAAGTTTAACTACAGGCACGGCTCTGGCCCTTTCTTCAACAGCAACCGCTTTTAACGGAGAACTTTTGACTTTGAGTAAAACAGGCGCTTCCGGCTCGACTGCTTTTACTTCTGACATTGCCAACCTTACCTACTCTCAAACCTTCAGTGGCGGAGTCGGACTTGACTCAACCGGAAATGTCCTTGATCTTTCCCGGGCGATCACTCTTAATAATGTGGGTAATACCCATACAGTATCTGGAGCCGGGGTGACTATCTCCGATTCAGGGACGCAAACAGCCGGCACCCTCACTTGGACAGGAGACACCATGAG
>JBBTRT010000017.1:0-10996 GCA_038065055.1 Patescibacteria group bacterium
TTAATGACGTTTCAGAAACAACCAAAACAGAAAAGCAGCTACCCGGGGTTATTGGCCCAATTTGAAGAAAGGCGGAAAAATAATTGGGTTAAGGGACAAATGCAAATTAAAGCAAAACAACAGTTTAAACCCAGTTTTGTTAATTTTAGCCGGAAAAATCCGAATTAATTGGTTTGTTTTAACAGGGAGAGGACTAATAATTTGGCTTCGTCGGGAAGAATACTTTTGATGGCGGCAATTTCATCAGTGGATTGGGTTAAGGCCTGTTGGTAAAGACTTAAGCGGCCGCTGGGCAAAAAACCGGTGTGGTTTTGTTTTTCCAGCCAAAGAGTTTTTACCAGAAAGAGAGATTCGGCCAGTTCGTGGGTGTTTAAAGCGTTTTTAGTGTCGATAACGTCAACCGAAACAGTCACAGGGCTGGTTTTCATAAAAAGAGTTTTTAAAATCCGGTTTAGTTTTTCCAGAGTGACAATGGGGCGGATTTGGCCGTGATTAAGACTTTCAGTCGGAATAGAGTAAGTTAGGCCGCTGCTGGTTTTTAAGTTGAAAAACGGATGCAGTTCAACAGAATCAGTTTTGATGGCCGAAATTTTTAAAATCTTACCAAAGCGAACCAGTAAATCTCCAACCTTTAACATAATCCATTATAGCACTTTAATTAATTAAAGTAATCGCAATTCCCTTTTTGTCTGCCCGGCCGGTGCGGCCGATGCGGTGAATGTAGTCTTCCTGGGATTCAGGTAAATCATAGTTAATGACGTGGCTGACGTCTTCGATATCCAAACCTCTTTGGGCCACATCGGTAGCCAATAAGATTTTAACCTCGCCGCGCTTGAATTGGTTTAAAGCCCGCTGGCGCTGGTTTTGGGATTTGTTGCCGTGAATGGCAGTGGCTTTAAAACCGCGCTCGATGAGCGAGTGGGCCAATTTTTCCATTTCCCATTTGGTGCGGCCAAAAACCAGGACTTTATCAAATCCGGGCTGGATTAAGAGATCGTGAAGAACATCGATTTTACTTTTGCCGGCCAGATGAACAATTTTTTGGTCAACGCTGTCAGCCACGTCATGGGTTTTAACTGAGATGATTACCGGGTTTTTTAAAAATCCAGTCATAACTTCCCGGACTTTGCCTTCGATGGTGGCGGAAAAGAAAAGCGACTGCCTTTTGGCGGGCAAAAAGGAAATTAAGTGCTGGACGTCGTGGATAAAACCCATGTCCAGCATGCGATCGACTTCGTCCAGGACAATGTTGGCAAAATTGTTTAAGTTTAAAATGCGGCGCTGAAGCAAGTCTTTTAAACGGCCGGGAGTGCCGATGACAAAGGCGGGGTTTTGCCTGAGTCTTTGAATTTGCCGGCCCATGGCCGCACCGCCGATACAAAGAGCGGAGCTTAAGCGAAGATTGCCGCTTAAAGCCATAAATTCAGCCTCTATTTGGGAGGCCAGTTCCCTTGTAGGGGTGACGATTAAGACTTTTTCCTGAGGATTTTTTAAGACTTTGTTGATGAGGGGAATTAAAAAGGCGGCAGTTTTACCGGTGCCGGTATTGGCAATGCCGACGACATCTTTACTGTCAAGAATGTGGGGAATGACCTGATCTTGGATCGGGGTGGGAACAAGATAGCCTTTAGTTTGAATATTGAGTTTAAGCGCCGGCTCGATCGCAAAATCAGCGAATTCGTGGGTAATAGGGACGACATCCAGTTTAACCTGGCCTTTAGTTCTTTGAATTAAAAACGAGGGATCAAATTGCCGGGGCTGACGGGGCCGGCGGGAAAATCTTCTTTGTTGATACATACCGAAATTGAGACCTTAAACCAGATCTGTTTTTTTATTAACTGATATCTATTATATCACAAAACAGAGACAGATAGGACTGAGATTGGATTAACGGGTTGAGAAGGTTCACCGAAGGAATTGGCGGTTACCGGAGAAGTGGCAATTTTATCGACCACGTCCAGGCCAGCAGTGACCTGGCCGAAGATAACATAGTTTTTGGGTAAGGCATAATCAGCGTGCATGATAAAAAACTGGGAGCCGTTGGTGTTGGGGCCGCTATTGGCCATGGCAACAGCGCCGCGAATATACTCGCCCGCGAAGGGTTCGTCGTTGAATTTATAGCCCGGACTGCCGGTGCCGTCCCCTTTCGGGTCGCCGCCTTGGATCATAAAACCTTTTATGACCCGGTGGAAAATAGTGTTGTCATAAAAGCCTTTTTGGGCCAGGGTAATAAAATTATTAGCGGTAATCGGGGTGTTTTTAGTGTCCAGTTCGATGGTAATATCGCCGGCAGTGGTTTTAAGAGTGACGGAAGCTGGTTGATTTAAAGGAGCTGTTGGGGTTGAGGGGGAGGGTAAAGGTGATGACATAAGCGTAGTAACTGGTTTGGGTTTGGGCCAGAAAATCAAACCGGCGATAATAATAATTAATAAAGCAATCAGGATTTTAGTCGAATTCATTATATAATCCTAGCATGAGCCGCAAATTTTTCCAATTCAAAAATAAAAAATTAGCTTTGCCATTATTTTTTCCGGATGCAACTAAAGCGGTGGTACGGAGTGTGGACAGCCAGGATATTATTAATACTAAAACGCCGGGAATTTTGGTGAATACTTTGCATTTGTATTTGGATTTAGGAAAAAAAGTACTGGATAAATTTGGAGGAATCGGGCAGTTTATGAATTGGCCGGGGGCATTGATTTCCGATTCCGGCGGGTTTCAGGTGATGAGTTTGGCGAAAAAAGGCAGCGGCAAGGTGACTGACGAAGGCGTGTCGTTTCATTTGAATAAAAAGAAAAAGGTATTGCTGACGCCGGAAAAATCAATTGATTTTCAGTTAAAATTAAAGACGGATTTGCTGGTGGTGCTGGATGATTTTACGCCGCCGGGGGTAAACTATCAGACTGCTAAAGTCACGGTGGAAAGGACGATTAATTGGGCGAGACGGTCTAAAGAAGAGTTTGACAAACAAGTTGAGGGCAGAGAAATTAAGCCGTATTTGGTCGGGGTGGTGCAGGGTGGGATATATCCGGATTTAAGAAAAGAGTGCAGTTTACGTTTGGCAGAGATGGGTTTTGATGGTTTTGGCTACGGGGGTTGGCCGATGGATAATGAAGGCAAGTTTGATTACCAAAGCGCGCAGATAATTGCGGACAATACGCTGAAAGACAGTTTTCTATATGGTTTGGGAATCGGCAAACCGGATGAGATGGTTAATTTAGCGAAGATGGGCTATGACATTTTTGACTGTGTGCTGCCGACGCGGGATGCCAGGCATGGGCGGTTGTATGTGAGCGATGGCGGAATAAAAGGTTATAAATTTTACACGCCGGATAAGGAAAGATATTATTGTGACAGCGAGGCGGTGGATGAAAATTGCGACTGTTTGCTGTGTAAGAATTATTCCCGGGCGTACTTACGGCATTTGTTTAAAATTAAGGATTTAACCGCGGTAAGGCTGGCCACAATCCATAATTTAAGATTTTACAGCCGGGTAATGGAAAAGTTACAGAAAGACACTTCAAGTAGAGTACCTGAAGTTGTATAGTAGAGTTGATGCCTGCCAAAAATGCGCTGAAAGAATACCATGAAAACGGCTATTACCACCTCTACAACCGCGGAGTCAATAAAGGATTGATATTTTTAGACGATCAAGACTATAAAACTTTTTTATACTACTTGAAAGTTTACCTTTGTTCGGAAGAACTTCAGGTAGAGTACCTGAAGTTGTATCCGTCGAGGAAGTTGAAGAATTATTGTGAACGGCTAAAATTACTGGTTTATTGTTTGATGCCAAACCATTTCCACTTATTAGTTTGGCAGAAAGACGCTGAGGCAATCAATTATTTTATGAGATCGCTAACAGTTAAATATGCGATGTACTTTAATAAGAAATATAAAAGGATCGGACCTTTGTTCCAGGGGGTTTATAAGGCCGTCAGGGTGACAAGCGAACCTCAATTAATATATTTGTCGAAATATATTCACCGGAATCCAATAGGGCTGACTTCAGGTAGAGTACCTGAAGTTTATAAATACTCCAGTTATCAAAATTATTTAGGGATGTTTGATCAGGAATGGGTAAAGCGGGAGGAAATTCTGGAGTATTTCTCACAAACTAAACTGGCAAATTCATATAAAACATTTGTTGAGGAAATTGACGAAAGAGATCTGTGGATGGTTAAAGGTTTTGTTATTGAGGAAATTTGACTTCAGGTAGAGTACCTGAAGTTGCGGAGGCGGAGGTGCTGTTGGTGGCCGAAACGATGGGCTTCGTCGCGGAGTTGAATCAACAAGCGGCAGGCGCTATTTTCCAATGGAAGCGGTTTGATGGTTTTTTGGCGAGTTTTTGGATCATAGAAAACTAAGCGATCGGGTTTTTTGGCTAAACCAATAACCCGGCATCCGCCGGGCAAGCGGGACATGACTTTTAAAACTGCTTTAATTTGGGTGAGTGAACCATCAACAATAATTAAATCCGGCTTCCCCCACTCCAGATGGTTTAACCGGCGTTTCAACATTTGCGCCATCATGGCCGGGTCGTTACTGGTGGTGAGGCTGCGGATGTTAAATAAACGGTACTGGCTTTTGTCCAGGCGGCCATTAATGGCCGCCACCATCGCGCCAGTGGGGTTGGTACCGGACAGATTGCTGATATCATAGGTTTCGATCCGATGGACCGGAAACTTGAATAAGCGCTTAAGTTCCAGAAAAACATGGTCCTGATTAAGGTGCGGCAGTTCCAAAGACATTAATTTGGCTTGCCAGAAATTAGTTAAAGCCTGAAGCTGGCGGTTAACCAAAGCAGCGGATTCATATTGTTTAGCTTGGCTGAAAGTAAGCATCTCTTTTTTTAACTTGGAAATCAGGCGTTTTTGCTTGTTTTGGAAAAATAAAGTCAGTGAATGAATATTTTTCTGATAATCTTTGGGGGTAATTATTCCGGTGCAGGCGCCGGGGCAGAGATTTAAGTGAAAGTAAAAACAGGCCTGGTGATGCATTTTTTGAGCCGGGGAGGCGTTACAGAAAGGAAAAATATGGCGTAAGCGTTCCAGAATTTGGCGCAAAGTGCGGCTGGAGCTGAAAGGACCGAAGGTGCCGGTTTGACGGGTAATTAAAATCCTGGGGTAAGCCTCTTTAGTAATAGTTAAATAAACCGGGGATTTATCGTCTTTTAAAATTAAGTTAAAGCGCGGCTGGTAAAGTTTAATTAACTGGCTTTCGGTTAAAATGGCTTCGATTTCAGAAGTTAAGGTTTTGAATTTAAGCCGGTCGGCAGTTTGGAGCATGAGCTTGGTTTTAGGGTCTAACCGGGCCAGTTGGCAATAGCTGTTTAAGCGGTTTTTGAGATTTTTGGCTTTGCCGACGTAAATTACTTTCCCGGATTGCATGAACCAGTAAACACCGGGAGTAGCGGGAACTCCGGCAGTTTTAGGTTTAAACATAGTTATTAAGAAATTTTCCGGTGTAAGATTGTTTGGCTTTAATAATATCGGCGGGCAAGCCCTGGGCGACTATTTGGCCGCCGCCATCCCCGCCTTCCGGGCCGAGATCGATAACCCAGTCGGCATTTTTAATGACTTCTAAATTATGTTCGATAACAATGACGGTGTTCCCCTGCTCCACTAATTGTTTTAAAACAAAAATTAATTTTTTCAAGTCTTCGAAGTGAAGGCCGGTGGTAGGTTCGTCCAGCAAATATAAAGTTTGGCCGCGGCCTTTGACAGACAGTTCCCGGGCGAGTTTGACCCGCTGGGCTTCGCCGCCGGATAAAGTCGGGGCCGGCTGGCCCAGGGTGATGTAATCCAAACCAACGGCTTTTAAAGTAACCAGTTTGGGAGTTAAACCGGAATAACTGGGGAAAAAGTTCAGGGCTTCGCTAACAGTCATGTCTAAAACCTGGCTGATGTTTTTGTCCTGGTATAAAATTTCCAAAGTCGGCTGCTGGTAGCGGCGGCCATTGCAAACTTCGCAGGTAATGTAGACGTCGGGCATGAACTGCATTTCGATTTTTACCTGGCCTTCGCCCTGGCAGGCTTCGCAGCGGCCGCCCTTAACGTTGAATGAGAACTTGCCGGGCTTGAAACCGTTGATTTTAGCGGCTTTGGTTTGAGCAAAAATAGCGCGAATGAAATCAAAAGCTTTGGTGTAGGTAGCCGGATTGCTTCTCGGGGTGCGGCCGATGGGACTTTGATCAATTAAAGCGACACGGGTGAGACTTTCCGCACCTTCAAGATTTAAAAAATTATTTTTTACCTGCTTAAAATAAGGATTTAATTTGGCTTTGACGGCCGGATAAAGCGTGTCGTGAATTAAACTGCTTTTGCCGGAACCGGAAACGCCGGTGATGACAATTAAACGGTTTAAAGTAAAATCAACAGTTAAATTTTTTAAATTGTTTTGAGTACAGCCGGAGAGAGTTAGATGATAGATTTTAGATTTTAGATCATAGACAGAGGGAATAGAGATACCGTGATGATTTTTTAGGAATTGGCCGGTGAGGGAATTTTTATTAGCCATGACTTGGGTCGGAGTGCCGGCGGCAACAATGTGACCGCCGTGTTTGCCGGCCCGTGGGCCGAAGTCCACCAGATAATCGGCTTGAAGCATGATGTCTTTGTCGTGCTCGACTACAATAATAGTGTTGCCCAGATCGCGGAGTTTTTTTAAAGTGGCGATTAGTTTTTGATTATCCCGTTGGTGGAGGCCGATGGAGGGTTCGTCTAAAACATAAAGCACGCCGGTGAGGCCGGAACCAATTTGGGAAGCGAGGCGGATACGCTGGGCTTCGCCGCCGGCCAAAGTCCCGGCCTGACGGGAAAGAGTCAAATAATCCAGGCCCACGGAAAGCAAAAATTCCAAGCGGGTGTTAATTTCTTTAAGAATCAGTTTGGCGATGGCTAACTCTTTGGAGTTTAACTGACTGTCATTTTTAGTTATGGTTAAACAATCTTTAATGGAGAGAGTGGTTAATTCATAAATATTTAAATTATTAAAAGTAACGGATAAGGCCTCAGGTTTTAAGCGGCTGCCCTGGCAAGTGGGGCAAACTTCTTCATTCATGTATTTGCTGATTTCACTGCGAATAAAATCCGAGTCGGTTTCGCGGTAGCGGCGTTCGAGATGAGTGACAAAACCTTCCCAAATGACGGAGCCGTAAAGCAGTTTAAGCTGAAAAGATTCCGGCAGTTCTTTCCAGCTTAGTTTGGGGTCGATTTTTTCCAATTGAAACAGGGTTTCGATTTTGGGCCGGATCCAGGTGCCGACGGACATTTGAGTGGCCAAAGGAATAATCGCGCCTTCAAAAACCGATAAAGCCGGAGCGATTAATTTATTTAAATCAATCTTTAATAAGGTGCCCAGGCCGGTGCAGTTGGGGCAGGCGCCATGGGGAGAGTTAAAAGAAAACAAGCGCGGAGCCAGTTCCGGCAAGGATAAATTGCAGTCAGGACAGGCGTATTTTTGGGAAAATAAATGGTCGGTAAAGTCTTTGGGCTGGTCAGGAAAGGTTAAAGACGGGTCGTTAATTTGGCTGATAATACTCAGGCCGCCGGATAAATCATTGGCTTTTTCCAGGCTGTTGAATAAGCGGGAGTGAAGTCCGGTTAAATCTTTTTTGGTGATGCTTAAGCGTTCGATAACAACGTCGATGGTGTGGCGGTTGGTTTTAATTAATAAAAAGTCATCAGTTAAGTTGTGGATTTGGCCGTCGAGCCGAATTTTGCTGTAGCCTTTTTTGGTTAAACTTTTGAATAGTTCGGTAAACTCGCCTTTTTTGTCCTGAATGATTGGCGATAAAATCATAAAGCGGGAGGGTTTTTGGCCGACCAAGGATTCAACGATCAGGTTTTTAATCTGGTTAACAATTTGATCGATGGTTTGCGGGCTGATTTCCCTGGCGCAATGGTGGCAGTGAGGCCGGCCGGCGCGGGCATAAAGAAGTCGAAGATAGTCATAAATTTCGGTGATGGTGCCGACGGTAGAGCGCGGATTACGGGAAGTGGTTTTTTGGTCGATGGCGATGGCCGGAGACAAGCCGGATAAACTATCGACGTCGGGTTTGGTCATGAGGCCCAAAAATTGACGGGCGTAACTGGATAGCGATTCAACGTAGCGGCGCTGGCCTTCGGCGTAAATCGTGTCAAAAGCCAAGGAGCTTTTGCCGGAGCCGGACAGGCCGGTGAAAACCACCAGTTTTTCCTTGGGAATATCCAAGTCGATATTTTTTAAGTTGTGCTGGCGGGCGCCCCGGACTTTAATCAAGTTGTCCATATTGATCCCTTAATTTGGCGGCCAGTTCAAAGTTTAAATTTTTGGCAGCCAATAACATTTTTTTCTTCAGAGTTTTTTTCATTTTTTGTTTATCGTCGGCGGTTAAATTGGTTGGGTCAAAGGGAATTATTTTTGGTTCTGTCACCTGGGCGATCAGGCGGTCGCGAATTGGTTTACTGATGGAGATGGGTTTAATATGGTGTTTTTGGTTGTAATTCAGCTGAATTTGGCGGCGGCGGGAAACTTCGTCAATGGCCCGTTGCATCGAGCCGGTGATCCGGTCGGCATACATAATTACTTGGCCGGATAAGTGGCGGGCGGCGCGGCCCATGGTTTGAATTAAGGCGGTGGCGGAGCGCAAAAAGCCTTCTTTATCAGCGTCCAAAATAGCGACTAAACTAACTTCGGGTAAGTCCAGGCCTTCGCGCAATAAATTGATGCCGACTAAAACATCGAAGTTGCCGGAGCGAAGATCAGCCAAGATATCCGAGCGTTCCAAAGTAACGATATCGCTGTGGAGGTATTTGACCTTCAAGGATAATCCCTGAAGGTATTCGGAAAGGGCTTCGCTGTTTTTTTTGGTTAAGGTGGTGACTAAAACGCGTTCTTTTTTGGCCACCCGGAGTTTGATTTCCCTAACTAAGTCGTTTATTTGACCGGAGGTTTTACGGATGGAAATAACAGGGTCGATTAAGCCGGTGGGGCGGATTAATTGTTCCACGACTTCCCCACTTTGGGAAATTTCCCAGTCGTTGGGAGTGGCGGAAACATAAATGGTTTGAGGGACGAGGTGGAGAAATTCCAGAAATTTTAATGGGCGGTTATCAATGGCGGCGGGTAAACGGAAACCGTAATCGATTAAAGTTTGTTTGCGGGATTGGTCACCGTTATACATGCCGCGGATTTGGGGAACGGCCATGTGGGATTCGTCGATGACGGTTAAGAAATTAGCGGTATTGAATTTTTTGGAGGCGTGGGAAAAATAATCCAGCAAAGAAAAAGGCGGGTCGCCGGGATTGCGGCCGTCAAAATAACGGGAGTAGTTTTCAATGCCGTTGACAAAACCCAGAGATTCGATCATCTCCAGGTCGTAGTTAACTTTTTGTTCCAAACGAAAGGCTTCAATTATTTTGCCCTGCTTTTTAAAATCTTTGAGGCGCTGGTTTAAATCCTGTCGAATTTTCTTTATGGCATCTTTTTGGGTAATGGGATTAGTCAGGTAATGTTTGGCGGGGTAAATTGTTTCGCGCCTGGGGCTAGTCCGGGATTCAGGCAAGGGTTCGAGACTGATTGGATCGACCCGGTCCATAGACTCGATTTGGTTATCCAGGAGAGTTATTTTAAGGCAGTAATCAGTGTAGGCCGGGTGAATGAGCAGGTTTTCGCCTTTTAACTGCCAGATACCGCGTTTGAGTTGTATATCATTGCGTTCGTATTGCAAATCGGCCAGGCGGGTAAGAACCGTGGTTTTGTCGATGAGCTGGCCTTCGATCAATTCTAAGACATATTGGCCATATTTAACCGGCGAACCGAGGTTATAAATACAAGAGACGGAAGCAACGACAATCGTGTCCGGCCGGGTGAGCAAATTGGCGGTGGCGGAAAGGCGAAGTTTGTCGATTTCGTCGTTAATATTGGTTTCTTTTTCAATATAGGTGTCGGTTTTGGGAATATAAGCTTCGGGCTGGTAATAGTCGTAATAAGAGACAAAGTAAGAAACGGCATTTTGGGGAAAGAAGTCCCGGAATTCCTGGTAAAGCTGGGCAGCTAAGGTTTTATTGTGGGAAATGATCAGGGTGGGTTTTTGCACGGCTTGAATGACGTTGGCAATAGTAAATGTTTTGCCACTGCCGGTGACCCCCAGGAGAGTTTGGTGGGATTTATTTTGTTTCAGACCGGAAACCAATTGGTTAATAGCTTGGGGTTGGTCGCCGGTGGGTTTAAAAGTGGACTTTAGGGAAAATTGCATAACCTTATATTATAATCGAAGTTAAGATATGAAGCGAGCGTGGGTGTTTACTAATGGAGAGTTGAGCTGTGCGCCGAAAATTAAGCGGCAAGCCGGAGATATTTTGATTGGGGTAGATGGCGGAACCATGCATATTTTAAAGCTGAGGCTGAAGCCGGATTTAATTATCGGGGATATGGATTCGCTAAAGAAAATTCCGGCCGGAGTGAAAGTAATTAAATATCCAAAAGATAAGGATTTGACGGATACGGAGTTAGCCTTAAATTACTGCGAGAAAAAGAAAATTAAAGAAGTAATTGTCGTTGGGTTTTTGGGAAGAAGATTAGATCACATGATCAGCAATTTAATGGTGATGGCCAAGAGCAAGCTGAAGATTAAAGTGATTGAGGGCAATCAGGAGCTGCAAATTGTCAGAGATACAATAACTATAACCGGGGAAAAAGGCGATCTGGTGTCGCTTGTTCCCCTATTGGGTGATTGTCAGAAAGTAACTACCAAAGGATTGAAGTGGGGCCTGCGAGGTGAGACCTTGCAGGTTGGGAAAGGGAGAGGGGTGAGCAATGTGATGATGGGAAAATCCGCAAGAGTCAGTTTAACCAAGGGTTGTTTGTTGGTAGTGAAGACAGTTGTATAATTAGGAAATTAAGATATGGGCCGGTAGCTCAGCGGTAGAGCAATCGCCTCTTAAGCGATTGGTCCTGGGTTCAAATCCCAGCCGGCTCACAGAGATAAAAGGATTGATATAGTAACCTTTTT